>NZ_VUNG01000006.1 GCF_009695775.1 Hallella mizrahii | reverse complement strand
AGGCAATAGTTATCTGGCTCCCCTCGATGCCAAGAATGGAGGTCCCGTGAACGTCACCTTCGAGCCCCGTTGCCGCAACAACTGGCACATCCACCACAAGTCGGTGCAGGTGCTCATCTGTGTGGCTGGCTGCGGATGGTATGTTGAGGAAGGCAAGGAACCTGTCGTCCTGCGCCCGGGTGTGGTCGTGGCCATCCCTGCCGAGGCTAAGCACTGGCATGGAGCCGCTAAAGACTCGTGGATGCAGCACATCACCTATATGACAAAAGTAGAAGAAGGCGCCTCCAACGAGTGGCTGGAGCCTGTCACGGATGCAGAGTACGACAAGCTGCCTGCAAGCTCTACGATACTCGACGTCGCCGACGCTGAATACAACCAGCGCTTCAAGGCCTTTGCTTTCGGCGAGGTAGTGGAACAGGTGAAGACGCATCTCGACGACCGTACCCGCTACATCTGCTATCTGGCCACGCTCCTTGGCTGTCAGGGCATCAGCGAATACCGTGAACTGCTGCCAGAAGCACTCGCCAAAGGCGTGACACCTGTTGAGGTGAAGGAAATCGTCTATCAGGCTACGGCCTATTTAGGCATGGGACGCGTCCGCCCCTTCCTCTCGGCTACCAACGAGGTGCTGACCGCTCGTGGCATCATCCTGCCATTGGCTTCACAGCAGACCACCACGATAGAGACCCGTCGTGAGGCTGGCACAGAGGCACAGATCAGTTGTTTCGGCGACTCAATGCGTGACTTCTGGAAGTCAGGGCCGGAGGACAGCCGACATATCAACAAATGGCTGGCCGACAACTGCTTTGGCGATTACTACACCCGCACGGGACTTGACCTGAAGATGCGCGAGCTCATTACGTTCTGTTTCCTTGCTGCCCAAGGTGGTTGCGAGCCACAGTTGAAAGGACATATTGCCGGCAACTACCACGTAGGCAACGACAAAGACCTGCTCATCGCTGTCATTTCCAGTAACCTTCCCTTCATCGGCTATCCGCGTACACTCAATGCACTCAGTTGCATCCGCAGCGTGGAGTCGGACAAATAAACAAAGTGTACCACAAAGAAAAGAGTCATCTTTTTCCTCATACTGCTGACCGTTTATTGCGACAGAGGGACAAAAGGGTGTCCTCATCAAGGATGGCAAGAAGATTTTGGTGAAGTAAGAGCAGAAATTTAAAGCCGAACGAACAATATGGAATACGTAAAACTTGGAAACTCTGACCTCAGTGTGTCGCGCATCTGCTTAGGCTGCATGGGCTTTGGCAACCCCACCATCGGACAACATTCGTGGACGATTGGCGAGGAGCCGACACGGGAGATTATACGCCGCTCACTGGAATTGGGCGTAAACTTCTTTGATACGGCAATAGCCTATCAGTTGGGCACATCCGAACAGTTCGTGGGCCGTGCCTTGCGTGATATGGCACGGCGTGGAGATGTGGTAGTAGCCACAAAGTTCTTGCCTCGCACGGAGGAGGAAATCCAGCAAGGCATCAACGGACGGCAACATGTGCTCAATAACATCGACAGCAGCCTACAGCACCTTGGCATGGATTATGTGGATCTATACATCTACCATATCTGGGACTACAAGACTCCTGCCGAGGAAATCATGGAGGGAATGAACGAGGCTGTACGTACGGGAAAGGCTCGCTATATCGGTATCGCAAATGCCTATGCCTATCAGGTGGCGAAGATGAACGCGATGGCAGAGCAGCATGGATGGGCAAAATTTATCTCCGTCCAAAACCATTACAACTTAATCATGCGTGAGGAGGAACGTGAGATGTTCCCGTTCTGCCACGAAGAAAACATTGCCATGACTCCCTACAGTGCATTGGCCTCTGGCAAGTTAGCCAAGCGACCCGGCGAGACCTCTAAGCGACAGCAGGAAGACTCGTTCATGCACTTCAAGTATGATGCCACTGCCAAGCAGGACAACCGCATCGTGGAGCGCGTGGTGGATCTGGCCGACCGCTACGGGGTGGAGATGACACAGATTTCGCTGGCTTGGCTGCTGAAAAAGGTGGAATCGCCGATAGTAGGAGCCACCAAACTGCATCATATCGAGGGTGCTGTGAAGTCGCTTGATGTCCATCTCTCTGCGGATGACATTCGTTATCTTGAAGAGCCCTATGTGCCGCACAATCTTTCAGGTGTGATGGCAGTCAACAAGCCCGTGATGAACGAAGAACCTGTATGGGTAGCGGCAAGCAAGAACAAGTAACTTCAATAGGTACCTCCCTTTGTTCTCATGCAAGACAAAGGGAGGTTTTGTTATGTATTGGCAGACTACAGTATTTTAAATGCTTAATGATAAACATTTTGCTGAAATTGTTTTGGAGTCTGACATTATAGCTATAAATTTGTACTATCAATCTCAGCCCTGTGATCTTCGAATACCGTTGCTCTGGGGTGTGGAGTTTCATTACAATATTAAAATACAAACTAATAATATGCAACTGATACTTGCCAGTGCCAAAATCATGAGATCTGCAGACCGAGGACGGGTTCCCACAATGACGACGCCCATCTTTGACGACGCGGCACGCCGCTTGGCGTTGGAACTTTTCCAATGGTCAGTCACCGATCTCGCCAAGGCTTTGCACTGTAGCGCGGCCATTGCCTTGGAGAATCATCAGCGTTTTCAGCAGTTCATGGTGGATGAGAGCAGTATACCTGCTATTCTCGCCTACTATGGTCAAGCCTACAAGCATCTTTGTGCGGACGAGTTTTCAGCTGATGATTTTCGTTTTGCTCAGAATCATTTGTTGATTCTTTCTTTTCTTTATGGCATCTTGCGTCCCTTGGACGGCATACATCTCTACCGGTTGGAAGGCAAGGTAAAGTTGCAAACTACAGACGGCAATACACTCTTTGCGTGGTGGAAAAATCGGTTGACTGACCGCCTCATTGAGCGCGTCAAGGCCGACGACGGTGTACTGCTCCATCTGGCTACCGAGGAGTTTGAGCATCTTTTTGACTGGAAGCGCGTGGAGAAAGAGGTGAGAGTCGTGAAGCCTTACTTCTATGTTGACCAAGGTGCTCAGTTCAAGATCGTGTCGATGTATGCCAAGGGCTGCCGTGGAGGAATGGCGCGCTTTGTGATTCGAAACCAGATCAACAACCTGCAAGCTCTCAAAGCTTTTAATGAGGATGGCTTTGTTTACAATCCTCGATTGGGCGACGAAAACCATCCCCATTTCATCAAAGCATGATCTTGCGTCAGCAGCAACCAAGGACACAAGGAAGCGAACAAGTCTGATCATCTACAATTAACCTTTTTTTCTTGGTTCTTGTAGTTTTATTTTTTACCTTTGCAATATGAAAGATAGAATACGTTCGGAGGTGACGACATTTTTCCGGACCTTTGCTTTACAGGTTTTGCAGCAAGCTCATGTCGATCCCAACGATCCACGTGGGATGAAACTTGCATTGCTCGATCATTACGAAGAGATCTACCCACGGTTCTCTCTCACCCCTGTGTTCCACGCATGTTACCAGAAAGCGGGACATGCCAAGATGGTGGAAGAGTACCGCCGCTGCTTTTCGATGTTGCTTGTGGGGCGATTGCCGGAATATTAGGCGTAAGTGTTTTCTACCTTTCAATCGTATCATTAAGAGATTATTAACTAAAAACATAAACAAGAAAAATGCAAGAGACTAATCAGAAAGGGCGTTCTATCGCCATCGTGGCCATGATCTTCCTCTTCGGAATGATCGCTTTCGTCACAAATCTCGCCGCTCCTATCGGTGTCATCTGGAAGAACCAGCCGGCACTCGAAGGCTCCAACACACTGGGAATGCTTGGCAACATGATGAACTTCCTGGCTTATTTGTTCATGGGCATTCCTTCCGGAAAGATGCTGCAACGCATCGGCTATAAGAAAACCGCCCTGGTGGCTGTCGCCTTTGGCTTCGCTGGCGTGTTCATCCAGTTTCTTTCCGGTCAGCTGTTCACCCATAGTTTGTTGATGGGTCTGCCCACCAACTTCTATGTCTACTTGCTCGGTGCCTTTGTGGCTGGCATTTCGGTGTGCATGCTCAACACCGTTGTCAACCCTATGCTCAACCTACTTGGTGGTGGCGGAAAGAAAGGCAATCAGCTGTTGCAGATCGGTGGAACGCTCAACTCCTTTATGGGTACGCTCACTCCGATGCTCGTTGGCGCGCTCATCGGCACAGTGACAAAGGACACAGCCATCAGCGATGTCAACATCGTGCTCTATCTGGCAATGGGCATCTTTGCTGCTACATTCATCATCCTCAGTTTCATCCCCATTGCTGATCCCGAAAGCAACAACACCGAGGGCGTGACTTTTGAGCACTCTCCCTTCTATTTCCGTCATTTCACGTTGGGCGTGATCGCCATTTTCCTCTATGTCGGTACAGAGGTGGGCATCCCCGGCACGCTTAATTTCTTCCTTAGTGACACGTCTGCGGCGGGTGCAGGACTGAATGTGGCAACCGCTGCGACGATCGGCGGCTTCGCTGCCGGCACCTATTGGCTGCTGATGCTCGTGGGTCGTTTTGTTGCCGGCTTGATTGGCTCCAAGGTTTCCAGCCGTGTGATGATGGGTACCACCAATGCTATCGGTGTCTGTCTGATTATCACCGCCATGGTACTTCCCAAGACCGTCACGGGAGCTATCCCGGTCTTCACCGGTTCCGGTTTCGAGATGACAGAGTTGCCGTTGAGTGCCATCCTGTTGGTGTGCTGTGGTCTGTGCACTTCCGTGATGTGGAGTTGTACGTTCAACCTTGCCACAGAGGGCTTAGGCAAATACACCGCCGCAGCCAGTGGTATTTTCATGACGATGGTAGTGGGTGGCGGTATCCTGCCGATGGTGCAGAACGCAATCGCCGACAAGGCAGGATATATGGTGTCGTATGTGGTGCCTCTCGTGGCCATGTGCTACATGTTCTTCTATGCCGTTTGGGGATCACGTATCGTCAACAAGGAGGCCAGCGCAGAACAGGCATCATGAGAAGTAGTTCCAGTAAGGACATAATATAATCAATAAAACGCGAAGAGACCGGGGCAATCACTGCTCCGGTCTCTTCTTCTTGTTACCTCTAAAGATACAATCTAATGGTAAATCTCATTTTACTCCCTTATCATACAATTATCTTAACCATAATAATTATAGAAACCTAAAAATCTCTTTATCTTTTTTCTGTTGCAAAGATACGCATTTCTACCGGATGCATCGTACATTGTTCAGTAAATCATCACATCCATTCAGCGAATGTCCGCTGTGGAATATGAAAAAGGGGGAGCAAGGTTTCTTGCATGCATTCCTTGCAGTGAAGATGCATGTCATGGACTATTTTACTTGCCAATATAGTTTTTGCACAAATAGTCATTAAGTCTATCCTTGTACAAGTCACCAATTGGCAGCAGAATGTCGTTGTCGAGCAGCACACGCGTCTTGCTTACTTCTTGTATGTGACGAAGGTTGATGATATAGGAGCGATGGATTCTCATGAAATAGTTGGGAAGGCGCTCTTCCAATCGTTTGAGTGAATAGAGGGATACAACAGGACGCAGTGGTAGTCCGTGACTATCCTTACCTTCGAGATGAATCTTGAGATATTCACTCATTCCCTCAATATAGATGATGTCACTCAACCTAATCTTGACCATACGCCCCTCCACTTTGACGAAGAGAGAATCGGTGCTTTCGCCTATCTTGGGAAGAGAAGCTTTCGGATCTTCGGCAATGTGGTCTTGCTCATTTTGATTAGCTGACAACTGATTGGAAGCAGAGGTTTCCTCTTGCTCTTGTTCTCCCAGCCGGCGGCGCAGCTTTTCGGCTGCCCTTCGGAAGTCATCGAGTCCAAACGGTTTCAGAAGATAATCTACAGCATCTACTTTATATCCCTCCACAGCGTATTCCGAGTAAGCAGTAGTGAAAACGACAAGAGGCGGCAACGACAAACCTTTGATGAAGTCCATGCCATTGAGGTCAGGCATGTTGATGTCGCAAAACATGGCATCTACCATGTCTTGTGAAAGAACATCCTTTGCTTCTGTGGCACTGGAACATGCCCTGACAAGTTGCAGGTATGGGATTTTGCCGATGAAGTTCACCAGTTGTTGCAGAGCCAGAGGCTCATCGTCGATTGCTAAACATCTAATCATGATAATCAGTCTTTTTGTATAGGGAGTCGGAGGAGAACATTATATACGTCTGCCTTGTCCTTGATATCAAGCGTATATCGGTCGCCATAGATCAAGTCCAGTCTTCGCCGCACGTTGGTGAGCCCTACCCCACCGACCGAGGGAACCTTGCTGGTCTCTGTCATAGGTTTCTTGCTATTGATGCATGAAAAGAGCAGCTCACCGTCTTCGATGTCCATCGCTATGTTGATAAAGCTGTCCTGTTTATAGCTCACCCCGTGTTTAAAGGCATTCTCTACAAAGGTAGGGAAGATAAGCGGAGGTATCGTGTAGTCGGGAAGATTGTCAGGGATGTCGATCGTCACGGTCAGCCGGCTGTTGTATCTCAGTCGCATCAGCTTCACATAATTGCGCAGGAAGAGGATGTCTTTATGTAAAGACACTCGATTTTTATCGCCATCATAGAGTACGAAACGCATCATCACAGACAATTCTCTCAGGCATTCCTTGGCTTTCTCAGCGTCCATATCAATGAGCACCTGAATGTTGTTGAGAGTGTTCATGAAGAAGTGTGGATTGATTTGAAACTTCAGATATTGCAGTTGCAAAAACATCCTCTCCTTCTCAAGTTGCTGAAGATGATTACGGTCTTGTTCCGATTTGAAATAAAACTTTATGCCGATGTTCAATCCGAGAACGCCGGATAAGAGCACGGTATTGATGAGAATCTCCCGTCCCAAAGGTCCCGGGCGGTGATCATCGAAACGAGGGGGTGGTGCCATTTGTGTATTGCTCGCTTTAGTATTCGTCCCGTTATCATTCAATTCACACTCCGGCTGTCGGTCGTTATGAGGCCGTGGGCCATGGATTGTTGTCGAAAGTAAATAGAAAAAGACAAACAGTAATGCCACAAGTACCATGTAAGCTACTTTTTTCTTGCTCAGCAACAATGGCGCTAACAGAAAGTTATGGATAAGGAAACAAAGAAACACGTAGAGAAACCACTGCCAGGTATGCAGCACTTCATCCCAATGAAATACTGCCTGCGTGAATGTAGCAGCACGCAGGTAGAAGATAGCGATGGGCAGCAGGAAAATAAGCAGCCACATTACTAAGTATACGGCACTCTCTGGAGATAGCCAAAACTTTCTACTCATCATAGATATTAACGATTAATCATCTAAGTTATTATATATAATAAGGTGTCATGTCCGTTATGAACCTCATCTTTATATTGTGTCTACAAGCGTTCGTAAGGAAGCAAAACAATTTCATCAAAATGGTGCAAGCCTCATGTCCCCACGAAACTTGCACCGCAAATATATGAATGAAAAGACTATTCTACATAAGTCGTGTTGAATGGTTGTGATTTATTATATTGCAAAGGTAAGAAATAGAACGCTATATAGGTGCAATCATTCAACCAAAAGCGGAGACCATTCAGCCAACCGGCAGCTTTAGTCTCTTTTGTACTCCACAAAGGCTTCCATGGCCTCATAACAGGCGAGTCCTAAGTCGTCGTACTTCTTTGCCGTGGCACGGTTGCGGTCTTCCGCGCGCTGCCAGAACAGTCGCTCGTCGTTGCCCAAGAAAGGAGCGAAGTCGGCTTGAGAAGCATGCTTGAGAATGGCGTTGCGCTTATGTCGCAGTTGTTCCGGAGACATGGGCACGCACATCTCTATGTCTTTTACGTCCCATTCAGCCCATGCGCCACGGTACATCCATACGCGGCAATCACGAAGCCACTCCGCTCCTGCCTGCTGCTCAAGGTCTATGGCAGCGAGCACGGCATCGGTGCATTTACGGTGTGTGCCATGCGGATCGGCAAGATCACCGGCCACAAAGATCTGATGGGGCTTGATGTCTTGAAGCAAACGGCGCACGATGTTCACGTCACGTTCGGTCATCGGATATTTCTCCACTCTGCCGCTTTCGTAGAAAGGAAGATCGAGAAAGTGGACATGATCAGAATGCACACCATTATATGTACATGCCGTGCGGGCTTCACCACGACGGATCAGTCCTTTGATCGTTCTGACGTCCTGTGTGTCTATGTCTCCCTCTCTTTTGTTGGCAAGAAACTGTTTGATGTCGTGATACATGTTGACGATGACCTGATCGCCAGCGTTCATGAACAGCTGGTTGAAACCATTGAGAAAGTGCATGAAACGTGTTACCTCCTCGTCGTTGACGGCAATGTCACCGCTTGTCTCGTAAGCGATGTGGACATCATGGCCTTGCTCTACAAGACGGTGCAGGGTTCCTCCCATGGAGATGACATCGTCGTCGGGATGAGGCGAGAAGATGACGACCCTCTTGGGAAATGGCGTTGCGCGTTCCGGACGATAGGTGTCGTCGTCATTGGGTTTGCCACCGGGCCATCCAGTGATGGTATGCTGGAGGTGATTGAAGATTCTGATATTGCAGTTGTAGGCCGAGCCGTAGAGTGCCAGAAGCTCGGAGAGACCGTTGCTGTTATAGTCCTTGTTGGTCAATTTCAGTATAGGCTTCTGTGTCTTCTCACAAAGCCATACCACAGCAGCACAGGTAAGCTTGTCGTCCCATTTGCAGCTGGAGACCAGCCAAGGGTGCACGATACGTGTCAGCTTGGCAGCGGCAGCGAGGTCAATGACCACATGTGTGTCGTTGTGTGCCTGGAGGAAAGAGGCTGGAATGTCTTCTGTGATAGGACCTTCTACCGTTTTTTGGATGATGTCGGCCTTGTCGTCGCCCCATGCCGTGAGGAAGATATGGCGGGCAGAGAGTATCGTGCTGATGCCCATCGTAATGCTGCAAGGCGGTACGGGCTCTTGTCCACCGAAACTCATCGTCATCTCTTCACGCGACACACTGTCGATCAGAATCAGCCGTGACGTTGAAGTGATGACAGATCCAGGCTCATTGGCCGCAATGTTGCCACAGCGTCCTATACCGAGAAGAGCAATGTCCAAACCGCCAAACTTCTGAATCTGCTGTTCATATAGCGCACACTGTTTCTGAATATTCTCTTGTGCGACACTGCCATCGGGCGAGAAGATATGCTCCGGGTTGATGTCGATATGGTCAAGCAATCGGTCACGTAGTTGCTGCAGACTGGTGATGACAGAACCCTGTTTCTGTGGGAAATAGTCATAGACATTGAAGACGATGACATTTCGGAAACTTAATCCCTGGTATTGATGCCGGCGTACGAGTTCCTCATAGATGGGCGTCAGACTCTGTCCGGTACCGAGCGCAAGTATACAAGGTTTGTTTTCCTGCGCCTTGTCTTTGATCTCTCTTTCTATAGCGTCGGCGATGTTGTCCACAGCATCTTCTGATTTAGGGAAGATGTCGGTGTGGATTTTCTCGAAGCGGGTGAGTTCCGACCGTTCTACGGCAGTCTTGGGATGATAAAGATTTTCAGATACTTTGTTAAGTACAATATGTGATGTAAGGTTGTAATGAATCATTTTTGTAAGGAGCGATAATAGCGATAAGTAGAAACTTTCAGTTCGTCTGTAGCTTGCTCATCACAGACGATGAGAGCGTTGTTATGGAGTTGCAGTGCACTGGCCGGGCACATTTGTGTGACAGGTCCCTCGACAACCGCTTGAAGAGCCCGTGCCTTGTGGTGTCCGTTGCAAAGGATCATCACCTCGCGAGCATCAGTCACGGTGCCCACGCCGACAGTCAGTGCCTGTCCTGGCGTGAGACTGGCATCGCCATCGAAGAATCGGGAATTGGCGATACGCGTGTCATCGTTGAGCGTCATCACTCTCGTACGTGAGCGCAGACTCGATCCTGGTTCGTTGAAAGCGATGTGCCCGTCAACGCCAAGGCCACCGATAAACAGGTCAATACCGCCCGCTTGTGTGATGGCACGTTCATAGGCTTCGCATTCTGCCTGCAAATCCGGTGCATTGCCGTTAAGGATATGGATGTTCTCCCGTGGGCAATCGATATGGTTGAAAAGGTGGGTGAACATAAAAGAGTGGTAGCTCTGAGGATGATCCTCAGCCAGCCCGACATATTCATCCATGTTGAAGGTCACGACATGGCGGAAAGAGACCTCGCCTTTCTGACATGCCTTGACCAAAAGGGCATACATGCCCTCCGGCGTGGAACCGGTTGGCAGACCTAAGACAAAAGGATGGTCGGCAGACGGATGCGATGCGTTGATGCGTCGGATCACATGGTCAGCAGCCCACCGAGAGAGGGCGTCATAGTTGTTTTCAATGATTACGTGCATATTGGTATTTGTTTTTAAGTTTGGTATGTGGGTCAGATGCTGCTCTGATCAGGATTTTATTTTTGTTTCAGATGACGGATGTTTCTCATCAGTCCCTCGTATTTGGCACGCTTCACGGCAGATCCTTTAAAGAGTCGCCGGTAGTCTTCGACAGAGAGCTGCCGCCATTTATCGAGTGTCATCTCCAGCAGTTCTTCTTTGGGTTGCAGTTCCGGGGTAGTGTTGGGCTTGGCAAACCTGTTCCACGGACATGCTTGCTGGCATCGGTCGCAACCGTAGAAGCAGTTGCCCATTGCCGACTGTGCTTCCTCGCTAAGTTCTCCCTTGTTCTCGATCGTCTGGTAAGAAAGGCAACGCTCAGCATTGAACTCTCCTGTCTCAAGCAGTGCGTGCGTGGGACAAGCGTCGACACAACGACGGCAGATGCCGCAGCGGTTGGGCATGGGATCGTCGGAAGGAAGTTCGATATCAAGGAAGAGCTCACCCAGAAAGAACATGCTTCCTGCATGGGGAATGATGAGTTGATGGTTCTTGCCAATCCATCCGAGCCCCGCTTTCACAGCCCAATACCGTTCCAGCACGGGTCCGCTGTCGACGAATACACGATAGTGTGGTGACGGAATGGGCTTTTTCCCGTTGAAGCGAACATCATCTGGCAGTACGAAACAGGCCAGACGCAGGAGCTTGTCGCGCATGATGTTGTGGTAATCCTGTCCCAACGCATAGCTTGCCATCTGAGGCTGGTCCTTTGGCATCGTCTGTGCGGGCGCATAATTCAGTGCTACCGAGACGATCGACTTCAGTCCGGGCATGAGCAGTCGTGGGTCCAGTCGCATGTCGAGATAGTTGTCCATATAGTCCATCCCGGCATTCATGCCATCGCTGAGCCATTGCCTTAGGCCTTGCTCTGTCTTGGCATCAACACGTTCCGCCCGTGCGATGCCACAGGCAGAAAAGCCCAATTCGAATGCCTGACGCTTGAGTTCCGCTACTTCCATCATGTTTTATTTCTTTCTTGCCTTCATCGTGATCAGCGGCACAAGCATTTCTTCCATCGAGATGCCACCATGCTGGAAGGTGTCGCGATAGTACTGCACGTAGTAGTTGTAGTTGTTGGGATAGGCAAAGAAGGTGTTTCCCGTGGCGAAGGCGTAGGTCGTGCTTACATTGGGGGCCGGCAACTGAGCGTCTTTAGGTGCTTTGATGGTGAAGACCTCTTTAGAGTTGTAGTTGAGATTCTTTCCCAGTTTGTATCTCAGATTGGTGTTGGTGTTACGGTCACCGACGATCTTGATGGGCTTCTCGCAACGGATGGAGCCGTGATCTGTGGTGAGGATGATGTGGTAATCGCTCTGAGACAACAGTCGGAAGAGTTCGCCGATGACAGAGTGGCGGAACCAGCTCAGCGTGATGCTGCGATAGGCAGCCTCGTCACTGGCGAGCTCGCGAACCATCTTCGATTCCGTTCTGGCATGAGAGAGCATGTCGATGAAGTTGATGACCACCACGTTGAGATCGTTGTCCTTCAGGCTGTTGTATTGTTGCAGAAAGCGGTCGGCGGCAGCCGAGTCATTGATTTTGTGGTAAGAGAATCGGTCGTGACGGCGATAGCGCTCAATCTGTGTGGCGATGAGCGGTGCCTCGTTGAGGTTTTTGCCCTCCTCTTCATCCTCGTCAACCCACAGCTCCGGAAACATCTGCTGGATCTTCACCGGCATCAATCCACTGAAGATGGCATTACGGGCATACTGCGTGGCTGTCGGTAGAATGCTCATGTACATGTCCTCCTGAATGTCGAACAGGTCGCCAATCTCCGTAGCCAGCGTGCGCCACTGGTCCCATCGGAAGTTGTCAATGACGACAAGGAAGACCTTCTCCCCTGCGCTGATGGCGGGGAAGACACATTTCTTGAAGATGTCGGGGCTCATCTGCGGGCGGTCCTCCCCTGCTTTCTGTTGAAGGAATCGATGAGGATCCACCCAGTCAAGATAGTTTTGTTTGACGTATTTGGCAAAGCCGTTGTTGGCTTCTTCTTTCTGCATGCTCAGCATCTCGGCAAATGTGCTGTCGGTGCTACCCAGCTCCATATCCCAGTAAGACAGGCGACGATAGACCTCCATCCAGTCTGTCCACGTGCGGCAATCATCGATCTGCATGGACAGTTGCTGATATTCCTGCTGGTAAGAACTCTGTGTGACCTCATTGACGATCTCCCGCCGATGGATGTTCTTCTTGAGCGTCAAGAGTATCTGACTGGGGTTGACAGGCTTGATAAGATAGTCCGCGATCTTGGAGCCTATCGCCTGATCCATGATATCTTCCTCTTCGCTCTTGGTGACCATCACCACGGGCGTCTGAGGCTGTATCTCTTTGATGCGTTGCAACGTCTCCAGTCCCGTGAGTCCCGGCATCATCTCGTCGAGCATGATCAGGTCAAACGTCTGTGTCTTACAGAGTTCTATGGCATCGGCACCATTGCTGGCAGTGGCTACCTGATAGCCTTTCTTCTCCAGAAAGATGAGATAAGCCTTGAGCAAATCCATCTCGTCATCTACCCATAATATGTCTCCGTTGTTCATCTTTAAAATCCGTCTAAATCGTAATACTCATCCTCTAAGTCAAAGGACTTCTCTCTCTTTGGCTGCGCCTTGGAATTTGCTTTCGCCTTGTCAGGCTGAGAGTTGTTACCGGCCTTGCCGGCCACATCTTGCTTAGCGGCGGCGCTTGTTTTATTTCCCTGTGTCTTATTTGATTGTGAAGCGCCTGTCTTGGAAGGTTTAGCGGGTACCGGTGTGTCATCGAAGATGATTTCAGCACCATTGGTCATGTCGGGAAAGAGTTTCGGCTTTTCCGTTTTTCTCTTTTCCTCAGCCTTGTTGGCCGTTTTCCCGGCTGGAGTCTCCTTCTTAGTCCCACTCGTTTGTGCTTTGGGAAGAGGCTGTTGTCGCTGAGATTCCTGCTGCTTAGTCTTGATGGCGGGCTTATCTGCCTTTGTTTCAGCCTTTTCCTGCTTTGTAGCGGGCAAGACAGTCGGGGCATCATCGTCATTCGTCGGGATGATAGTACCACCTTGCTTCTGTCTATTCTCTGGTTCTGTGACAACTTCTGTCGACAGGCTCTTACCCTTGCTTTGGTCAGCGTCGTTGTCAACGGGAATATACGTGGAGGAAGATCCCTGCGTATCTTCCGGCTCTACTGTGATGCCATTGAGGTAGTCGTCGACCTCTTTCTCTGTCATCGGTAGCTTTTCTTTGCCGGGCTGGGTGACAACCTCTGCGGGTTCGATCAGCAATCTGGAGGTTGAAATCTTCAACGGCGCGAAATGGGTGTTGTAGAACTTGGAATAGTCGTCGTAACTGAACTGTGCTCCCAACAGTGGGAGGTTGGTCTGAGAGACGATAAAAGCTCGGGCCTTGCCTGTCAGTTTCTGTACCGACGGCTGTTGCATCACCTGATTGGCGTACTGGCGTGCTTCATCGTAATTGTTGAATCCGGAGATCCTCATACGGTGTATGCCGTCCAAGTCGTCAATGACAATGTCGAAGTCACGTACGAGATAGCTCGTGAAGTTATAGCGAGCCACCTGGAACAGCAGCTGGTTTTCCCTGACCGAATCGGGAGCGTAGACCAGCAGGAAGCAGAAAGGAGTGTTACGCTCATTGCTTAGCTTCATCTCTCTTTTCTTGTCGGCCTCGGTCAGCACGTCGGTACGCCGTTGCCAGAAGTTGCCGATGTCGAAATGCCCGCCACGGAGCTGTCGTCCAGCCTTCACTCCGTTGATGATCATTCCCGCCAGCTCAGCCAGTTTGCTCTCGGGGAAATTCGCTACCAGCGTGTCCATCGCCGCGAGACATCCCTGGCTGTCGCCCTCGTTGAGACGGCTCAGCCCATAGATGAAGATGAACTTATCACGATTCTGCCCCTGTGGAAAGCGCCGTTCCGAGACACGGCTGTTAGCCATTACTTCGGTATAGCGCTCAGCCTTGAAAGCATCGTAGGTAGCACCATAGAGCGAGTCTTCTATCTGCTCGCCATAGCGGGCATTGGACAGATAGTTGGGATCAGAGAGCAGCGTCGTCCAATGGCTGTTGGGATATTTGGCTTTGAGCTTCGTCACTTGTTGCTGAGCCAGAGTAGCTTCACCCATACGCGAGTAGAGCAGGAAGAGGTGATAAAGCACCTCGTCAGACTTCTCGTAGTCGGGATAATTACGGTCGAGACGCTCCAAGGCCTTACGGCTGAGCTCGAGGTTGCCCAGCTGGTCTTTGAAGATGATGCCACTGTTGAACAGTCCGTCGCACAGGATGCTGTTGCTGGCTTTGCGCTGATCGTCAGTGAAAGGTATTTGCGCCATGTAGTATGCTCTCGTGTGCGGGTCATCAGAGGGGTTAAGCTTCTTGGCGTCTTCACTTACAGAATCGGCTGTGGCTTCATTGCCAGTGTTACTATTAAATAAGGAGTCCGCAGCGGCAATATTTGTGTTGGACGTATTGTCAGCCACCACCGTCTTGTTGGCCCGTTGCCAGTTGTCAGCGTTCTTTCGTTTTCCCCACATCCGTTGGAACAATTGCTTGCCCTGCTGTACGGCGACGGGGTTATAGAAATACCAGGCACCATTCTGCTGGGCAGCAGACACAGTGGCCTGACGTTGCGAAGAAGTCTGTTGCTGACGCTCCATATCATTGCCTTCAGCCAGTTGGTTGGAAGCGTCCTGCGCCTCTTGCGCGCGTTTTTCCTCCTTTTCCTTCTGTTTCAAAGCCTCGATGACGCGGTCGATAGCGGCGTTGCGATGAGCGTCATCCATCTTTGCCAGCGACTGCAGAGAGTCTTGCAGATGTACGGCTTCGGTATAGGGGACGAGAGCGTCAAGGACTTTGGATCGTTCCGTGAGCTGTGCATAGTCCTTCCGCTCCTTGTCCAACATGCCGACCGCCTGGGTATAGCAACGCTGTGCATCGGCAAAGCGTTCTTTGTCCCAATACAGATTTCCCAGTTTCAGCATCAGCACACCCTTCTCCACTCCATTGCGTGTGGACTTGGCACCGCCCCGCTCGTAAGCAGAGATAGCCTTTGCCGTGTCGCGCTGGGAAAGATAGATGTTACCCATCGCATAGTATACCTGGTCGAGATAGTCTTTGTTCTTGTCAGAAGCCGCCATGCGCTTGAGCCTGCCGATCATCTTCCCCGCCTGCCGGGCAGCCATGACTTCCGTCTGAGCCACACGGGCATTGAGTTCCAGTTCATAGGGCGGATTGGTGCGGACAGCCCTTTGATATGCCTTATAGGCATCCTGATTCATGTTGGTGAGTGCATAGATCTGCCCGAGCAGGAAATACTCGCGTGCTTTCTGTTTGCGTCGCATCTCATGGCGGATGACCTTTTTCAGATGGGGGATCGCCTCGGCATAGTGCTGTGTATGGATATAGTAGTCGGCCAGCGTATAGTCCCATTCCTTGCGGGCAACACTGGGTATCGTGTCGCGGCGGGCATTGCGGATGACCTCCTCGGCATCGTAGAGCCAGCCACTCTCCACGTAGGTCTTGGCCAGCCAAGCCTGGGCACGGCTGTAGATGGCCGGTTGAGTGGCATAGAGGCGCGACATGTAGTTGAATGTAGAAGCGGCTCCGTCGAAGTCTCCCTCGTAAAACTGCGAGCGTCCCATCAGCATCCAAGCCTTCCACAGAAAGGGATTATACTCTCTCCGTTGCAGCCATTCGATGTCTCGCGCCGTCTTTTTGCGGTTTTTGTCCCATTCGGGTCGTCGTTTGATGCTATAACGCTGAATGGCCTTCTGCGATTTCTGTATTGCCCTGTCGTAGTTGGATTTGCCCAGTTCACGGCTGTTTTTGTTGCCGACGGTATAGAGAGGGATCAGTTCCGTGAAGTTGTCTTTGTTGCCATTCTCTTTTTCCAGAGAACCGTCGATGTAGGCCAGCGTACCATTATAATAGGTGTTGTAATGGGCGTTGAAGGCCTTCCACCAGCGAGTGCCCGCGGTGTTCTTACTACTGGAGCAGCCCGCAATGACACAGATGAGGACTGACAGTAGGGAGACGGATATCAAAAATGTACCTCGAACCTTCACTTTGTGATTTATTCTCAAGCTATTTCACCATTGCCACGTATTCATCCTTCAGAATGTCCGGCAATTCTATTCCTCTGAGATGGAGGCTTCTGCCCCATGCCGCGACTTCTTCCGGGCGCAACGACTCCAACACTTCTGCAAACTGCTCAACCTCTTCGTCGGTGTACTGATTGGAAGGACGACCTTTGAAAGCGTCCAGTTCCTCATCGTCGAAATATTCGATGGGCTTTGTCGCCGCTTCCAGCATGCAGTCCTGCTCGCACTTGTCGTTGAAGCCCGTACAGGTGGCGCAACTGTCCGAGGCGTCGGGTATGAAAGGAGCCTCGTCGTGTCCCCGACGACGGGAAATCAGGCTGGAGCCCGCACTAATGAGGCCCAGCACGACGAGACTGATGAGGAGATAGACGATGATGCTCATTGTTGCTCTTCAATAAGGAATCCAGCTTGGCGCAGGTCGCTCCAAAAATGGGGATAAGACTTGCTGACGACTTCGGGATGATTGACGCGCAGATGGGGATGCACGATGGCAAGAGGAGCAAACGACATGGCCATGCGGTGATCTTCGTAAGTGTCGATGGCGTCGAAAGTAGGCTCGCAACGTCCGTGATCCCAAATCAGTTCGCTGTCATTCACGCTACGGATGAGGAAGCCCATCTTGCGGAGCTCGTTCTTCAAGGCTTCTATGCGGTCGGTTTCCTTGATCTTCAGACTTGCCAGTCCCGTGAAGTGGAAGGAAACTCCCAAGGCGCAGCAGGTCACCACAACGGTCTGAGCCAAGTCGGGACAGTTGATGAAGTCAAAGTCCAAATGCTGCACACCGCCGATCTTATGTTTCAGTGTGGTAAAGGTCTCACCCGTCTTGGGATCAGTACTGAACGAGGTTTTTACGCCTAAGAGCGAGAAGATGTATTTGATGATCGAGTCGCCTTGGCGTGAGCTGTCCATGAGTCCGTTGAGCCTCACCTCCGGCATGCTGTCGCCGAAGAGAGCTACCATCTCATACCAGTAGCTGGCTGCGCTCCAGTCGTTCTCAATGACATAGGGTTTGTTGACGTAAGGCTGAGGCTTCACCTCTATCGTGGTGTTGTCCATCCAACTGGCCTGTGCGCCAAAACTTCCCATCACCCACAGCGTCAGGTCGATGTAAGGACGTGAGATGATTTCGCCTTGAAGTGTCAGTTGCAAGCCATTTTTCAGCATAGGACCAATGAGCAGGAGAGCTGAGATGAACTGAGAGCTGACGTTGCCGGGAATCTCCAGCTGGCCGCCTTCCAGCTGATGACCTTTGATGCGCAAGGGAGGAAAGCCCTCCTCACCGGCGTACTCGATGTCAGCGCCCAGTGCGCGCAAGGCGTCGACCAAGATTCCAATGGGTCTGTGCTTCATGCGTTCAGAACCGGTGATGACACGCTCGCCGGGTGTGAGAGACAAATATGCCGAGAGGAAACGCATGGCAGTGCCTGCTGCCTTCACGTCGATGACTTCTTCGGCAGACTTCAAGGCATTGATGACCACGGCAGTGTCGTCACAGTCGGATAAGTTGGTGGGCACATGCTCTCCGCCGCTGAGGGCGTAGATGATCAGTGCTCTGTTGCTGATGCTTTTCGATGCCGGCAGTTTGATGCTGGCGTCGAGCGTTTTCGGGGCTGTAATATCGTATGTCATAATCTATTGGTTGCTTATTTTATGATCGTGAATTTCAAATCCAGCGGGTGACTGTCGTCTGTGGCTCGTGTTCTGGTGTTGATATTGTTTTTCTTGGGTCCGGGAATGAGCGGACTGTAGTA
The DNA here is from genome assembly GCF_009695775.1 of Hallella mizrahii. Classification (GTDB taxonomy): domain Bacteria; phylum Bacteroidota; class Bacteroidia; order Bacteroidales; family Bacteroidaceae; genus Prevotella; species Prevotella mizrahii. The sequence goes on along the minus strand of NZ_VUNG01000006.1, from coordinate 130,719 downwards.
GAGCACGTTCCTGATACGTTTTTTCTGATCTGCTGTGATCTGGAATCCCATCGTCAAACTGTAGTCCATGATGTTGTCCGACTCAAAGGTCTTGCCGTCACATGAGTTTCTTGACAGCATCTTCTTAGTAATGCTGGGGTCGTTTTGTTCGAAGTTCAGCGTTTCCAAATAATTATTATAGTCGATACGATTATACGATGGCGTGTCCTTGCAGTAGTCGGTGTCACCGCAAGAGTCTACGGGCTGAAAGCCTCCGTCTTTCTTATCTTCCGTGAAAGCATGATAGAGACCGAGATAATGTCCCAGTTCATGTGCCATCGTGACGACGACATCTGTCGTGGAGAGCGTATGGGCTGTATGGTTGTCGTCTGTGTATCGGTCAGATTGGAAATAGCCACCACCAGAAGCCTGTGCGGCATAAGTGCTGTTGATAGAAGAGCAAAGCGGATATTTCAGTTGACTTTTGGCAATATACTGTGTCTTGACGTTGTCCAGCCCTTCTACTCTGTTGTCTACCGTGTGCGGCATGTGAGAGATGCCCAACGTCACCTCATTGGAAGACGCTGACTTGAAGTTGAACATCATCACATTGATATATTGGTTGGGGTCCCAAATATATTTCACATTGGCACCGGTGTTGTCAGACATGAAGGCACTGACGTCGATGGGATAGTCGCCGTCGTACTTCACATATTCGACCCCCGGCGTTCCGAGCTTCTTTCCTTTCTCGTCCTTTTCCGCTAAGACGAACTTCAGATGCAGATTCTCGCTCTCGCCATAGATTCCTCCCTGATAGATCTCATTGACATATTGCAGCAGGTTTTTCAAACGTGCGGCAGGAATATACTGGGTCGCATCGGACTGGTCCTTATACAGGACATGGAAGATAACCGGCAACTCATATTCATAGTTACTGTCTATCTCAGCAGTGTCGGTGACCAATTTGCTTTCGTCGACCGACACAAGGCCGTCGTCGCCCCCACAGGCTGTAAGTCCCAAGCACAGAGCTAGGAGCAGCCACAGGGCAATATGTTTTTGATTGACCAACATCTATAGTACGTTCTTCATTATTTATACGTCTTGCAAAAATACAAAATATCCCTTGAAATAACGTAGTTACACCCTATATATTTACATTAAAAACAACAAACAAATGAAAAAGTTGCCCGAAAATTTGGTGGATTCAGATAGAATGTGTACCTTTGCACTCGGTTTTAAAAACTACGGGATTTGGCGCAGTTGGTAGCGCACACGTCTGGGGGGCGCGAGGTCGCTGGTTCGAGTCCAGTAATCCCGACAAGTATACAAAACCGTTGACTCGCTAGCTCAGTTGGTAGAGCACAACACTTTTAATGTTGGGGTCATGGGTTCGAACCCCATGCGAGTCACAGAAAGGAGAATACGACATTCTCCTTTTTTTTATTGTCTTTCGGTCAATTGTCGGAAGAACTTAAAACATACCTACACCGACATTTGTAAAGAGTTTAAGGGACTTGAAAAGATGTCATAAGTCAAAGCAGGAAGATTATGTGATATGTTCTTACAAAACCATGTCTCTCAACACTTGCATTCTAGAAAAATAAAAGCAGGATAAAGATGGAAAAATGGTGATTTTAACCACGAAATGGTGGTTGGTCGTTTACAAAACAGTGAGATGAGTTGAAGAAACAAGTTGTTTCATCTGGTCATCTCAGTTGTTTTATCAGTAGAAACAATTGAGATGATAGGCACAAAACAGTGTTTTGATGGGCATTTCTTTGAAAAAACAGGGTAAAAACAATGCTTTTTGAAGCATTGAGGAACGAATGTTTTTATAAGTGGTTGATTTATAAAGATTTATAAAAATACACTTAAAAATCGAGAAATTCAGAGCCAAGGATGGGTCGGTTCAGAAATTTGGCTGTATTTGGGCGGGAAAATGTCACTTTTCAAGACATTTCCGCGCTTGCGGCAAAAGTGAAGCAACTAAGTGGCCTGCCTTCCACAATCAGCGGAAACGGATTTGTGCTAAGAGGGATGGCAGTGTCTAAAGCAACTAAAAAAAAGCCCGAACTACCACTGTAGCACGGGCTTTTCTCTTGCCTAATTTTCTTCTCGTATGAAAGAAGCGCTTCGCGTGATTATTTGCGGAGACCGAGAGCCTTCACAATGGCACGGTAACGCTCGATGTCACGATCCTTCAGGTAGTCCAGCAAAGCACGGCGCTTTCCTACCAGACGAGTCAGAGAACGAGTTGTCACAAAGTCCTTGTGATGAGTCTTGACGTGCTCTGTCAGGTGTGCGATACGATAAGTGAACAGTGCGATCTGGCTCTCAGCAGAACCGGTGTCTGCATTGCTCTTGCCATACTGGCCGAAGATTTCCTCCTTCTTCTCTTTGTTTAAATACATTGTTTGTTGATGATTAATTGTTGTTGCATCATTACATCCTTCGTCCGCAGGAGTCTTCATCATTGCTCAAGCGGCCTTAAATGCATCGGTATCTCCGAAAATGCGCTGCAAAGTTACAAAAAAGTTCTCAGAATCAGCCACTTTTACCAGTTTTTTTTGTAATTTTGCAAGCAAATTATTAGCTCTATTAAGGTAAAATAATGCAAGACATTCGTAACATCGCAGTTATTGCGCATGTCGACCATGGCAAAACTACGCTGGTTGACAAGATGATGCTCGCTGGTAAACTGTTCCGTGACGGCCAGGACAACAGCGGCGAAGTATTGGACTCCAATGACTTGGAGCGCGAGCGAGGGATAACTATCCTTTCCAAAAACGTTTCCATCACATGGAAAGGAGTGAAGATCAATATTCTCGATACCCCGGGGCACTCTGACTTCGGCGGTGAGGTGGAGCGTGTGCTCAACATGGCCGACGGCTGTCTGCTGCTTGTTGACGCCTTCGAGGGTCCTATGCCTCAGACTCGTTTCGTGCTGCAGAAAGCTCTCAAACTCGGACTCAAGCCCATCGTTGTCGTCAATAAGGTCGACAAGCCCAACTGCCGTCCTGAGCAGGTCTACGAGATGGTGTTTGACTTGATGTGTGATCTCAACGCCACAGAAGACCAGCTCGACTTCCCCGTTGTCTATGGTTCTGCCAAGAACGGCTGGATGGGACCCGACTTCAACAAGCCCACAGACAACATCGATTATCTGCTTGATAAGATCCTTGAGGTCATCCCGGCACCTAAGCGCCTGGAGGGTACACCTCAGATGCTCATCACTTCTCTCGACTATAGTTCCTATACCGGACGTATCGCTGTCGGCCGTGTGCACAGAGGTACACTCAAAGACGGTATGAACATTACCGTTTGCCACCGTGACGGCACCTTTGAGAAAGATAAAATCAAAGAGTTGCATACTTTCGAGGGAATTACTCACAAGCGCTGCGACCATGTCGACAGTGGTGACATCTGCGCTGTGGTCGGCCTTCAGCACTTCGAGATCGGTGACACCATCGCTGACTTTGAAAACCCCGAGGCTCTGCCGCCGATCGCTGTCGACGAGCCTACGATGAGTATGCTCTTTACCATCAATGACTCTCCTTTCTTCGGTAAGGAAGGTAAGTTCTGTACTTCCCGTCAGATCGGCGACCGTTTGCAGAAAGAACTGGAGAAAAACCTGGCACTGCGCGTGCGCAATGTTGAGGGCTCTACCGACCGCTGGATTGTCAGTGGACGTGGTGTGCTCCATCTCTCTGTGCTCATCGAGACCATGCGTCGCGAGGGCTTTGAGCTCCAGGTAGGACAGCCGCAGGTCATCTACAAGGAGATCGATGGTCAGAAGTGCGAGCCTGTTGAGGAACTCGACATCAATGTGCCGCAGGATTATGCCAGCAAGATGGTGGATATGGTCACACGCCGCAAAGGTGATCTGACAGGTATGGACACCGAAGGCGACCGTGTCAACATCACGTTCGACATCCCTTCACGTGGTATCATCGGCCTGCGCACCAATGTGCTCACTGCTTCTCAGGGTGAGGCCATCATGGCACACCGCTTCAAGGAGTATCAGCCTTACAAGGGAGAAATCGTTCGCCGTATCAATGGATCCATGATCGCCATGGAGACGGGTACCGCCTACGCCTACTCCATCGACAAGCTGCAGGATCGTGGTAAGTTCTTCATCGACCCGGGTGAGGAAGTCTATGCCGGTGAGGTCATCGGTGAGCATGTCCACGACAACGACCTCGTGGTCAACGTCACCAAGGCTAAACAGCTCACCAATGTGCGTGCTTCCGGCTCTGATGAGAAGGCGCGTGTCATCCCGAAGACTGTCATGAGTCTTGAGGAGTGCCTGGAATACATCAAGAGCGACGAGTATGTGGAGGTCACTCCTAAGTCGATGCGTATGCGCAAGATCATCCTCGATCACCTCGAGCGTAAGCGTGCCAACAAGGAATAAGCCGTTTCCTACACATTATTATATATATAATATATAAAGAAACTCCATACGCTGTGGACTTAGCCTGCAACGTATGGAGTTTTTTTCAGAATATTTTCTTCCTGATATAGCTGTCTGTTATTGACGATTCGGGATTTTGAATGGAGGAATTATTATTGGAGAATTAGGATTTATTATTCAGGGATTAGGATGAATCATTTCAGATTTAAACCTATACACTAAACATGTTTCATTATCTCCTTGAGCGGCTCCATGACGAAGTCGCGCTCATACATCAGCGGATGGGGAATCTTTAGACCGGGTTCATCCACTTTCAAGTCGTCATAAAGCAGGATGTCGATGTCAATGACACGGTCGTGATAGACACCGTCAACTGATTTCCCCGTACGACCCAAGTCGCGCTCAATACGTTGCGTGGCCAAGAGCACTTGCCGCGGCGGCATTGTCGTCAGACAACAGCAGCACGCATTGAGAAACTTATTGGGAGACTCAAACCCCCACGGCTCGGTCTCATGAAGAGAAGACAAGGCAGAGACATGCCCTACCCTGTTCTCCAACAATTCCACAGCCTGTCGTATCAAGCCCCGCCGATTCCCGATATTGGAACCTAAGCTGAGATAGACTTTATGCAAAGCAGGATTGTTTATATCTGCCATAAGCCGTTTTCACAACTATGGGATTGCTACACGGTCAGTCCACGATCAGCAGACTGTCGCCATAGCAACCAAACTTATAGCCATGCTTCAGTGCCAATGCATAGCAGGCCATCACATTTTCGTAACCACCGAAGGCCGCTGTAGACATCAACAGCGTTGACTCGGGATGATAGAAGTTGGCGATCATTGTGTCAGCAAGACCAAACTCGTAGGGTGGGAAGATAAACTTGGAAGTCCATCCCTCATACTCCTTGAGGAAGCCATCAGTGCCTACTGCGGTCTCAGTAGCCTTGGCCACACTCGTTCCGACGGCACAGATATGATGACCCTCTTTCTTGGCGGTGTTGACCATGTCGCAAGCCTCTTTGTTGACAAACATCTGCTCAGAGTCCATCTTATGCTTGGTAAGATCCTCTACCTCGATCGGCGAGAAGTTGCCCAAGCCGCAATGCAGCGTGATAAACGCCGTGTTGATGCCTTTGATCTCCATGCGTTTCAACAGTTCACGGCTGAAATGAAGACCGGTAGCTGGCACGGTGACAGCACCCTCGTTGCGGGCAAAAAGCGTCTGAAAGTCTTCGAGGTCGTCCTTGGTCGCGTGGGAGTGCACATGCATGCCCTTCATATCGGGATCCTCAGGACGGCCGTTGAGCACATACTCCGGCAGCGGGGCCTCGCCAAGAGCGAAGAGGTCGCGCTTGAACTGATCGTGAGGACAGTCATAGAGGAATCGCAGGGAACGTCCACGGCTGGTCGTGTTGTCATAGACCTCTGCCACCATGGTGCCCACCTCGTCGAAGAAGAGCTTGTTGCCGATACGGATCTTGCGCGCCGGCTCTACGAGCACATCCCACAGATGCGTCTCCTCGTTGAGCTCACGAAGAATGAAGACCTCGATCTTGGCGTCGGTCTTTTCCTTCGTACCATACAGGCGGGCGGGGAATACCTTTGTATCATTGAGGATGAATACGTCGCCATCATCAAAATAGTCTATGACGTTGCGGAAGTCAAGATACTCGCCTTTGATCGGCTGTCCCTTGTCATCCTTCTTATAGAGTTCTATCTCGCCCGTTGTCCGGTGCAGCACCATCAGACGGGACTCGTCACGACGGGTAATCCGAAAAGAACCCTTCGTACCATCGTCGTTCGTATACTCCCTCACAATGCTGTGAGGATAAAGGGCCACCGACTCGGGCGGCAACTTAAACTTGAACTGCGATAACTTCATAATGTATATTTCCTTTCTATTCTGTCTGATAATAATCCTGGTTGGGATTTGCTCTGTTTATTCCATAAAGCTGCCGGCTGCCTTGGGAGTGATCTGAGGCTTTGCCTCGGCAGGACGCTGGAGTGCTGCTGCGCTCACCTCATTGTGTATCTCACTGTCCAGCCATTCGCCGAAATGATTAAACGCAATGCAGTCGCTTTCGCTGATGTCGCCCACACGTGTCCGACGCAGGCTCGTGAGATAAGCACCGCTATTCAATGCCCGGCCAATATCGCGGGCCAGCGCACGGATATAGGTACCCTTGCCACAGACAACACGGATGGCCATGGTCTTCTTCACGTCGTCATAATCCGTGAGCTCCACCTCGTCTATATGTATAGCCTTCGGTTTCAGTTTCACGTCCTCGCCATTACGTCGCAACTGATAGGATCTCGTACCTTCTACTTTACATGCACTGTAGGTTGGAGGCACCTGCTGGATGTCACCCTCGAACTGTTTCAGCACATCAAGGATGAGTTCACGTGTGATATGCTCCACGGGATAGGTAGTGTCGACCTCGTGCTCACGGTCATAGCTGGCTGTGGTTGCGCCCAACTGCAGCGTCGCCGTGTATTCCTTGGTATGGCTTTGCAGCGTCTCGATCTGCTTGGTGCACCTGCCTGTGCAGAGGATCAGAATACCCGTCGCCAATGGGTCGAGCGTGCCGGCATGCCCCACTTTCACCTTCTGCCCTAATTTTTGTGAGAGCAGGAAACGGATGTGAGCCAGTGCGCCGAAGCTCGTCATGCCATAGGGCTTGTCGATAGCTAAGATCTCTCCTTTGATAAAATCTCTCATTAATCAACCATAACAAGTGAGTGACCGGTTGCCAACATCAGTAGTATGACGGCACCAATGATGATGCGATACCAGCCGAATGCACGAAAACCGTATTTGGTCAAGAAACCGACAAACCACTTCATAGCAAGCATAGCCACCACAAAAGCGATGACGCAGCCTACGATGAGCAACATGATATTGTTGCTGGTAGCCCACGTAGTGCCTTCCTTGAACATATCGATCAGGTCGAGAAGCGTAGCACCAGCCATCGTCGGCACAGCCAGAAAGAAAGAGAACTCTGCCGCGCGCTTGCGTGTCAGCTTCTGCTGCATTCCTCCTACGATAGTAGCCATACTGCGACTTGTTCCTGGAATGACTGACAAGCACTGCCAACAGCCAATGAGAAATGCACGCTTCCAATCGACTTGATTGTTCTCTGACCCTTTGTTGAAGATACGATCACAGAAGAGCATGAATACGCCACCTATGACAAGCATAGCAGCCACGACGACCACACTGTCCAGCAACCAGTCGAGCAGACCGCTCTTCTTGGCTGCCAAGCCAATGACTACGGCAGGCAACACACCCACGATAAGCAGTCCGTAGAATTTCATCTTGTCGACAAACTCCTCATAGTTGCGCATCTGAAAGAAATGCTTCCAATATAGACACACAACAGAGAGAATGGCACCGAACTGAATGATGAACGTGAAGGCGTGGACAAAAGGATCACCCTGCTGTACACCCAAAAGATTCTGGGTGATGATCATGTGGCCTGTCGACGACACTGGAAGGAACTCTGTAAGTCCCTCCACGATAGCGATGATAATAGTCTGTATCAGTGTCATCAGGCCTCCTCGTTGTTAGATGGTGCTTCGGCAGGAGTGTTCTCGTCGCCATTGTCCTTAGGCTTGTGGATGATGGCATAGATCATGGAGATGAAGCCAACAAAGCACACCACAGGAGCTACCTTGATACGGCGGAAACTGAAGATGTCGGGATTAAAAGCCTGTTCCGTAGAACTGCTGCCACTCATCAGAATGAAGCCGATGACCACGATGGCAAAACCGATAGCCAACAACGTGAAGTTGGTACGGTCGAATGCATAATTTCTTTTATCCATATTTTGTTTAATCATTATTCTTTGTTCCATGTTTCCTATTCCACCATTATTCAGTATGTCTTTGAGACTGCGGAAGAGGGAATGAAATCTTGCTTGCTGATCAAGCAAGAGATCTTTCATTAAATCTTATAGAGTTCACCTGCCTTCATCTTCAGGAAGCGGTTCACAGAGATGGAAGCACAGATGGCCGTAATGATAATGCCGAAAGCAATCACTGCTACTGCCGTAATAGTCATCTCGCGCCATGTCACGATGTTCAAAATCTCCGGCTCGTAGCGATACAGCGCATACATGCATCCCCCCAAGACAGCAATGGCCAGCAGCGCAGCCAGCAGTCCTGTCAGGACGGCACGGCGGATAAACGGCCCACGGATAAAGCTCCAGGAGGCACCGACGAGCTTCATCGTGTGGATGGAGAAGCGGCGGGCATAGATACCGAGCTTCACGGTGTTGTTGATCAAAGAGAAGGATACAAAGGTGAGCAAAGCCGCAATGACCAGTAGAATGATGCCGATCTTCGCCAGATTGCGGTTCACGGCATCCACCAAGTCTTTCTGATAGTTGATTTCCGATACCTTTGGATAGCGTTTCAACTGGGCTGAGATCCATTTCAGTGAGTCATTGTTGGCATAGTCGCTCTTCAAGGTCAGCTCTACAGATGAGGGGAAGGGATTGATGCCATCGGTAAATTCTGAAGGATCGGCTCCCATCTGACGGGTAGCATCGGTCAGTGCTTCGTGTTTGCTGATGAAGTGCACTTGCTTGATATAGGGCTGTTGCTTCAAGTGAGAGCACATGGTCATGGCTTCGTTGTCACTCATATCCTGCTCCAGCATCATGGTGACGACAAGGTTCTCTTTTACATACGACGAAAGATTGCGGCCGGTGAGTGTAGAAAACACGACAAGCCCCAACAGCACAAGCACCATGGCTGTGCTGATACACAATGTAACAGCTTGCAGACGCCCAGTGTGCCTGCTTACCTTATTTCTTTTCTTTCCCATTGCAGTGGTCAATAATCTTGCATATTTGGATACAAAGTTAATCAAAATCTTAGAGAGAAAGAGATGATTAACTTGCATTAACCAAATATTCAAGAAGAAAAGCACCGAGAATGATATATTTTTATTATCTTTGCTCAAGAATTCTGATAAGAATCGAGAATTAAAGTAAGAACAGAATTATGAGTACTGTTATTTATCCAAGTCCCATTTACGGCCCAGTGCACAGCCGTCGTTTAGGACTAAGCTTAGGTGTGAACCTGATGCCGGCAGACGGGAAGATATGCACCTTCGATTGCCTGTATTGTGAATGTGGCTTCAACAAGGACCGCCGCACACATTCCCCTCATCCTACAAGGCAACAAGTGGCGGAAGCCTTGGAAAAACAGCTCATCAAGATGCACGACGACCAGCAGCATCCCGACGTACTGACCTTTGCAGGCAATGGGGAGCCCACCAGCCATCCGGAATTTTCCGGTATCATTGACGACACAATCCAGCTGCGCGACAAATGGTGCCCCAAGGCAAAGATCAGCGTACTGAGCAATGCTACCTTCTCAGGGCATGACGACATCCGCCAGGCTTTGCTCAAGGTGGACAACAACATTCTGAAACTCGACACGGTCAACATGGACTATATCCGCAAGGTGGACCGCCCGACACAACCATCCTACAATGTGAAGGATATCATCGAGAACATGCGGTGGTTCAAAGGACACGTGATTATCCAGACAATGTTTATGAAAGGCGATGGCACAGACAACACGGGTGAGGAATATGTTGCGCCATGGCTGGAAGCCGTCAAATACATTCAGCCCCAGGAAGTGATGGTCTACACCATTGACCGTGAGACACCAGACCAGAAATTGCGCAAGGCTTCGCATGAGGAACTGGATGCGATCCGCGACCGTGTCATCGCATTGGGCATTCCCTGTACGGCCTCGTATTAAAGCTATAGACCGTTTCTCAACCCAAGAGCTGCCTCACCACATCCCAGCAAAAGAAGGCTTTCTCTTTATTAACGCTTGACTTCTGTCGAGCTGACAACAAAGATAAGATTATATGAACATCATTCCTGCATCTGCAGAACAAGCAGAGTCGATCGCCTCTCTCATCATGATGGCGATGAACCATGAGTGCTGCCAGAACTTCGCCGGCCCGCAACACTCCTTAGCGGACTTCCACCGGATGATGACAACTCTAGTCAGAAGGGAAGACAGCCAATACAGTTACCGCAATGCATGGGTAGCCCTCGATGACAAGACAAAGAACGGCAAGCCCGTCGTAGCCGGAGTCATTGTGGGCTACGACGGTGCTGACCTGCGAAGATTGCGAGAAGCTTTCCTGCAAGCAGCCAAGAAATACCTGGATCAGGACTTCAGCGGCATGGACGATGAGACACAGGCTGGTGAGTACTATATCGACTCTCTTGCCGTAGATACACGCTATCGTCACCAAGGACTCGCCACGTTGCTGCTGAGAAAACTCATCGACCAAAAGGGACGGAAACAGCCTGTCGGCCTTTTGGTCGACAAAGGCAATCCCAGCGCAGAACGTCTCTATCACCGCCTTGGCTTTGAATATGTCAACGACACTACATGGGGTGGACACGAAATGCGGCACTTGCAGACGACAATAAGTTAAGCTGCTTTTCAAAGCTACGCATTTACTGTTTATTTTTTCCAAGGCAAAGGTAATGCTAAATAAACATGTAAACGCCTAATTGTTAGTGTGAATACAAAAACACGAACGATTGTTAAAAAACTCCTACGACGCTTTGAGTTTTCATCTATAATGGTTACCTTTGCAAGGTGAAAGGAGAGATTCTGTCCTGCTCCAAATTCTTTTTAAAACTTCAAAGAAATTAAACGTTATATATAAATAGGTATGAAAATCAAAAATTGTATGTTCGTAGCCTTGGCTGCGCTCTCTCTTGTATCATGTGGTAAGAAGGGCGGAAACAGCTTGGCTGACCTTCAAGACAATGAGTTTGCCGTAAGCACTGCAGGCGAGTCAAGTGCCAGTATGCAGTCTACTTACCCGGCAACCATCAAGGGTATTCAGGATGTGGAGGTGCATCCCAAGCTTTCGGGCTATATCACCAATGTGTATGTTCATGAAGGACAATATGTACGTGCCGGTCAGGTGATGTTCACCATCGACAGTGAAACCTATCGCGCTGCTGTGAACCAGTCGCGGGCTGCGCTGAATACCGCCATCGCACAAGCCAACACAACGAAGCTGACCTACTTGAACAACAAGAAGCTCTTTGCTCAGCACATCATCGGCCAGTACGAGTTGGAAACGGCCTTAAACAGCTACAAGACCGCTGAAGCTCAAGTAGCCCAGGCACGTGCCAGTCTGGCTTCCGCCCGCGAGACATTGGCATGGTGCACCGTGACGGCTCCGGCATCAGGCGTTGTCGGCTCTCTGCCTTTTAAGAAAGGTGCACTCGTGTCAGCTCAGAGCACACTGACAACCGTCAGCGACGTCTCCACCGTGGAAGTGTTCTTCTCTATGAGCGAGCCGGACATCCTCAGCATGTCAAAGACGGCTGGCAGTGTTGCCGGTGTACTGCGCGAGATGCCTACTGTGAAGCTGCAGCTTGCCGATGGCACTACTTACAACCAGCCGGGACGTGTCGTAAAGATGAGCGGCATCATCGACGCCACCACAGGTGCCTATACACTGATTGCACACTTCCCCAATCCCCAGGGACTGTTGAAGAGTGGCGGTGCCGGACAGATCATTGTGCCGCATGTAAGCAACAACATCATCAGCATCCCACAGGAAGCTACCTCACAGGTTCAGAACAAATACTTCGTCTATAAGGTAGACAAAGACAACAAAGTGAAATACACCGAGATCACTGTCAGCCCCCAGAACGACGGACTTACCTACATCGTCACTTCCGGACTGAATGCGGGTGACCGTTATGTATCGAAAGGCATCAGCAAACTCACGGATGGTGAGAAGATCAAACCGCTCACAGAAGAACAATATCAAAAGAAAATCGACGATGCAGCCAATTTGTCCAAAGAACAAGGATCAGCAAAGGGCTTCGTCAAAGCGATGACGGGAAAATAAGGTTGAATGTTGAATGTTGAATGCTGAAAGGCTTCAACGATGACGGGGATGCATTCCTGCAAGAATCATCTTTGAACTCTCATCATTCAACATGAATATCACTCAACATCAATTATTCATCATTCAACATACATTCAAACATGACATTTACCAATTTTATCAAGCGTCCGGTACTCTCCACCGTGGTCTCCATCCTGCTTGTCTTGCTGGGTTCTATCGGATTGGTGTCGCTTCCTATTGAGCAATATCCGGACATAGCACCTCCTACTATCATGGTGCAGGCCAGCTATCAGGGTGCTGATGCGCAGACGGTAATGAAATCTGTCGCCGTGCCTCTGGAGGAAAGCATCAACGGTGTGGAGAACATGACCTACATGACCTCACAGACCACCAACGACGGTATGTGTATGATCACCGTGTACTTCAAGCAGGGTGCTGACCCGGATATGGCTGCCGTGAACGTGCAGAACCGTGTGTCGCAGGCTCAGGCCCTCTTGCCTTCTGAAGTAACGCAGGTCGGTGTGACCGTCACCAAGCGTCAGACCTCCAACGTCATCATGTACGCTCTCACCTCTGACGGCCGCTACGACGGTCAGTTTGTCACGAACTACAACAACATCAACATCGTTCCGGTCATCAAGCGTATCAATGGTGTGGGCGACGTAAATAGTCCTTCTACCGCCAACTACTCCATGCGCATCTGGCTCAAGCCAGATAAGATGAAAGAATACGGACTTATGCCGTCAGACATCCTCGGTGTATTGGCAGAACAGAATATCGAGGCTGCACCGGGTAAGTTCGGCGAGAACTCCAACGTAGCTTACGAGTACACCCTGCGATACAAGGGACGCTTGTCAGAGCCTATACAATATGAGAACATCATCCTGACGAGCAAGACCACAGGCCAGACATTGAAGCTGAAAGACGTGGCCAAGATCGAGCTTGGCTCTCTGATGTACAACGTGAGTCTGATCAACGACGGTATCCCTGCCTGTATGGGTATGGTGCAGCAGATTGCAGGCTCCAACGCCACACAGATTGCCACAGACGTGAAAGCTGCACTTGCAGAGCAGCAGAAGAGCATGCCGCCGGGGATGAAGACGGTGATCATGTACGATGTGACCGACTTCCTCTTCGCATCCATTCAAGAGGTGTTGATGACGCTGTTCATCACCCTGGTACTCGTGTTCATTGTGGTGTATGTCTTCCTGCAGGACCTCCGCTCGACGCTCATCCCTATGATTGCCGTGCCGGTGGCCTTGATAGGTACCTTCTTCTTCCTGTGGATCTTTGGTTTCTCCATCAACCTCTTGACGCTATCTGCCTTGCTGTTAGCTATCGCCATCGTGGTGGATGATGCCATCGTGGTCGTCGAGGCCGTACACGCCAAGCTCGACCAAGGTTACGACAACTCGCTCACGGCTGCTATCGATGCCATGAATGAGATCTCCAGTGCCATCATCTCCATCACGCTCGTCATGGCTGCTGTGTTCGTCCCTGTATCGTTCATGGGAGGTACGAGCGGCACATTCTACCGCGAGTTCGGTGTGACAATGGCTGTAAGTATCGTCATCTCGGCTGTCAACGCCTTGACTTTGTCTCCAGCACTTTGCGCCATGTTCTTGAAGCCGCACCAAGCAGAGGAGAACGAGAGCAACAAGAGCTTTGTGGCTCGCTTCCACGCTGGCTTCAACCGCGTATTTGAGAAGACCACCAATAAATATAAGCGGGGTGTTGAGCACGTGATCAATCACCGCATCATCACAGCAGGTATTGTGGCAGTGGGTATTGCTGCTCTTGCCATACTGATGAATACCACAAAGACAGGCCTTGTGCCAGATGAGGACACGGGAACGATCTTCGTGACCATCTCTGCCAATCCGGGAACTTCCCAGGAGCGTACCAAGCAGATAGTGGACGAGGTAGACAAGATGCTGGCCAACAATCCGGCTATCCTTCACCGCAATGCCATCATCGGTTATAACTTCATTGCCGGTCAGGGTTCAGACCAGGCAACGTTCATCATCAAGCTGAAGCCCTTTGAAGATCGTGCCGGTGGCATCACCGACCGCATCAAGCGCGCTATCCACGACAAGGATCCCATGGCACTCGTGGTCAATCCTTATGAGCAGAACTCCGTGCTGGGTATGATCTACAAGCAAACGGCAAGCATCAAGGACGCACAGATCCTGGCCTTCGGTCCTCCTATGATTCCAGGCTTCTCCGTACAGAACGGTGTGACCATGACCATGCAGGACAAGACAGGCGGCGACCTGAACAAGTTCTTTGAAGTGACCAAGAGCTTCCTGGCAGAGCTGAACAAGCGTCCGGAGATCCAGCAGGCCATGACCTCCTACAACCCTAACTATCCTCAGTATATGGTCGACGTGGATGTTGCCAAGACCAAGCAGGCCGGCATCTCGCCCAAGATAGTGCTCTCTGTGCTTCAAGGATATTATGGCGGTCTGTATGCTTCTAACTTCAACGCCTTCGGCAAGCTCTTCCGTGTGATGGTCCAGGGCGATGTAGCCAGCCGTATGACACCGGAAGGCCTGACCCGCATCTATGTGCGCACCGCCACAGGCGATATGGCACCGGTGAGCGAGTTTGTCAAACTGCAAAAGGTCTATGGCCCGTCCAACATCAACCGCTTCAACCTCTTCACCGCCATCAACGTCAGTGTCAACGCCAACGACGGTTATTCATCCGGCCAGGTGATGAAAGCCATCGAGGAAGTGGCCAAGGACAATCTGCCCGACGGCTATGGCTATGAGTATTCAGGTTTGAGCCGTTCCGAGGCAGAGTCGAGCAACTCTACGGCACTGATCTTTATACTCTGTCTTGTGTTCGTCTATCTGATTCTGAGCGCACAGTACGAGAGCTACATCCTTCCGCTGTCTGTATTGCTGTCCGTACCATTCGGTTTGGCGGGTGCCTTTGCCTTCACCAACCTCTTTGGGCACAGCAACGACATCTACATGCAGATCTCACTGATCATGTTGATCGGTCTGTTGTCAAAGAACGCCATCTTGATTGTGCAGTTCGCTTTGGAGCGTCGTGAAACTGGTATGGCTATCAAATACTCTGCCATCCTTGGTGCTGCCGCCCGTCTTCGTCCTATTCTGATGACATCGTTGGCCATGGTCATCGGTCTGTTGCCGCTGATGTTCGCCTCTGGTGTGGGCAAGAACGGCAACCAGACGTTGGGTGCTGCCGCCGTCGGCGGTATGCTCATCGGTACGCTGATTCAGATCTTCGTCGTGCCGGCTCTGTTCTGCATCTTCCAGTGGTTGCAGGAGAAGATCAAGCCGATGAAGTTCGAAGACGAAGAGAACGAGGAGGTCAAAGCAGAGCTTGAGCAGTATGCCCACGCCGACAAGCAAGAGCCTTACATCGACGCGTATACAAAGTAACACAATGTAGAGTTTCTATATCATGAAGATATATCATTTCATACTTACAGGTCTTGCAGCCGTCGCCATGACGGGCTGCAAGAGCCTTTACGGCAAATATGAGCGGCCACAGGTCAACACGGCCGGGCTGGTCCGCGACGCGGTGAGCAACACCGACACACTTGCCGTGACCGACACCACCAGTTTCGCCAATATCCCGTGGCGCTCGGTGTTCACAGATCCACAATTGCAGTCGCTCATCAGCACATGCCTGACCAACAATCCCGACCTGCTCAACGCGGCTCTCAACGTAGATATGGCAGAGGCGCAGCTCAAGGCTGCCAAACTTGCCTTCTTGCCGGGCATCTCGTTCACGCCGCAGGGAACCATCTCCTCATGGGATTACAACAAAGCCGTCAAGACCTACCAACTGCCCATCAGTGCCAGCTGGGATGCCAACCTCTTTGGCAACCTCACAGCCGCCAAGCGTGCCGCTCAGGTCTCCATGCTTCAGACCAAGGACTATCAGGTGGCTGTGCAGACCAAGCTCATCGCCAATGTGGCTAATATGTACTATACCCTGCTCATGCTCGACAAGCAGCTGCAGATCGTCACCGACATGGAGAAACTCACCAAGGACACGTGGGAGATCATGAAAATCCAACACCAGTCGGTAGCTGGGGTGCGCTCTACCGCCGTGCAAAGTGCCGAGGCCAACTATCTGAGCGTACAGACACAGAAGGAAGATCTCAAAAGACAGATCAGAGAGACAGAGAATAGTCTCTCGCTGCTGCTCGGTCAGCAGGCTCATGCCATCCCACGCGGTGATCTCGACAGTCAGAATCTTCCCACTAATTTCTCAACGGGGGTAGGCATTCAGTTGCTCAGCAACCGTGCCGATGTCCACGCCAACGAGATGGCACTCGCCAAATGCTTCTATAACGTAGAGGCTGCCCGCGCTCGTTTCTACCCGTCACTGACCATCAGCGCTACAGGGGCCTTCACCAACAGCGGTGGCTTGGGCATCACCAATCCGGGCAAGATGCTGTGGTCGGCCGTGGCATCGCTGACACAGCCTATCTTCGCCAAAGGTCAGCTCAAAGCCGGACTGCGCGTAGCCGAGGATCAGTACAAACAAGCCTACAACACCTGGCAGAACAGTGTGCTGTCGGCAGGAAGTGAAGTCAGCAACGCTCTGGTGCTCTACAACACATCTGAAGCAAAAAGTCAACTGGAAGAGAAGCGCATCGCCGTGCTCAAGCGCAACGTGGAAGACACGAAGAGTTTGATGGCCAGCGCAGGCTCTACCTATCTCGAAGTCATCACCGCCGAGAGCAACTTGCTCAACTCACAACTCAACAAAGTACAGGACGACTTCAGCAAGATGCAGGCTGTCGTCAACCTCTACTATGCCCTGGGCGGAGGAGCGAAATAAGTGTTGAACGATGAGTGTTGAGTGATGAATTGATTCAATGACGAAAAACCAAATTTGAATTATGAACAACATCAGTGATAAAGCCGTAGTATCGCCCAAGGCGAAGCTCGGTGACAATATCAAGATATTCCCCTTCGTGTATATCGAGGACTATGTGGAGATCGGCGATAACTGTGTCATCTTTCCCTTTGTAAGTATTCTCAACGGCACGAAGATAGGCAAGGACAACAAGTTGCATCAAGGTGCCGTCCTCGGTGCCCTTCCCCAGGACTTTGCCTTCAAGGGTGAGCGCAGTGAGGTGGTTGTCGGTGACAACAACGTGATCCGCGAAAACGTCATCGTCAACCGTGGTACGCACGAGGGAGGACAGACGGTGATTGGCAACAACAACATGCTCATGGAGGGTGTACATATCAGCCACGACACCAAGATCGGCAACTTCAATGTCTTTGGCTATGGTACGAAGATTGCCGGTGACTGCCAGATCGGCGACGGTGTCATCTTCTCATCGTCGGTCATAGAGAATGCCGGCACGCGCGTTGGCAACCTGGCCATGCTCCAAGCGGGAACCCGCTTCTCCAAGGATGTTCCCCCCTATGTCATTGCGGGCGGCAACCCTATTGAGTATGCAGGCCCCAACAACACCATGATGGAAGCCTGGCATATCGAAGAGCGTATCCGCAAACACGTGGCCAACGCTTACCGTCTTGTCTTCAACGGCAAGGTGAGTGTCTTCGACGCTGCCTTGCAGATCCGTGACCAGGTGCCCGACGGGGAACAAGTCCGCAATATCATCGAATTCCTGAACTCCACACAGGTCGGCATCATATCGAAATAAAAAAAGAAAGGCGAAATCGCCTTGTTGTTTTTATTAAAGACTGACAGCGCAAGCTTCTTGCTGTTTTCTGTCATCTCTCTATATATAAATAAGGTGTGGCCAATAACGCAAAGCCCCGGATGAAAACATCACCCGGGGCTTTATCATTGTATAACAGTTGACCATGCCGGCAGGCTGGTCATCCGCTAAGAAAAACTGCTGTTAGAAGAGCTTGTTGGGGTATACACCCTCGTCAACAAGCTGCTGGATGCGGGCTACAGTACCCGGGCGGTCAGCGGAATAGGTGACACCGAACCACTTGCTCGTCGTGTCGAGCACTTCGCAGGTAGCCTTACCCTCATTGATCAACTTGTTCACCACCCAAGGAATCAGGTACTCTGCCTTAGGATTGGCCTTGGTCTCAGGTGCATCGAGGAATTCTTTAAAGTACTTGTCGCTGTACTCGAAGTATTCCGGAGTGAAGCCCCACACGTTCATACTGACTGGTGTGGTGTCAGCAATCTCCACCCACTTGCCGTTCTCGTCTTTATAAGCCACATTGCCGTCGGCCTGACGCTCGATCTCAGTACGCTCCACGCAACCGGTGAGCAGGTTCTCGGCATTCTTCGAGCACACGCCGCGTGACACAGAACCATTGTCGCTCAGCGTGTTGCCTACGCGGAAGCCCACCATAGCATACTTACCTTTGCTGTCCTCAGGGAGTTCAGAGAGGAACTTGCCAATGACCTTGAAGCAGTCGCGGTTATAGAAGTCATCGCAGTTGATCACACAGAAAGGCTCGTGGATCACCTCTTTGGCCATCATCACAGCATGGTTGGTACCCCATGGCTTTGTGCGGCCCTCAGGAACAGAGTAGCCCTCGGGAATCTTGTCGAGGCTCTGGAACACAAGCTCGCAGGGAATATGTCCCTCATATTTAGAAAGGATCTTCTCACGGAAGTCCTGCTCAAAATCCTTGCGGATCACCCAAACGATCTTACCGAAACCGGCCTGAATCGCATCATAGATACTGTAGTCCATGATAGTCTCGCCGTTGGGACCCAGACCGTCTAATTGTTTCAAACCACCGTAACGGCTGCCCATACCGGCAGCAAGCAGTAATAATGTAGGTTTCATACTGTGTATTTTTAAATCAGTTAGAAAATGTGCTTCCTAAAGCATTGCAAAGTTACGGTAAATAAGCGAAAGAACAAAAAGAATCTCTTCTTTTTTGTTTTTATCGCTCACCATTCGTATTTTTGAATTCTTTTTAGTATTTTTGCACCATTTACAAGCACAGAAGACATCGTATTCACACAAGCATTAAATATATTTCACGCTATAATCATTCATTATCATACTCTGAGAGTAACCAAACACCATCGCTTATGAAAAGAACAGTCCTGCCTCTACTGCTGACGCTGTTGCTGATGCTGACAGCGCTGACAGCAAACGCGCAGAATGACGTGAGGCTCTCCATGGAGTTCAACAACGAAGACCTGCCCAGCGCACTGGCGCGGTTGGAGAAGAATTCCAGTTACCGTTTCCTCTTCACCTACGAAGACTTGGAGCCTTACCATGTCCGAGGGACGGTACACAACGCGCCTTTCCTGGCTATCGTGGACTTTCTGTTGAAAGGAAAGCCGCTGAAATATACGATCGACGGAAAGTTTATCAACATCTCTAAGGTCAACAGCACGGAGAACCAAACAGAAAAGCCCAAGTCCGGTAAGCTGGAGTCTGTCGGCGGATATGTCTATGACGTGGCCACGAAAGAGCCGGTGATCGGTGCACAAGTGAGGATTCTCGGTACGAATATCGCCACAGTGACAGATGTCAACGGTGCGTTCAGCTTCGACTACCTATTGCGTGGCGGCGAGTCTGCCCAGATCAGCTACGTAGGCATGAAGACCCGTGTCGTGAAGATGACCAAGATGATGAACATCGGACTGGAATCTGATGTCAAGCAAGTCGGCGAGGTTGTCGTCACCGGCATCTTCCGCAAAGCCAAGGAGAGCTACACCGGTGCTGTCTCTACCGTAGGCAAGGAAAAGCTGGAAATGTTCCGTGGCAGCAACCTGCTGCAAACACTGAAGAACGTGGACGCCTCGCTCAACTTCCCCATCAACAATGTTGCGGGTAGCAACCCGAATGTCTTGCCTAACCTTGACATCCGTGGCACCTCTACCCTACCAATGAACGTAGAGGAGTTCAACACCAATGCTGAACAGACAGTCAACACACCACTCATCATCCTCGACGGTTTCGAGATCAGTCTGACCAAACTCATGGACTACAACGACGACCAGATCGAGAGCATCAACATCCTGAAAGATGCTGCCGCCACAGCCATTTACGGTTCACGTGGTGCCAACGGTGTCATTGTCGTTGTCACCAAACAACCCAAGGAGGGCCGTCTCCGTGTGACGGCAAAAGCCGGCATCAGCCTGCAGATACCAGATCTTTCCAGTTATCACCTTCTTCATGCAGCCGACAAACTGCGGTTGGAAAAGGCGGTCGGACTGTATGATCCCGACAAGCTCGACGACAAGCTCAGATATGCCGAGTACTACGACGAGCGTCTGCAACAGGTGCTCAACGGTATAGACATCGACTGGATCCACAAGCCCGTCCACACCGGCGTGGGTCAGAACTACAATATCCGGTTCGACGGTGGCGCCGGCGCTTTCCGCTGGGCCGCCTCCTTAGGCTACAACGACATACAAGGAGCCATGAAGGGCAGCAGCCGTAAGAACCTCAATGGCGACATCACCCTGATGTACAGCGTCAAGAACCTGATCTTCCGCAACTACACCAGCGTGACGAGCAACCACGCTAATGAAAGCAAGTACGGCTCGTTCCAGGACTATGTCGACATGGAGCCCTACAACAGTCCGTACGACGAGAAGGGTAATCTCGTCAAGACTTTCTATGATTACAACCACAGCAAGAATCTCATCGGCAATCCGCTCTACGACGCTTCGCTCAACACCATCAACAAGAGCGAGTACTTGCAGTTGATCAACAACTTCTCTGTGGAATGGCAGATCCTGGAAGGACTGCGACTGCGTGCCAAGCTCGGTGTGACCACCAACCGCAGCAGCTCCGACTATTTCCTGCCGGCCGAGAGCTCCTACTTCACTTCCGACGATTACCAGACCGCCAGCGGACAGCTGCGCAAAGGCCTGTACACTTACGGCAACGGAACCGACAACCTCTTCAGTGCCAACGTGACGGCCAGCTACTCACGCACGTTTGCTGACAAGCATCAGATCTATGTCGGTGTGGACTACTCGATGAGTGACGAGAAGCTCTACAACTACAGCTTTACGGCAGAAGGTTTCTCCAACTCCAATCTCAACCTCATCTCCAACGCTGCACAGTATCAGCTCGACAGTCATCCCAAGGGCGACCGCACCAAGACACGACTGGTAGGCTTCACGGGCAACGCCAACTACACCTACGACAACCGCTACTATATCGACCTCAGCTACCGTGTCGACGGCAGTTCGAAGTTCGGCAGCGACAAACGCTTCGCACCCTTCTGGAGCACCGGCATCGGCTGGAATATCCACCGAGAGAAGTGGATGAAAGACCAGAATATCTTCAGCAATCTGCGCCTGAAGGCTTCCTATGGTATCACGGGAACGCAGAACTTCACCACTGAGAGCGTGTACACTACCTACGACTACTCCAACGACAACCGCTATCTCAGTTGGGCTGCCGCACGAATGATGGGACTGGGCAACAGCTCTCTGACCTGGCAGAAAACCAAGGAAGTCAACATCGGCACAGAGATTGGTGTTCTTGACAACCGCGTCACCGCTGAATTCAACTACTATATCAAGACCACGAGCAACCTGCTCTCTGCCATGGACCTGCCCTTGAGCAGCGGATTCTCGCAGTACACGGCCAACGTGGGCAAGATGCGCAACAACGGTTTCGAGGCATCGCTCAACGCTTACATCATCCGTGACAGCAAGCGGCGCCTCAACTGGATGGTGGGCGGACAGATGGTCTACAACAAGAATAAGATCATCAGGCTCTCTGATGCCATCAAAAACCAAAATGAGCAGTATCTCGCGCAGAATGTCGACGTGAGCAATCTCTTCTACGAGGGGCGCCCGCTCAATGCCATCTATGCTGTACGCTCAGCTGGCATAGACCCAAGTACCGGCCAGGAAGTGTTCTACGATCGTAGTGGCAACCTCACCAGCACATGGAGCGCAAGCGACAAAGTCTATCTCGGTCCCTCGCAGCCATTGTGGCGAGGCAACTTCCGCACGATGGTGATGTGGCACGACTTCACGTTCAACGTCTCCTTCGGCTATCACTGGGGCGGCAAGCTCTACAACTCTACGCTGCGCGACCGCGTGGAAGTGACCAAGAACGTCATCGGCTCGAAAAACGTCGATGAGCGTGTGCTCTCCTCGCGCTGGATGCATCCCGGCGACGAGACTTTCTTCCGCAACTTCGACGATGAGACGACCACACCACACGCTACGTCACGCTATGTCTTTGACGACCGTGTGCTGGAGCTGCAGAGCGTCAGCCTGCAATATCGTTGGAACAACAGTTGGCTGCAACACCACACGGGGCTGGAGTCTCTCGTCTTTGGCATCAACGCCTCTGATCTGTTCTACTGGTCGTCGGTCAAGTATGAGCGAGGCACCAGCTATCCCTATGCCCGCAACGTGCAGGGTACAGTCACGCTCACCTTCTAATCGTTTTTTCATTTAGAACCATACACCATATTATATAAATATGAACACAAGATATTTTCATTGGTCCCTGTTGTTTCTCGCCTTGGCAACACTCTTGGGTTCTTGCTCTGACTGGCTCGATGTGAAGCCGGAGACTGAGGATCGGGAGAAAGACCTCTTCACTTCCTATCAGGGTTTCAAGGACGCACTTGCCGGATGTTACAGCACGATGGCGGGAACAGACCTCTATGGCGAACGGCTGACCATGACCGACGTGGAGTGTCTGGCTTGTTTGTGGGACGCACCCAACCAGACTCAGATGCCCGAAGCGTATGCTTTCCACAGCCACTTCTATACTTCGCCCGACGCAGAGAGTGCCATCAAAGCGATCTATGGCGGGCTCTTCAATGTCACGGCTCAGGCCAACAAGATCCTGCAACATATCGACAACGGTGCCATCACCGATCCCGATGCCCGCAACGTCATGGAGGGAGAGGCTCTCGCCCTGCGCGCTTACTGCCAGTTCGACGTGCTGCGTCTCTTCGGACAGATGCCACAGCAGCAGGGCACGGCCGTCAAGTTGCCCTACGCCACCAAGTCCGACATCCATGAGTTGGCAGCCTGGTACGACTTCAATAGCTATGTTAAGATGCTCTACCGCGATCTTGACAAGGCCGACAGCCTGCTGAAGCTTTCTGATCCTATCACCAAATACAGCATCGATGCCCTCAACCAACAAGGCACCGACGCTGCCAAACTCGACGACGACTTCATGACCTACCGTCAGTTCCGGCTCAACTACTATGCGGTGAAGGGTGTCCTCGCCCGCCTCGACCTCTACGTCGGCAACCGCCAGCAGGCCTACAACGATGCCATGGCAGTGATCAACGCCCAGGTCAACGGTCAGCCGTTCATGACACTTGCCGGCAACAAGGATCTCGGCATCACTGTCGATGGCTCGCTGACCTCCTATGCGACCCTGCCCGACGAGTGCGTCTTCGCCCTGAGCAACCGCAAGCTCTCTAATTACGCATTCTCGCTGTTGGGCAACGGAGGCTTGGCCGTCGACGAGGGCTCCTCGCTGCATATCACAACCAACATGCTCGACAAGCAGCTCTACAACGGCCGCAACACCACCAGCGACAACCGTTATCTCTATGTTTGGAACCACGACGCCCACAACGCTTCGGGCAAGAAGGTGCCGACTCTGACGAAATACTTCTACAACACGGCATACTACAACACATCCGCGCGCTACAACACGCTGTTGACCAAGGTTCAGCTCATGCCGATGCTGCGTCTTTCCGAGCTCTATCTCATCGCCATCGAGAGCACCGACGATCTCGCGCAGGCCAACAGTCTGTACAAGACCTACATGCAGTCGCACAATGTCAACATCACCGACGACTTCAAGAGTCTCAATGCCGTCAAAGAGGAACTCGAATATGAATACACCCGCGAGTTCTATGGCGAGGGTCAAACCTTCTATGCCTACAAGCGTTGGGGCGTGACATGGATGCTCTTCGGCACTGCACCGATGAAGGAAGCTCAGTATGTGCTGCCGTTGCCCAACACCGAGTTCGACCCTAATGCCGCCTCCAGCGGCACCTCTTCCACCACTAAATAGGCTAAGACATGAAAAAGATATTTGTTTTTCTCTCTGCGGTGATACTGCTCGCTGCCTTCTCTGCCTGTGAGCAGGATCTGCCCACGTACAGCGACCCGCAGGCAAGGCTCAACTTCGACTACACTCAATACACCAGCGGTGTGGTCAACTACTCCTTTGTCTTCAGCAAAGGAAAAACGAAGGATACCGCGTGGATACAGCTCAACACCATGGGCAAGCTCTCCAATGAGAACCGTCCGTTTGAGTTGCAACAGATCACATCGGGCAACCACGACGCCATACCTGGCAAGCACTACGTAGGCTTCGACGACGAGGCGATGAAGTCTTACCTCACCGTGCCCGCAGGAAAGAACTATGCCCGAGTGCCCATCATCCTGCTCAAAGACGAGACACTTGACACCGCCACCTTCATCCTCAACGTGGCGCTGAAGCCCAATGTCAACTTCCAAGTGGGCTACTTCACTCAGGCTTCCATGCAGATCACCATCACCAACGAGCTCAGCCGCCCATCGGTATGGCGCGACTTCGGCAGCCTGATGTGGTATTGGTTCGGCAATTGGGGCAAGGTGAAACACCAGTTCATGATCGATCATACCGGCAAGAACTGGGATGACGCCTACATCAACAGCATCAGCAACAACCAAGACTTGATGCGCTATTATCAAAACAAGTTACAGAAAGAGCTCGACGCCCTCAACCAGCAGCGCGCCGCGCAAGGCTTAGATCCGCTGAAAGAAGCCGACGGCACACTGGTTGACTTCGCCGGTGGCTTCTAAAGGCTTGTCTTCCCAACTGTTTCATACATAAAAACATCGACGTTTATGAACTTCAAACATATCCTTCTCCCCGTAGCCATGGTGCTGACGCTACTCGCCTCCTGCGTTTCCGACGACTCCACCTACGGCACACCGGGAAAGACCTTCATCCGTCTCTCGGGCATCGCTGAGAGCTATAGCATTGCTTCCTACAGCAGCGAGAAGCTTGTCATCAAGCCGCAGATCAGTTCTTCTTTCGACGACAACGACTTGGAATATCTGTGGACTTACTATCTCGCTTCCAAAGGCACGGAGAGTACTTACGATCCCAACACCAACACGACGACCTATCCCAAGGCCGACACGCTCAGTCACAACCGCGACCTTGACATGCCAGTGGGTCTGCCCGACGGCAACTATAAACTCATCTACACGGTCACTTCGAAGTCTACCGGCTACAGCCAGCACTTCGTCACGGCACTCAACACGGCATCGGCATTGGCCGAGGGCTTCTATGTGCTCAAGGAGAACAGCGAGGGCAACACCGATCTCGATCTCTACAATCCCTCAAAGAAGTCGCTGGTCAGCAACGTGCTCCAGACCTATCAAGGCAAAGCCATGCCGGGAGCGCCACGCTGCATGGATGTCATCTACAACATGAGCTATGTCGACGCACAAGGCAATCCCGCCGGTGCGAACATGCTCTGCCTCACCACAGAAGCCGACAGCATGCGCTTCATGAGCCTGCAGGACGGACGAACAGTCGTCAGTCCTGCCAACGCCCACTACGATCCGGTGAAGGGTGAGATCCCTTATCGTACCGTGAGAGGATGGTACAGTATCTATTATCTGACCAGCAACGGCGTGTATAGTTGCTACACGGGTTCCACCGGCATCTTTGCTTTTGCCAACGGTGATCCTGCCAGCGTGCATGTGGCCAGTGGCGGCAACGCTAGCTTCTACGCCATCTGCTATTGGAGTTCTACCGCACACAGCATCGAGGCACTCGACTACAACGGCACGTCGATGCCTGTCATCTCTGCCGTCCCCGGCTATGAGGCTACTAACCTGCAGGCGACTTGTCTCGACTGTGGCTTCTGCGAGGCTGCCGGCGGCAAGACTTATTTTCTCTTGCAGGACAACAACGACGCGTCAAAGAAACTGCTCTATGCCATCGACTGCGCCATGACGAAAGCCACCATCAGCAGTGTGCGCGCCATCAGTCCTGACAGTCATTTTGCCAAGGCTTCCCTGCGTGCCTTCAACAGCCGTACGGCAACTATCGGCTACGCTGTCGACGACAACAAGCTCTACAGTTATAATCTCGTACAGGAAGAGGCTGAGAAGCAACTCTCGCTGCAGGGGATTCCTGCCGACGAGAAGATTACCTTTGTGAGCAACCGCTACTTCGCGGGCAGCTCGTCATTTGACTATCTCATCATCGGCACGCAGAAATCAGGAACTTATCACCTCTATTTCTACAACATGGTTGGCGGTGAACCTACCGGCGCACCCGCGTTCACGATTAGTGGTGAAGGCAAGCTCAAGAGTTTGGGTTATGTCAATCCGCTCGTGAAAGAGGGCGACGATGCCACTTTGCTGCCGATACTCGACGAATGAGCAAAAAAGTAAAAAAGGTAAAAAAGTAATATCCATAACAACATGATATTAAAACATTACCTTCTCGCGGCTGCACTACTTCTTTGCGGCTTGTCTTCTACGCACGCCATCAGCTGCGCTGAGCTCATCAAGTACGCACAGACGCTGAAAGGCAAGAAAGGCGCTGAACTCAAAGCGGCACTGCACCCGCTCTTGGCTCCTAAAAAGGTACTCGAATATGGCAGCGGAACACAAAACACTTGGTGGGGATTCTGGTACACCGACCGGGATCCGAAGACCAACGAATGCTACAACCGTTACAGTTCCAACAAATATCCGCTACAACCTCAAAGGTCAGCGAGTCGATGAGCACTACAAAGGCATTGTCGTTGTCAACGGTAAAAAGATAATTGTGAAATAATAAAATTTTGACGAAAACAGCAACTGGTATTTAAAACATCAACAGGTGTTTACTTAGTTGCATGTCCCCGGAGGGGGACACACTATGAATGACCCCATGTCTCTCTGTCCTTGTGAGACCTTAGCCTCACAAGGACAGAGAGACATGGGGTTGTACAATGGTAGGGATATGTCGTAGAGGACTCCCATGGATGAATGAAGTAACTTTTTACTTTTTTACCTTTCAAAGGTGCAGCGCCTCCATGAATCGTCTGATCACCTGTGGGTTGCCGGTGTGCTTGCCACTGTCTTCACTGATCTTGCAGGTATCGTTGTAGAATGGCCACGACTCAGTGATCTTGGCAGCTACAAGTTTGATGACGATGTTCATCGGGCGTATGTTGTCGAAGTCGTTGGTGAAATGCGTGCCGATGCCAAACGAGGGTTGCACATACTTTTCTGCTACTTTCTGCAATGCAATGGCTCGGTTGGTGTCGAGAGCGTTGGAGAAGATGACCTGCTTCGACTTGGAGTCGATGCCTAAGCTCCGGTATTTAGCACAGATCCTTTGCAGTTGCTCTATGTTATCGCCGGAATCGACACGCAGACCCTTAAAGAGGTTGGCAAAATCTTCGGAGAAGTTCAGAGAGAAGATATTCCACCCGAAGGTGTCGTAGAGATATGTGCCGAGTGCTCCATTGAAAGTATGTCTCCAGGCATTCATGGCGATGTGGTTGGCCATCTGTGGGCCGTACATACCTCCTATGGCTGCTATGAACTCGTGCGCCATGGTGCCTACAGGGGTAAGGTCGTATTTCATGGCGAGATAGACGTTGCTTGTCCCTACGAATCTGCCTTTCCAATGCCGCGCTTTCTGGCAGTCTTTCATGGCTTTGACCACTGTGTCCTCGGCTTGGAACGACGCACGGCGGCGTGTGCCAAAGTCGGAATAGGTACATCCTGCCTCAAGCAGACGCTCTGCCTTGTGGTAAGTTTTATGGTAATATGCGTCATAGTCAAACTTGTCTTTTTCGTTGCACACGATATAGTACAGTTCTGAAACGATGGCGAGCACCTTTACCTCCAGCAAGATCGTCTCTGCCCAAACGCCTTCAAACTCTATATGCAAATGCCCGTTCTCGTCCTGCCAGGCGTGAACCCACTTGCGACTGAAACGAAAGCCGCGCAGATAGATGAAGAACCAGTCGGGTAGATAATAGCATTTACGCCGCATAAAGGCAATCTCTTCGTCGGTGATGGTGAGCTTTTCGAGATACCCCACCTGCTCCATGACGAGGTCGGCAAATCCCTTGGGATAGACGGTGTTGTCACGGTCGTTGAATTCATACTTCACCCATGCGCGTGGATAGTTGTCGATCACTGCACAGCACATTGTGAATTTGTATAGGTCGTCGTCGGTAAAATGGTTGATGATTTGCCGCATAATATAATTTTCTATAAAACTTTTTGAGGAGCAATGGACAGTTGGGTGACAAGGAACATCAATGGTGGCTCGATGAGCATGTCGTGGCTGCCAGTGCCTAATTGTAATATAACGTGTTCCTATCCTGAATATTGTCTGCCGGTATGCTCTTTTCTTTTGGAATTTCAGAAAGACGTAGTAGTGATTGGAACACAGACAAGGTGATTTAGAATTGAAATGTGTTGACAAAACAACTTCATTCCGAAGATGCAATCTAGAGAAACCACAATGGTGAAAATGGCAGAAAAGTGGCTTTGAAAGACGGAAAAACGAAGATGCCGCTGTCAAAACAGTAAGATGACCTCATCAAACAACTGAGATGACCTTATCAAACAACTGAGATGACCGGGTAAAACAACTGAGATGACTGCATCAAAAGGGTACTTTGACAGGAATTTCTTTCAAGAATATCCTGTCAAAGAGCCTCTTCTGTGATATGCAATTCGTCAAAGTGTCGATATCTTGCTGTTAGTCAGGGTGTTATCAAAAACTCCCTGAAAATCGCGAAAATCCGGGCAAAGGACGACTTGCTTCTGAAAATCGCCGTCTCAGAGCCGTTTTTTTGTCAGTTTCTTCAACAAGTTGTGCTTTGCCTGATGATTAGTCTTTCAACGAGTAGGTGACGGTGGTGACGACACGCACTCGCTTGATGTAAGGCGTGTTGACGTCTCGGTCATCGATGGAGAACTGTCCTTGGTCGGCACTGACAATCTTGTTGAGCTTGGAATGGCTGTTCTTGGCAAACTGTTGCGCCGTCTGCTCAGCATTCTCAATGGCCTCGGTCATCATCTTCGGCTTCATTTTCTTAAATGAAGTCAACTGATAGCTCAGGCAGTTGGCCGCGTCGTAGTCGCTTGCCACCACGGCAACGCCCTGCTTGAGCAACTCACCTTGGCGTGCGATGATCTGGCGCACTTGGTCGACATGCGTCGAGGTGACGGTCATCACCGCCGTGACATTGTAGCGGTAAGGCTTGTCGTTGCCCGAATACTGCTCCGCGTTCATGTCGATAACCTTCGGTGCTCCCGTGCTGATCTCGCCGGGCTGGATGCCATTGGAGAGCAGAAACTGCCGGATGGTCTTCTGTTTGGCAGCGATACGGTCATAGAGTTCGGGCAGGTCGTCGCCGATCTCCTTGGTGATAATCGGCCACGTCACCTTGTCGGCCTTGACTTCCTTCTCGGCGAGTCCTTTCACGGTGACCTTGCGGTCTTTCTCTGTGAAGTTGTCCATACCGGCTTTCAGAAAGATGCCGAGCAAGACGATGCCCAGGGCCACAATGGCAGAAGAGAGAATACGTTCTTTCATGGTCTTATGCTTTTAATGGTTGATTTAGATTTCTATCTGATGGTTGCAAAATTAAGAGATAGACCTCAAAGTCGCAAAGGGAAATCCCTATTCTTTGTGAGGATTTCCGATTGTGTGAGAGGAAAAACGGGAATGACTCTGTGTGAGATGAGAGGAAAGTACATGCGAAAAGAGCGGGAAGGTGTGATTCTTCGCGTTCTTGGCCGAAGATGCAATGTCTTGAAGTTGAATGCTCCATCTTCGATGGAATAACGAAGATGAACGAATATCGAAAATACATATTCGGTTA
Source organism: Hallella mizrahii (assembly GCF_009695775.1). Taxonomy (GTDB): domain Bacteria; phylum Bacteroidota; class Bacteroidia; order Bacteroidales; family Bacteroidaceae; genus Prevotella; species Prevotella mizrahii. Next base: position 100,605 of record NZ_VUNG01000006.1, on the reverse strand, counting down.
TATTCATCCTGACTTCATCACATCTTTGGTTGGATGAAGTGCCATCATTGATTATCAGTTAGTTATAAGCTTAATTCAGCAATTGATGGTGACGAAATTCCGAATGATGGAATGATATCCCTCCTTAACAGCCCGGCAGACAGTCAATGTCTTTGTCCTGACTCATATTGCCTTGCATCTCCAGATGATAAAGAAAAAAGAAAATCATGTACAGGCTTACGCTCCATGAGGAGCTCTGAGTCTCAACCAGCGGGATAGCCTTACGAGCAAGCTCGACGGCTATCCCACTGGTTGAGACTCACCCCTTTCGGGGTCAAAGCCTATACATGAAGAAAATTGCCAAGGCATAAAATTGCGCAAGCGCATAAAATAAAGCGGCTGAATAGTCGTTTGCAAGTAAAACGTAAAAGTAAAACGCGTTACATGAATGCATGGCCCAAAGCACAGATAGAGCGTTATTATTACCACGACGATATCATCAGGGCTTTCTAAAATAATTGTGAGCAGATTTAGGGGGTGCTGAATATTTTATGCGCTCTGCGCAATTTTACGCGATAGCGATTTTCGTCACGGGCAGGCTTTGTCCCCCGTAGGGGGTGGTGCTGAGGTGATGGGGGGCAGCCGACGAGCTTGCTCGTAAGGCTGTCCCCCATCACCTCAGCACCATAGCTCCATGGGGAGCTAAAGTCTGTACGTGACTATTTTCCAAAAACTTATTCTCGATTCAGGGTGACGCATTGACGAAGTCAGGACGATGATGAACGAATATCGAAAATATGTATTCTTGATATTCGGTTATATTCTTTATTCCGCATAGCGGAGCGTTAACAAGAAAAGACAGAGTAACAGACTTATACTTTACAAGGCAAAGCCTTCTCTGTGTCCCTATGTCTCCGTGTGAGATATAAAAAAAACGAATTTTCTGATTCTTTTTTTTTGTATTGTATTCGGTTTGCAGTACCTTTGTACCTTAAAACGAAAATTATGAGAATGCTGAGTGACGACGAGCTGGCTATGCTGCTCGACAAAAAAATCTTTCACACTATATCGGAAGTGGCCGACGGCCTGGGCGTAGAGTGCTACGTTGTAGGGGGCTATGTGCGTGACCTCTTCCTCGAAAGACCATCCAACGACATCGACGTGGTCGTCGTCGGAAGCGGCATCGATGTGGCACAAACTTTGAAGAACCGGCTCGGACGAGCCGCCCATCTGAGTGTATTCCGCAACTTCGGCACTGCACAAGTCAAATACCACGACACAGAGGTGGAGTTTGTCGGTGCACGCAAGGAAAGCTACAGCCACGACAGCCGCAAGCCGCATGTCGAAGACGGCACGCTGGAGGACGACCAGAACCGGCGCGACTTCACCATCAACGCGCTGGCCGTCTGTCTCAACGCCGACCGATTTGGCGAGCTCGTCGATCCTTTCGACGGACTCGCTGACCTGGAGGACGGCATCATCCGCACGCCCCTTGACCCTGACATTACCTTTTCCGACGACCCGCTGCGCATGATGCGCTGCGTGAGATTTGCCACACAGTTGAAGTTCTATATCGAAGACGAGACCTTCGACGCATTGACACGCAACGCCGAACGGCTGAAGATCATCAGTGGAGAGCGCATCGAGGAGGAACTCAACAAGATCATTCTCGCTGACCAACCCAGCCGTGGCTTCGTGGACCTGCACCGTGCGGGGCTGCTCACGCTGATTCTCCCTGAGCTCACCGTACTCGACAATGTGGAGACACGCAAGGGCCGTGCACATAAAAACAACTTCTACCATACCCTCGAAGTCCTCGACAACGTTTGTCGCCGACAGGACGAGCGCCGGAGCTATCTTGTGGAGAAACTCCAGGATAAGGATGCCGACGAAAAGCAAAAAGAGGAGTGGAAAGCCGACCTTCAGCATCTCGACGACCACCGTCTCTGGCTGCGCTGGGCTGCGCTGATGCACGATGTCGGCAAGGCAAAGTGCAAGCGGTGGGACGACGTGCAGGGCTGGACCTTCCACAACCACAACTATGTAGGTGCCAAGATGGTGCCGGCGATCTTCCGGCGCATGAAGCTGCCGATGGACATGAAGATGAAATATGTGCAGAAACTGGTGGACTTGCACATGCGGCCTATTGTCATCGCCGACGAAGAGGTCACCGACAGTGCCGTCAGACGACTGGTCAATGATGCTGGCGACGACATCGACGACCTGATGATGCTCTGCGAAGCCGACATCACCAGCAAGAACAGCCAACGCAAGCAGCGCTTCCTGGAGAACTTCCGCATGGTGCGTGAGAAGATCACGGATCTGAAAGAGAAGGACTACAAGCGTCTGCTGCAGCCCTGCATCGACGGCAATGAGATCATGGAGATGTTCGACCTGAAGCCTTCAAGAGAGGTAGGACAGCTCAAACAAGCTTTGAAGCAGGCTGTACTCGACAACACCGTACCCAACGAGCGCGAGCCCCTCATGGCACTGTTGCAGGAGAAAGCTAAGGCGTTAGGACTGAAAACGAAACAAGTATAAGAAGACTAAGCAAAGCTGGGTAAAGCTTGCTCATGGCTATAGACCATAAGAAAGAGGCTGCAGCCTAACGGATGCAGCCTCTTTTACGTATGTATCCTTGAAAACGAATCTTACTTTTGAAGGAAATAATCCTGCAACTATACAACAACGATTACTCAACGTCCTCGTGCACATCTTTGACGGCACGTCCGCTGGGCTCATTCATGTTTTTGAAGGCTTCGTCCCAAGCGAGGGCTTCAGCAGTGGAGCATGCCACACTCGGCACGCTGGGCACTGAGCGGGCGGCAGAGTCGCTGGGGAAGTGCTCGGCAAAGATCGAACGATAGTAATACTCCTCTTTGTTGCGCGGCGGATTGATCGGGAAGCGCTCAGCAGCGTGCGCCATCTGCTCGTCGCTGACGGCTGAAGCGGTGATCTGCTTCAAGGTGTCGATCCAACTGTAGCCTACGCCGTCGGAGAACTGCTCTTTCTGACGCCATGCCACTTCCTCGGGGAGCATGTCGGTGAACGCGTCACGCACCACCTTCTTCTCGATGGTCTTGCCCGGACACATCTTATAGCTCGGATCTATCGTCATGGCTACATCCAGGAACTCCTTGTCGAGGAAGGGCACACGACCCTCCACGCCCCACGCTGCCAGACTCTTGTTGGCACGCAGACAGTCGTACTGATAGAGTTTGGAAAGCTTGCGCACGGTCTCTTTGTGGAACTCCTCCGGCGACGGAGCCTTGTGGAAATAGAGATAACCACCGAAGATCTCATCGGCACCCTCGCCCGAGAGCACCATCTTGATGCCCATCGACTTGATGACACGGGCCAGGAGATACATCGGCGTAGAAGCACGCACGGTGGTCACATCATAGGTCTCGATGAAATAGATCACGTCGCGGATGGCGTCAAGACCTTCCTGAATGGTGTAGTTGATCTCGTGGTGTACGGTGCCGATATAGTCCGCGACAAGCTTAGCCTTGGCCAAGTCCGGCGCACCTTTCAAGCCGACTGCAAAGCTGTGAAGCCGTGGCCAGTAGGCACGTGTCTCGCCGCCTTCCTCAACACGTGTGGAAGAGAAGCGCTCGGAAATGGCAGAGATCACCGACGAGTCCAGTCCGCCGGAGAGCAACACGCCGTAAGGCACGTCGCTCATCAGCTGACGCTTCACAGCCGACATCAGTCCCTGACGGATCTCCTCTACGGCCTGACCGTAAGACAGGGCAGTTTTGGGGCGAGTCTTTCCTTCCATCCAATCACGGTGATAATAGCGCTTCATGCCCGGATCCTTGCTCCAATAGTAGTGACCGGGCAGGAACGGCTCGTAATGATCGCACTGTCCTTCCAGTGCTTTCAACTCACTGGCGACATATACCTTGCCGTCAGGATCGTAACCTATATAAAGAGGTATCACGCCGATAGGGTCGCGGGCTACGAGGAATGAGCCATCCTCGGCATCATAGAGCGCAAAGGCAAAGATGCCACTGAGCTTCTCTATCATGCGGACGATGGAAGCATGCAAGGACTCGGCCGATGTCAGTGAGTGCGCTGCCTCCTTCCACTGACGGTACAGAGCAAGGATCACTTCGCAGTCGCTGCCCGTCTGAAAAGCATAGTCGGGGAAAGACGACCGGATGTCGAGGTGGTTGTAGATCTCACCGTTCACGGCGAGCACTTCCTTCTTGTCGGGCGAGAACAGTGGCTGCTTACCGCTCTCTGGGTCTACAATGCTCAGTCGCTCATGACAGAGGATGGCTGAGCTGCCGGTGTATATACCACTCCAGTCGGGTCCGCGATGACGGATCTTCTGACTCATACGCAACGCCTTTTGGCGCAAATCAGGAGTCTGCTCCTGAATGTTGAAAATTCCTACTATTCCACACATGGTTGTAAAAGCTTTTAATTTTGTGAATGTATACGTTGAAACTCCCAAGAGCAAGCGTCACCGGAGTGACGATGCCCGAGGGAGCTGTGTTTTTCAGTTAGAGATTATATGCTGATTCTCCGTGCTCGTAGATGTCAAGTCCTTCTTCCTCCACACGAGCGTCAACACGCATGCCGACCGTCTTGTCGATGATGACAAAGATGATCCATGTCAGCACACCGCTGAAGACGATGCCGAAGACTGTAGCGATGAGCTGCACACCCAGCTGATGCCAGTCGCCATAGAGTGCGCCACAGACCCCACCGGTCACCGCTTTGGTGGCAAAGACACCGGTCAGAACAGAACCGATGATACCACCGATGCCGTGCACGCCAAAAGCGTCGAGTGCGTCGTCGTAGCCGCAGACTCGTTTCACGAAGGCCACCATGAAGTAGCAGATCATGGAAGTGATGAGTCCTATACAGATAGCTCCAAGTACGTCCGTGCTGCCGGCTGCCGGCGTGATGGCCACCAAGCCAGCCACAGCACCCGTGCACATGCCCACGCAGGTGGGACGGCCGCTGTGAATCCAGTCGATCGTCATCCACGTGACGGCGGCTACTGCTGTTGCCAGATGAGTGACAAGGAAAGCGTTGGCGTCAAGACCGTCGGCGGTCAGACCGCTGCCTGCATTGAAACCAAACCATCCCAGCCACAGCATGGCGGCACCGATGAACACAAAGGGAACGTTGGTGGCTGGTATAGGACGCCCCGGACGATAGCCGGTACGACGCCCCAGCATCAGAGCGGTCACCAAGGCAGCGACACCAGCATTGATATGTACCACTGTGCCACCGGCAAAGTCTATGGCTCCCATCTGCTGAAGGAAACCACCACCCCAGACGAAGTGGGCCATGGGATAATAGACGATGACAGACCAAAGAATCGTGAACAACAGAAAAGCCGAGAAGCGCATGCGCTCGGCAAACGCACCAATGATCAGCGCAGGAGTGATCACGGCAAACATGCACTGGAAGAGTACAAACGTCAACTCGGGGATATGGGCCGGCGCCAACACCGAGTGAATGGTCACGCCACGGAGAAAGACCTTGTCGAAACCTCCGATCACGCCTCCCAAAGCCGTACCCTGAAGACTGGTACCAAATACCCAGCTGTAGCCAATGGCTACCCAGAGAATGCTGCCCACGGCAGTGCAGATGAGACACTGCATGAGAATGCTAAGGATGTTCTTTGAACGTACGAGGCCACCGTAGAACAATGCCAGGGCCGGAACGGTCATAAACATCACTAAGATAGTGGCAGTGGTGATCCACGCTGTATTTCCTGTATCAATCATAATGGTTGAGTTGTTTTACTATTCGTTTGCTTCTGTCCTTGTCTTGATGGTTACTTACACAGAATCTTTTTGAATCAGTTGATGAATAATGAGTTGTAATGATAACAAAGTTTGGAAACGGGTTCCGATGATCTTTGGAAACGGGTTCCGATGGAAAGACCTCGGTCTCCCCGAAGGGAGGCTGAAGTCTTCAAGTATTAGAGTTAAGTGGAAACTATCCGTTGTAGCAGCTCTCGCCGTGCTCATAGATGTCAAGTCCCTCTTCCTCCACGCGCTTGTCAACACGGAGTCCAACGGTGTGCTTGATCGTCCAGAAGAGTACAATACCGCAGGCGGCTGCCCAAGCGTCTACACAAAGAACGCCGAAGGCCTCTGCACCGAAGAATCCGAAGCCGTGACCATAGAAAGCACCCTCACTGGTGGAGAATAGACCGGTCAGCAAAGTACCGAGAACACCATTGACCCAGTGAACGGAACTGGCACCGACAGGGTCGTCGATATGAAGTTTCTGGTCGATGAACTCAACGGCAAACGGCAGTGCGATACCGCAGCAGCAACCGATGATGATAGAACCCACTACTGACACGCAGTCGCAACCGGCTGTGATACCTACCAGACCGGCAAGAATACCGTTCAGTGTCAATGAGAAGGATGGCTTACCATACTTCAGCCAGGTGAGGAACATGGTTGCCAGACCGCCACAGGCGGCTGCCATGTTGGTTGTCAGGAACACGTGGCTGATGGCCTCACGGTTGACCTGACCACTGGCTGCCAGCTGAGAGCCCGGGTTGAAACCGAACCAGCCAAACCAGAGGATGAACACACCGAGAGAAGCCAGCGTCAGGCTGTGACCCGGAATAGCGTTGCTCTTGCCGTCCTTGCGGTACTTGCCCAAACGGGGACCAAGGAAGATGGCACCCACCAAAGCCAGTACACCACCGACAGAGTGCACAACCGTGGAACCGGCAAAGTCGTGGAACGCATGACCGAAGGTGTCCATCATGAAACTGCCGTCAGCAGCGTTGCAAAGCCAGCCGCCACCCCAGGTCCAGTGACCCTCGACAGGATAGATGATCAAAGAAATGAAGAACGAATAGACAACATACATGTTGAACTTCGTACGCTCTGCCATGGCACCGGAAACAATGGTAGCTGACGTGGCACAGAATACGGTCTCAAACATCAGGAAACCCTCTGTAGGCAAACCGTTGGCATTGTGGTAGAAAGAGAGATCGCCGAAGTTGGGCATGCCGATGAAGCCCTGACCATCAGAACCGAACATAAAGCCGAAACCGACAAACCAGAAAAGCACTGAGCCCAGCATGAAGTCGACGAAGTTCTTGAACAGAATGTTTGTGGTGTTTTTACGCCGGGTGAAACCCGCCTCACAATAGGCGAAACCTGGTTGCATAAAGAATACGAGCATGGCTGCAAGCAGCATCCATACGGTATCTATGGAAATGCTTAAATCTTGAACTGTCATAATACGATTGATTTTTTGTTACCCTAATTGTGTTTCTATGTTCTCTCTATTGCATACACCTTCTTTATATAGGAAAGAAAGCGTGCAGAAGCCTTATTTCTCCTGCTCTGCGTTATACAGGGCAATGTCTCCGCGCTCACCAGTACGGATGCGGATGGTGTCCTCAACCGGTATGATGAAGATACGTCCATCGCCGATCTCACCTGTGCGGGCGGCGTCGGTGATGGCCTTGACGGTCTTGTCGACGTTCTTGTCACGCACCACGATATTCATCAATACACGCTCTATACTGCTCGTATCGTACATCACGCCACGATAGATTCGGGCCTGGCGCATCTTTCCCTCACCACGGACATCGTAATAGGAAAACCATTCGATGTCGGCGGCAAGCAATGCTTCCTTTACATCCTCAAATTTAGTCTTACGGATGATCGCTTCAATCTTCTTCATAACTTACCTTTCTTTATGGTTAAACTAATGGTTGCTTACGTAATGTAATCTTTCGGGTGCAAAGTTAATACAATTTGTTTATACAGACAACAAACAATGCTCTTTTTGTTAGTGTTATTTTTTAATTGCTTGCAAAAAGTCTTCCGAAATGCCGGTTTCGTTGATAAACTGTAATGATTTTCGCCTTCAGACATTACAATCTAACACTTTCATAGAAAAAGTTTCTAAAAAATGTCGTGCTTTTCTTTGCGGTTCTATCTTTTTGTATTAACTTTGCAGCGTATTCAAAACATTAAGTCAATCAATAAGAAATAAATTGCTTCATTATGTCAAAGACCATTCACTTCACAAAGATGCACGGGGCTGGTAATGACTATATATACGTCAACACCTTATTATATAGTATCCCCGATCCGAGCGCAGCCTCCATCGCATGGAGCAAGCCGCATACGGGCATTGGCAGCGATGGACTGGTGCTTATTGGTAAACCGAAGGACGAGGAGAAAGCCGACTACGCGATGCGCATCTTCAATGCCGACGGTTCTGAAGCTATGATGTGCGGAAATGCAAGCCGGTGCATCGCCAAGTATCTTTATGAGAAAGGTATCACCGACAAGACTACGATCAGATTGGAGACGCTTTCCGGTGTGAAGATCCTCAGCCTGCATCTGAAAGCTGGAAAAGTGGAGAGTGTCACAGTAGATATGTTAGAGCCTGCCTTTGATGTCAAAGAGCAATTCACCGGGCATACACCCGACGAGTTGAACAGCGTCAAAGCCTTGTCTGACCACGTCCTACGGACAGAAGACGGAAAGCCCAAGAGTCTCTTTGTGAGTATGGGCAACCCACATTACGTCATCTTCGTGGACGATGTACAGCACATGGATATCACAACGTTAGGAAAGTTATTGGAGAGAGAGAAAGCCTTCCCACAGCGATGCAACATTGAGTTTGCACAGCTTGTGGGTGAAGGCAAGCTTCGCACCCGTGTCTGGGAACGGGGCAGCGGCATCACCATGGCTTGCGGCACAGGTGCTTGCGCCACAGCCGTAGCCGCCGCAAAGCTCGGTGTCTGTGGCAGACACGCTGTCATCGCCATGGACGGCGGCGATCTCGACATCACATGGAGTCCGAACGACAACCATGTATATATGACCGGACCGGCTGCTTTCGCCTTTGAGGGCGACATAGAATTGCCGGAAGATAAATAGGCAGACATGCTGAGAGACATAGAAAACGATAATGACAAACTTAACACACAACATAAAAGGAATTTAAGAATATGGCATTAGTAAACGAACACTTCCTGAAATTACCCGGCAACTATTTGTTTGCCGACATTGCCAAAAGGGTCAACGCCTTCAAGGTGTCGCATCCCAAGGTCAAGGTAATCAGCCTGGGTATCGGCGATGTGACGCGGCCGTTGGCTCCTGTGGTCATCGAAGCTATGCACAAAGCTGTGGATGAGATGTCCAACAAGGCCACTTTCCGTGGCTATGGACCGGAGAGAGGTTACGACTTCCTGCGCGAGGCTATTCAGAAAAACGATTTCCTGCCAAGAGGTATCCACATTGATCTCAACGAGATCTTCGTCAACGACGGCGCAAAAAGCGACACCGGAAACATTCAGGAAATCCTGCGCTGGGACAACAACATCGGCGTTACGGATCCTATCTATCCCGTATATGTCGACTCCAATGCGATGATCGGACGCGCAGGAGTCTTCGAAAATGGCAAATGGACAGACGTCACCTATTTCCCATGTACGGCAGACAACAACTTCGTACCACAGATTCCTGACCGTCACGTGGACATGATTTACTTGTGCTACCCCAACAATCCGACAGGTACTGTGCTTCCGAAAGAGGAACTTCGCAAGTGGGTGAACTTCGCACTGCGCAATGATTCCATCCTCTTCTACGATGCCGCTTATGAAGCATACATCACCGATCCGGAGATCCCCCACTCTATCTATGAGATCAAGGGAGCACGCAAATGCGCGATAGAGTTCCACAGCTACAGCAAGACGGCTGGTTTCACCGGTGTACGTTGCGGCTACACGATCATCCCGAAAGAGTTGACAGCCGTGACCGTTGACGGCAAGCAACGCGTCAATCTCAATCAGTTATGGGATCGCCGACAGAGCACGAAGTTCAACGGAACAAGCTATATCAGCCAGCGCGCCGCCGAAGCCATCTACACACCAGAGGGCAAGAAACAGATCCAAGAGACCATAGACTACTACATGGAGAACGCAAAGATCATGCGCGAGACGCTTAGCAAGCTCAGCTATAAGGTCTATGGCGGTGTCAACGCTCCTTATCTGTGGGTCAAGACGCCCGACGGCATGGACAGCTGGAAGTTCTTCGAGCAGCTGCTCTACGGATGCGGTGTTGTCTGCACACCGGGCGTGGGCTTCGGACCAAGCGGCGAAGGATATTTCCGCCTGACGTCCTTTGGCAACCGTGAAGACGTGCGTGAGGCTATGCGACGCATCGCCGAGTGGTCACTGAAGAAGTAAGATATATCTGGAATGCAGCAGTAGCCGCGAGAGGCAGCAAGAAACTGCAAATGCAGAGAGAGACCCACATGTCGAAAGACATCGGTCTTGAAGAGGAAACAGAGAGAAACGCAAGTGAGAGAAAACGGCAGACTGTCTTTCAGGATCGTACTGCCAAAATATGAACAATTAAAAATAAGTCGTTATGAAAAAGGTAAGAAGAATGATGTGTCTGGCTGCCATTGCCATGACAGCACTCACTGCAAGGCTCAGGACAAAGTAGAAGGTACGATCAGTACCGATGTTGTCAACCAGTATATCTGGCGTGGACAAGACTTAGGCGACGTGAGCATCCAGCCAACGCTGGGCATAGCTTACAAAGGGTTTTCTCTATCTGCATGGGGCAACGTGGGCTTGTCTGACAAAGACGACACCAAAGAGTTGGATCTCACTGCTACTTACACGACAGGAGGCTTCCACATTGGGGTGACAGACTACTGGTTTAATTCGCCCAACGACAAGTACTTCGCTTACAAGGCTCACGAGACGAGCCATGTGTTTGAAGGAAACATCGGTTACGACTTCGGTCCGCTGGCTGTCAACTGGTATACCAACTTCGCAGGAAACGATGGAGTGAACAAAGACGGAGACAGAGCCTACTCGTCCTATTTAGAGTTGGCCGCACCATTCAAACTGGCTTCTCTTGACTGGACCGCCACAGTAGGTGCCGTACCTTTCAGTACCTCATTCTACGCAACTGCCAACGGGTTCGCAGTCACCAACATAGGATTGAAGGCCTGCAAGGACATCGAGATCACCAAATCCTTCTCTGTTCCACTTTTCGCCGGCATTTATGCCAACCCCAGCACTCAGAAGGCTTACTTCACTTTCGGCTTCACACTGCATCCATAACCCACAACCGACAGCAGGAACAGCCTGCTAATAAAAACAAAAAACAACGTGGTGACCTCCTCAGCGAGGCACCACCTCTATAAAGAACTTTAACATCAACATTAAGAAATATGACTAGTTTACGATTTGATGCCGTCGCTGAGGCATCACGCAGAAAGCCCGTTGAGGTCATCTCACCGGTAGAGCGTCCTTCAGAATTCTTCGGCAAGAAAGTGTTCAACCGTCAGAAGATGTACAAATATCTTCCGTCGAAAGTGTATGACAAACTTATTGATGTTATCGACAACGGTGCACAGCTCGATCGCAGCATTGCCGATGCAGTGGCAGCAGGCATGAAGCAGTGGGCCGACGAGAATGGCGTCACACACTATACTCACTGGTTCCAGCCTCTGACAGAGGGAACGGCAGAGAAGCATGACGCTTTTATCGAGCATGACGGCAAGGGCGGTATGATTGAGGAATTCTCCGGTAAGCTGCTCGTACAGCAGGAGCCTGACGCATCCAGCTTCCCCTCCGGCGGTATCCGCTCGACCTTTGAGGCACGTGGCTACTCTGCTTGGGATCCTACATCACCTGTGTTTATCATCGACGACACGCTGTGTATCCCGACGATCTTCATTTCGTACACCGGTGAGGCTCTGGACTACAAGGCACCTCTGCTGCGCGCGCTCCACGCCGTGAACGTTGCCGCTACCGATGTCTGTCATTATTTCTATCCCGACGTGAAGAAGTGTATCAGCAACTTGGGATGGGAGCAGGAGTACTTCCTCGTCGACGAGGATCTCTATGCCGCACGTCCTGACCTTATGCTGACAGGCCGCACACTGATGGGCCACAGCTCTGCCAAGGACCAGCAGATGGACGACCACTACTTCGGAACCATTCCCGAGCGTGTTCAGGCCTTCATGAAAGACCTTGAGATTCAGGCTTTGGAGCTTGGCATTCCCTGCAAAACACGTCACAACGAGGTCGCTCCTAACCAGTTTGAGTGCGCTCCTATCTTCGAGGAAACAAACTTGGCTGTCGACCACAACATGCTGTTGATGAGCCTGATGAAGAAGGTTGCCCGCAAGCATGGCTTCCAGGTACTGCTTCACGAAAAGCCTTTCGACGGCATCAACGGTTCCGGTAAGCACAACAACTGGAGTCTTTCTACCGACACGGGCATCCTGCTCCACGGTCCAGGCAAGACTCCTGAGGACAACCTTCGCTTCATGGTGTTCATCGTCGAGACGTTGATGGGCGTATACAAGCACAATGGTCTGCTGAAAGCTTCTATCATGAGTGCTACCAACGCTCACCGTCTGGGCGCCAACGAAGCACCTCCAGCAATCATCTCTTCCTTCCTTGGCAAGCAGGTTTCTGACATTCTTGACCATATCGAGAAAGCTGACAAGAAAGACCTGTTCAATATCAAGGGCAAAGAGGGCGTGACGATTGATATCCCTGAGATTCCTGATATCATGCGCGACAACACCGACCGCAACCGTACTTCTCCATTTGCTTTCACCGGCAACCGCTTTGAGTTCCGTGCTGTAGGCTCTGAGGCTAACTGCGCCAGCGCCATGATCGTACTGAACACTGCTGTCGCTGAGGCTCTGACAGACTTCAAAAAGCGTGTCGATGCTATCATTGCCAAAGGCGAAGACAAGTTCTCTGCCATCATCGACGTGTTGCGTTCTGACATCAAGACCTGCGCTCCTATCCACTTCGACGGCAACGGCTACAGCGACGAATGGGTTGCTGAGGCTGAGAAACGTGGTCTGGACACCGAGAAGAGCTGCCCCGTGATCTTTGACCGCTACCTCGACGATGCAAGCATCAAGATGTTTGAGTCGATGGGCGTGATGAAGGAGAACGAGCTGAAAGCACGTAACGAAGTGAAGTGGGAAACCTATACCAAGAAGCTTCAGATCGAGGCTCGTGTACTCGGAGACCTGAGTATGAACCACATCATCCCGGTAGCTACTCACTATCAGAGCCAGTTGGCCAAGAATGTGGAGAACATGATGGACATCTTCGGAGCTGAGGAAGGCAAGAAACTCAGTGAGCGCAACCTGAAGATCATTAAGGAAATTGCTGAGCGTACCTCCATCATTGAGAAGGGTGTAGAAGACCTTGTCAATGCCCGTAAGGTCGCTAATAAGATAGAAGATGCCCGCGAGAAGGCTGTCGCCTACCATGACACCGTGGAGTCGAAGTTCCAGCCGATCCGTTATCAGATCGACAAGCTGGAGCTGGTAGTTGCCGACGAGCTTTGGACGCTGCCGAAGTATCGCGAGCTTCTGTTCATCCGATAAGCAAGGACAATCTATTTCTTTTATTGGTTGTTTAAGTTTGCTTGGTGCTTTTGCCGTGAGGCAAGGGCACCTTTTTTTTGTGTGTCGGGTATAACACATACAAAAAGTTCTGACCTCACCATTAAAGTATAAGGTCAGAACTCATGGAAGAATGAATGTCTATGAAAACAGTAGTATTTTACTTTGAGAACATGTAGTTCACAGGATGCCGCAGTGACTCGAGTGTCTCGTCGATGCGCAATTGCCACTCACGTTGGGTGCGAACATCATAGCGGCTCCAGGCAGAGCCGAAGTAGTAGGTATAACGCTCTCCGCTCTTCAGCGGACGCGTACCTAAGGCGTGGGCATAGCGGATCTTATCGGGATGATCGAGCGGCAAGACAAAGGTGGAGTCGACACCATCAGGGAAGAGTGTGGCGACAAACACCTGGCAGTTGTTGGCATAGATGTTGTCAGTGGGATCGGCATACTGCACGTAGTCTTTGCCCAAGACGACAGTAGTAGAGTCTGCGTCATGGAGTACGACACCTGTGGCGAGGCGTGCACCGGCAGGCAACTGGTCATACCAGACGGTCATACGGTTGAAGTTGCTGCCTTTGTCAAGGCTGATGATGCGATGTTCATTGCCATAGCTCACCTCGACGGTGAAGCGTAGTGGCCCGTTGTCCAGTATCTTGTAGGTCTTCCAGCAGTAAGGCATCTTGAGCTTGCCGTCGATAAGCAAGCCCGGCGCACCGCAGCCGAGCGTAGGACCTACATCGTAGGGATCATAGCCCGTGCCGTGATCGACATGATAGGATACGCCTTTCTCATCACCGGCATAACGGTCGTTGATGACGAGATCGGGGGTGTTCTTCACCCATACGTCCGTACCAAACGAGCGTTCGCCGGTCTTCTCCAGTGCCGGACCATAGATGCGATAGGCACCGCGGTCGTTTTCCCACGCTATATCATCCTTACGTTCCGGGACGAGACGGCCGTAGACCCATTGACGGTATTTCGAGGGCTGACCCACGGCAACGGTATAGGTCGTTGTGGACATCGGACGAACAAAGACGTCGACCAGCAGGTTGCCGTCATGATCCCACTGAGAAGTCACCTCGTTGCCTCGTTTGTCTTTGACGACAACGGATGTTCCGGCCTTCACTCCCAATGCTTTGCAGAGTTCACAGCCCTTGACTTCCACGACTTCATCGCGCTGGAATGATGAAGGGTTATGGAAGGTCAGCACCTTCACCTGAGTTTCGGAGCGAGGCTCTGCAGAAAGAGTAGTAGACGGAATCAGCAGGACAAATGACAGCAAAGACACGCCAACTGCTGCTAACTTTGTGGATTGTAGTGGTTGGTATTGCTGATTGAGAAGTCGATTCATGTGTTTTCTGAATGGGAACATTGTTTGTTTCAAATGAATCTATTATTCAAAAATAGGTGGAATGTGCCTTTCTATTCTATTCAAAATCCTTTGGCATCACCTTCTGCATGTCACCGTAGTCGAGGTTTTCACCGGCCATACCCCAGATAAAGGTGTAGTTGCTGGTTCCGGCTGCACAGTGCACGGACCATGAAGGGGAAATGACGGCTTCTTCATTGCTCAGCCACATGGGACGTGTCTCCTTGGGCTCACCCATGACGTGCAGGATACGCTGGCCGTCGGGAACCTTATAATAGAGGTAGGTCTCCATGCGGCGAAGATGGGTATGAGCAGGCATGGTGTTCCAAACACTACCCTCTTGCAACTCGGTGACACCCATCTGAAGCTGGCAGGTGCGCACGCCGGCAACACCGTCAATGATCAGCTGATGGATGACACGGGCATTGCTCTCCTTAAGACTTCCTGCCACGATGTTGTTGGCATCCTTGAGTGTCACCTTTTTTGTGGGGTAGGTCTGGTGAGCACAGGCTGAGTTCATGTAAAACTTAGCCGGATTGGTTGCGTCTTTACTGCTGAGCACGATCTGATGATCGTTCTTTGCGTCAGCACGGCCAATATAGATGGCTTCCTGAAATTTCAGGTCATAACTCTTGCCGTCCACCGTCACAGTACCGTCACCACCGATGTTGATGATGCCGATCTCACGGTTGTCGAGCAAACGTTTTTTGTCCGTAGTCTTCTCTGTATAGAGCGGTGCGATGCTCGTCAGCGTCAAAGGCTGTGTTGTCGGCTCGGCTCCCCCAATGAGGAAACGGTCAAAGAGGGAATAAGTCCAGTTGACCTCACCGGGTACAAAGACCTTTTGGATAAGGTATTCCTGACGCAGACGGTCTGTGGTATAGTGCTTGGCATCTACCGGACTGGTGGCATAGCGCACATTATAGTGTGTATAAGCATTTTCACTCTTCATAGGATATAAATTGGTTTTGCAATTTTGTGCGAAGCCCTGTACTGTTGCCAGACAGAGAAACAACGCTATCATAAACTTCTTCATCATATTTTCTTATTCCAAATACAGTATTGAACATGTGCCATTCTTATGGATTGACACACCTTATTATATATTGTTGTTTCCAACTTTACTTGTTGCTGTTTGCCAACTTTTCATTTTTGACGATCTGCTTATGGTTATAGACCATCAGGGCTAAGGTAAGCAACACCAGAGAGGCCGGACCAACATAGCGGACATAGCACGTGAGCTTGTAGATCACCCAGCCGATGAGCGACGAGGCGAAATCGAGCGCTCCTCCTGTGAAACCTTGAGGAATCTGCGCTGCTTTGTCCTTGGTGGCCTCAAAGACAGCATTGGCTGCCAGTGTGAAGTCAGGTGCCATGTCGGTGACAAAGTACAAGCCGAATATCAAAGCCACAAGACCGATGATAAATGTCTTCACTACGTTGCCCTTAGTATAGGGCAGGACGATCGGGAAGAGATAGAACATACCGGCCAAGGAGGCTAACGGAAGGAACTGATTGCCCGGCAGAATGACGGAGACGACAAGCACGGTGGGGATCAACAGAATCGAGACAACGAGTGTGGTCGGGTGTCCGATGACTAGCGCGGGGCTCATACCGATGTGCACCTTACGTCCGTGGAGTCGCTTGTCAACCATCTCTTGTGCCTTGACAGAGATAGGCTTCAAGCCGTCTATGAACAGTTTGGTGATGCGGGGAATGAGTTCCATGACAGCACCCATGGTCACGCCTAAAGTCAAGACCATCTTTACGTCGAAATGAGCTGCCACTCCGATGAGAATACCGACGATGACACCGAGGAGCAAAGGCTCGCCGAAGACACCGAACTTGCGCTTGAGACCTTCTGCGTCTACGTCGAGACGGGAGAATCCCGGAATCTTGTCGAGAGCTTTATTGATGACGACAGCAAAGGGCATAAAACTCTGACAGAATGGTTGCGGAATGCTGATGCCCTCGAGATCATAGTACTTTTGGAACTTCGTGGCAGTGATATCTGCAAGAACCAACGTGATGATGTAACACACAATAGCGGCAAAATAGCCCCAGGCGAGGCTCTCACCCATGACAAAATAAGCCACGGCACCAATGAAAGCATAGTGCCAGTAGTTCCACAAGTCAATGTTGAGCGTACTTGTTGTCTTTGTCAGCAACATGAGCACATTGATACCCAGGCAGATCGGAATGATGAGTGCTCCCACAGCTGTGTTGTAGGCAACAGAAGCAGCAGCCGGCCAGCCCATGTCGAAGACGTTGAGCTGGAGGTGATAAAGGTCACAAATAGCTTTCAGCGGATCGTTGAAGTTGGTAGTCAGCAAGGCTGTGACCACACCCAGCCCCACAAAGCCGACACCCACATAGAGTCCGGATTTGAGGGCCTGCCCGAACTTCATGCCGATACACAAGCCGATCACCGTGAAGATGATCGGCATCATGACCGATGCGCCTAAGCTGATAATATAGCTAAAGACATCCATGGTTCAGACTTACTTAGGCTGTTTACCGATGTAGGCGAGGATGCCGCCGTCGACATAGAGAATATGTCCGTTGACAAAATCAGAGGCATCGGATGCCAGGAACACAGCTGGACCTTGCAGGTCCTCAACTGTACCCCATCGGCCAGCAGGCGTCTTAGACACGATGAACTGGTCGAAAGGATGACGACTGCCGTCGGCCTGACGCTCACGCAAAGGTGCTGTCTGTGGTGTGGCAATATAGCCCGGACCGATACCATTGCACTGAATGTTGTATTCGCCATACTCAGAACAAATGTTACGTGTCAGCATTTTCAGACCACCCTTAGCGGCTGCATAGGCGGAGACCGTCTCACGGCCGAGCTCACTCATCATTGAGCAGATGTTGATGATCTTGCCATGTCCCTTCTTGATCATGCCGGGGATGACAGCTTTGGAAACGATGAAAGGTGCAGTCAGATCGATGTCGATGACCTGGCGAAACTCTTCAGCACTCATCTCTGTCATAGGGATTCGCTTGATGATACCGGCGTTGTTGACCAGAATGTCGATGGTTCCAAACTTCTGCTCGATGTCTGCAACCATCTTCTTAACGTCGTCTTCCTTGGTCACATCACAGATATAGCCCAAAGCCTCAATGCCTTTGGCCTTATAGTCAGCCATAGCCTGATCGAGATGGTGCTGGCTGCGGCAGTTGAAAGCAATCTTTGCACCAGCTTCAGCGTAAGCCTCTGCGATGGCCATTCCGATACCATAAGCAGCACCTGTGACGAGTGCCACTTTTCCTTGCAATGAAAAGTTGATCATGTTCTTATTCCTTTCTATGTTAATGTTATATTTTTGAATCGATCATTCTTTGTCTAATATATAATACGTACGAGTCCACTCAAATACTATATTCATCTTACCCAATCCCTAATCTATTCTATATATAATATGGTGTCGCGTTTGGGGCTTCCCCGCCACATAAGGAGCAAGTCGTTTGGAACGGATGGAGTTTTCTATCGTCTCTTTTGTCCATTGTGCATTGACACGGCTATCAGATTGAACGGTGAGCTGATTGTCGATACGTGTCAGTCCGGGTTGGAAGTCTACCTGATGATTTCGTCCCGTAAACTCGTCTGTGGAGATGGCGAGCAGTCCGGTATAGTCTTTGAGTCTGTCTGCCGTTTTCATTTTTACATTATCGCTGTATTCCAGCCCGTCGGCTCTGCTACGCAGTGTGAATCTACGGACAATGGAACTGTCATTTTCTGCCAGCGTCGCCTTCACGATGAAGTAATCTCCTTTGATGTCTATCGTTGGCTCACCGACGAGTCGAGCATTTGGCTTTCCTGTTGTAGGTTGATAATAACCAATAATATTGCCGGTGTTGTATTGCCTGTAGGGGATGACGAGATTGTCGGTCATGTCATCATGGATAGGTGCGAGGTATCCTGTGTAGCTTTTCTTGCCTTTGCTGAACGAGAAGCAAGCGAAACAGCGGGGAGTGAGCGTACGTACGATTTGCTGACAGGGGAAGAGTTTGCTGCCATGGTAACGACGCTCAAAGTCTGTCCAGCGCGTCGGACTCATGCCTTCTGTAGGCCAAAGCCGGTGCATCATCTCGGTCATCAGCAGCCGATGAGCCTGTACGCCCATGCGACGGGCACCTACATCCGGTCTCAAAAGGAAAGAACCATCATCGGTGGTCTGCTGTCTTTGTGCTATACGCTTTAAGCATTGCCGCTCGAAATAGAGGGCGTCGGCATTTCTTTGCATACAGGCCATCGTAGCGTAGCTCGTCACTTGGTCATAGAGGAAGAGGCTCCAGTCATTGCCGTTGGGCATGGCTTGCTCTCCGTCGGGCAGAGTGAGCCAGTTGAGGACGTTCTCTGTTACCTTGTCACAATTGTGGAGCAAAGCGCGCGAAGTCCATCGCTGGCGTTTACCTTGGAAAAGCCGCAGTGCCAATGCTGCCTCACCGAGTTCCTGGATGACTACATTCTGATACGAAGTATGGAAGAAATCGTGGTTTTGAAGCGTCCAGTCGGGATAGAGATTCGGTCCCTTGTAAAGATCACAAACGCGTGTAGCGTCATAGTCTGGGTCGATCACTGTCGTATCCAAAGCGTCGGTAGGATGGGAATAGCTGTTGACGGCGAAGGCACGCATCCGTTGGAACCATTGCGAAGCCAGCGGATCATCGGGGAAAAGACCGAGCGTAGCTGCAAGCACATCTACTTCCCAACCATTTTCCTCTGCCTTGGTGTCACCAATATAACCCGTCGGGATATCCCGCTCCAACTCGTAGTTGCACTCTGCTTTCAGCAAGTGGTAGATGTCAGTCTTCAAAGAGTCTGGCAATCTCTGCCACTGGAAATAGGCAGAGTAAGCCACAGACATTGCCCAAAGGCTGCTCTCCCACTGATGATCCTTCGCTGAGACAGACCCCCAGTAGCGGCCATCAAGACAGGGACGCTTACGTACTGCCTTGTGCGTATGCACTGCAAAGGCAAGTGTTTTCAGAGCCATCGAGTCTTCTCCCATGAATGCTGCCACCATGCTCAAGTCGGCATTGGTGCGCACGCCTCGTTCGTCGGCAGCCCCCGTGTGCTCACCTTTGAACACAGCATACTGGTTGTCGAGTGGCTGATAGTCGTTCCGCACGTATTGCATGAACGCAGACAGCATTGAAAGGATGGAGAGAAGAACGATGGACATAGACGTTTCCTTTTATCGGTTTTGACTACGCAGTGACTCCGTAGCCGCTAACAAGAAGGCACCAACGCCAAAGTCGGCCTGGCTGTCTTTGTCGACATGCTGCCCAGGAATGGCACGCTCCCCAATAGGCTGTACGTATCCGACACTGCCGTCAGACTGAAGAGCGACCGTCGTCAAATAGTTTTGAGCACGACGAATCACGGGCTTGAAAGTCTTGGCATTGAGCAGTCCGTGGTTCACGCCCCATTCCATGCCATAGGTGAAGAACGCAGTTCCGCTGGTCTCGGGACCTGGTGCTTGCTGAGGATCCATCATCGAGCGGGTCCAATAGCCTTCCGGTTGTTGTATCTTTGCTACAGCGAGAGCAAGCCGCTGATATTTCTTCAAGAAGAAATCGTAGTGGCGATAGCTCTTCGGCATGTCCTGCAGCACCTTAGCCAATCCCGCGAGCACCCAGCCGTCGCCGCGCGCCCAGAAGTCTTTCTTGCCGCTGTTGGTCTTATGCATCGGATAGATATACTTGCCGTCGCGGAAGTAAAGACCTGTCTCCTTGTCCAGCATGATGCTGTCGGAATAGCAGATATTATCGTAGAGCTTGTCGAGATAGCGCACGTCACCCGTGAGCTTGTACATCTTCATCATCACGGGCATGACCATATACAAGGCGTCAGCCCACCACCAATAGTCGTGAGCAGAGTGTGAGACAACGTATCCCATCACCTCCTTAGCTCTTGCCGTCATCAAGTCAGGGCTGCTGATCTCCATCTTTGTGAGAGTCTGTCCCTTGCTTTCTTGCTGGACTTGAAACATATTATATAAGTCGATGTAGGTCTGGAAACAGATCTGCCAGTCACCGAAGAGCACATGCTGTTGGTCTTCTCCGTATTTTTTATAGAGCCACTTAGCCGTATCAGCCTCAGTCGCTCCTTTCCATTGGTTATGCTCCGCCCACCGCAGACTATAGGCAAGGTATGCGTTGAGCTTATCTGTCAACAGTTTACGCCTTTTCGCAGACAGTTTTTTATTGCTGCTCAGCTCTTGCGTCAGCCATTTACAAACCTCCATGTTTCCGGTGTGATAAGCGGCTACATTCCAAAAAGCAGTCGCCTCCGGTGTATGATTCTTTTGCCAGTAGTCGTTGACCTTAAAAATCTGATTGAGTGTTTTCGCCTTCTGCTCAGTAGTGGCCTTGGCTTTTGCTTTGCGTTCAGTACGATACTGAGCTTGCAAAGATAATAGAGGCATCAAGGCGATCAGCACCATCCAGAGGTATTTGTTCTTGATCGTTATCATGTCTTTTGATTGAGATAGGTTGATGATAGTAGGTTTTCTTATACGAGAAAGTTTACCACTTGTCGTGTGTCTGAATCTGATCCTTCCACAGATGATCCTTCGGGAAGTCTTGTCCGTTCCAAGCTTTCACCTGTGTCCAAGGTTGGGCGGCATCCGTCCAAAAGGCATCATTGGCAGGCAGACCGAGCGGCATGAAGCACAGTGAAGCCATATACTCACTGCCATTGTTGGTATACCAGTCTGCCACCTGCGGCTGATGGCCACAGAATCCAATGTTAAGGAAACCTTTCTCGTTGTAGTTGTCACCCTTGTCCCACATGCGGTGCATGACCTTTGTCAGTGCTGCACGCACCTGTCCGTTGGTGAGTTCTTTGGGCAACTGCTTGTACCAAGCCAATAAAGCCAATGGCTGCATGGCTGCGTTGCGATAAGGAATGCTGCGTCCGAAAACGGGGAATGTACCTTCAGGAGAGATGAATCGCTCCAAGATGATAGAGAACTTTTGGCAACGGCTCAGCTCGCGGTTATAGTATTTCTGATAGTCGAGACGCGTGTTAGCCTTGGCATCTACCATAGCCTGAAGCGTTTCGAGATACATTGGATGGAAGACATAACTACTGTAATAGTTGAAGGTGAAGTCAGGCCCGTCGCTGTACCATCCGTCACCCGTATACCATTCCTCCATCTTACGGATGGCGGAGTTGACACGGTATTGGTCGTAGTCCCCGCCGGCTTTGGCCATGAAGCTCTCGATTGTAGAAGAGAAAAGGAGCCAATTGGTATAGGGTGGATCTATCTTCCGTAGTTTCTTGAACTCTTTGAAGTATTCCTCTTTGGTTTGCTTGTCCAGCGGCATCCACAGCGCGTCGTAAGCACGCAGAAAGCTCTCAGCGATGTAAGCGGCATCAACGAGATTTTGTCCGCCGATGCCCCAACAGAGATAATCGGGGTTCTTTGGGTCTACGGCATTCTTGTAGCTTTGGAGGGCCCATTCCCTCAACTGCTTGCGCATCTTACCCTCTTCCGTGTTGTCATCGGGCAAAGCCAGCCATGGAGCGATGCCGGCCATGAGACGGCCGAAGCATTCCATATAGGCCACCTTGCGGTTACGGTTGTCAAAGCTCGGCGAGAACTCCATCTGCATATTCTTTTGCAATTCGCCCTTCGCCATATTCTCCAGCACGGGCTGTGCCATCTTATAAGCCTGCCCTGCCCACCACTGGCGGTCAGAGATCACAGTCTTTTTCTTAGCATTTGCGGGTATCGTTAATACGATGAAGGCAAAAAGTAATAGATAAAGTGTTTTCTTCATAATGTTTGTTTTTGCAAAGATAGAAAAAAAAAGATAGCCGGACGGCGAAAAAATGACTTTTTTAGTGCAATAATCATTATTTCAGCGTTCCGGCTATCCTTTATAATGCTTTACTCGTCAGCAATTGCGTCCTCGTAGTTGGTCCTTTTGTCCACGTTTGCGCCAAATTAGATCCTCATCCTCTATCAACGACAAATCCGCAACCAAGCAGAGCCAATGGTTGCGGATAGGATAAAAAACGCGATGGTGCCAGAC
Source organism: Hallella mizrahii (assembly GCF_009695775.1). Classification (GTDB taxonomy): domain Bacteria; phylum Bacteroidota; class Bacteroidia; order Bacteroidales; family Bacteroidaceae; genus Prevotella; species Prevotella mizrahii. The sequence goes on along the minus strand of NZ_VUNG01000006.1, from coordinate 77,789 downwards.
GGCAGAAAGGCTTCCGCCTTTAGTCTCGACCTTTTCGCTTACTTCCAAAAAGAGGCGGTGATGTCGTGAAGCTGGTTGCCGACGACATGATAGAGTCGTTGGTTGGTCGTGCGACAGTTGAGCGGTCCGAGATGCTTGATGTAGGGCCCCACCTTGATGTAGTCGAAGTTGTGCTTGTCGATGGCATGGTCGATGCGCAGACGGCCGCTGTACCATCCCACTCTCATCCCCGGATGCTTCTCCCGGACGTGGGCGGCGAGGTGGTTGACCGACTGCGGCTCAGCGTCACCTCCCATCAGACAGACACACGTCACGAGTCCGTCGTTGTCAGCAATCAGCTGATCGAGGGCATCGGTGGAGAGCGGGTTGCCGAAGTCCTGGGCGAGATAGCTGCTGTGGCATCCCGGACAGTGGCACGGACACCGTGAGATGTTGATGGCCAGCGTCGTCTCGTCCGGGATCTCCTGAAACACGATGTCGGTATTGACGTACTTCAGCATTGCTTACTTCTCCTCCTTTACTGTTTGATGTGCCTTGCTTCGCTCGCCGAGGGCAAAGGTCTGTGTCTTCGGCAGGCGGTCGATGCCCGCGTAGAAGCGACGGTGGGCCTCGGACTGGCGGGCCTCGGAGAAGTTGCTCACGCGCTTGAGGTAGCCGATGATACGCGTCAGATAGTCGACATTCTTGGAGTGGCAGACCGGGCACTCCTTGAGGTAACGCTTGTCGATATGACCGCAGTCGTTGCAGACGGTATTGGGGATGTTATAGGTGAAATAGTTGCAGCCCTCGTGAGCGGCCACGCGGAAAAGCTGACGATACTGCTTCTGGGAGAGATGCTCGTCGAGGTTCATGTGCAGTGCGGAGCCGCCGGTGAGGTGCTCGATATAGGGAGCGCCATGGAGCTTGAACTTGTCGAGGATGCTCAGCGAGTCGTCTTCCACCACATAGAAATAGCTGTTGTAGCAGTCGCGCGGCACGAAATAGCCGTCCTCGCGGTCCCACTTGGCGTGCTTGACACCGACGTTCTCTGCCGGGATCATCTCGCAGTTGAACATCACCTCCTTGCTGCGGTACTGTTTGTTGTACTTTTCTATCATTCCCAAGATGTCCTGCACGAAATGCTTATAGTCGTCGTTTGGCGTGATCTGCAGGCCCATGAACTCAGCAGCCTCCACGAGTCCGTTGATGCCAATGGTGAGATACTGCCGGTTGATGTTGATATATCCGGCATCGAAGAGCGGCAGCATGCCGTGTGCCTGCAACTCCTTGAGATTCTCGTTGTAGGCGAGTTGCACCTTATGACAGAGGTCGATGACATGAGAGAGGAAGGCATGGTAGTCGCCATCGTGGTTCACACCATACTGTATGCAGCGGTTGAGGTTGATCGTCAGCACGCTCTTGGAACCAGTAGAGACGCCACCGGCACCGAGCGTATAGCTGAAACCGTTGTCCTGGATCTCGTTGCGCAGTCGGCAGCACGAGCTCAACGAGTCGGCATTGTCGCTCAGATAGGTGAAGAAACTGTGTCCCTCGGCATACATCTCTGCCGCGAAGTCAGCCCACTCCTTGTCCTTGCAGTCGCCGTCCTCGGTCAGCATGGCCATGGTCTCCACGGGGAAGGTGAGCACCGTCTTGGTGCGTTCTTGGTTAAACCACTTCATGAAGCGCTTCTGCAACCAGTTGAGCCCGTCCCAGTCGGGCTGCGTGCCGTCGGGGAAGTAGAAGTTGCCGAAGATAGAGTCGAAGTAATATTTGTCGTAGTAGCTGATGTTCCAGAACACCGCCTGATAGTTGCGGGCACCGGTGGGCTGGTTGAGCGAGTAGACGATCTGCTCAAAGCAGTCGGTGATGATCTTGTCGATCGTGCGCTTCTTCAGGCTGAGATCCACGACATCATCGGCGTGCTTATAGTAGTCTTTGCCGTATTCCTTCTGTATGAAGTAGTTCATATACATCAGGAATTCCGGTGTGGCGCAGGCACCGGCGAGCATGCTGCTGACCATGAACACCATGTTGATGAATCCGCCGCAGAAGCTCTTGAGGTTTGTCGGTGCCGTGGAGTTGCCGCCGATGCTGGTCGTGCCGCCGATGAGCCAGGGGTACATCGTGATCGAGGCACAGTAGTTGGCCAGGTTGGTCTCGTCGTTCTTATATATAAAGTGGTGTGTGAGCTTGTCGATATATTCGTCGGCGAGCTCCTTGCCATACATCTTCTTGATGCGCTCAACCAGCAGCCGTCGGTTCAGCCGGATGAAGTTTTTCTTTGGCAGTTCACCGGCAAGAGTGGCGATATTCTTATGCTCCACGTTGGCGTTGGCGTCGAATTTAGAGCCTGTGGCAGCGTTTTCGGCCTGCATATAGTCCGAGAGGAACTTCATCTTGTCGAGCACCTCACGGTCCTCCTTATGCTCCTGACGGTAGATGATAAACGATTTTGCGACACGATAGTAGCCCTCTCTCATGAGTGCTTCCTCGACTTGGTTTTGGATGTCCTCCACTTTCACGCCGTCCTGAATGTCGAGATGGCTGAGGATTTTGGAGATAGCTCCGAGATTGATCGGTTCATTGACCGAATTGAATGCTTTGAGGATCGCATTCATGATCTTGTCGAGCGAGAAAGCTTCTTTTGAGCCGTCACGCTTGGTAATGGCGAAGTTGTTCATTTCCATGCCTTTAATAGCTTTATCTAAATGGTTTTAGAATGTTTTCTTTTTTTTGTTTGTCTTCATGATCGTTGACTAAAATGGGAAACTTTTTTGTTTTCTCTCTTGCAAATGTTTTCCAAAAAAGAAAATTATTTCTTCTTTTCGAGCAGATAAAGTTTTCCATAGTTTCCAACTTTTCATGTGCAAAGTTAAGCAAAAAAAAACGAGATTGTATGGTTCAACACAGATAATTCTTCCCCATTTCACGTAATTTAATGAGCCGTTTTTTACATCTTATTCAACCGTCACATGAGTGGAGTCTAACTAAGAATTGATATTCATCTACTTACGACTTTCCTTTCTTGGAGTTTATGACAAAGTGCGATACAGGTTCATCTTAGGGTGGACGGCAGTCATAAAAAACCGTCTTTGTTCGCAGGCATGAAAAGGGGATAAAGTTACAAATTTGGTGTTTTGCGATAAATATTTTGTCTATTTGTTGGTTTTTTCACAGAAAAGGTATACCTTTGCAAAAGATAAAGAAATAGTTGCATGGAGATACATGCACATACACATTATTATATATAGAAGAGAGCAAACTTAAACATCCAATAAAGAAAACAACCAGATTATGAAAGCAACAGAAGTAGTAGCTCGCTTGGAGCAACGTTTCCCCAACCAGCCCGAGTATATCCAGGCCGTCAGCCAGGTACTCGGTACCATCGAGGAAGAGTACAACAAACATCCGGAGTTTGACCGCGCCAATCTCATTGAGCGGTTGTGCATCCCCGACCGTATCATTCAGTTCCGCGTCAACTGGGTTGACGACAAGGGCAACGTGCAGACCAACATGGGCTATCGCATCCAGCACAACAATGCCATCGGCCCTTACAAAGGTGGCTTGCGCTTCCATGCGTCGGTGAATGTCAGCATTCTGAAGTTCCTCGCCTTTGAGCAGACTTTCAAGAACTCACTCACCACGTTACCCATGGGTGGCGCAAAGGGCGGTTCAGACTTCTCACCCCGTGGCAAGTCCAATGCCGAGGTGATGCGCTTCTGCCAGGCTTTCATGCGTGAACTGTGGAACTATATCGGTCCGGACTGCGACGTGCCTGCCGGCGACATCGGTGTGGGCGGACGCGAGGTCGGCTATATGTTTGGCCAGTACAAGGCACTCACTCATCAGTTTGTTGGCATCCTCACAGGCAAGGGCCAGGAGTTTGGCGGCTCGCTGATCCGTCCTGAGGCTACCGGCTACGGCAATGTCTACTTCCTTCAGGACATGCTCGCCACAAAGGGCATCGACCTCAAGGGCAAGAAAGTGCTTGTCTCAGGTGCCGGAAACGTGGCTCAGTACACCATGGAGAAGCTCCTGCAGCTCGGTGCCACCCCGATGACCTGCTCCGACTCCGACGGATACATCTACGATCCCGACGGCATCGACGAGAAGAAACTGGCCTACATCATGGAACTGAAGAACATCGAGCGCGGACGTATCAAGGAGTATGTCGAGGAGTATCCGACGGCCAAATACGTAGCCGGTGCCAAGCCTTGGGGCGAGAAAGCCGACATCGCCACACCGTGCGCTACGCAGAACGAGATCGACGGCGAGGCTGCCAAGACACTGGTCGCCAATGGTGTCATCGCTGTGAGCGAAGGTGCCAACATGCCGTCAACGCCTGAGGCTGTGAAAGTCTTCCAGGACAGCAAGATCCTCTACTGCCCGGGCAAGGCCAGCAACGCCGGAGGCGTGGCTGTATCCGGATTGGAGATGACACAGAACTCCGAGCGACTGAAGTGGAGCCGCGAGGAAGTCGACGAGAAGCTCCACAGCATCATGAACTCCATCCATGCCGAGTGCGTGAAGTATGGCACCGAGGCCGACGGTTATGTCAACTATGTCAAGGGTGCCAACGTCGCCGGATTCCTGAAAGTAGCCAAGGCTATGATGGCTCAGGGCATCGTATAAGAGATTCTAACTAACAGAACAAATCAAGCGTCTCTTCATGGTTAATATCCATGAGGGGACGTTTTCTTTATATATGACCCGGAAATGTTTTCTCTTTCCGCTGTACATGTTAATGTATAAAAGACTTCACATCTCTTTTTAAATTAGTTTACAAAATCCTTTCACCGTTGGGTTGTAATCTAGAAAGAAAATGAAGATCAAACGTGGTCAAAACAGGTTTTGATGTGTCTAAATGGGAGAGAGTCACGAAGAAAACAGTTAGATGACCTGTAGAAAACACTTGTTTGATCGTGAGAAACAACTGAGATGACTGGGTCAAACAAGTGAGATGACAAGGTAAAAGTAGTGTTTTTATAGGCGTTTTAGTGGTAGAGAGCTGGTTGAGTGAATGTGACTCGATAGTACAAATCAATATTTCCCGTATATGTTCCTGATTATCTGGCAGTTATAAAAATATAGCAAAAATGGCGAAAATTGGGGCGTCTTGGAGTGATGCTGGGTAAAATCGCGATTATAAGCGCGGAAAAATGTCACTTTATATAACAAGTCAAAGAATAAAATATTATCAAAATCAATAGTGCTATTTGTATTTTGATGTATAAGTAGCTTCTCGAAAGTAGATATACTACTAAAAAGCATCAGCCCCGTCAGTACATCCTGACGGGGCTAAGATATGCTCTGTAATACTGTTTGCTTTGGTGCACTCGTCACCTATCCCCCGTTTAAAGCGTAGCCTTAAACTAAACGGTGGGATGAAAACGGTTTAATCCTTGATGATACCTTGCTCGACAAAGATCTGCTTGAGGATCTCTACACCGCGCTCTACCTGCTCTTTGCTGTGAGTAGCCATCAGTGCGAAGCGCACCAGAGTATCCTGCGGAGCACATGCTGGCGGAATGACGGGATTGATAAATACGCCACGGTCAAAGGCCAGCTTGGTGACGAGGAATGTCTTGTAGCTGTCGCGGACATACAGCGGAATGATAGGACTCTCGGTCTCGCCAATCTCGAAGCCCTCCTCGCGGAAGCGTTTCAGCGCATAGTTGGTCACATCCCACAGGTGCTGGATACGCTCTGGCTCCTCCTGGATGATGTGCAGAGCCTCAATAGCAGCGGCTGTTGCGGCCGGCGTGTCACTGGCGGAGAAGATATAGGTGCGGGAAGTGTGACGCAGATAGTTGATAGTATCCCAGTCTGAAGCCACAAAGCCACCGATGGAAGCAAGACTCTTGGAGAACGTACCCATGATGACGTCTACCTCATCCTGCAGGCCAAAGTGATGGCAGACACCACGGCCCTGCTCACCGAAGACACCGAGACCATGAGCCTCGTCGACCATGATCGAACAGTTGTATTTATGTTTCAGTTCCACGATCTCCGGCAATTTAGCCAAGTCGCCTTCCATGGAGAAGACACCATCAACGACAATCAGCTTCACAGCCTCGTGGGGCAACTTCTTCAAAACGCGCTCCAAGTCCTCCATGTCGTTGTGCTTGTAGTGGAGCTGAGTAGCGAAACTCAGACGACGACCGTCAACGATGGAAGCGTGATCGCGGTCATCGCAGATGACATAGTCACCACGACCGACCAACTGGGGAATGACTCCGGCATTGACAGAGAAACCTGTAGAGAAGCAGAGAGCAGCGTCTTTGTGCTCAAACTCTGCCAGCTCTTTCTCCAACTGTACGTGGATGTCAAGGGTACCATTGAGGAAACGGCTGCCTGCGCAACCGGAACCATACTTGAGAAGAGCCTTTTCGGCGGCAGCAATCACACGATCGTCGCCTGTCAGACCTGTGTAGGCGTTACTTCCAAACATCAGCACCTGATGACCTTCCATGGTCACTTCCGGGCCTTGTTTGCTGGTAATTTCACGGAAATAAGGATATACGCCTTCCTCCATGTACTGCTGTGGTACACGGTAGTTCTTGTATCTTTCTTGTAACTGTCCCATTATTTAAATAGGTGTAGATAACACTACGTTGTTTATACTTAGGCTGCAAAGTTACAAAATTTATGGCACAATCAGTGCTTTTTGCGCAGAAATCATCAGATTTTGCAATTTTTATTGATCTTTTCTTCTTTGATTTCATTTATATTACATAAATTTGCCCTTATGAAAAAGAAAATACTGTTCATCATCAACCCCATTTCCGGGACGACGAGCAAACGGGTTATTCCTGAGTTTATTACTCATAACATTAATCATGACTTGTTTGACATCGATATTCAAATGACGCAAGGTCCCGGTGATGCCACATCGTTGGCCAAAGCAGCCAGTGATCGCGGCGTGGATGCTGTGGTGGCTGTTGGTGGTGACGGTACTGTGAATGAGGTGGCACGTAGCTTGGTTCATACCCGTACGGCACTGGGTATCATCCCTTGCGGATCGGGAAACGGACTGGCCCGGCACTTGCTCATACCACGCGACATCAAGAAGAGCCTCGGCATCATCAACGACTTTGTGATCCATGATCTCGATTACTGCGTGATCAACGACATGCCGTTTTTCTGTACCTGTGGCATGGGCTTTGATGCTTTTGTCAGCCAGAAGTTCGCCGAAGCAGGAAAGCGTGGGCCGGTGACCTACGTGCAGAAAGTGCTGGAGGAAGGCTTGAAATATAAGCCGGAGACCTATATATTAAAAGACGACACGGGTACGCAGAGCTACAAAGCCTTTCTGATCACCTGCGCCAACGCCTCGCAATATGGCAACAACGCCTATATTGCTCCGCAAGCGTCGATGAGCGACGGACTGATGGACGTGGTGATCATGGAGCCTTTCAACGTCATTGAGGCTCCGCAGATTGCTATCGACATGTTCAGCAAGACGCTCAACAAAAGCTCTCGCATCAAGACTTTTCGCACCAAACACCTCACCATTCACCGTGAGGAGCCCGGCGTGATTCACTACGATGGCGATCCGGCGATGACAGGCAAGGACATTGATGTGCATGTCGAGGAAAAAGGCATCCGCATCATCGTCAACCCCAATGGCGACAAACGCTTGCGCAGCCCCAATCTCCTGCAATCGAGTGCGGCAGATCTCTTTAATGACCTCTCGGGGCTTCACGACGATCTCGTCAAGCAGACGCGCAGAGGTATCGCATTGACAAAACTGTTGCAAAAGAAATTTGGGAAGACGATCAATAATATTAAATAACTGGAGCCTCACCCCACCCCAGCCTCACCCCCTTACCCCTCTCCCAAGGAGAGGGGAGTAAAATGCTTCAAGAGTCGTATTCCCTAAAAGATTCTTTGTTCTCAAGAATTTGAGAATGAGAGAATTTCATGTACATCTTGGTGAATTGATAAGAATTTGAGGACATAAGCCGCAAAGACACTTTCGTTCTAATAATCCTTTTTAATTCCAGCCGATAGAATTTTCTCAATTTTCAAATTCTGGGGGTAAAAAGGTAACCTCAAAGTTCTTTTGCAGAACAGTTGGCGCTACACCTTATTATATATAGGTGAGAATTCTCCCGTACATGAGCTGTATTTATTTTATGTAGTAGATTCCCTATTCTCAAAAAGAGACTCTATTTGACATAGAAGTCTGCGGTGAGCTGTTGATACCAGGCACTTCTGCTGCCGTCGGCATTCATCAGACACTGCTCGGAGTGCTCGGAAGGACTGTGGAATGAGCGGCTGAAGGAGACCAGCACACGTGAGGGGAGTTTTCGTGGCGTCGTTCGCAATAGCAGTTCATGGGCTTTTCTGAATCCCAGCAGATAAGCTTCAGTCTCCAAAGCCTCCAGAGAGAGCGTCGGAGCAACAACATTGACAGTAGCGGAATCGGTAGCGTATACCTTTGCAAAAGCAAAGATGTCCCGAAACGTCAGGCTCTTCTCCCCCGCATGACGTGCCATCGCGCGAGAAGCCTCCGGCGCTTTCAGACTGTTGAGAAAATAAGGAGGATTGCAGACAATGCTGTCGTAAGACCTTGACGGACGGAAATCTTGCAGAGCCGCGTGTGTCACGGTGACTCTGTCAGCGAAAGGAGAGCACCTCACATTGTCAGCCGCCTGCCCGGCCGCCTCACGGTCGATTTCAATGGCATCGATGTTGGCGGACGGAAACCGCTGTGCCATCATCAGCGCGACGACGCCCGTTCCTGTCCCGATGTCAAGGATATGTGTTCCTCCTTTAGCCCATGCACCCAACAACACACCGTCTGTACCTACCTTCATGGCACAGTGTTGTTGTCCTACGAAAAACTGTCGGAACTGAAACCCTTCTTTTTCTTTATGACTCATAATGCTTAAACGCTTAATTAAGCGAATTATTTTGCTGAAAAGACGATTGTTAGCTGATTGTTGGTCAAATGTTTGTCTCAGTTTAGTGTTTTTTATCCAATAGACTCAATCTATATGGTATAATTTTTGTAACTTTGCAAATTAAAAGTAGTAGACAATCCTTCATACAGCTTGAAACAAGGAACAAAATATTCATGAATAAGAATCAAAATACAACCATCCAGATGTTCGCTGACTTCGAAGGCGACACCACTAACATCTTCTACACCCAAGCCCCGGACGAAGTACCCCTGCTGGCGACGCGCAACATGGTGCTCTTTCCTGGTGTTATGGTGCCCATACTGTTAGGAAGAAAAACCAGTCTCAATTTGGCCAGAATGCTTGACAAGGCCAATGATGGTACAATTTGTGCCATTTTCTGTCAGCGTGAAGCCGATGTCGACTCGCCCAAATTGTCAGATCTCTACAATATCGGAGTCTATGCGCGATTGGTGAAGATGATCGAGTTGCCGGCAGCCGATAACATCACAGCCATCTTTCAGGCACTCGGACGGTGTGAACTTGAAAAGATCACAAGCTACAAACCCTATTATACGGGTATTGTGAAGGGTATTCCCGAACATTATCCTGATAACAAGGAAAAACATAAAGACGAGTATAAGACCCTGATAGCTGATTTGCAATCTACCACAGAGAGACTCGTCCATGTCAGTGATGAGATTCCTGATGACTTATCGGTGCCGATGAACAATTTGAGGGACGACACCATGCGTATCAACTATGCATGTACCAACCTGCCGTTCTCTGTGCGAGACAAAATCAAATTGTTGCAGGTCAATGATGTCTTTCAGCGACTTGTGGAAGTGCTGAAACTGGAGAACCGCGATATCCAGCTCAATGAGCTGAAGAACCAGATCCGTCAAAAGACACATATGGATCTGGACGAGCAGCAAAAGGAATACTTCCTGCAGCAGCAGATGAAGAACATCCGCGAAGAGCTTGGCTCAGACGGCGGTTCTACTGAGAAGCATGAGCTGGAGGAGAAAGCCAAGAACAAGAAATGGTCCGCCGAGGTGGCCAAACTCTTCAAAAAGGAGCTTGACAAACTCGACATGTTGAACCCACAAAGTCCGGAATACAGTGTGCAGGTCAACTATCTTGAGCAGCTCGTAGGCCTGCCCTGGGGTGAATATACCGAGGATAACCTCGACCTGAAACGTGCCCGTCGCATCCTCGACCACGACCACTATGGCATGGAAAAGGTCAAGGAGCGCATTCTGGAATACCTCGCTGTGCTGCAGTTGCGCGGTGACTTGAAGTCGCCGATCATCTGTCTCTACGGTCCACCGGGAGTCGGCAAGACCTCGTTGGGCAAGAGCATTGCGGCAGCCATGAAGCGGAAGTACGTGCGCATGTCACTGGGCGGACTCCACGACGAGAGTGAGATCCGTGGTCACCGCCGTACGTATGTCGGTGCCATGCCCGGTCGTATCATCAAAAGCATTCAGAAAGCAGGTTCATCCAACCCCGTGTTTATTCTCGACGAGATCGACAAAGTGACCCAGAATACCATCAACGGCGACCCGGCATCAGCCCTTCTGGAGGTGCTCGATCCTGAGCAGAACAATGCCTTCCACGACAACTTCCTGGATGTAGACTACGATCTCTCCAAGGTGCTGTTCATTGCCACTGCCAACGACCTCAATACGATCCCACGCCCGCTGCTCGACCGTATGGAGATCATTGAGGTGTCGGGCTACATCACGGAGGAAAAGACAGAGATTGCCAAGCGCCATCTGGTACCGCGCGAACTGAAGAATACGGGCCTTGACACCATCGACCCGCCGGTGAAGTTCACCAAGCAGGCACTGGAGAAAATTATCGAGTCGTATACCCGGGAAAGTGGCGTGCGACAGCTGGAAAAGCAGATCAACAAGGCACTGCGCAAACTGGCCTTCAAAAAGGCCATGGACGGTAAGCTCGAATATACCACCATCACTCCAGCCGCTCTGCAGGAACTGCTGGGCAATCCACCTTTTTACCGCGACATCTACCAGGGCAACGACTATGCCGGTGTCGTCACGGGACTGGCCTGGACAAGCGTGGGCGGTGAGATTCTTTTCATCGAGACCTCTCTGTCCAAAGGCAAGGGTGGCAAGCTCACGCTGACGGGTAACCTTGGCGACGTGATGAAGGAAAGTGCCATCATCGCCCTGCAATATGTCAAAGCTCATTGCGACACGCTGAACATAGACTATCGCATCTTTGACAACTGGAATATCCATATCCATGTGCCCGAAGGCGCTACGCCGAAGGACGGCCCCTCGGCCGGTATCACCATTGCCACGTCGATCGCATCGGCCGTCACTCAGCGCAAGGTACGCAAGAACACTGCCATGACGGGCGAAATCACGCTGCGTGGAAAAGTGCTGCCCGTGGGTGGCATCAAAGAGAAAATCCTCGCTGCCAAACGTGCCGGCATCACCGACATCGTCATGTGCCGCGACAACAAGAAAGACATTGAGGAGATTCCCGAGAAGTATCGCAAGGGCGTAGCGTTCCACTATGTCGAGAACGTACAGGATGTCTGGGACTTCGCCCTCACCGACGAGATCGTGGCCAACCCCGTCGACCTGTCCATCCCCGAGGAAGACGGCGACAGCAACAACAAGAAGAAAGACGAATAAACATCAGTATGACATTTGAACTTCAACATACCGACAACGCCAGTGACGCACGTACTGGACTCATCACCACGGACCACGGACAGATCAAGACCCCGATCTTCATGCCCGTGGGAACGTGTGGCTCGGTCAAAGGTGTGCACTTTCGTGAGCTTCGCGAACAGGTCAAGGCACAGATCATCTTGGGCAACACCTATCATCTCTACCTTCGTCCGGGGCTGGAAGTGCTGCGTGCCGCAGGCGGACTGCACGGCTTCAATGGATGGGAGCGCCCCATCCTGACCGACAGCGGCGGCTTCCAAGTGTTCTCGCTGACGGGCATTCGCAAACTCAGAGAGGAAGGCTGTGAGTTTCGCTCGCATATCGACGGCTCCAAGCACTTCTTTACTCCTGAGAACGTGATGGACACCGAGCGTGTCATCGGCGCCGACATCATGATGGCACTCGACGAGTGCCCTCCCGGCCAAAGCGACTATGCTTATGCCAAGAAGAGTCTCGCCATGACACAGCGCTGGCTCGACCGGTGCATCAAGCGGTTCAACGAGACCGAGCCCCTCTATGGCTATCACCAGAGCCTCTTCCCGATCGTGCAGGGCTGTACGTATAAAGACCTGCGCCAGGAAGCCGCGAAGTTTGTTGCTGACAAGGATGCTGACGGCAACGCCATTGGCGGACTGGCTGTCGGCGAGCCTACCGAGGTGATGTATGAGATGATCGAGGTGGTCAACGAAATCCTGCCCAAGGACAAGCCCCGCTATCTCATGGGCGTAGGAACACCACAAAACATCCTTGAGGCCATAGAGCGCGGTGTGGACATGTTCGACTGTGTCATGCCGACGCGCAACGGCCGCAATGCCATGCTCTTCACTTATGAAGGCACCATGAACATGCGCAACAAGAAATGGGAGATGGACTTCTCCCCTATCGATCCGGACGGCTGTGAGACGGACAGAGTCTATACCAAGGCTTATCTCCACCATCTGTTCAAGGCCGGCGAGTTGTTGGCCATGCAGATAGCCAGCATCCACAATCTGGCTTTCTATCTCCGTCTTGTCACCGATGCCCGTCAGCATATCGAGCAGGGCGACTTTGTGCAGTGGAAGCGGTCAGTAATAGACCAGCTGGGCAGAAGAATTTGATTATCGCAACCATGAAAAGTTTTAGCAAGATACGCAAGCACCGCCGACGCTACAAGGCAGCACGCTGGATGAGCCGACATCCGGCGTGGCTGCACAAAGGCTTTGGCTGGATAGCCCGCCACACCCGTTTGCTGCAACGTATATTGAAGTGGATCGGACATCTCTTCCGTTTCCTCCGGGTATTGAAGTATATCAATCCCTTCAGATATATCAAGAAGATCGACTGGTATATCATCCGCAAGTTCATCGGCACCTATTTCTTCTCCATCGCACTGATCATCTCCATCTCCATTGTCTTTGATGTCAATGAGAACCTGGCGAAGTTTACCCAGTATCATGCACCGTTGCGGGCCATCGTCTTTGACTATTATGCCAACTTCATCCCCTACTTCGCCAACCTCTTCAGTGCGTTGTTTGTCTTCATTGCCGTGATCTTCTTCACGTCGAAGATGGCCGGCAACTCCGAGATCATCGCCATGTTGGCCACGGGCATCTCGTTCAAGCGGCTGCTCAGACCCTACATGTTCACGTGTGTGCTGCTGGCGGGACTGTCGTACTATCTCTCGGCTTATGTCATACCCCACGGTACCGTGATACGTCAGAACTTCGAGACGATGTACAAGAACAAGAAGAAGCAGACCGCCGCCGACAATGTACAGTTGCAGGTGGGGCCGGGTGTAATCGCCTACATCCAGCACTACGACGATACGCAAAAGCAGGGCTATGGCTTCTGTCTCGACCGTTTCAAGGACAAGAAGCTCATCTCTCACCTCACCGCTATGACGGTGCAGTACGACACCATCTCTGACAGCAAGTTCCATTGGAAGCTTAGCAACTGGAAGATCCGCCAGCTCAAGGGCTTGCGCGAGCACATTACCACCGGTGCGACCAAGGACACGATCATACAGATGGAACCGATGGATCTCGTCTATTCCAAAGGACAGCAGGAGACTTTCACCTCGCCGGCACTGCGAGACTACATCTCCAAACAGATCAATCGCGGTTCGGGCAATGTGGTGCAGTACGAGGTGGAATATCACAAACGTATCGCCTCGTCCTTTGCCTCGTTCATCCTGACGATCATCGGTGCCTCGCTTTCCGCCAGAAAACGCAAAGGCGGCATGGGCATGTACTTAGGTATCGGTCTGGCACTGAGCTTTACCTACATCATGCTGCAGACAGTGTCGGCCTCTTTTGCCGTCAACGCGGGCTTCCCGCCCGTCCTGGCCGCATGGATGCCCAATCTGATCTTCATCGTCATCGCACTGATCTGTTATCGCCAGGCACCGAATTGATGAGTAATGTATAGTGTATAAATCATAAATAATATATAACAGACTGTTCAGAATAACATGTAAGGTGATACACCTTATTTATATTAAACGATAAAAAGAAGCATATATAATGAGATTTGAAGAATTAGACTTAAGCGATAACGTCCTTGACGCTCTCTACGACATGCGCTTCGAGGAGTGCACGCCTGTGCAGGAGAAGTGTATACCCGAAATCCTCAGCGGACGCGACGTGCTTGGCGTGGCACAGACCGGAACCGGCAAGACAGCAGCCTACCTGCTGCCGATCCTTTCCAAACTCGACGACGGCGGATACCCTGACAATGCCGTCAATTGCGTCATCATGTCGCCCACACGCGAGCTCGCCCAGCAGATCGACCAGGCCATGCAGGGCTTTGCCTATTATACACCTGACGTGAGCAGTGTAGCTGTCTACGGCGGCAATGACGGCAACCGCTACGACCAGGAGCTTAAGAGTATGAAGTCGGGAGTCGACGTGGTCATTGCCACACCGGGACGACTCATCTCCCACATCAGCTTGGGCAACGTCGATCTGAGCAAGGTAAGCTTTTTCGTACTCGACGAGGCCGACCGTATGCTCGACATGGGATTCTCTGACGACATCATGAAGATTGCCTCACAGCTGCCCAAGACTTGCCAGACGATCATGTTCTCAGCTACGATGCCTAAGGACATCGAAAAGCTGGCGCAGAGCCTTCTGAAGGATCCTGTGGAGGTGAAACTGGCTGTGAGCAAGCCTGCGGAGAAGATTCAGCAGAGCGCCTATATCTGTTATGAAACACAGAAACTCAAAATCATTGAGGACATCTTCAAGGCCGGTGACCTCAAGCGCGTCATCATCTTCTCGGGAAGCAAGCAAAAGGTCAAGCACATCAACCAGGCACTCACCCGTCTGCATATCAACAGCGGTGAGATGCACTCTGATCTTGATCAGGCAGAGCGCGACGATATGATGTTCAAGTTCAAGAGCGGACAGATCGACGTCTTGGTGGCTACGGACATCCTGGCACGCGGCATTGACATCGATGACATCGCCATGGTGATCAACTACGACGTTCCCCACGATGCCGAAGACTATGTCCATCGCATCGGCCGTACGGCACGCGCTGACCGCGACGGTGTTGCGATCACGCTGGTCAACGAAGACGACATGTATGCCTTCCATCAGATAGAGAAGTTCCTCGACAAGGACATCAAGAAAAACCCGTTGCCCGAAGGATGCGGCGAAGGTCCGGAGTACACGATATCAAAACGCGATGGCAAGACTTCGGCGAAGAGCCGTCGACGCAAAGACCGGGATCATACTGCACACAAAGACACCAAGCGTGCCAACCGCAATGCACAGAACCAGCAGGGCGCACAGGGCGTACAGGGCGACGGCCGTCGTAACAACCGCCGGCAGCGTGGCAACCGCAACAATGCGGAGGTGCAGACCAATGAGCAAAACCCGATGACCGACAGCAGAGCTGACAACGAGCAGACCCTCAACAAGGGCAACCGCAACAACCGCAACACGGACAGCCGCAACGCCGACAGCCGCAATGACAACAGTCGCAACGGCAACGAACGCAACAACGAGACACGCAATGGCGGAAACCGTGGCGGCGAGGAGCGTCAGGCTCAGGAACGCAAACGCAACAACCGCCGGCAGCGTGGCCAGAAGGACGAGGGTCGCAATCCGCAAAACGGCAATGCACAGGACTACAGAAAGAAGGGTGCACAAGGCAACAGACCCAAGTCGAAAAAACGTCCACAGCAGCAACCGGCAACTCAGTCTGCCCCGACACAGAGCAAGGGCATCGGCAGCGTGCTGCGCCATCCGCTGAAATGGCTTCGCTCGCTGGGTCGCAAGAAATAAGATATCACAAATATCATACGATCTTATAATCATCAAAGACTATGGAAAAGAAAGAAAAGGAAATCAAGGGTCACTTGACCTCGGAGTGCACGACTATTGTCGTGGGTTGCAAGGCCACAGGTGATGGATCACACATCTATGCCCGTTCCGAGGACTTCGACGCCATGCGCTGCAAGAACTGGCTGGTCTTCCCCGATACCGACAACGGTCCTGAGGAGTTTGTCGCTGACGACAGTGGCTTCCGCTGCCCGTTGCCCAAGAAGCGGCTGGGCTATACCGCCCTGCCCGACTATCAATACCATCACGAGTGGGGAAGCGCTGGCTTCAACTCTCTGGGTATCGGCGAGAGCAGCACAGAGACGATCTTCAGCAGTCCCAAGGCACTGGAGTTTGATCCATACGTCAAGGATGGACTCGCTGAGAACTGCACTTACAACATCGTGCTGCCCTATATCCACTCAGCACGCGAGGGCGTGGAGCGACTCGGCGCGCTGATCGAGAAATATGGTTCCGCTGAGGGTTTCGGCATCGGATTCATCGATAATAAGGAGACTTGGTATCTCGAGAACTGCTGCGGGCACCGTTTCCTGGCTTGCCGTATGCCTAACGACAAGTACTTCGTGACGGGAAACCAGAGCCGTTTCCGCAAATATGATCCCAACGACAAGGAGAACTATATCGCGTCGAAGGATCTCATCGAGTTCGCACAGGAGCATGGACTGTACGACCCTTCAAAGGGTGAGTTTGACTTCCACGAGGCTTACTCCAAGGACGACAAAGACGATACCACCTATAACTATCCACGTGTATGGGGACTGCAGGGAATCTTCACCCCAGGCATGAAGCAGGATGTGACCAAAAACACGTTTCCCGTCTTCGCAGAGCCCGAAAAGCCGATCACCATTGCCCGTCTGCGCAATGCCTTCCGCTTCCATTACGACGGCACGGACCATGATCCTTATCTCCACAACAACGGCAAGGAGCCTTTCCGTCCCGTGTCGATCTTCCGCACCACACAGACTCACCTCTTGCAGGTGCGCCCGTGGCTGCCGAAAGAAATCGGTTGCATCACTTACGTAGCCAACGGCATGGCCGACCTCGGCGTGTTCCTGCCTATCTATCAGGGCATCTCTTCTTTCCCGAAAGCCTATAGCATTGGTGACAATCACTGCGACTCAGCCTCTGCTTACTGGCGCTTCCGCAAGGTGATGACACTGGGCATGGTCAACTACAACGCCTACGCACCGCTGATCAAGGAAACCTATGCCAAGCTCGAAGCTGAGAACGATCAGCGGCAGAAAGAGTTTGAGGAGCGCTATCTCGCCATCTATAAGGAGCGGCCGATGGAAGCTCACGACATGTTGCAGGCTTTCAGCGACCAACTCTTCAACCACGCCCTTGAGGTTGCTGACCAGCTCGTCAACGAGCTCTTTACACGCATCGCCATCGACACGCAAAAGGAATATCTGTTCCACGGTGCGTAAACGAATGATGAATGTTGAATGATGAATGTTGAATGTTGAATGATGAATAAGTCAACATCCATCATTATATAATAAGCAAATACCCCAAAGTCACCACTACGGTAGCTTTGGGGTATTGCTTTTCTCCCCCTTGGGGGGAGTTAGAGAGGGGCTTCTTTGGGGTATTGCCTTTCTCCCCCCTTGGGGGGAGTTAGAGGGGGGCTTCTTTAGGGTATTGCTTTTCTCCCCCTTGGGGGGAGTTAGTGGGGGGCTTCTTTGGGGTATTGCTTTTCTCACCCATTGGGGGGAGTTAGAGGGGGGCTTCTTTGGGGTATTGCTTTTCTCCCCCCTTGGGGGGAGTTAGAGGGGGGCTTATTGCTTTTCTCCCCCCTTGGGGGGAGTTAGAGAGGGGCCAGAGTTAGATGGGGGCTCCCACCTTCAACCTATACTTATCCGTGTATACGATGCTCATGAGCTTCGGCGTCACGGCGAGGCGACGCGTCAGAGCCAAAGCTACGTGACCCATGGTGAGTCTGAGATTCAACTCCACGCAGGGATGCACCATCAGCTGATTGTCGACGCTGACCACCATCATATCCACTCCCAAGGGCCCTCGATAGCTGCTGCCAAGTCTTTTGCTGAGGACCATCGTCAACTGCTCCTTGATCATGAGGAGCAGTGCCGGGCTGATCCAGGCTCCCAGCCGTGCTGTTTTCTCTTCTTCGGTGTCAAGCACGCTGCCCGAGTAAGCACCGCTTCGTGTGTCAAAGACCGACAAGCCGCAATAGCGCACAGTGCCACGACCGTCGGAAATGAACTCCATGGCAAAATCAGCCACCTTATTATAATAGGGCTCCAACATGATACAACCCTGCCGAGTAATCACATTCTGTGCCCAGTTGCGCAACTGAATGCCGAACGATTCAGGATTCTGTCCGTCTACATACCTGATGCCTCTGCCACTGCAGCTCCATGGAGCCTTCATCACCACGCGACCATGATCATGGAGCAAAGCCGTCAGTTGCCTGACATTGCTCACCGCGGTAGCCTCTCCCACCGTATTGGGCAGAAGACGCATGGAGGGCAGCACATGTTCTGCAGCCCATTGGCGATGGCTCATTCGGCGGATTGTATCCAACCGGTGGGACAGAGGCAGAAGAGCAGGTGATACCCCAACCTTCACCATGCGGTGAAAAAGAGCCTGATCCCAGCCCCAAGGCGCAATCTCATCAGGCTGACGCGTATCCAGCACACTGGAGAGATCGTGCCAGCTGTGCCATGTTCCCTTAGCTTTCAATCCCAAATGCCGAAAAGCCTCCTGCGCCGCTTCTATGTCTTCAACGATGACTTTGTCGCCGTCCTCTGCCCATATCATAGGCAAGAAACCTAAGTCGTGGCGCAACTGACGGGCGGCATGAGGAGCGGTAAACTGCTCGACATGCGCACCTAACGCTATGTCATGTTCAGGATTGAATATATGAATCATTGTCTCGTTTCTTTGTATTTGTTAAATGCAAAGATACAAATATTAGCGCAATATCATGATTTTATTGCTATGTTTTGAGATATTTTTATACTTATTGAACGAGGAGTAACTATTCAGCTGCCATATCGCCCTTTGGCGATAACAAGTTGTTGATATAACTGTAGATTTTTAGTTATATAGAAGCGAATTCTATTCGGAGACTAAATCCAACAAAACGAACTATTTCGACGGTGAACCGCAACAGATACATGACCTCTCACCAGAGAGCTACGTAGCAAGATTCTACATGGGCGGATTATGACAAATACCTTCTGCCATGGGAGAAACCTAAAGAAATCGGCAAGATAGCAATGGCTGATCATGTGTTGGTCACGGATAATATATCAGATGCTCTCAACGCCTTACAACAAGGACGCGACGTGCTCCTTTCACCCAGGCCAGAACAAATCAATGGGATAGAGGGAAAGTTTGTTCCGGTATTTTGGAGTCCGGTACATTTCCCTAAGCAGGCAGGTACAATGGGCATTCTCTGCAATCCGCAAAGTCCTGCCCTGGCGGCATTTCCAACGGAAGCGCATTCCAACTGGCAGTGGTGGCGCTTAGTGAAGCAAGCCAAGGTCATGGTAATCGATTCATTGCAATTGTCTCCATCCGATGCCATCATCAAGGGCATCGACAACTTTGCCAACAACCGTAGATTGGCTTACGCTTTTGAGGGTAAAGTTGGGAGAGGACGCCTTCTTCTGACTTCAATGAATCTCTTGGCAAAGACACAATATCCTGAAGCCAGACAGATGATTTTTAGCCTTGTGCAATATATGTGTTCAAAGAACTTTATGCCACGAACAGAACTGCCGTTAGAAGCCATCTCTTCTCTTTTATGCAAAACAAGCCATATAGATGCAACAGATGCAATGAGTATCTATCATAAATAATAGACCTATAGGTCAAAAAATCACGGGTGTCGTGGAGACATACTCCTCGATACCCGTGATTGGTCAGTACATTCTGACCAGAGGCGAAACCTTTATTTCATCATTGTCGCCACAGCTTTCTCAAGCTGTTCATCGTCTCCGTTGAGATAGTCTTCAGGGGTGTTATAGACTTCCACATCGGGATCGAGTTGATGGTTCTCACCATATTGCCCATTCATATCCCGGCAGCCTACCTGTGGAATGCCGAAGACGAGGCTACGGTCCATCAACGTCTCCCACCAGACAGCCGTCATCGTACCTGCCACCGGCGCGCCGATGAGTTTACCAATGCCTAAGGTCTTATATACAAAGGGGAATCCGTGACCATTGCTATAGTCGTCCTCGCAGATCATCACACAGGAAGGCTTCACCCACTTATTCCAAGGGTCACGCCCTATATATTTGCCGTGAGCGATAAACTCCTGGTATTCCTTCCCACTGAGCAGCGTGCAGAGATCGTCGTGGAGCCATCCTCCTCCATTGTGCCGCTCATCGATGATGGCAGCCTTGCGGTTGCGGTTTTTGTCACTGAGCAGTTCGCTGAATACCGTGCGGAAGCTCTCGCTGTCCATTGCCTTGACATGCACGTAAGCCAGCTGCCCATGTGACAGCGAGTCGACCAGTTCACGGTTGTGATCCACCCATCGCTTATAGAGCAGTTCACGTTGTGCCTCGCGCGAGATCGGCCGCACCTGTACGTCGAAGTGTTTGCCATTCTTAGGATTATAAACGCTCACGCGCAGTTCCTTACCGGCCCGCCCGTCCATCAGGGAAGTATAATCCGAGTCACGGAGAATCCGTTGCCCATCGATTTTCTCGATGATACATCCCGCTGTGACCCCCGTATTTCTCACGGCAAAAGGACCACGCTTGATCACCTCAGCCACCTTCAGCCCATCTCCACGATAGTGACTGTCATAGAGCAGTCCCAGTTCAGCCGTCTGCAACGAAGGGCCGCTGGGATAGTAACGGCAGCCTGTGTGCGAGGCATTAAGCTCACCGAGCATCTCCGAGACCATCTCACTGAAGTCGTAATTATTGTTGATATGCGGCAGGAAGCGGGCATAGTTGTCGCGATAGCCTTGCCAGTCGATGCCATGAAGCTTGGGATCATAGAACTTATCCTTCACTTGTTGCCAGATATGGTCAAACAGATAGCGGCGTTCCTGATAAGGTTTATCATTGAAGCGCGCCTCAAACTCCACGTTCTTGATTTCACTCTTTGCCAGATCTATCTTTTTGATTTTACCATCACTCATGGCGAAAAGATGCTTGAAGGTACTGTCGGCCTGCAGGTATCCGCCATTGACTTTTTTCATTACGAGCGTGGTTTTTCCTTCCCTCATCTCGTGTTTCCAAAGATCATAGCCATCCTCATAGCGTGCCTCATAGTAGAGCGTATCACCGCCGGGCGAAAGAATGAAGTCACCAAGATCCGTCGAGTTGACCGTCAGCCGCACGATGCGGTCACGACAGTTTTCCGTGTCAAAGCGCAAAGGGGTTGCTTTGGCATCCTTTTGGTCATTTTTCTGTGTTTTTTTGCCTTTTCTGTTTTTCTTCTTATCCTTATCCTTGTCTTCTTCCTTTTTCTTCTCCTTCTGTGCTTCATCGAAGCGTTCCTTCTCTTCTTTATTCATTTGGAACTGCTCGTAAGCATCCAAATCCAGAAACATCAGATAGACATCCTGTTCAGCACCCCAACTGCCATGACTGCGATACCCGGCACGATCGGATGCGAAGGCGATGGCTTTACCACCCAAAGCCCAGCGTGCCGCCCCGTCGTTGTATCCGCTTTCCGTGAGATCCACGATCTTTTGCGAACCGTCAGCCGGCACCAGAGCCACGTCGGCATTGTTCCATCCGCCCTTGCCGATATAGTTAGTGATGATCCAACGGGAGTCGGGACTCCACTGATAGTCGATGTCGCCATCAGAGTAAGAGAAGATATATTTTCCGTCCATCAGTGTCTTGACGTTGTGGCTCTTCACATCGATGGTCTTCAGCGTGCCACGGTCTTCGACAAACGCCACCGTCTTGCCGTCGGGACTGAACTTTGGCAAGAACGAAGTCCGGTTGCTCTTCACGAGTTGCTCCTCCGTAAGGTCTCCGGCATAGGTAAAGAGTTTTTCCTTGTCATCCTTGATCTTTGTCCGATACACCTGCCAAAGTCCGTTGCGCTCAGAAGCGTAGACGAGCGAACGTCCGTCGGGGGAAAAACAGATGTTGCGTTCTTGCTCGGGGGTATCTGTAATCTGTTTTGTCGTCTTATAGTCTGTGGAGGTAACGAAGACATCGCCATGATCGACAAAGGCTATCTCCTTGCCCGAAGGTGAGAGACAAAACTCCGTGGCTCCCCCCGTCAGCGTACGGCGCAGTAGCTCCTTGTCGTTAGTGTCGGCGACGATCGAGACGTTGACCTTCCGCGGTTGCTGCCCGGGAAGAAGCGTATACAGCTCACCGTTCTGTGAGAAGCAGAGCTTGCCGTTTCCCGACGCTGAGAGGAAACGCACCGGATTGCCTGCGAAATGGGTCAGCTGCACTGCTTGATTGCCATTCAAAGTGCGCTGATAGACGTTGAACGTACCGTCCTGTTCGGACAAATACCAAAAGCCATCGCCCTGGCTGTTCCACACCGGGTTGCGGTCCTCGCCCTTGAACGACGTCAGTTTCGTGAATTTACCATTGTCGTCGAGCCAGATGTCACGTGTGATGGGGGAAGTATGATGTTTCCGCCACGTGTCCTCATAGCCTTTCTTGTCGTGATAAAGGATTTGTCCTTTGGCGTTGAGGCTCATGTCTTCCATGGTGATGTCGGAGAACTTCACCGGTCGTGAGCCGTTGACGTCGACTTCATAGACCTGCGGAAATTGCTTCGACGGGAAGATGATGGACTTCGGTTCATCCCACAGTGCCGCCGAGAAGAGCACGTGACTGTTGTCAAGCCAGGAAATTGGCGTCTCATCGCCGCTGTCCGTTGTCAGTCGTTTGGGCGTGCCTCCTTCTTTATTCATGACATAGATGTCCATGCTCCCCTGACGGTTGGACATAAATGCGATCAACTGTCCATCAGGACTCCAGACGGGATTGCCGTCGTAGGCAGCGTTTGAGGTCAATTGTCGTGCCTGTCCACCAGCGGCAGGCACCGTGAAGATGTCGCCTTTATAACAGAAGGCAATCTGCGCACCGTCGGGCGAGATGGCGCAATGCCGCAGCCACAGCGGATGTTCCTCAGCCTGCGCTGACATCGCGAAGAAGGCAGCAAAAGCCAATGGAAAAAATCGGAATGGTCTTTTCTTCATAGTAGAATCTCCTTTTTGTAACAAAGTAATAACCGATATTGCAAAGTTAACGATTTTGCAAGACTCATGCAAAGGAATCAAGAAGATTTATCCTCAAGAATTTGAGAATTATAGAATTGGTCCTGATAGATAGAGTCAACGAGTATTATTCATGAACATCAGGTGCTATTGTATTGTATAGAATATAACAGTTTTGAGAATCGTTTTGCTGTTAAACCCTATCTTCTTTGCGTAGCGAAGAATTTAAAAAATAGCTCGTGGATAGGACGTCCCATGCCCATGAAGGGATCATCAACAAATCAAGTAGATATATTTGTAGAGATCTGTGTGACCATTCTCACAGAGTTACTTATTTCTCACAGAGTTCACAGATCTACACGGATGCGAGACTCTAAAGCAATAGCATTGTGAGAGCAGGTATCCGTGAGAAAAAATAGCCGCGAGAACATCAACAGCAATCTAAAGTCTCCAAAAGCAAAAAACAATCTTGGCCGGTTCCGATTCCATTAAAACAGATGCCAAAAATGTGCCAGAAGCTGACAATGAAGAAGAGGCCGGCAGCAAATCCAATTCGATGTTCAGCACCGACAACGATAAACTTTGGGAATAATCCTTTTTCTGCGTGAAGACAACAAGCGCCGGAAAAGCAAAAGTGCTTTCCCGGCGCTTTATTTTATAGGGAAATGACATTCGCCTGTCTATTTCATGGTTCTATATTTTTGCGTAATTTTGAACCGAATCTCGAATTCGTAAATAAAACTATCAAGCATGCCTGTCACAAAACGAAACCACAATGGATTACAGCGGTCATAACGGCAATGACCGCACTTGTAGGACAAGAAGAGACCACGCTCACCTTTACCGAACAACAAGGTCAGCAGGTCAGTGATGCGAACCATTTATCCGCCACATACTATTTTTTGTCCCTTGCCGGGTCGTAGGCGAAGAAGTCAACATACCACTGCTTACCCTTGTGAAGCCTCGGAAGGGTAAACTGTACAATACATTTTGATGAAATAAGCTCTTTGTCTAAGTGAGACATTTTTTACATTGTTCGCTCTCCGCAACCAATGCCACTGAAAAGTGTCGTCTGAAAACTGTCCGGCATATAAACCGAAAAACGTCCGAAGTGTTGATTGTCAACGACTTCGGACGTTATTGTTGCGGAGGCAGGACTCGAACGTGCGACCTCCAGGTTATGAGCCTGGCGAGCTACCAACTGCTCCACTCCGCGATGTAAACTGATTGAGAATATGTTTGTTTCTCAATTGCGACTGCAAAGGTACGACGATTATCTGAAACCTCCAAATATTTCTGAGAGAATCTGCTTATAATTATCACTTATTAACAAATAACGATACAATAGAGAAGAATTAGAGCGGTACACGTGATTATCAAAGAATGGTACACATTATTATATATATGGCAGAATGGTCTTGCTGTCTGTATTGCAGAATAGTGACGCAAGCCCTGCCGAAAGGAGGCTGTGGAAAAACAAAATGATAAGAAAATAAGGCAAAGAATAATAAATCGCTCTTACTATTTTGCTATCTCAGAAAAATCAGTTATTTTTGCACATAGATTATAAATGTGCAACATCAGAACGCACGAAACAGCAGAAATAACATGTCAATCTCAAAGACAAGGCAGAAATTAGTGGATGTGGCGAGACAGCTCTTCGCCAAGAACGGACTTGCCGGCACGACGATGAATGACATTGCCGTGGCCTCGGGCAAAGGCCGCCGCACGCTTTATACTTATTTCAACCGCAAGGAGGATGTCTACTATGCGGTGATCGAATCGGAGTTGGAACGATTGAGCGACAAGCTCGACGAGGTTGCGGCGAAGAAGATTCGTCCGCAGGACAAGATTGTGGAGCTTATCTATACTCACCTGAGCATGATCAAGGAAACTGTGGTGCGCAACGGTAACCTGCGTGCAGAGTTCTTCCGCAACATCTGGACAGTAGAGAAAGTGCGCAAGAATTTCGACGAGGATGAGATAGAACTTTTCCGTAAGGTTTACGCTGACGGAAAGGCTGACGGGGAATTCGACATTGACAACGTGGATCTCGTGGCTGATATCACTCATTATTGTATCAAAGGCTTGGAAGTGCCGTTTATTTATGGACGGCTTGGCCACGGACTTACAGAAGAGACAAGTAAGCCTCTCGTGGAAAAAGTCGTCTACGGCGCGCTGGGAAACAAGCATAACAGTTTGATGAAGTAAACATGGATAACACTGACAACGACATTCGCAACAACAACTATCATACAAACGACAAAGAAGAGCAGATACTCATCAGTGTCACGGGACAAGACCGCCCCGGACTGACGGCTCAGATCACAAACATACTGGCTAACTACGACGCTACGGTGCTGGATATTGGCCAGGCTGATATCCACGCCACGCTCTCTCTGGGCATACTCATTCGCATCGATGACCGGTCGTCGGGTCAGGTAATGAAAGAGTTGCTTTTCAAGGCCAACGAGCTCGGCGTAAACATTGGCTTTTCTCCGGTTACTGACGAAGAATATGAAGACTGGGTCAGCCGCCAGGGCAAGAACCGCTATATCCTTACCGTCATCGGACGCTCACTCTCAGCACGTGACATTGCCGGGGCTGCAAAAATTGTAGCAGCACAAGGGCTGAACATCGACTCCATCATCCGACTCACGGGACGTCCAAGCATCATGCATCCCGAGCGTAACGTACGGGCTTGCATCGAGTTCTCGCTTCGTGGCACACCGGAAGACCGTCAGCGCATGCAGGCTGAGCTGATGCAGCTTTCCCAGGGCATGGGTATCGACTTCTCGTTTCAGCGCGACGACATGTACCGCCGCATGCGCCGTCTGATCTGTTTTGATATGGACTCCACGCTCATCCAGACCGAGTGTATCGACGAACTGGCAGAGCGGGCAGGCGTCGGTGACAAGGTCAAGGCAATCACAGAGCGGGCCATGCGTGGCGAGATCGACTTCAAAGAGAGTTTCACCGAGCGCGTGGCTCTGCTGAAAGGACTCGACGTGAGCGTGATGCAGGACATTGCCGAGCAT
The DNA here is from genome assembly GCF_009695775.1 of Hallella mizrahii. Taxonomy (GTDB): domain Bacteria; phylum Bacteroidota; class Bacteroidia; order Bacteroidales; family Bacteroidaceae; genus Prevotella; species Prevotella mizrahii. The sequence goes on along the minus strand of NZ_VUNG01000006.1, from coordinate 51,647 downwards.
CTGCCCATCACCGAGGGCGTGCCCCGACTGATGACTGTGCTCAAGCGCTGTGGCTACAAGATCGCAATACTCAGCGGTGGCTTCACCTATTTCGGCGAATACCTACAACGCAAGTTCGGCATCGACTATGTCTATGCCAATGAGTTGGAGATAGGCGAAAACGGGAAACTCACCGGACATTATGTCGGTGACATTGTCGACGGCAAGCGCAAAGCAGAACTGCTCAAGCTCATCGCACAGGTAGAGAAAGTCAACCTCGCGCAGACGATCGCCGTGGGCGACGGAGCCAACGACCTGCCGATGATCACCGAGGCCGGACTGGGCATTGCCTTCCACGCCAAGCCGCGCGTGCAGGCCGGTGCCCGGCAGAGCATCAACAGTCTTGGACTCGACGGCGTGCTCTATTTCCTCGGATTCAAAGACAGCTACATCGAAGAGCCCAAGTCCATGGAGGCAAGGGGCTAACATGATTATCACAAACAAGATATATAATCTATAACATATTTTAAGACATGACAAAAGCTATTATCACGGTAGTTGGCAAGGATGCTGTAGGCATCATGGCCAAAGTATGCACCTATCTCGCCGACAACCAGGTGAACATCCTTGATATCACGCAAACCATCGTTGACGGATTCTTCAACATGATGATGATTGTTGACGTAACCGATACACAGAAAACCTTTGAGCAAGTAAGCAATGAGCTAACCGAGATCGGAAAGAGCATTGGCGTACAGACAAAGATACAATTGGAAGAAATCTTCAACCAGATGCACCGCATCTAATCATGGAGGAATAAGACAATGATAGACCTTTCTGAAGTTCTCGAGACCAACCGAATGGTTGAAGAGGAGAATCTCGACGTGCGCACCATCACCTTGGGCATCAGCCTGCTGGACTGTGCTGACGACAGTGTGGACGCATGTTGCGAGAAGATATACAACAAGATTACTACTTTGGCCCACGACCTGGTACGCACGGGTGAAGAGATCTCGCGCGAGATCGGCATTCCCATTGTACATAAGCGCATCAGCGTGACACCTATCTCACTCATCGGTGCCTCCTGCTGCCATACGACAGGCGACTTCGTGAAGATCGCCCAGACACTGGACCGTGCCGCCGCCGCTGTGGGTGTCAACTTCCTCGGTGGCTTCTCCGCACTTGTCAGCAAGGGCATGACACCCGCCGACGAGTTGCTCATCCGATCTATTCCGCAGGCTTTGGCCACTACCGACCTTGTCTGCTCGAGTGTCAACGTGGGCAGCACAAAGAACGGACTGAACATGGACGCTGTGAAACTCATGGGCGAAATCGTGCGTCAGGCTGCCGAGGCCAGTGCCGACCGTCTGTGCATTGGTCCTGCCAAACTCGTGGTTTTCTGCAATGCGCCTGACGACAACCCGTTCATGGCTGGTGCTTTCCATGGCGTAAGCGAGGGCAACGCCGTTGTCAATGTCGGTGTTTCCGGTCCTGGTGTAGTAAAATATGCATTGGAGCAGATGGACCGCCGCGCCCGTGAAAATGGTGGACGTGAGGCGAACTTCGAGACGCTCTGCCAGACCATCAAGAAGACAGCTTTCAAGATTACACGTGTAGGACAATATGTGGCTCAGGAGGCCAGCCGACGCTTGGGTGCCGAATTTGGCATCATCGACCTCAGTTTGGCACCGACACCAGCCGTGGGAGACTCCGTAGCCGACATCTTGAAATGTATCGGCGTAGAGCAGCCGGGAGCACCGGGCACTACAGCTGCCTTGGCATTGCTCAACGACCAGGTGAAGAAAGGTGGCATCATGGCCAGCTCTTATGTCGGCGGACTCTCTGGTGCCTTCATCCCCGTCAGCGAGGATCAGGGTATGATCGACGCTGTCAATGCCGGAGCACTGAACATCGAGAAGCTCGAAGCCATGACCTGCGTCTGCTCGGTGGGACTCGACATGATCGCCATCCCCGGCGACACTCCCGCCACCACGATCTCGGGAATCATTGCCGACGAAGCTGCTATCGGCATGGTCAACCAGAAGACCACCGCCGTACGTGTCATACCAGTCATTGGCAAGCGTGTCGGCGACAGCATCTCATGGGGCGGATTGCTTGGACACGCACCCATCATGCCGGTCAACACCTTCTCTTCCGAGCGACTTGTCAACCGCGGCGGACGTATTCCTGCCCCTGTCCACTCGTTCAAGAACTAAAGGGGGCCCCTACCCTATTCCACTATACTGTAATCCCGGACAACGACCGTGTTGCCCGGGATTATTGTTTTATAGACTATCTGAACATCTGTGAAGGACATGAATATTATGGTCTTCAAAAGTGCAAGTTGTTTTAGAGTTAACGCTCCGCTACGCGGAATAAAGAATATAAGCGAATATCAAGAAAATATTCACATATAGCATTGGGAAAGCACTATGCAATCAAAGAAGCTTTTAATCGTTTGTTTTGGTATTTGTGGGAAATTTTGTAATTTTGTGAATGATAACCATTGACAAACGAAATTTGAGATATGCCTACACTTCAGTGGATTGGGAAAGAGAAGGTGGTGAGCCATCACCACGACGTGGCTTTCCGTACATTGGAACATCAATACGGGTTCAGGGCAGAGCAGCCCGATGACACCTCTGAAACATTCAGCGGGAACAAGATTATCCATGGTGACAATCTTGAGGTGCTGAAGGCTCTGCTACCTGAGTATGAGGGGAGGGTAGATTGTGTCTATATCGATCCTCCCTACAACACAGGCAACGAGAAGTGGGTATATAACGACAATGTCAACGACCCGCAGATACGTCGTTGGCTCAATCAAGTAGTGGGAGCCGAGGGCGAAGACCTCTCGCGTCACGACAAGTGGCTGTGTATGATGTATCCGCGGTTGACGCTGCTACGCCAGCTGCTTTCCAACAACGGGGCCATCTTCATCAGCATCGGTGACGACGAATGTGCCCACCTGCGGCTTATCATGGACGAGATATTCGGCCGGCAATGCTTCGTGGGCGACATCATTTGGCAGAAAGCATATTCGCCCCGTAACGATGCCAAGGGCATCCCCACCGAGGCCGAGCACCTGATGGCTTTTAGCAAGAGACCGGGATGGCAACCCAACAAATTGGAGCGCACGGAAGAGATGGACAGCAAGTACAAGAACCCTGACAACGACACAATGCCATGGACAAGTTCTGACGCATTCGCTTCCGATGCCGCTACCCACCAGGGAATGGTATATGCCATCCAACATCCCTTTACGGGCGAGCTGATCTATCCCTACCAGGGGGCACACTGGCGCTATGAGCAAAACGCAATGCTGAGCTATATGGAAGGCTGGTGCCCCTACGAGTTGCGCGACCTGCACGACGACGGGCGCCGGGCGGAGGTATGCGGCGTGCCCAAGGAACAGGTGCGGCCTGAGGTGAAGGCCATCATGCTGAAGGAACCTCTCGACGTTTCAAGGGAAAAAGCACAAGCCGTGTACAACCGGGGACAGTGGCCGAGATTCTATTTCACAAGTGGAGGAAAGGGAGGCATCCGTCGAAAGACATATCTTAGTAATGTAGAGGGGAAACTGCCTACTAATCTTTGGCTTCATACTGAAGTAGGCCATACAGACGAAGCAAAGAAAGAACTGAAGGAATATTTCGGCGGCAAGTCTCCATTCGACACGCCCAAGCCTACACGGCTCGTGGAACACATTCTCCAGATAGCGACCCATGAGGACAGTATCATCTTAGATGCCTTTGCCGGAAGTGGAACCACCATGCACGCCGCCCTTCGGCTGAACAAGCGCGACCACGGCATGCGCAAGACCATCCTCGTGGAACTGATGGACTATGCCGAACGCATCACCGCCGGACGCGTGCGCAAGGTAATGACGGGCTACGACTACCAAGGCACAAAGAAGGAGACGCTCTATGCCAAGAAACTCACTGTAACCGCACTGAAGAAAATGGGCAGATGGCTCGGCGAGGCCAACAACGTGATGGAGATGTTTCGGTCTGACTATGACAGCGTGAAGATGCAGCTTTCTGACAACACACTCTCTGTGGTCGGCAGCAAGGCTATCAAAGGGCAGCGCGATGGATTGGGCGGACAGTTCGACTTTTATGAACTGGGGCAGCGGCTCTTCACCGATGACGGCAACATCAACGAGGAGGTGGGCGAAGAGAAAATCCGACAATACATCTATTACACAGAGACCCACGACCCGCTCACACGCCGACGCGACGCAGAGTATCCTTATCTTCTCGACTATAAAGACGGCACAGGATATTTTTTCTTCTATGAGCAAGACCGACAGACTTGTCTGTCGCTGGAGACTTTGGATAAAGTCGTGAAGAAGGCCGACAGCTATGTAATCTATGCCGACACCTGCTCACTGTCGCAAGAGATGCTGCGGAGGCTGAATATCGTGTTCAAGAAAATACCGAGAGACATCAACCGATTCTAACCACACTTGTCTATGGAACTGAAAAGCTATCAACAGCGCACCCTGCGCGACTTGGAAGATTATATCGACGTGCTGAACAACTCAAAGAGTCTGTCAACAGCATACGCCAACTACTGGATGAACAAAGGCCTGGACCTTAACGCAGGGGTCACCGACGCATTACGCCCTTACGTGAACACGGTGCCCCGTTCACCGCGTGTGACGCTGAAGGTACCCACTGCCGGCGGCAAGACGTTCATTGCCTGCAATGCTCTGAGCACCATCATGGAGCGACAGAAGACAGATATGGTGAACAAGGTGGTATGCTGGTTTGTACCGAGCGACATCATTCTGAAACAGACCTTGAAAAAACTGCAAGACACAAACCATCCCTATCGTCAGCGCATTGATGCCTTGTTCGGACATAGGGTGAACGTGATTGACAAGACGGCGGCTTTGGCCGGACAAGGCCTCCACTTGCATGAGGTGCGTGACAACCTTACTATCCTCGTGCTCAGTGCGGCCTCTTTTATAGAGAACATCAAAGTCAAGAAGAACGCAAGCGACGAGCAAAGCAAGCCATTGGCCTACCGGGAGAACGGCAATTTCCTGGAATATCGCGATAAGGTCAATGCTACCAGAATAGACGGAGTGGCTCCTACAGCCCTTATTCAAGTGCTTGCCTGTCTTCATCCTGTGGTGATTGTTGACGAAAGCCACAACTTCAAAGCTGACCTGCGTGTGGAGATGCTCCGCAACCTCTCACCCCGCTTCATACTGGAATTGACAGCTACACCCCGCGACAACAGCAATGTCATATCGTTTGTGGATGCCATGGAATTGAAGGTGGCCAACATGGTGAAACTGCCCGTGATCGTGGAAAACCGCCACAGCACCGGCGACGTGATTGCCAGTGCCATCCATTTGCGCAATAGTCTTGAGCGCCACGCTCAAATCATGGAGCAGGCCGGAGGACGCTACATCCGTCCCATCGTATTGTTTCAGTCACAGCCACGTAACGATGACGACAGCGTGACTTTCGAGAAGATAAAAGCACAACTCATAGAACTCAAAATCCCCGAGGAGCAGGTAAAAATCAAGACAGCCAATATTGACGAGCTGCAGGGCATAGACTTGATGTCGCGTGATTGTGAAGTGCGCTACATCATCACGGTGAATGCGCTGAAAGAAGGATGGGACTGTCCGTTTGCCTATATCCTCGCCTCACTGGCCAACCGCACCAGTCAGGTGGATGTGGAGCAGGTGCTGGGCCGCATCCTGCGCTTGCCCTACACAGAGAACCATGCGGAAAAGCTGCTCAACTTAAGCTATGTGTTCACCAACAGCAGTGAGTTTCAAGACACAGTGACGCGCATCATACAGTCGTTGGAGAGGTGTGGCTATAGTCGCAAGGACTATCGCGAGGTAACAGCCGACGAGATAATCAGAAAGCAACAACCAGAAGAAGCACCAGACTTATTCTCTACGATGAATGAAGCGAAGGATATGAATGAGCCGGGCGGATCGGAATCAAACGACAATCAACAAAAGGAAGATGAAGAGAACGACGGCTCGCTCCATCTGACGCCAGATGAGGCCGAAGCCATCAAGCAATCAGTTAATGCAGCAAGTGATGATGACAGCGAAACCAACCAATTTGAGCAGGAGAGTCTGAGACAAAGTGATGATTTTGACAAAAAGACGGAAAAACAAGAACAAGAAACTTCTCACGACCCTTTAGCTTCGATAGGAGGAGATAATCTGTATAGCGTAATAAATGACGACTACTCCAATGTTGCTTTTGAAATGAACATACCAATGTTCATCAAGTATGTAAAAAAGCCAATCGGCATTTTTAATCAAAAATCTAGTGATGATGATAACGACCCTATGCTGCTTGACAAGAGCATGCTTAACGAAGGGTTCAACTTGGAATTGCAAGATGCCAACATCAAATTCGATTTCAGCAATCCGGAGGATACCACGATTGATCTTAAGAAAAGTGGTAAGGACGACTATGTGCCGGTGAGAAAGAACAATAGCGAAATTCTCAACGATATCAGGAAATACTTTGTTGATTTATCACCCATAGGCCGAAAACGTCAATTATTACAGAAACTGGTAAAAGAGGTGGAATCTGTGCGTGGACTCGACTCTATCTCCCATAGTGCGCTCAATGCTTATGTGGAGAAAGTCATTAGTCCCTTCGACGGTGATCAGATCATGTTCCTATGGGATCATCTTTATCAAGCTAAGAACAACATTGTTGACAAGATCAACAATCTCTTGGTTGGTTACCGCCAGAATTTATTCAAAAGTCAGATTGCCAAAGGCATCATTGACATAGAGCCACAATACACTTTCTTGAATAAGGTTACTTTCGCCAAGCAAGAGTTGGTAGGCGTTGACAAGGGCCTCTATGCCAGAGAAGAAAAGGTGAACGGATTTGAGGAACGAATGATTCATGCAGTGGCTGACCTTGACAGTGTGTTTTTCTGGCATCGCAATCCCGAGAGACAAGATGGATTTTGCATCAACGGCTTCATTAATCACTATCCCGATTTCATAGTCAGAATGAAATCTGGGAAGACGGTTCTCATCGAGACAAAGGGCGACTTCCTCGACAACGATGATTCGACGCGAAAGAGAGAACTCGGCAAAGAATGGGAGCGACTATGTGGAAGAGACTACAGATACTTTATGGTATTTGAGAGTAAGAAGGTTGACGGAGCATTGACCCCGAGCGAATTACTTGATGTGCTCAAGGATCTTTGATGTTATCAACAAAACGTAGCCGGTCATCCACAAAAAAGTCCCAGACAACATCATGTTGCCTGGGACTTTTTATTGTATAGTACGATAGCTGCCTTACGGCAGAATCACTTGCTGTCTATTAGCAGACCTTCTCCAACTTCTTCATCACAGAGAAAATGAAGATGAAGCTGGCAAGGCAGAGGGCGACGAGCACACCCCAGACCATCGTCAGTGGCACTGCCTTCCACAGATAAGCAGGGATCTGGACGAGGAAGTTGCCGATTGCCGTGGCACCGAACCAGCATCCCATCATCAGACCCTGATATTTTTTCGGAGCCACCTTGCTGACAAACGAGATGCCCATCGGTGAGAGCAACAGCTCTGCAAAGGTCAGCACGAGATAGGTCGTCACGAGCCACAGAGGAGAAACACGCTGCGCGTCATTGAGATTATAGCTCAGTCCGACAGAGGCACAGATCATGATCATATAAGCAAAACCGGCGACAAGCATACCGAAACCAATCTTGCGAGGCGCAGAGGGCTCCTTTTGTTTGGAGGCGAGCCAGCCAAAGAGTCCCATGCTCACCGGGGTGAGCATCACGACGAAACTCGGGTTGAACTGCTGGAAGATAGGAGCCTCGATGCTCACGGCACCAGCCTCATGGGTATAACGGACGACGAGATAAGCCACAGCAGCCAGAATGACGACCAAGGAAATGATCTTACCGCGTCCCGTCTTGCTTTGGAACAGGCCAAAGAGTGAATAGACAATGAAGATGACAGCCACGAGATTAGTCACGTCGAAGAGCATTCCCACCCAACCTGTTGCGGAGGTCTGCGTGAAGTCGCGCGCGAAATAGGTCAGCGTCAGACCATTCTGATGGAATGCCATCCAGAAGAAGATGACCACAGCGAAAACGAGGAAGAGAGCCACGAGTCGGCTGTGAGTATCAGCTTTCTCCTCTGGAGTCTCCTCTTGTGCCACCGTGTTCTCGGCGACGGTTTCCTTGTTCTCGGCTTTCTTGGCCGTGTTGTCTACCGAAGCGAAGGTCCAACGGAATCCATAATAGATGAGAATGGAGACGAGCAGCGACACACAGGCTACGCCAAAGGCATAGTGATAGGCCGAAGCCTCGGAAGCGTGGAGCGAGTCCATAGCCCACTGATGGAGCTTCACGGCAGCCGTCGGAGCGAAGAGCGCACCGATGTTGATGGCCATATAGAAGATAGAGAAACCGTTGTCACGCTGGGTAGCATAGCGGGGATCGTCATAGAGCTTTCCGACCATCACCTGCAGGTTGCCCTTGAAGAGCGACGTGCCGACAGAGATCAGCAGCAAGGCGGCAGCCATCATCGCGATAGCAGCCACGCCATTGCCGGCGGGCACGGCGAGGAGCAGATAGCCGATGAACATGACAAGGATGCCGAGCGTCACACAGCGCCCGAAGCCGATCTTGTCAGCCACGGCGCCACCGACGATCGGTAGGAAATAGACGAGCATGAGGAACGTGGAGTAGACCGTACCGGCCAGACCCTCACCCCATCCGAAGTTGGCCTGCAAGAAGAGCACGAAGATAGCCAGCATCGTGTAGTAGCCGAAACGCTCTCCTGTGTTGGCTAAGGCTAAGGCATAAAGCCCTTTGGGTTGATTTTCAAACATAGCATTAAATTTATGTAGTTAATAATTCACGAGACTCTGATTTGCTTTAGTGCTTCAGATCAAAGAGATAAGTCAGCCTGATGCTGATGGTCTGATAGTTGCTCGACGCAAAATAGTCGCGTTTGGTGTCGCCATAGATATTTCCCAGCCCATAGTAGTAGCGGCCCTCAAGCAAGAAGTGTCCAACCCTGGGGATGGTATACTCCACACCGAGACCTGCCGCGATACCATAGTCGAACTTGTGCTCCACCTTCATCGTGTCCTGGGCTACGACGCTGCTGACGCGGTCGGCCATGTTGCGCTTGTCGAAATCGAAGTTGCTCTTTGTCGACTCGCTGAGGCAGACACCCAACTGCGGTCCGGCATTGACAAAGAAGTTGAGTCCTTTCTTTTCCTTGCCCCACGCCAGGTGTGCCAGGAAGGGCACCTGGATGTAGTTGATGGTACGGCTGTAGTTTTCGGCGACGCCCGTTGTGGCATTGATGACGGGATTGTCGTTGATGTCCTTGATATCCTCCTTCCAACCCATCTGTGCGTAGTTCATCTCCAACTGTATGGAGCAGATGGTGGAGAAATACTTCTCTACGGTGTATCTCAGAGCTACGCCGCCGGAAAAGCCTCCCAAGCCTTTCTGCTCTACTTTCGGCGTGAACCTGATGTTGGTGATATTCCATCCCGCTGTCGGTCCCACCGACAGGGTGTTGCGATGCTCGCCGATCTGCGCTGAGAGCGACCAGGGCAGAGCCAGCAAGAGAAATAGTATAAGCAGGTGCTTCATGTGCGATGATTTCGAATGTTAATAGGTGAGTGACTCGATGCGACCGCCGGTTGCAAAATGGATCAGCTGGAAGTTGTCGTTCTGCATGCCTTTGTCTCCCACCTGCTTAAAGACGAGTGGAGTCTGGAAAGGCCGGTAAGTACTCTGTCCCACTGTACCCTTGAAGGCTTTGCCGTATTTGGCCAGTCCACGGAGGAAGAACTGTGCATGGTCGTAGCCAGTGAGGAAGAATCGCGGATAAGCATACATCGGCTGCTGGTGGAACCATTTCTGATATTCTGCCTCCAAAGTTTTCGTACGCGGATCCATACTGTTGTAATAATAATAGGAGGGCACGCAGGTATCGAAAGAGCAGAACGTATCAACATTGCCCGGTGCATACATCAGCCACTCGTTGTAGCCGAAGAGAGCCACCCGCAAGCCATGCTGCTGGGCACGCAGCGTTCTCAGCTTGGCAATTGCCTGATTGAGCTCGGGCGAGCGCCCGGTGTTGAGCACCACCACGTTGAGGCGGTTCATGTCAAAGGCTTTTCCAAACATGTCCAGACTGCTGTTGAGGTTCGTCACCCGATATTCCTGCCCAAGGGCGGAGAGTCTGTTGCGCAGGCCAAATGTGAAGCTGCCCTTCTTGGAAGTCTTGTCGTTGCAGTCGATGAGCACGACACGCGCGTCTTTATAGCGTTTGAGAAACGCCTCGATGGCGTTATTGTTGAGTTTGTCGTCGCTTTGCCAAACCTGAAAGATCTGGGCATAGCTGGTCACGTCGTCACCGGAGATGGAGAACGGTATGACGAGTTTGATGTCGCGTGCTTTGCAGAATTCAGCCAACGCATGCACCTGTACGGAATAGAGAGGACCAAAGATGATGTTGCACTGAGCGGCTGCCGGGTCGTGTGTCATGATCGTGGGATCAGCCGTAGCATCGAGGTTCCAAGAGTGAATATCGATGGAATATCCAGCCCGTTTCAGGCTGTCGCAAGCCAAGAGAATGCCGCGATAGTATTCGACCATGCGCTTGCCGTCGCCGTCGACATTGTGCAGGGGCAGCGCCACACCCACGCGCAGCACCTTGCCCTGCTTGGAAGTAGTGCCTGAGGTCACGGGAGTATTGACCGTGCTGCTTGTAGCAGCAGCATTCTGGGGAGCAGGTATATAGAGGTGATCACCCTTATGGAGCTGGTAGCCCGGCAGTTTCATCTCTGGATTGGCATTGATCAGCTGATCTACGGTGATGCCGTGATAGTGGGCGATGCCATAGAGTGTGTCACTCTTCTTCACCTTATAGATATGATTGGACGTGTCTTGTGCACAAGCAGGGACCGTCACTACAAAAAACAGACACAGCAAAAGCAGCCACCAACGGGATGCTCTGCCTGAAAAACGCTGAATCATTTCTATCTTTTCTTTTTATAATCGTATGAATGAATACTTCTAAGAATAATCATTTGCAAAAATACAAAAAATATCCGTATCTACACTTCATTTCCTATAAAAATCACTAACTTTGCATCAACCGATTATCGTAATGAACATCACTCACATCATCATCTCCGCACTCCTGACGGCCTGCCCACTGCTCAGCTTGGCACAGTCAACACCCGCCATCGCCCCATCGTTTACCTATACCGACAGCGAGGGCAACGAGCAAACCGTGACCTCTGCCGATGACCAAGCTCCCCTGGCAGCCTCTTTCCACGCCAATGCCACCGATACCGAAGGGTGGAACGCACACTATGAATGGCATTTCTACCTCGAAGGCCAGCGTTCCAATCCCTATCTCGTCAGATATGAGACCGACACGCAGTACACGTTCACCAAGGCCGGCACACATCTCGTGGAGCTCTGGGCCACCTTTGTGCAGGGCAATGACACCATCGCCTATACCGATACTTACTGGCAGAGCGAGGGCACACCGCTCTCCATATCCATCGCGGAAAGCAAACTGGAAATGCCCAACGCCTTCTCGCCCAACGGCGACGGCATCAACGACACCTACCAGGCCAAGAGCGGATACAAGAGCATCGTGGAGTTCCATGCCACTATCTTCAACCGATGGGGACAAAAACTATACTCCTGGGACGACCCTGCAGGAGGATGGGACGGCAAATTCCACGGCAAGGACGTAGCGCAGGGTGTTTATTACGTGCTTGTCAAGGCCAAAGGTGCCGACGGGCGAAACTATCATATCAAGCGTGACGTGAACTTGTTACGCGGATACTCAGAAACGACAAGCAACAGCAATGAATAAGAAAGACAGAAGTCTCTACCCTCAGTTCCAGAACGGATGGATCGACGTCTATGGCGCACGCGTCCACAATCTGAAAAACATCGACGTGAAGATTCCGCGCGGCTCACTCACGGTGATCACCGGACTCTCGGGGTCGGGAAAGTCGTCACTGGCCTTTGACACCATCTACGCTGAAGGACAGCGCCGATACATAGAGACGTTTTCGGCCTACGCCCGCAATTTTCTGGGCAACATGCAGCGACCCGATGTCGACAAGATCACGGGACTGAGCCCCGTAATCAGCATCGAGCAGAAAACAACAAACAAGAATCCACGCTCCACAGTGGGCACCACGACGGAGATCTACGACTACCTCAGACTGCTCTACGCACGCGCCGGTACGGCCTACAGCTATCTCAGCGGACAGAAGATGGTGAAATACACTGAGGAGAAAATCGTCGACATGATCCTCCACGACTATGCCGACAAGGCAGTGTATATCCTTGCGCCCCTCGTCCGCCAGCGCAAAGGCCACTACCGCGAGCTCTTCGAGAGCCTGCGCCGCAAAGGCTACCTTTATGTCCGCGTGGACGGCGAGATCAAAGAGATCGCACGCGGCATGAAGACCGACCGATACAAAAACCATAACATCGAGGTGGTCATCGACAAGCTCCGCGTCCGACCCGACGACGGCGAGCGACTGGCGCAGACCATTGCCACGGCCATGCGGCAGGGCGACGGTGCCATCATGATGCTCGACAAGGAGACGGGCGAGTGCCGAAACTTTTCCAAACGACTGATGGATCCCGCCACGGGCCTGTCCTACGGCGACCCTGCTCCGAACATCTTCTCGTTCAACTCACCAGAAGGTGCCTGTCCTCACTGCAAAGGACTCGGCGTGGTCAGCGAGGTGGACATGAAAAAGGTGGTACCCGACCCTACTCTCTCCATCCACCAAGGGGCCATCGCACCACTGGGCAAATACAAGAACCAGATGATCTTCTGGCAGATAGAGTCGATACTCAGCAAATACGACTGCAACCTCAAGACACCTTTCAAGGACATACCCGAGGACGCTGTCGACGAACTGATGAACGGCTCGCTCGAAGAGATACGCATCGACAAAGACAAGGTGCACACCTCAACGGACTACTTCGTGGCCTTTGACGGCATCGTGAAATACCTGCGTACGCTCATCGAGAGCGACGACAGCGCAGCCGGACAGAAATGGGCTTCACAGTTTCTGGCCGACAAGGAGTGTCCCGCCTGCCATGGCAAACGGCTGAAAAAAGAAGCCCTTGCCTATCGTGTCTGGGACAAGGACATCAGCGAGGTCAGCAATCTCGACATCGACTTGCTGCGCGACTGGCTCGACCAGGTCGAGGATCATCTCGAAGAAGGCAAGAAGCGCATTGCCCACGAGATCATCAAGGAATTGCGCTCGCGCGTGTCGTTCCTCCTCGACGTGGGGCTTAACTACCTCTCCCTCAACCGCCAGTCGGCAACGCTCTCGGGCGGTGAGAGCCAACGCATACGTCTGGCTACACAGATCGGCTCTCAGCTCGTCAACGTGCTCTATATCCTCGACGAGCCCAGCATCGGACTGCACCAGCGCGACAATGAGCGGCTCATCAACTCGCTCAAGGAACTGCGCGACCAAGGCAACACCGTCGTCGTCGTCGAGCACGACGAGGACATGATGCGCGCCGCCGACTGGATTGTCGACATCGGACCGAAGGCGGGACGCAAAGGCGGTGAGGAGGTCTTCGAAGGTACACCGGAAGAGATGCTCAAGACCGACACGCTCACCGCTCAGTATCTCAATGGTGAGCGCGCCATCGAGATTCCGGCCGAGCGCCGAAAAGGCAATGGCAAGATGATCACCATCCACGGTGCGTCGGGCAACAACCTGAAACATATCGATGTCTCCTTCCCGCTCGGCACGCTGACCGTGGTCACCGGTGTATCGGGATCGGGTAAGTCCACGCTCATCAACGAGACCTTGCAGCCTATCCTCTCGCAGCACTTCTACCGTTCGCTCAAAAAGCCGATGCCCTACGACAGCATCGACGGCATCGACAACATCGACAAGGTGGTCAACGTCGACCAAAGTCCTATCGGCCGCACACCGCGCTCCAACCCTGCTACCTACACAGGCGTGTTCAGCGACATCCGCAATCTGTTTGTGGAATTGCCCGAGGCTAAGATCCGTGGCTATAAGCCGGGACGCTTCTCGTTCAATGTCAAGGGCGGCCGCTGCGAGGCTTGCGGCGGCAACGGCTACAAGACGATAGAGATGAACTTCATGCCCAACGTCTATGTACCCTGTGAGGTGTGCCACGGCAAACGCTACAACCGCGAGACACTGGAGGTGCGCTACAAAGGCAAGTCCATAGCCGACGTGCTCGACATGACGATCAACCAAGCCGTAGAGTTCTTCGAGAACGTGCCGACCATCCTGCCTAAGATCAAAGCACTGCAGGACGTGGGACTCGGATACATCAAACTCGGACAGAGCTCCACGACGCTCTCCGGTGGTGAGAGCCAACGCGTGAAACTTGCTACAGAGCTCAGCAAGCGCGACACAGGCAAGACACTCTACATCCTCGACGAGCCGACAACGGGTCTGCACTTCGAGGACATCCGCATACTCATGGCGGTCTTGGAAAAACTCGTCAGCCGTGGCAACACGGTGATCATCATCGAGCACAACCTCGACGTGATCAAGTTGGCCGACTATATCATCGACATGGGACCGGAAGGTGGACGTGGCGGTGGTCAGGTGCTCTCCAAGGGTACGCCGGAAGAGGTGGCCGAGTGCAAACTGGGCTACACACCACGGTTCCTAAAGGCAATATTAGAGAAAGCAAAATCCGACAACAAGATTTGATAAGAAACACAGCCATGCAGTTCACCACACCCGTCACCATTTCGCCCTCACCGTGGCAGATCGATCCTTGCGAGCGGATGCTCTTCGTGGGATCGTGCTTTGCCGACAACATCGGCAAGCGGTTCAAGGAAGAGAAATTCCGCGCGATGGTCAATCCTTTCGGTGTGATGTACAATCCAGTGAGTGTGCTCCATACCGTGAAGCGACTTAGCGATGCCGGTCAGCTGCCCTTCAGCACTGATGAGCCAAGTACTGCTGTCTTCACGCTCGGCACGAATCACGTCTACCGGCTCATCGCCACGGGTGAGATCGTGGATAACTGTCAGAAGCGGCCGCAAAAGCTTTTCCATGAAGAGCAGCTGACTGTCAGCCAGTGTGCCGATGCACTTTCTGAGGCGATCCGACAGATTCGCTCTTCCTTTCCCTTGACGCGTTTTCTGCTCACCGTGAGTCCTATCCGCTACCGAAAATACGGCTATCACGGCAGTCAGCTGTCCAAAGCCACACTGCTGTTGGCTGTCGACCAGGTCATCAAAACGTTTGATGACCCGACGGTTGCCTATTTTCCTTCCTACGAGATTGTCAACGATGAGCTCCGCGACTACCGATTCTATCAGCAAGACATGCTCCACCCCACCGAGCAGGCTGTCAGCTATATCTACGAGCGCATGGCCGACACCTATTTCTCTCCTGCCACGCTCCATTTCCTTGAGCAGTGGCACCCCATCCGCAAAGCCCTTGAGCACCACCCCTTCGACCCTCAGTCTGCCGAATACCAGCAGTTTCTTCACAAGGCACAAGAAGATTACAAGGCGCTAAAGGACAAATATCATTTCGAAGGATAACAAAGCCGACAAATCTCACCCCACCTACGCAGGATGTGGTCAGACACAAAAAAAATCGGGTGTCTCACGACAACCGATTCCCAAAAAACAAACTACTTAAAAACTAATCTACTAAAACAAATCAAAATTTCTTATTGCTTATGTTACACGTCACTTAATGACGTTTACTACTTCTACATTTCTTTTTTTTATCTATCACAAAGTTAGTGTTTTTTGCGCTTACTGCCAAGAGTTTATAAAAGTATTTATTGGGGATTTAAGTATTAATAACAATTACCTATAGTGTTACCGCGCACAGCATTTGACATAAATCAATTAAACAACAAAATTCGGTTTTTATGTAGAAAATAAATTGTGGGATTGCCAAGGACTTAGTACCTTTGCATCGTCAAAAGGTTAATAGATTGTTTAGGTTAGTAATAGATTTAGGTTTTTAGTTATTAGGTTTTAAGATTGTGATAACACTTTGAGCGGAGAGTCGCTCAATTTATCTTTAGATTTTTCACAATTAAGATAGCACAGCCTTGGAAGTGATTCCGGGGCTGTGTTTTTTATTTCTTATTCTTCTTCCAACTCAGATCCGAAGCGGTTCTCCTGCGGTTCGCTCGGCTGGCAAAGCAACACGATGAGCCAAATGAAGCCAATGATGGGGATGAGGCAGATCCAGTACCACTGTCCACCCTTACCTATGTCGTGGAGACGGCGCCAAGCTACTCCGAGACTCGGCAGCAACAGTGCCAACGAGATGCCATAGTAGAAGATACTCGTCAACACGATGGCAACGAAATCACCTGACGACACCGCCCACTCGTTAATGGCAGCAAGCACAATGCCAATGATGAAAGAGTCAAGAGCAAACCACCAGTACTCGGGACGACGCGCACGGCCGTTGAAATTGCAATAGTTGTGAAAAACAACTTTCTGGAAAGCGGAAACCATGTTCATAATCAATACGATTTTAAGTTAGAAATTATCTTTTTGAGTATATTGGGTACAAATATAATAAAAAGATATCATTTCTACAAGTTTCTGCTTCAATTTGTTTCATTTGAGCCATCAGTTTTTCGCTTCTCTCACATTCTCATACGCTAAGGTTGCAAGCCTTTTTTACCCATCAAACGCCAAATGCCCCGACGCATCGGCACGTGTATGTTACGATGCGACGGGGCATTGAGCATAAAAAAGACATACCGTCTCGACAGCAGGTCATCAGTTTCGCTTCACTCCCACGATGCCCTGAAGCTTGTCGTCGAAGTAGAACGTGCGGGAGACAGTATCACGATCATGGGCAAACCACCCGTGCATGAACAGCAACTTGGGCGTGTAGCCCTGATAGTTGACGCGGTGCATGACGATCCTCGAGTGCTCGGCCTCGGCATGCATAGCCTTTAAGGCTACGGGCGTGACGAAGAACGTGGAGTCGAGACGCGACCAGCGCACCACCTCATAGTCCTGCATGGGCATGTGCTCCTCCATGAAGTCCCGAGCCAGACTGCGTGCCTCGTGACGCTCGCCACAGCCCGAGAGCAGGAAGGCCAGTGCCAGCAGAGGCAGCAAAGTCGTTTTCAACGTTCTGATCATAGACTATTCCTCGGGAATATTCTTCAGAATTTCGAGCAGATGATCCCACACCATCTGTACCGTGGGGATGTGGAGGCACTCGTCGGGCGTATGGACGTGGCGGAGCGTAGGACCGAAGCTGACCATGTCGAGCTCAGGATATTTCTCTGAGAACAAGCCACACTCCAGACCGGCATGAATGCCACGAACGACGGGATCCTTATGGAAGAGTTTCTTATAAGCATCGACGGCCACCTTCACCATCTTGGAGTTGGGGTTCATCTTCCACGCGGGGTAGCCGCTGCCCTGCTCCACTTCCGCACCGGCCAGTTCAAAGGCGGCACGCACCGTGTTGGCCATGTTGCGAAGGTTGCTTGTTACGTTGGAGCGATGGCTGGCAACGAAGACGACGCTGTCGTCGGTGGTATGCACACTGGCAACATTGCTGGAAGTCTCCACCATATCGTTCAGGGCCGGATCCTGGCAGATGGCGAAGACGCCATTGTCCAGAGCCTGAAGTCCGGCTATCAGTTTGCGGCTGACCTCTTTGGGCAGCACCTGCTGCGCCTCTGCACTCTGCAGGCTCCATGCCATGTTGACATCCGTAACGTGGAACTCGTCCTCAACATCCTTGGAGAAGATGTTCCAGTCAGCCTTCACCTCCTCTTTCTTGTCAGCGGGAACGGCGAAGACGATCTTGCCGTCGCGAGGGATGGCGTTGTGCATCTTGCCAGAGTTCCACTGTGCCAGTCTGAGGTCAGTCTTGTTTTGCTCCATATAGAGGAAGCGGGCCAGGATCTTGATAGCGTTGGCACGTTTCTTCTCGATGTCGTCGCCGGAGTGTCCGCCTTTGAGGCCTTTGAGACTGCCCTCGAAGAAGAAGTAGCCCTTAGGCGCATCCTCGCGCTGGAAGCGGAAGGTAGCCTTTGTCGACATACCACCGGCACAGGAGATGAAAATCTGACCTTCCTCCTCAGAGTCGAGGTTGACAAGATACTTACCGGTCATGAAACCGGGTTTCATGCCGATGGCACCGCCAAGACTTGTTTCCTCATCGACGGTGAAGACACACTCCAGCGGACCGTGCTCGATGTCGTCGGAGTCGAGGATGGCCAACTCAATGGCATCGCCGATGCCGTCGTCGGCACCCAACGTAGTGCCTTTGGCATGGAGCCACTCACCGTCGACATAAGTCTGAATGGCATCTTTATGGAAGTCGAAGTCCACATCGACGAGTTTGTCGCAGACCATATCCATGTGGCTTTGCAGAATCGTGGTAGGACGGTTCTCATAGCCTTTGGTAGCCGGTTTGCGGATCAGCACGTTGCCGGTCTCGTCGACCAGTGTTTCCAAACCGTGATCCTCGCCAAACTTCTTCAGGAAGGCGATCATTTGTTCCTCGTGTTTCGAGGGGCGGGGTATGTGGTTGATCTTTGCGAATTGCTCGAACACGCGAGCTGGTTTCAATTCTGCCATGATGTTCGTTTTTTAATAAGGTTTATGTGTTTTTTCTTTGTCATTTGCCTTTATTGTGCTATCTTTGCACTTATAATTGTGCAAGCAAGCACTGCAAAATTACAAAAAATGATAGAAACATTACTCTGCACGGTGTTAATAATTGCTATTGCCATGATCCTGCTGTGTGCGCGCGTCATCTTGAAGAAGAACGGCTCGTTTCAGTCGCAGCACATCCACGACAATGCGGCTCTACGCAAGCAGGGCATTCATTGCGTCATCGACCAAGACCGCGAGGCTCGCATGAAGTCGCAGGCAATGTGATCAGCACGCTATCGGAAATTAAAAACAAAACAGAATACAAGACAATGAAAACTACAAACGCATTACGCACGCTGGCCGTGATGGCTATGTCAGCTCTCACGCTCGTCAGCTGCGACAAGAGCAAGCCTCAGATGGACGACAAGGCTCCTGAGACAACAACGAAAGCCGCAAGTTCCAAGATTGCTTTCGTGGAGGTAGACTCCATCATGACGCAGTATCAGTTCTGCAAGGAGTATAGCAAGATCCTCGAGCAGAAGGGCAACAACATCCAAAAGACGCTCGCCAGCAAACAACAACAACTGCAGGCCGCCGCTGCCAACTTCCAGCAAAAAGTACAGCAGAACGCATACACACGTGAGCAGGCTGAGGCTATACAGGCCGGACTGCAGAAACAAAGCAATGACCTGCAGCAACTCAACCAGCGACTGAGCGGTGAGTTCCAGGAGGAGACCAACAAATACAACAAGGCACTGCACGACTCTCTGCAGCACTATTTGGCTATCTACAACAAGGATAAGAAGTATGGTATGATCTTTGCCAAGCAGGGCGACAACGTGCTCTATGCCGACAAAGCCTATGACATCACCAACGAGGTGGTGGCTGGACTGAACAAAGCCTACAAAAGCAAACTGAAGAAGTAAACGACTTCATGCAATCAGATATATAAGGAGCAGAGCACAGTATTTGTCGCTCTGCTCTTATCTTATATGACATAAACTGTCATACATATCTCAAAAGACGAGTAACTCTTGTCTTTATCCCTAAGGAAATGATTGCAGATGACTTTCGTCAGTTCCCTAATTCTAACTGATTCTTGACAAGATTGCATGTTGTCTTGAAAAAGGAAATTACATACAAGATATATTTTAATTACTAATTCCATTCTTCATAATCGCAGAATTGATACTTTTATCGGTATCTACATCAGAGTATGCGTGTTTCTTGTTACCAAAGTCCATGGATATGGATGCCTTCAGATAGAAGAACTTCCCGCGGAGATTGTCAAGGCGGTATTGGAATTTGCTGTAATCCCGCGTGAGCAGTGAACTGTGGGAACGATAGTCGGTAAACGGATTCTGGCAACCGGCCTGCAAGCCAATACCCTTAAACTTGTAAGAGACCGTCAGTCCATACAATGCAGTGTTGGACCATTGCTCAAGTGTGGCATAAACGCCATGTCGGTAGGTTGTGTAATACATGCCGATATTCAGGGCGTTGATAGCATACGAAATGGATGACTTGTTATACCATTCCGTATCCGTCAGCCCATTTCTGCCGGTCACTTGATAGTGCTCAGCACCCAAACGTGTCTTCACCAGAAAGCCATTCTTCGAATAGCTCACTCCTATCTCCGGATTGGTGTAATAATAATGACCCTCCGTCAGCAACGAATGGATAAAATAGCCATTGTCATAGCTGACAAACTCAGCATTGTTTTTCCAACTGATGAACATGTCATACATGGCATAGAACGACCATGAGCCGACATCGCAGTTGACATCCAGTGTGTTGGAGACGATGGTCGTGGGCTTCAGATTAGGATTTCCCCGTCTTTTCTGAATTGTGTCGATGTCCTGCTCGATGTTGTTGTACATCGTCATTGTCGGGTAACTGTTCGTCAAGCTGCCACGATATTGTACGTAGAGGCCCGGCGTGAGCGTGTATTTCACCGTAGCCGAGACGCGTGGACTATAACGGTATTTATTCGCGTCTCCTCGAATCTTGTATACCAGTTGGCTGATACCGCCATCCAAAGACGCGAACATCTTCGGCCAGCGTTTGGAGACTCCCATTTCCAGCAAAGTCTCAGAATAGGTCAGTCCACCCTTCACCTTCGTTTGGTTGAGCTGGTAATTCATCCTTGAGTTCTCTGTGAAATTATACAAAGCCCCCGTCAACGTCCAGCTCTTGCCCATCACCTTTGTATAATTACTCCCGAGGACCAATCTGTAGTAGTGCTCTTTCGTGAAGTTGCTATTATTGAAAGCCCCTTCCTTGAGCAGGTAGTCAAATCTGTTGTTGGAGTAATCCAAAGATCCTCTGAAACTCAGTCGCTGGCTGTCCCTTAGCTGAAACCTGCTACTGAAGGACAAATAGGGCGAATAGGAAGACTCATTGCTTGTTTCCAATGAGGTCGTGGTTCTTTCAAAAGCTCCTTGATAGCGGGTCCGATAGCCAGCACTTGTCTCCGGTCGGCGAAACAGATAGCCTAACCGCACATTGAAAGTCGTGGAATCGCCATAATAGTGAAAATTGTAGAACAGATTGCTACTCCTCTTCTTATGACTTGAAGTGTTGGAAACAAGGCCTTTCTCCAGTTCGTCCCCATTCGGATAAACAAAATGCTCGGTTTGGTCTGCATAAGAGTCTTCGTCATGGGAATGGGACTCGGCATATGCCAGGCTATGCTCATATCTCTGCTTGTAGAATCTTACCACGCCATTGCCATCCCCCACATTCTTATTCAGTCCATGCATCCCGTTGGCCATGATCTTTCCGCCCCGATCTTTTCGCTTTGTCGTAAACTTGACAATGCAGTCATATTGAGCATATTCTCCCGTCGGCATGGCGTCGTATTCCACTTTCAGAATATCGTTAGGGGATAGTGTCTTGACATCACTGGGATTCGTAACAATATGATTGTCAATAACGAAGGTCACCGCTTTCCCCCTTACGGTTGTCTCATAGGTGATCGCGTCAATGTCCAGTTGAGGAATTGCCATGTTCCTGAGCAAGTCATAGCCGTCCATAGACACTTTCTTTTGCAATGCTGTTGGAATATAAACATCATTGTTTATTTCATGAATCTTCTGACTAGATTTGACAACGACCTCATTAAGCTCCACCTTTTTCAAGGTATCTTGTTCCAAAGAGTCTATATATGCAAAATGATTATGACCAATGATGACACGCGAATGTACTGTCGTAGCATACATTTCATTATGTACAACAGCAAACAACAACCCAAACGCAACATACCAAAGCATAAGGTTTAGAAGAGATTTCTTCATCATTTGTCTATATTAAGTTTAATCACAGAAGATGACATTTTATAATGTTCTTCTAAACATCTGTTCAGATAGTCCATATCTAAACTGCCGTCTTGATATGTAGAACATAGATTATAATGCCCATTCTGAAATTTATTTTTTAGACGATCTTCATATTAAAGTCGTTTTATGGTTTTCGATTGCAAATTTAGCCACTTTAGAGATATGAAGCAAATAAATCAGGTCTATTTCTTTATTTCTATTGTCTCTGTAATATCCTAAATATTAAGCTATTATAATTTATATTCAATAAAGTAGGTCTATTTCTGCAATTTTGGAGTCACTAAAAGGCTTCAATGAACTTACGCAAAGACGTCTTTTCACCGCTAATTCCTACTTTAGCTTTATAGACAAACAACTTTTGCTTGATCGATTTTTCGCTAATCCCATATATCAAAGCCAATGCCTTTGTGGGCATTTTAAGACGGAGAAGCATCATAAGTCTAATGCCATCATCGCTTAGGTCGGGGAATGTGCTATGTAGTCTGGACACGAAGTTGCCTTCTACACCATCTACAAACAGTCTTATCTCCTCCCAGTCCTCTTCTGTTAGCGGCACGCTGTCGGTCTTGTTGCCTCGCAATTCTTGAATCTTTTGGGCAGTATCTATCCTCCTAAGAATGAAATTGCGCATTGCGGAGAGTTGAATCTCCTTGTGATGCAATTCCTCGTTGTGTATCTTTTCTTCTTGGAGCAACTTTTTTTCCTCGGTTTTCAGCTTGAATTTTGCATTTGACTTAAATTGTCGGTAAGAATGCAGAATAAATACAATTATAGCCAGACCGAGCAAGGATGCGATGACTATGAGCCAAGACAAGACCCGTGTTTTACCTTTAGCAATGCCCTCCTCATATTTTGTTTTATCAGTTCAGTTCCATATATTATGGCTTATACACAAGTGTCAGTAATAACTCCCGGCCTCGAAGGATGGTCTCTGAGCGCATCTTTGTGAGGTTGGCAACGGTGGAACGGACATAGGACTTCTCGTTAAGCAGATTACTCAGGCCCAACTCATAGTCGATATGTCTGGATGTGAGTCCGATGATTGCGTCAGCAAAGAAGATGTCCTTGTATTTCGACGGCATCAGCTGATTGTGGTCATATTCACCCTTGAGGGTAAAACGCAGTTTGCCGGCGGGTATGATGATCTTTGCCGTGTGCTGCCAGTTGTTGAACGAAGACCTGTTGCCGTTCTCGGGCAGCATGTCGTCGTAGGCGTATTGTACAGAATAGTCGATGGACATGTCGGTGTAAGGGGAGAGATACAGCGATGCCTTGGTGCTGAGTGCATTGTATTTTGCCGGCGAAACGCTACCGTCCTGATACATCTTCGAGTCCGTGTGGCTATAGAGTCCGCGCAAGGTGAACTTTCCGTTGAGGAAGGGCAGCCCTTGCTGATACATCAGCGTAGAGTTCCAACTGTTGCTGTTCGTCTTGACGGGAATCGTTCCTATGATGATATATTCACCGGAGAACTCGCGCGACAAGGTATACGGCGTGGTGTCGAACGAGCGGGAGACGCGACCCATGAAATGCGTGCCCTTCAAGCTGTTGCGGTAAAATAGCGAATAGCTTACCGTCTTACTCTTGGCTACATCATATCCGGCATAGCCTTGGTTAAGATAGAGATAGTCCTGCATGATCAGTGAGCCATAGAAGCGGTTGAAGTCCAGCGGCTCTACGCTATAGCTGCCATGAACGTTCATGGTGATCCGGGAGGTGGCATCCCAACGGATATGCAGCGACGGAGAAATGTCTAATCGGTTTCTGCCTGTGTCCTCACTGTATTTGTAATGCGAGCTTTCAACAGGTGCGGAAAGAGATAATTTGAAATCATTGGCGTTGTACTCCAGTTGCGGACTGGCATATAGCTTGGCATAGCCAAAATGACTCTTTCCGGTTGTCGTGCCAATGGAGTCCGGCAGGCCGTAGGCATTGGCTGTGAGGTAGCGCAGCAAACCTTTTACACCAAACTTCATGCTTAGGCTAAGCAGTCCCAACTTCCATCCACCGGAAGCATACGTGTCGGTGGAGTAGAACCGCTGTAACAAGTTCTGCTGCTTGGTGGAGTCGACATACAGATGCTGAGGACGCTGCTGAACACTGTTGTTGGAGTAGAAGGAGACGAGCGTGTTGCCATACCGGCGGATGACGTAGAGATTATCGCGGAAGTCAAACACCGGCAGCAGTGAGTGCTGAGCATGCGAGTGCGTACCTGTCTCACTGAGATGCTGCGACAGCCACGTCATGTCGCTGGAGAGTGAGTTGCGTAGATAGCTCTTCGAAGAGTTATGCTCGTATTTCAGCAGAGCATAAAGGTTGTTGCTGTTCGACCGCCACGAGAGATCATTGTTGATGATACGGTTGCCATCCGTCAGGACATACTCCGTCCGTTGACTTCCCCATGCCTTGTCCCGCTCGTTGTTGTAGACAAGTTGGAAGTTTATCTGTGAATCCTCGCTGATACGTTTCATGACATTCGCCGTAAAGGCATGGCTACGGTTCAGCAGACTGCGTTCACGGGAAAGACCTGACGCTGTGGGAACGGAGAGCCGGATGAAACTCTTAGGTTGCTCACCCATTAATTCGTCAAGACTGAATAGGTTTGTCGACTCACGGCTGACATCCGTACCCGTATTGTTGGTCTTGTAGGTCAGCATCGTCTGTAGGTCCGACTTCAACCTCAAGCCGAATCCCTCGAAGAGCCATCTGCCTTTGTCATAGCCGTCGTGTGCGCTGCCATATCCTCCGCCGGCCTTCCACGATGTCACCCAATGGGTCTTGGCACTGCTCTTCATCTTGATGTTCACGGCGGCATCGTCCGTAAACGTGAAATCTTCCAGTACTCGAATGGGTTGATGGTTGCGCAAGACCTGCACAGAGCCCACCTCGCCCTGCGGCAGCGTGTTGGTGGCTGTACCGTACTTACCGCCAAGCATGTCAAGACCTTCTATATAGAACTTGCTGATCGGCTTGCCCTCATAAGAGATTTTTCCTGTTGACTTGTCCACGTCGAAACCGGGCATCTTCGCAATCACGTCGCCGATACTCCGGTCATTGCCGTTGGCGTAAGCACCTACAATATAAGATATGGTGTCGCCATGCTCGTGCACTTTGTCCGACTTTACCTTCACCTCTCGCAGCTCTATTGCGCCGTCGCTCATTCTGATCGTTAGCGGTTTCATGTTGCTACTGACGGCAATGTGCTGGTTTTTGAAACCAAGCATACTGAATATCAACGAATCACCAGCCTCTGCTTTGATGCTGAAAGATCCGTCGCTGCCACTGCTGGCATATCCGCCCAACTTATGTCCCTGCGTATATCGCTTGATAATGACTGAAGGCAAAGGTTCTCCGTGATCATCGACGACTTTGCCTGTGACTACAGTCTGGGCAGAAACTGACAAGGCTGACAGAAAGATGAGCAAACAGATAATCTTCAACATCTTCATTGCTGTTCCATTTGTGGGATTACAATCGTGTTCTTGGGATATGCCTTGGGGTTGCTTCTTTCTTTGATGTAAGCGTCTCGCTGAATGGCTTCGTATTTTTTGTTCAGGAAGTTATAGAAAGTGACGGGCGATGTACTCTTGGTCTTAATGCCAGAAGCTTCAATTGTGATGAATCCTTTGACTTCCGCAAACAATATTAATCCTGGCAGACCACCCAGCTTCCAAGGTCCTAACGGCACGGGAATGTCCTCTGTATAATAGACCGTCCACTGTCTGCCACGGAAGGTTGTCGTAGCCATGCAGCAGTTGAAGCCAAGAATCTGGCGTGTGCTGTCTGTGACGATGTTCCAATCCTGTACGGGTATGGGTTCAGTGATCTTATACCCTTGTCCCATAAAACTGGTATATGTGTCAAAGGTATTGTTGGCTTGGCTTCTATAGAAATAGTCGCCGTGGTCCGGACCACTCGCCCTTTGCTTGGAGGCGTCATTTCTGTTGTTTGCCTCATCAAGCATTTCCTGAAGAATGATCATGGATGTCTGTGCATTGCTGCTTAATGAGTCGTCGCGCAGTTTATGATAACTGAAATATTGGCTCATTGATTTTCCCACACGCAACGCGTAGTCATCATTGTATTTGCCGGATATTTCATGGTAAGCCACTTCCATGATGCTTGGCTCCAGTACATGCGTCTGCTGTGCCATCAGAGCTGTTGGGAAAAGGAGCAATATAGTATTTGCTATAGAAAAAAGTAAAAACAACTTCTTCATATCAAAATATTTTCGTGTTTCTATTGCAAAGTTAGGAACTTTAGAGATGCCTTGCAAATAAACGAGGTCTATTTCTTTAATTTTGCTATAATTGTAACATGTTGTATATTAGGTCCTTATCTTTTCCTCACCAAATACCAGGTCTATTTCTGCAATGTTAGAGACTTTAAAAGGCTTCAATGAACGTACGCAAAGACGTCTTTTCACCGCTAATTCCTACTTTAGCTTTATAGACAAACAACTTTTGCTTGATCGATTTTTCGCTAATCCCATATATCAAAGCCAATGCCTTTGTGGGCATTTTAAGACGGAGAAGCATCATAAGTCTAATGTCATCATCGCTTAGGTCGGGGAATGTGCTATGTAGTCTGGTAACGAAGTCGCCTTCGACGCCATCTACAAACAGCCTTATTTCTTCCCAGTCCTCTTCTGTTAGCGGCACGCTGTCGGTCTTGATGCCTCGCAATTCTTGAATCTTTTGGGCAGTATCTATCCTCCTAAGAATGAAGTTGCGCATTGTGGAGAGTTGAATCTCCTTGTGATGCAATTCCTCATTGTGTATCTTTTCTTCTTGGAGCAACTTTTCTTCCTCGGTCTTTAGCTTGAATTTTGCATTTGACTTAAATTGCCGGTAAGAATGCAGAATAAATACAATTATAGCCAGACCGAGCAAGGATGCGATGACTATGAGCCAAGACAAGACCCGTGTTTTACCTTTAGCAATGCCCTCCTCATATTTTGTTTTCACTAAGGAATTATAATATTCTTGTTTGCTATCCAGCTGATTGCCATACATCTGCTCCAGATAGTGATATGCTGAGTCCGCCAATGAAACAGCTTTAGAATAATCGTGCTCCTTTATCGCAGCTAAATGTCGTATATAATAAGCTGTGTATAACTCTGAGAGATTTTCTGTTTGTATTGTGTTCAGAAGGGCATTACATTGTTTAATTGAGTCAGCATTCAGATAAGACCAAGCCAGATTTAGCATTTTGGATGATTGATCTGCATTGTCAAGTTTGCACGATTGATAGGAGTACCATAAAGATTCTTTGTAGTTCTTCTTTTCTGCCAAAACAGAAGCCATGTCCTGATAGACATCAGAAAGAATGCCTGAATCTTTTACCTCATAGGCTACAGACATGGCTTCTTTGCATTTCTTCTCCGCTTCGTTTACACTATCTGCGAAAAGTAAACACATACTTACGTTTAGTTTCGTGTAAACTATATTTGACTTTGAGGCTTCTGGTATACTTGCGTATGTCGTTTCTGCATGCCTTGCCACTTCTACAGCCTTTCGAGGATTTGTTTGCCTTAGCACTCGAGAGTATTTCTCCAATGCCATACATTGCGTGTATCTGTCCCCATTCTTTTCAGAAGCATCTGCTGCCTTCTGCAAACAGTCTAAAGCCAGTTCTGTGCTGTCGTTGAGCATGTAGTATTTGCCCATATAGTATTCACACTTGGCATAGAGCGAGTCATCCTCTCTATTATTATAATAGGTATAGGCCGTCCTTAACAGTGAGTCGTTGTCAACATCCAGCCCGCTCTTGTCCTGTGCTATTGTGTAGACAAGCGCATATCGCGCCATTTCGGCTTTACCAAGTTTTTTCTGGTTGACATCATTCAGTACCGATAAAGCACTGTCCGGTGCCGTTGCCGATAATTGGTAAGCGACATCAATGGATTGGTTGTGCCTCTCCTTACAACCAGTCATCAAAAGCGCAACGAAAACGAATAAAAATATGATAGTCCTGTTATTCATGAATCTTAAATTTCGACAAAGTTACGCAATAATCATCATTGAAGCAAATATCAAAGGTCTATTTCTTCTATTTGATTATCAATATTATCTATCTAATAATCAACGGCTTGAAAATTATAGTTGAATTCGAAGGTCTATTTAACCGTCTACCATGCAGCAAATAGTGACTCTTCTTAATGGAAAAGACATTCTGTGAATTCATTTCGGCGGTTGGCGTCCATATCGTTTTGGTAGTATTACCTTGTTAACGGTACCGCATGTGGTGAGACCGTAGTGGCAGGGCTTATCCCTGTCCTAACCCCACAAATGATAAACAAACATGTGGCACAGGAGGGTGGAATGATTACCGTCACGGGGGTTAGGACGGGGATAAACCCCGTCCCTACGGTGGATGATGTCACTACCGCTGGAGAAGTCAGTAAGTCGTTATTCGTTAGAAGTATACTTTTGTAGCGTTACCTTTTTATTTTTTCTGCCTTTCGGCCTGCATTCGCTGAGTAAAACACAATCCACTCTTAGAAAATAGACTCTTCCGTTTCGGTGGTGAGTAGTTCAAGTGCTTTCATTCCCATGACCGAATTGCCTTTCTCGTTGAGTCGCGGACTCCATACCGCTACGGAATAGCGGGATGGATAAATGGCGGCGATACCTCCGCCCACACCGCTTTTTCCGGGTAGTCCTACAAGGTAGGAGAACTCGCCAGCCTCGTCGTAGAAGCCACAGGTCTGCATGATGGCATTGATTCTCTTCACTTGCGATGAGGTGAGGCTCACACCATGATAGTCGAACGACTGCCGATGGTTGGCAAAGGCCAGAAATGCCTGCGACAGTTCTTTGCAGCTCATTTCAACGGAGCAGGTGAGGAAATAGAAATGCAGAACGTCGGCGATGTCGTTGTCGATGTTGTGGTAGTACTTCAGCAGATTGGCAATGGCCGCATTGAGGTATCCTTGGCTTTCCTCAGAACGCGCCACCTCATCATTGTAGTTGATGGTGTCGTTGTGGCTGATCTCGCGGATGAAGGCGATGTAGTCTTCGTGGGGATGTGAGAGGTGGCTGAGCAGAATGTCGGACATGACGATGGCCCCGGCATTGATGAAGGGATTACGTGGATAGCCTTTCTCAAGTTCTAGTTGTATGAGTGAGTTGAACGCAGTGCCCGATGGCTCTTTGTCCATGCGCAGCCATATATTATCACCAAGGATGCTCATGCAGTAGGCAAGACTGAACACTTTAGAAATGCTCTGTATGGAGAAACGCGTGTCGGCTTGCCCCAGTGCATATTCATCGCCTTGCAGTGTGTTGATGCAGATGCCGAATTGGTCGGGGTCTACCGAGGCAAGAGCGGGAATGTAGTCGGCTTGCTTGCCCACTTGTGCATATGGACGGATGTCCATGTAAATATTCTCAAGTATTTGATGGTAGTTCATGTCGAGACAGATATTCAAATGTTTTCTTTTATTCATGCTTCTGGAATAATACCTTATTTATATATAGCCTTAATTCCGCAACTAAATGCTTAATTTGTTGTTAATATATTTTATAAGTTTCTGAAGGACAATAAGTTCCTCAGAGTTTTGTCAAATGCGGAATTTCCACTACCTTTATGGTGTCAAAACAAAAGAAGCTCAATTCTACTTGACATGGCAAAGATAGCAATAAAATACGACAATATTGTTCCCTACGGTGAAATTTTTTAGTTGTACCTTTGCCCATGAGTTTGTATTTTTTGGGTTTGCAATACAAAATTGCAAACTCTAGGGGAGAGTCAGCGGGCTTTCCCCGCTTTTTTTAGAGAGGAAATTCAAAATTGGCTACCTGACATTTTTTATCGGACAGCAATAGTTTCTTATCTGTAGTATTACGATTGTCTATAGTCGTTAGATGTTTAGTTGTGAATACCTTTTTCTCATCTTGCCTACACCTTATTATATAGGTTGGGAAGGCGTTCCTCAAGGCGTAAAATCGTATGCAGAAAGCAAGAGATTAAAGAAAATTTGAAAAAAGTCAATGAAAAGTTTGGCAGTATGAAATAATTGTCGTACCTTTGCACTCGCTTACAAAAAGATATGGCTCCGTAGCTCAACTGAATAGAGCATCTGACTACGGATCAGAAGGTTCCGGGTTTGAATCCCAGCGGAGTCACTTCTTAAGTTAGCACACAATTAGGGTTTGGCTCCGTAGCTCAACTGAATAGAGCATCTGACTACGGATCAGAAGGTTCCGGGTTTGAATCCCAGCGGAGTCACAAAAAGAGCTTCAAGCTTTTGCTTGAAGCTCTTTTTTTATTTCATAGATGATTGTTATCTCAACAAATGATTTTTCCAATGCCTCTCTAACTCCCCGGAGAGAGTTAGAGAGGTAAAAGATTCCTGACTTCATCATATCTTTGGTTGGACGAAGTGTCATCATTGATTATCAGTTAGTTATAAGCTTATTTCAGCAATTGATGGTGACGCAATTACGAATTATGGAATGATATCCCTCCTTAACAGCCCGGCAGACAGTCAATGTCTTTGTCCTGACTCATATTGCCTTGCCATCTCCAGATGATGAAGAAAAAAGAAAATCATGGCCATGCTTATGCTCCCCAAGGAGCTAAAGTCTGTACGTGACTATTTTCCAAAAACTTATTCTCGATTTAGGGTGACCCATTGACGAAGTCTGGAAATTATTTTTTCAAGTGCCTCTCTAACTCCCCGGAGAGAGTTAGAGAGGTAAAAGACTATTCACGGATAGTGCACATGCCCAAGCCGATGAGCGTGCCGATGAATCCACCTGCCTTGGTAGTGCTGAGGTTACTGGCATCGACTCCTGTGGCCAATACTTTCCAGTCCTGCCCTTGCGGCTGGTAATAGAACGAATACCAACGTCCATCGCCTGTAACTCGAAGCTTGACGGATCCCGTCTCTATCGGCGCGGAGGCAATGACCACAGGCTCTTTCTCTGTGCGTTGCAAGACAAGCACAGGTTTGCCGTGACGCAATGTTTTTCCAAAGACAATGTTTGCGTTGGCTCCCTGCAAGAGCAACATGCCGGCTACCGTCTTGGCACTTGTGGACTGCTGGGTCATCTCGGTCTCTGCCGTGAAACTGGCGTTTTGCTGATGTATAAACACAGCCAAGGGGTTCTCTTTGACAGAGAGGCTGGTCGGCAAACCGCTGATGACAAGTCCGCCGGTTCCCGTAGCATAGAATGCCGACGGATTGCGGACGAATGTCCAACGCTGGTTCAGGGCTGTGCTGTCAAAGCGGTCGGTATAAGAGAAGTTGCCCGTGATGCCGAGTTGCTCGGGCGTTTGCGATGGGCGGACCTTCAGTTGTACACCTTTCTTGGCGTTGAACGTCTGAACCGCCTTGCCGTGTTCGAGGATGGCAGGCCAGTCGTTTTTCCAAGTGACGGGCAGCAGGAAAGTCTCACGCCCTGTGTTGTAGAGATTGCCCTCATAAGGACGGCAGCCTAAGAACACAGCCCACCACTGTCCGGTACCGTCCTCTACGAGGTCGGCATGACCGGTGCAGGTAACGGGATCAAGAAGGTCCTCACCGAGATCACGCTGGGTAAGAATGGGGTTACCACTGTATTCCTCCCAAGGCCCCTGCGGCTTCTTGGCACGGAAGATCACCTCGCTATGGTGCTCTGCCGTACCACCTTCGGCACACATGAGGTAATAATAGTGTCCCCGTTTATAGAGATGTGGTCCCTCAATCCATATCGGTTTCTCCTCTACATGCGTACCACCACGGACGATCTCCGTGAAATTGCCCCGCGTGGAGTCGCCTTTGACATCGAACTCAAAGAGGCGAATGGCTGTCTGCCCCTCGTAGGCTTGTTTCCCCGTCACCGAGGCATTGTGCACGATATAGGCTTTGCCATCATCGTCGAACAGCAGGTCGGGATCGATACCTACCACTTTCGGCAACCAGATTGGGTCGCTCCAGCCTTTGGAGGGATCCTTTGTCTTGACAAGGAAATTGCCGCGTCCTACGTTGGTCGTGATCATGTAGAACGTCTTGTTGCGTTTGTTGTAGCGGATCGTCGGTGCATAGATGCCTCCGTGTGCGATGGGCTGGTTGGCCAAGGGCAGTTGCGACGGGCGGTCAAGAACATATCCGGCAGGTTGCCAGCTGACGAGATCTTGCGAGGTAGCAATGGGCACGCCGGGATAAGAGCCAAAGGAGGAGTTGACCATATAGAAGGTCTTGCCTACCCGACAGACACTCGGATCAGGATAATAGCCCGAGCGTACCGGGTTGAGATACTGCCGGCTGTGGTCGTAGGGTGTGGCGAAGCGCTGGTCCTGGCCTTGATAGGTAAAATAGGAGAACGCGCAAGTGACGTCTGCCCTACCCCTTTGATTGTCTCCTGACGGTTGTGCCTGCGTCTGATGCCAGCCTAAGCAGAGCAAAAGACTGAGGAGCAGATAGTTTTTTGTCATGGTGATTGTCTTTAGAGTTATAGTTGTTATTGAGATTTGATTTGTCAGTAGACGGCAGTGCGGCCGCCACTCATGCGGGCGGCAAGGCACTGTCGTGATAGTTTGTTGACACTGTGCGACAGACAGGGGTCACTTGTCTGTCACAGCTTCCAAGGTTTGCCGGATGTTCTGCTCACGATGTACGATCTGTACCTCGATGCCGAACTTCTCATGAATGTGCTCTGCCAGATGCTGCGCACTGTAGACGCTGCGATGCTGACCGCCAGTGCATCCGAAACAAAACATCAGACTCGTGAAGCCCCGCTGGATATAGCGCGCCACATGATGGTCGGCAAGGGCATAGACATGTTGCAGGAACTCCACGATCTCGCCGTCGTCCTCAAGGAAGCGAATCACCGGCTCGTCGAGTCCCGTCAGTTTTTTATAAGGTTCATAGCGTCCGGGGTTGTGCGTGGAACGGCAGTCGAAGACATAGCCGCCTCCATTGCCCGAGGGATCCTCTGGGATTCCCTTTTTATAGGAGAAGCTATACACGCGCACCACGAGCGGTCCCTTGCCATCGTATTTCGAGAATGTGGGCAGTCCGTCTTGCGGATTCTTGGGATAGATGTTGCTGTCTGTGGTCTTGAAACCGTCTTTTCGAGGCAGCATCTCGTCTTTCTTAGGCGCAAACTGCGGAAGGTTGACCAAAGCGGTCAGCACTTCACGCAGATAGGGATAGGGCAACACATCCTCGCGCAGGGCAAGGAGGTCACGCAGATTTTGTATGGCAGGAGGTATGCTGTCGATAAAATGCTGCTTATGCTCAAAGTATCCACGGAAGCCATAGGCACCTAACACCTGCAGCGTGCGGAAGAGTACGAAGAGGCTTAGCCTGCTGGCAAAGTGGCGGACCGACGGCACCTCGATGTAATGGCTCAAGGCATGATAGTACTCCGCGATGAGATCTCGGCGCAACTTGAAGCTATACTTTGCCGAAGCCTGCCACAGGAACGAAGCCAAATCGTAATAGTATGGGCCTTTGCGACCGCCCTGGAAGTCGATGAAGAACGGATTTCCCTCAGCGTCAAGCATGATGTTGCGTGCCTGAAAGTCGCGATACATGAAACTCTCCGTCGGTTCGGCTATCAAGTCCTTGGCGAAGCGACGGAAACTGGCCTGAAGTTTCACTTCATGGAACTCCAGTTCTGTGGGTTTCAGGAAGCAGTATTTGAAGTAGTTGAGGTCAAAGAGCACATTGTCCTCGTCGAACTCAGGTTGCGGATAGCAGTTGTTCCAGTCCAAGCCGATGGCCCCGCGGATCTGCAGGTTCGGCAGTTGGCGTATCGTGCGCTTCAACAGTTCTTTCTCCGCAAGGTTGTATCTGCCACCTGCCTCTCGCCCGCCACGGATAGCCTCGAAGAGCGACGTGCTGCCCAAGTCGGTTTGGAGATAGCACATCTCGTCGCTGCTGACGGCCAGCACACGGGGAACCGGCAGTTTGCGTTGCGTGAAATGCCGGTCGAGGTACACAAAGGCGTGGTCCTCGTCCTTGCTGGTGCCAAGTACGCCGATCACGGTCTTTCCGTCTGATCCCGTCAGCCGGTAATATTGTCTGTTGCTGCCTGCTCCTGCAAGCTTCTCGACATGGGCGGGAGCCTGCCCGGCCCATGTGGTATAGAGTTGTATAAGTTGGTCCATGGATATAGCTTTCTCAATGTCTCCGGTCGGCATCTGATTGTTTCTCTTTGGTTTTCTGTTCCTGCTGCTCTCTGATGTCCTTGAACAGTTCGTGGGTTTTGCGACGGTATTCCCAATCGCTGATCAGACTGTCAACAACGAAGAGCAGCATGATAACTCCTGCCGCCATGAGCACAGAGCGGGTCAAATATAGCAGTCCTGCTGAGATAACGAGAAACAGCACGACCTTGCGCCAATCAATTTTCAGTTTCCATTTCATATTGCAAACTTACATATTTTTTTTGGATTTCATGGCATTATGAGCGTGAAAAATTACTTCCTTTTTTTCCCATGTACACACCCTGTATACACTCAATAAGGCAAAGCCTTCGCTGTGTTTTCTATGTCTCTCTGTGTGGAAGCTGCTTGTAATAAGCCTTATATAACCATATGGATGATACCAAAGAAAATATCATGCCCCAGCAGCAACAGGATAAGGATGAGACTTTTGGGAAGGAATATAATAACAGCTCTGATACAGTCCTCAGTTTTTGTGAACTTTTGCCAAAATTTGGGGAAGCGATGTTCTTGGTGGGTCGAAGCAGTGTTCTCGTGGGGTCGAAGCTATGTTCTCGTGGGATCGAAACTATGTTCTCGTGGGGTCGAAGCTATGTTCTCGTGGGGTCGAAACTATGTTCCCAATGTTGTAATGCTATAGAAAAAGGTCTTTCGCTAGGTAGCGAATGATTAAAACCTACGCAGCGAAAGACCTTTTGCCAGCTAGAAAAATTCCAAACGGAATTTTATGTTGACTTTACCTAGAATCACTTAGACTATCCCTCAATTCCGCAACCATCTTGAAGTAACATAACTATTCAGCAAATTCCTTTCGGTGGATAGCATCCAAATCGTTTTGCTAGTATTACCCTGTTAACGGCGCAGCATGCGGTGAGGGCGTAGAGGCGGGGATTATCTTTTTATTTTTCTGCCTTTCGACCTGTATTCGGTGAATAGTTACGAACGAAAATCTATGGAACGAAGTAACATCATAAAGCGTCACCAAGGCACAAAGACATCAAAGACCTTTGAGGAAATCCTCCACAGCATTGATGATCTTGTCGATTCCCGATACCGTCGCACTGTCGGCGTTTTGGTTGATTTCCTTTTTTATTTCCTTGCTGACCACACTGCTGACATGGCGCACGACCGTACGCCCGACCTTGTTGCCCATCGACACGACGGTGTCGGTGACCTGCCGGGTGACATCACCACCTGCGTCATCACTGCTGTTGTCGCCACCAGTAAAGATGGTTGTAGACGTAGAGTCTTCTTTGTCGCCCTTGTCATCCGTGGCTTTTGCCACAGCCTCAGCGATGGTAGCCTCGTCAGAGGTGAATACTTTTCCAAAGATGCCCAAGGAAGTACGTTGCTCACCGGCACCCGGAATGTCGATTGTGGTCGTGGACCAGAAGACATAGTTATGGTATTGCAGCAGGTTGTCGATGGCATTGTTGATGACGGGTCCTGCCAATGCCGAGATCATCGAAGAGGCCAGTGAGGCCAATCCACTGTTATCGCCATCGTTCAATCCCCGATTAAACCCAGCAGTGATATGGTCTTTAATGACCTGGCGGTGCTCATCCTTAGAGGGATTGGTAATCGCCATGAGCAGCAGCAGAATGGCAAGTGCGATGCCCACATAAGTGAGCACCTTCTTACTGTTGTTTTTCCCCGGCTGAGAAGGCGGCTGCGTAGTATCTCCCGCACCGGGTCCCTGATAGTTGTCACCCGTAGTGTTGGAGGATTGTGCACCATTTTGTATCCCGTATGGAGGCGGTGGCGGCGTCTGCTGAGCAGCAGTACTCTGAGCCGTCTGAGCATCGGCATAGAAGAGCGGTCGTAGTTCCGCTACCTGCCAGGCCGGTACCCATTGCGGCATGCCCTCTGCCCACACGAGCGTGTCAGAGGTGATATTGCGCTGACGCAGTTCGTCGATGCTGAACGGACCTTGCTGCACGTCGTTGATAACAATGAAATATTGCATATTCTAAATTGCTTTTTTATAAACACAAAGAGTTGCAAGCGAGTGGTTGCTCTGCCCTACTCCACGGTCACACTCTTGGCGAGGTTGCGCGGCTGGTCGACATCCAATCCTTTCTCCACGGCAATGTGGTAAGCGAGCAGCTGTAAAGGGATCACGGTGAGCAGCGGTGCCAATGGCGCTAATGTCGATGGGACATTGATCACCTCATCAGCAATCTTTTGCACCTCGGTATCGCCCTCGGTGACTACAGCAATGATGCGGCCGCCACGTGCCTTTACCTCCTGCATGTTGGAGACCACTTTCTCGTATCCTTCGTGATGTGTAGCCACAAAGAGCACTGGCATCATATTGTCCACCAATGCGATAGGACCATGCTTCATCTCCGCAGCAGGATAGCCCTCAGCGTGTATATAGCTGATCTCCTTCAACTTCAATGCTCCCTCCAAGGCCACGGGATAGTTCCATCCGCGACCGAGGTAGAGGAAGTTGGTGGCGTAGGTATAGGTGCGAGCCAACTGCTTGATGCAATCGTTCTCCTTGAGCAGCTTATCGATCTTATCGGGAATCTGCCCCAGCTCTTTCGTCAGACTGACGAACTCATCGTGGTCTACGGTACCCTTTGCGTTGGCGAGTGCCAGGGCGAGCAGCGTCAGACAGGTGAGCTGACCGGTGAAGGCTTTTGTCGAGGCCACGCCGATCTCCGGTCCCACATGGATGTAGATGCCAGTGTCGGTCTCTCGTGCGATGCTGGAGCCGACAGCGTTGACGATGCCAAAGATAAACGCGCCGCGCTCTTTGGCGAGCTTGATGGCTGCCAGCGTGTCAGCGGTCTCACCGCTCTGCGAGATGGCGATGACCACGTCGGTGGGCAGGATCACGGGGTCGCGGTAGCGGAACTCCGATGCATAGTCCACCTCCACGGGAATCTTGCAATAGTGCTCGATGAGCTGCTTGCCGATAAGTCCGGCATGCCAGCTCGTACCACAGGCCACGATGATGAAGCGTGTTGCCGAGAGCAGCCGGGCGCGGTTGTTGCGTACAGCGGAAAGGATGACCTTGTCGTCGAAGAGGCGGCCGCTCATGCAGTCACGCAGGCAACGCGGCTGGTCAAAGATCTCCTTGAGCATGAAATGGGGGAAACCACCACGGTCGAGCATGTCGAGATCCATATCAATCTGCTTGACGCTGACATCCACCTTCTTGTTTTTCAAGTCGATGATCTTTAGTTCCTTGCCAGGCTGGCACACAGCGATCTGCTCATCGTCGAGGTATACGACGTTTTGCGTATAACCGGCAATCGGTGTAGCGTCTGAGGCGACAAAAAATTCACTATTGTCCTTGCCGATGCCCACGACGAGCGGTGATCCTTTGCGTGCCACCACCAGCGTGCCGGGATCGCGGCGGTCGAGCACGGCGATGGCGTAGGCACCGATACATTTGTTCAGCGCATGGCGCACAGCTTCGGCCAAGGGACACTTGTGCTTGTCCTGTGCATACTGAATGAGTTGCACAAGCACCTCGGTATCCGTGTCACTCTTAAAGGTAAATCCCTTCTTGGCAAGCTGCTTGCGCAGGATGGTATAGTTCTCAATGATACCATTGTGCACGATGACGAGATTGCCGGAGTCCGACACATGAGGATGGGCGTTGCGCACAGAGGGCTCACCATGAGTAGCCCAGCGAGTATGGGCGATGCCCACCGTTCCAGAGCAGTCCTTTCCGGCTGCCGCCGTCTCCAAGTCAGCAACCTTGCCCTTGGCTTTGTAGACATTGAGTTGGTCCTCAGCATTGATCAGTGCCACACCGGCAGAATCGTAACCACGGTATTCCAAGCGGTGAAGTCCACCGATCAATATGTCATAGGCCTGACGTTGGCCGATGTATCCTACTATTCCACACATAAATAATTCCGAATTAAGAAATCGTTGAATTCTTCAGTCCATATTTGCCGAGGACAGCTCAGCACTCCTTAAACTGTTTCTGGTCTTCATTCCATGAAAAACCATGATCCAGCAGATAGCTCTTGAGATGGTCGGGGTCACTATTGAAGCAATAGCAGAGTTCTGACAGGGAATCAAACTCTTCGTCGCGCAACAGCATGTTCACCGCTGAGACCAGCATTGCCGGATCCTTTGGTAAATGATCCATAGTTATTCAAAGTAATAGAGGAACTGTGCCTCACCCTGCAGAGCAGGCTTGCGCTGTCCCTCGATTTCTATTTTGAAGCCGATATAAGCTTTGCAGATACCGCGCAGGTTTTCGATCTTGTCGAGTTTGGCATTCAGTCTGATGCGGCTGCCTGTGATGACGGGCACGCCAAAGCGCATCTTGTCCATGCCATAGTTGACCATCATCTTCAGGTTGTTGACCTCGATGATCTGTCCCCACAGATGAGGCAGCAGCGAAAGGGTCAGGTAACCATGTGCGATGGTGCTCTTATAGGGACTTTCCTTCTTGGCACGCTCCACGTCGACGTGTATCCACTGATGGTCGAGTGTAGCGTCAGCAAACTGGTTGATGCGGTCCTGATCCACCTGCAACCAGTCCGATATACCTAATTGTTGTCCCTCGTGAGCAGCAAACTCCTCATAGGAATTGATAACAAGTTTTTCCATGTATGTCCTAATCTAATGATTTTACTCGCAAAATTACTGTTTTTTTCTTAAAGAAACATCGTTTTCATGTTATTTTCGACGAATATACATTTCTAAAGCGCTGTTTTCAGCCTTTGATGACTCCAAAATGTATGAGCGCCTTTCTCACGCCCTCATCGTCGACAGCCGCGGTAACGTAGTCGGCTGCCGCTTTGACATTGTCACCGCCGTTGCCCATTGCCACGCCGATACCGGCCTGCCGGATGATAGGAATGTCGTTGCCCCCATCGCCGAATGCCATTGTCTCGTCGATGCGGAAGTGCTCATAGGCTGCCATGGCCACGAGTCCCTTGCCCTTGTCGGCATTTTCCTGCGTGATGTCTACAAACTCCTTGGTCCATCGGCCACCGACGCAGTGGGGAATCATGGGCATGAGTTGAGCCTCTTCCTCGTCAGTGATGAAAGGCGTCACCTGCAGGATGTCCTGCCGGAACACATTGCTGAGCTCGTCGAAGTGGAGGTCTGTCAGTCCCAGCCCTTCCCCGAAGCTCTTGTCCACGATAGGCTGACGGTTGTAGACGGCAATGGTCTTCCGCCCAACGACGATGGCTGCCCGGTCGAAACGGTCGCAAGCCTGCAGGATCTTCTGCACGTCAGCGGGATCGATAGGGTGGCAGCACACCGTTTGGTCGCCCACAAAGCAGTAAGCGCCATTGGTCGTGATGTAGCCGTCGAGGAGATGTTCGATCTGGGAAAGGTTTGTGATAAACTGTATGGGACGACCCGTGGAGATGAAAATCTTCACGCCACGGGTCTTCGCCTCTGTGAGTGCGTCAACAGTAGCCTGTGGGATGCGATGCGTGCGAAAGCTCACCAAGGTGCCGTCGATGTCGAAAAACAGTGATCTGATCAATATGCTATATATAATAAGGTGGTAAATGTATTATGCCTTCTCCTTGTTCTTGCGGCGCGCCATGAAGGCTCCTGCCGCAATCAGCAGGGCGAGGATGCCATAAGAGCAGTAGGCCAGTGTCTCGGTCGTGCGGATGGAAGCAGGATGGAAGTCAAGGACGACCTCGTGCTTGCCCGGTTTCACGTTCAAGGCGCGCAGGATATAGTTCACACGTCCCAGCTCAGCCTTCTGTCCGTCGACGGTCGCTGTCCACTCGGGATAATAGATCTCAGAGAACACGAGCACGCCGCCCTTGTCGGAGTTCACCTCGTAGGTCAGGTGGTTGGGTTCGTAGCTTTTGATGACCGCCAAGGAGGTACCGTCCTGCTTGACGGCTTTGCCGAGTTGCTCGCTGAACTTCTTGTCGGCGACAGCCTCATGGTGCAAGTCGATCTTACCTACGCGGTCGATCTCCTGGTTGGCATTGTCGACATAGTCGACCTTGTCCACAAACCACGCGTTGCCCTGAACATAAGGATTCTGCAAGGGCACCGTCTGTCCACTCTGCAAGGGCAGGATGAAGTATTTGGCATTGAGCATGTTCAGCACCGGCCACTCTTTCGATCCGTCGACCTTGGTCATGTCGCCGCCAGCCTTGGAGATGGCGGGCATCATCTTCTGCATCTCGGGAGCGATATAGGCGTCGATCATCTCCTGATAGCGGCGCAGCTTGGCAGGATGATAGCCACCGATGCTCTTGTGATAGTACGAGGTCTCGTTCTCGTTGAACGTGTTCGACGCGAGGTTCAGCACGCGATAGTCCAGTCCTTTGTCCTTGAGGATCTGCCGGTCCGTGGCTGTCATCGGCTGGTCGCTGTTGCGCACGCTGGCCTCCACAAACATGCCATCGTTGAGATAGCGCTTGTTGACCTGCCACATATCCACGAGGCAGAGCACCGTCACACAGCCTACGAGCATCTTGGCGTTGAGCTTCTTATACTTATAGAGCATGAGCAGTGCCATGCCGAGAGCCACGATGATGAACGAGCGCAGGGCATCGGAAGAGAAGATATACTCGCGGATCGCCGTCAGATTGGATTTCAGCGGCCCGAGATATTCTGCCGGGATCTGTGCCAGGGCCTGGTTTTCCTGCGCCGAGATATAGTCGGGGAAGAACACCGAAGGCATCAGCCAGAAGAGCAGGGCAATGCCGCCCGTCAGCGCGAAGCTCACCCACACCCAACGAATCTTGGTCTTGAGGATCTCCGGCTCGTCGACGATCTTCTTCAAAGCCATCATGGCGAGCAGAGGTATCGTGAACTCAGCGATAACGAGGATGGAAGCCACCGTGCGGAACTTGGCGTACATCGGGATGTAGTCGAGGAAGAAATTGGTGAAGCCCATGAAGTTGCGGCCCCACGAGAGCAGGATGCTCAGGATGGTAGCTCCTAAGAGAGCCCACTTCATCGGGCCTTTCACGATGAACAATCCGAGGATGAAGAGCATCAGCACGAAGGCCCCGACATACACCGGGCCGCTCGTTCCGGGCTGATCGCCCCAGTACTGTCCCATCTGCTGATAGATCTGCATGAAGTTAGGATCAGCTTTCTCCATGGCCTTGGCGTTCTGCGCCAGTGGCACGGAGGCACCGCCCTTGGTGTTGGGCACGAGCAGCGTCCAGGTCTCGCCGATGCCGTAGCTCCACTGCGTGATGTAGTCGCGGTCGAGTCCGCTGCTGGTCTGGTTGCTGGAGTTTTTCTTTACCAGCTCGCTCTTTCCACGCATACTCTCCTTGGTATATTCCCACGTGTGATAGAGATTGGAGATGTTGATCAGCACGCCGAGCAGGGCACCGACGGCGCAGACCACCGAGCCCTTGACAAACTGCGGCAACTTCTTGTCGCGGATGGCCATGACAAGCCAGGCGATGACCATGAAGAGGATGATGAAAAGATAGTAATAGGTCATCTGCACGTGGTTGGCATTGATCTCAAAGGCAGTGAAGATCGCCGTGACGATCAATCCCCACAGATATTTACCACGGTAGCTGAGCACCATGCCGGCGATCATCGGCGGCAGATAGGCCAGTGCCATGACCTTCCAGATATGTCCTGCGGCAATGATGATGAAGAAATAGCTGGAGAAAGCCCAGAGGATGGAGCCCAGCACAGCGAGGTACTGTTTGAAGTCGAAAGCACGCAGCAGAATGTAGAAGCCCAAGAGATAGGCAAAGACATACCACACGTTTTCGGGCAGCCACAGGTGGTAGGCATCCTCCATCTTACCCAAGACAGTGGTCGAGGTGTAGGACGGCGAGACCTGATAGGTGGGCATACCGCTGAAAGCGGAATTGGTCCAACGGGTGCGCTCGCCGGTTTTCTCAAGATAGAGCTTACTCTCCTGACCGAGTCCGCGGCCCGCCGAGGAGTCTTCGCGGTAAAGGACTCTGCCGTCGATGTCAGCAGGCATGAAATAGACAAAGCCGATGACGGCAAAGAGAATGACGGCCAGAATGTCCGGCAACCACTTCTTCAATGTTTCCATAACATAATATTCTATAAACGTTTATTCTATGGGCAAAGTTACATATTTTTTCGCTGATAGTTAAAAAGCAGGCGTTAAAAGTGGTGATAATACCTTTTTTTTGTAACTTTGCACAGCATTTCTGCCCCCGCCCACGATATTGCAAGCGCAGAGACTAACAAAAATCATCGACAAGTGAAAAAGATTGGCATCATTGTCGCAATGGACAAGGAGTTCACGCAACTCAAGACATTGCTCGACGAGACGCAGACCGAGCGTCATCATCACAAGGATTTCATCCGGGGATATATTGGTCAGACCGAGATCATCATGCAACAGTGTGGCATTGGCAAAGTCAATGCTGCCATTGGTGCCGTGGAGATGATCGACAACTACGCGCCTGACTTAGTCATCTCCACGGGCTGCGCCGGCGGTGCAGATGTTGCGCTCAACCCACTCGACGTGGTCGTGGCCTCGGAATGTGTCTACCACGATGTCTACTGCGGCAACGACGTCACCTACGGTCAGGTCATGGGTATGCCCACCAGCTTCAAGGCTCCCAAGGATCTCGTAGACACCGCCTTGAGCATCAAGATGGCGGAGGGCACCAAGGTCGTCAAGGGGCTCACCGTCAGCGGCGACTGGTTTGTCGACAAGCGCGAAAAGATGCAGGCCATCATGAAGCACTTCCCCAATGCCACTGCCGTGGACATGGAGAGCTGTGCCATCGCTCAGACTTGCTTCATCTACAAGACACCTTTCATCTCGTTCCGCATCATCAGCGACGTGCCGCTCAAGGACACCAATGCCTCGCAGTACTTCGATTTCTGGAACCGCATGGCTGAGGGCAGCTTCGAGATGACACGCGACTTTCTCAAAAAACTCGCCGACTGCAATGATACGACAAAAGCATAAACACACAAAAACACATGAATAAGATTCCATCCTTTACCATCAACCACGAAAAGCTCCTGCGCGGCATCTACGTCTCGCGCAAGGACGAGGTGGGCAACGAGGTGGTCACCACCTTCGACATACGCATGAAAGAACCCAACCGCGAGCCCGTTGTCCACGCCGGTGCCCTGCACACTATCGAGCATCTCGCCGCCAC
This sequence comes from Hallella mizrahii, assembly GCF_009695775.1. Lineage (GTDB taxonomy): Bacteria > Bacteroidota > Bacteroidia > Bacteroidales > Bacteroidaceae > Prevotella > Prevotella mizrahii. Next base: position 8,436 of record NZ_VUNG01000006.1, on the reverse strand, counting down.
CTTCCTCAGAAACGATGAGGAGTGGAAGGACCGCGTGATCTACTGGGGACCGATGGGCTGCCTAACGGGCAACTATCTCTTGCTCCGCGGTGACCTCGAGCCTAAGGACATCGTGCCGCTCATGCAGCGCACCTTCCGCTTCATCGCCGACTTCGAAGGAGAAATCCCCGGGGCCGCACCACGCGACTGCGGCAATTACCTGCTCCACGACCTGCCGATGGCACGATGGGAGGCACGCAAGTTCCTCGACGAGGTGCTCATGAAGATGACAAATGCCAATATGGTGTATCCGCAATAAAGACATTAAGAAGGACAAAACATATATATAGTCCAGATCTCATCAGGATTATTGATTTTGTTTGTTACGGAGGATTTTTTCACACAGATTTAACAGATTACAGATTAACGAAGCATGAATGCACTGGATTTATCTCACACAGAGAATACGGAGAGCACAGAGAGACTGTTAAGATCTGTGGAGAGTGGAATCTGTGTGAACATTCTCACGGGTAGAGATCTCTGTGTTCTCGGTGTGAGAATATTACAGACAAGAGGGTTAGGGCGGGGATGAACCCCGCCCTAACCCCGCAAAACATATGAGTGGACCGATATAGTCACCAATCTTGGAACTCGGGTGTCCCAATGACGAAAGCAGAAAAAGATTGCATTCCCTGCCCATTATTGTCAGTATACCCAACAAACATAGGACATGACAATAACGGTCAAACCAAAAGCAAGCACGCAACAAAAATCCCCTTGCCACACATCAGCAGCAAGGGGAATTAGAGTTAGCTAAGCAATATACTTAGTCCTTGTCAAGACCAAGGCTCTTCTTGATAGCCTCGATCTTCTTCATGCCTTTCTTGTCCAGTTCCTCATACTGTGAAGCATCCGTCATAGTATCCTTCACCTCTATGTAGAACTTGATCTTAGGCTCTGTTCCCGATGGACGAACACTCACTTTGGTGTCGTCGTCGCAGAACCACTGCAGCACATTGCTGGCCTCCGGCATGACAAGGTCAGTAACCTTACCATCAGCAGCAGTAGCCTTCAACGTCTTATAGTCCTTCCACAGCACTACCTTAGAGCCACCGAGCTCCTTCGGCGGGTTAGCGCGGAAGTCACTCATCATCTTCTGGATCTCCTCAGCACCACTCTTTCCGGGACGCTCCACATTTACGGTGAACTCCTTAGAGAAGCCATATTCGAGATAGATGCCCATGAGGATGTCGTAGAGCGTCTTGCCCTGATCCTTGGCATAAGCGCAGATCTCTGCCAGCAGCGAGCAAGCAGACACAGCGTCCTTATCGCGCACGAAGTCCTCAGCAAGGAAGCCGTAGCTCTCCTCACCGCCGCCGATATACTGCTGTTTGCCTTCTGAGAGTGCAATCTCGCGGGCAATCCACTTAAAGCCCGTGTAGCAGTCACGCATCTCGATGTTTTGCTTTGCAGCGATCTTGCGGATCACCTCTGTCGTAACGATTGTCTTCACGATGAAGTCCGTCGGCTTGAGCAAGCCCTTAGCCTTGCGGTTCGTGATGATATACCACAAGAAGATCAGACAGGTCTGGTTGCCGTTGATCAGCACCCACTCACCCTTATCGTTCTTGCAAGCCATACCGACGCGGTCTGCATCCGGGTCAGAGGCCATGAGAATATCAGCATCGAGCTTTTTAGCGTCACGCAGTCCGAGCGTCAACGCCTCGGCGAACTCTGGGTTTGGACGGTCGACGGTTGGGAAGTTTCCGTCCTTGATCATCTGCTCAGGAACGCAGTGTACATTGTCAAAACCCCAATAAGCCAGCGAACGCGGAATCATCACGCGACCAGCACCGTGGAGCGGAGTGTAGACGATCTTCAGATCGTGCTGACGACGGATCACCTCACGGTCGATAGAGATCGTGCGGATCTGACGCAGATAAGGCTCGTCGATGTCCTCGCCAATGATCTGAATGAGATCTTTGTTGGGTTGGAACTTCACGTCATCGATTGTCACCTTGTTCACCTCGTCGATAATACCTTTGTCGTGAGGAGCCAGCACCTGAGCGCCATCCTCCCAATAAGCCTTGTAGCCGTTGTACTCTCGTGGGTTATGGCTGGCCGTGATATTCACACCGGCCTGGGCCTTTAGATAGCGGATAGCGAAGGAACACTCAGGCGTTGGGCGCAGGTCGTCGAAGATATAAGCCTTGATGCCATTGGCAGAGAAGATGTTTGCTACTGTCTCGGCATACAGGCGACTGTTGTTGCGGCAGTCGTGGCAGACCACCACTGAGATCTGTTCACGATCCTTGAAGTTCTTTTTCAGATAGTTGGCAAAGCCTTGGGTGGCCATACCGACAACATAGATGTTCATGCGGTTGGTGCCAGGTCCCATGATACCACGCAGTCCGCCGGTACCAAACTCCAAGTCTTTATAGAAGCTTTCTATGAGTTGTGTCTTGTCAGGATTGTCAAGCATTGCCTGAACTTCATTGCGTGTCTGCTCGTCAAACGAAGGCGAGAGCCATGCCTTTGCCTTAGCCTCACATTGGGCTATGAGCGCTGCGTTGTTTTCCATGATATGATATCTTTGTTAGAAATAATTAGTTCTATGGGCAAAGATAGCAAATATTTGCGATAAACACGCCACGTTACAGATAAAAATTTGTAAATTTGTACCAAAACAAAAAGGAATGCATTTCACTGGACTACTTCTCGCTATCAGCACCTTTATTATAATAGGTGTCTTCCATCCCGTTGTCATCAAGACTGAATACCATTGGGGCACACGTCCCTGGTGGCTGTTTCTTATTGCCGGTTTGGCATGTATTGGCGCGTCATTGTGCATTGCCGACACCATACTCTCAGCCATTGTCGGTGTCACTGGCGCCAGTCTGCTGTGGTCGATCGGCGAACTCTTTGAACAAAAGAAAAGAGTGGAGAAAGGCTGGTTTCCCATGAATCCCAAACGCAAGGCACAATATTCAAGCCTCAAAGAGCAAGATACGCACGACAAGGCGCATCAGTCAACCCTCGAAAAGAATGATTCCTGCGACAAAGATGCTTCACTCACTAAAGGAGAATAACCATGAAGACCATCCTTATCCTCGTCGGCAAGACACAAAACAAACATTTCATTGCGGGCATCAATGACTACACTGAGCGCATCGCACACTACATGCCTTTTGAGATCCGCACCATTCCGGAACTGAAAAACACCAAGAGTCTCACCGAGGCACAACAAAAAGAAAAGGAAGGCCAACTGATCCTGCAAGAGTTGCAAAACAGCGACACAGTGGTGCTCCTTGACGAGCATGGCAAGGAATTCCGCTCCATAGAACTCGCCGACTGGTTGCTGCACAAGCAGAACACAGCCCGACGGCTGGTATTCATCATCGGTGGTCCGTATGGATTCTCACCGGAAGTATACGCACGCGCCAATGACAAGATATCGCTTTCGCGGTTGACTTTCAGTCATCAGATGGTAAGACTCATCTTTGTCGAACAGCTTTATCGGGCTTGTACGATCATCAAAGGTGAGCCTTACCACCACGAATAAGTGCGCTATTTCTTAAAGAGCTTCACTACAAACTCCTTGAGGCATCGGCGCCAGGTCAGCCACTCATGGGCTGTTCCGGGCGAGACATAGTCCTCTACCTTCACGCCTGCGCCTCTGAGATCCTTGATCAGCTTCGACGTGCCCATGTTTTCCTCACTGCCACAACCGAGGAAGAGGGTATGCAACTTACTGTTCACTTCGTCAGGGCGTGAGAAGATGCCATCGTATGTCTTGTTGACATCCAACCCGAAGATGGCACCGCTGAAGCCTCCGCAATAGGAGAACTTGTCGAGATGCGTGAATACCATGTCGAAGGTTTGGTGCCCGCCCCATGACAGACCCGCCATTGCACGGTGGTCCCGGTCGGTCTTTGTACGGAAGTTCTTGTCGATCGTAGGTATCAAATCATTGATGAGCACCTGATAGAACGTAGCGCCATACTGGCTCAGACCGGCTTGGTTGCCTCCATCCTTATCGGGACGGTAAGGTGCTTTCACGTCGCCGCTCTCCATCACGACGATCATCGGCACTGCCTTACCAGCGGCTATCAGGTTGTCCATGATGTTTTGCATCTTGCCCTGATGGCTCCAGCCAGTCTCGTCTTCACCCATTCCATGCTGCAGATAGAGCACCGGATAGCGTTTCTTTCCCTGTTCATATTCTGCCGGCGTGTAGACCATTGCCCGACGCCACTGGTGCGTGGAACCAGCATAATACTGGAATGAGCGCACCTGGCCTTTAGCCACGCCCTGCTGCGGACGATAGTAGTCGCCCTCAGATCCTTCCGGCACTTCCAAGGCACTGGCCTGGCGGCAGCATCCGAAATACGTGTCAGTAGCCGGATCTGTCACTTGCACGCCGTCTACCCAGAAGAAATAATAGTGGAATCCCACCGGCAGCGGATCACTGACACCCGTCCATGTACCCGTCTCGTCACGCTGCATATCGTATTTCTTTCCGCAGATGTCAGCCACGACATGCTGTGCGGCAGGAGCGTGCAGACGGAAATAGGCACGTCGGCTGCTGTCGATCTTCGGATACTCATTGCCGGGTTCTGCCGTCTCGCTCGTCACGGCATCAGCCGGAACTGCGACACTCTTGAATACAGGATAGCCAAGCAGAGACAACATCTTATAAGCATACCGCCGCCCAAGTTCTCTGTAGCCGGCAGCATCGAAGTGGAGATTGTCGGGACCGTTGGTGCAGCCCTCGGAAGAGATCACGTGTGCCGTGTGGATCGTCTCAGGCAGTTTGTCGATGATCGCATTCATTGCCACACAGCGTCCGTGGCCGTCCGCACGTACAACCTCACCGGCGAGCAAGGGCACGTCTTCTGATTTCAGATGCAAGTCAGCGATAAGTTGGTTATAGACCCACGCCACCTTCTCGGGCCAGCGCACATCTCCCGTGTTGCTCTCGCCCTGATGGAGCAGAATGCCTTTGATCACGCCGACCTGCTGAGCCTTGCGTGCCAAGGTCACCAAACGGTTATAAGGATTGTTGCCGTAGCAGGCGAGCATACCCTTCATCCACTGAGGTGCTCGTGTCTTGACGTAGTTGTCGACCGAGTCACGCATAAACGTCTCGATATGACATCCGCCTACTGCCACAGTGATCACGCCCACGCGCACGTCCTTCGGCAGCCGTGCTACCATCTCACGTCCGAAATAATCCACCGGAGTAAGACCTGTATTCTCGCGGCAAAGTGGCGGCGTGGCAGTATACCACTCCCCCATCTTACGTCCCAACTTGTGGTCGTCGACGGCAGCCATCATCTGGAATCGCGGATCCACACCCGTGAGATCTTGTGGTTCTATCTTGGCGTTGCCCTCCATATTGCTTTGCCCGAAGCAGAGGAAGATATAGAAGTTAGGATCAGGAGCCGCTTCCATGCTCCCGGGCAAGAGCCACAGTGCCAACAGCAACAAGCCAAGATGGCGGAAATAAGGAATGATGTTCATGTGTATTATAGATTTAGTTTTTATTTTTGCAAAGGTAAGGTGAAATGTCCAAACAGACTTTATGATATGTATCATATAATTGTCGAAACTGTTTCATACATAAAAACTTAGCAAAAATTTGACGCTACAAGAAAAAAGAATTAACTTTGCAATTGAAATTGAAAAAAGACAAGGATAATGAAGAAACTTCTGCTTTCAATGACAGCTGTCAGCCTGTGGACGGTGCAAGGAATGGCACAGCAGCAACTTCCCAAGGTTGTTGACAAGAATGGCAACCTGATGGACATGCCAGTATTCGGCTCACCCGAAGCTGAGAGCATCGCCCGGAAGCGGTGCGGCACTTACATGGAAAGCCTCAGCAACAGCAAGAATGGACAGACGCGTGCTGTGAGCACGTCGCCAAATTATGTCCCTCACACAGGTACCATCAATATTCCTGTCATCCTTGTCGAGTTCAAAGATCAGAAGTTCTCCGTCAACAAACCCCAAAAAGCCTTTGAGCAGTTCTTCAACGGAACCACGCAGGCGAATCTTGGAAACGGCAACCAGTATAACTATGGTTCCGTATCTCAGTACTTCCAAGCCATGAGCAGCAAAGCGTTCAATCCCGTTTTTAAAGTCTACGGCCCCGTCACCTTAGATAAGAACGAAACCTATTATGGAGGAACCAGCAATAATGGAAGCGATGAAAAACCCAATGAACTCATCAACGATGCTATCAATAAGCTCCAGGCATCCGACGAGGCTATCAAAGATGCGACGGTGTTCTGTAAAGATGGCACGACCGTAGATTGTATTTATATCATCTATGCCGGACTGGGACAGAACATCGGTGGTGCCAACACTACGGTTTGGGCTAAGACAGGAAGTGCAAGCGGAAACAAACTGGTAAGCAAACGTATACGTTGGTACAGCATGGCCAGTGAACTCAGTGGATTGAAAGCATCAGAAGACTCTGCAATGATTGCCGGCGTAGGAGTCTCTTGTCATGAGTTCAGCCACGCTTTGGGTCTCCCTGATATCTACCCTTCTGTTGGCACATCTTCCGGTTATGCTAAGAACAACCAGAATATGGAGTATTGGGATTTGATGGATGGCGGCGAATATACCTACAAAGGCGGCTGCTGCCCGACCCCTTACACAGCATGGGAGAAAGAGCAGTTGGGATGGCAGGTAGACATTCAGACACTCGACCAGAGTCAATCTGTGACGATGTCTACATCCACAGAGCAGGGTGGCACTGCCTATAAGATTGTCAACCCAAACAACAGTAACGAGTACTTCATGCTGGAGAGTATCCAGAAAAAAGGTTGGAGTACACATCAATATGCTGAAGGACTGATGGTCTACCACGTCAACGAGCCATCAAACGGAACCATCTACATGGGTACCAGACTCAATGACATCGAAGGCTATCCAGGCATGGCGATCGTACCGGCTGACAGCCTGTGCGCATCAGCTGACTTAAAAGAAAATGGAGGAAATGTAGAAATAAACGGGAAAAAAGAATCATACTATATAGAGCTACTGCGTGGTGATCTCTTCCCCGGCACATTTAGCCGCTTACAGACGCTGAACGTCACAGAGCTTAGCGACGATCATTACCGTCCCAACTGGCACTGGTATAAGACTGGAAACAGCGGTTACGAAAATACCAACAAGGCTCTCCGCAACATCACCTACGACAGCTCTACGGGTATTGTCTCCTTTAACTATGTTCACGACACCACGACAGGCATCAAGGGCATAGCGCATACGGGAGCAGCAACAAAGCGCATCTATACGCTCGACGGCCGCTATGTCGGTCAGGACTTCAACGCCCTGCCACATGGTATATATATAATAGGTGGTAAGAAAATCGTGAAATAACGACCATACAAGAGACCGCTGTGCAAGATTAAAAAAGCCGCTGCACCTGATGTGCAACGGTTTTTTCCTGTTTTCGTCACTTTTTCGGAGTCAAAGCGTTAATTACCATGCCGGGGGTTAGGGTGGGGATAAACCCCACCCCTACGAACCCACCAATACGTTAACAAGGTATGTGGATGTCATCCACCGTAGGGGTGGGGGTTATCGAAGCTGCTGAAAAAGTCTCTCACATGTTACAGATTGCAAGTAACTAATTTTTTTCTCCGTATCATGTCCCTGAAAGGGACATGAACCACCCCAAAGCACTTTGCTTTCCAATTGATAGTAGTCAGGACTTTTTCAGCAGCTTCGATACCCCCCCCTTACGAACCCACCAATACGTTAACAGGGTATGTGGATGTCATCCACCGTAGGGGTGGGGTTTATCCCCACCCTAACCCCGCAAAACAAATTAATTTCAATAAGGAGGATTACAAATTACCTTCGATACCATCGAAGATGGTGCGTTTAGAAAAAAAACCGCTGCACAAGATGTGCAGTGGCTTTTTTGTTTATATCATTCCGTAGTTACTTTCTCATCATCTTCTTGCCATCCACAATGACAAGACCCTTGTAGCTCTCATTGACACGCTGCCCGCTAAGATTGTATGCCGGCTGCTGAGCCTTCTTGGCTTGCGTATTGATAGACTTGATAGCAGTTGTTGGTGAGGCAACCTTCACGATAGCGTAGGTCGGACCATTCCAGTTAGAATTCCATCCCTTCAAAGAAGGAGTAGCAAAATCGCCATTGGCAACCAGATTGTCCGTAGATCCGTCCTTTGTCAGCACGAGATCATCGAAGTCGATAGAGCCCACCAACTTTCCGAAACAGAACTGCAGACGGTCGTGTGGGAACGTAGTAGTGAAAGTCCAGCTGACCGTTGTCCAGTCAGTGGTAACTTTTTCCTGTTTTCCACGTTAATAGCCGTTAACGGCCGTAAATCATTAAAAATCAATAAAGTGACACTTTGTATTTGGATTTTTGGGTGGCGCAAGCTATCTTTGCATCATGTTCGTACACAAGAA
>NZ_VUNG01000059.1 GCF_009695775.1 Hallella mizrahii | reverse complement strand
TGTTGTCTCTCTTAAAAGGCAATAAACTCTCAACTTCACGCTAAGTGATTGATAATTAAACGATAATAAAAAGTTAATAAACAATAAATATTATCCAGTTATTTGGATAGCAACATAGAAGTCATAGCTGTACCACTGGTAAAGGCTGTCGGCGAGATTTCCACATTTCAGCACGCTTCCGTCATGTATGTCAAAGTGTATCACGCTTCCTCCCGCAACCCTTCCATTTTTGTCAATCCGTGGAAGGACGGACCCGCGGTATCCTCCGGTCGTCTCATAGACCGCACCGAGGTGGTAGCGCTCTATCAGTTTGTCCACGGCGCTCAGCATGTGCCTGTCATAGCCCGCAATGTAATCGAGGTGGTCGGTCACTGATGAATAGTGAAGTCCTATGTCCCCAGGATGTATCAGTTTTATTCCACGCTTCTCCTTGGGAGCCTTCGTGGCAAGTATTTTCGTAAAATCGAACATATTACCTCCTTCTTTTTATTCGCCTTATTCACTTTATTCACATTATTCATTTATGCAGCGTGAATAACTGCATAAAGTGAATAATCGGCATAACCGCATAGAGTGAATGGTCGGCAAAATGGTATTAATGGTTTATGACATGCGTGACTTCAGAATTCTCGAGACCTTGCTCTGTGATATCTGCAGACGGTCGGCAATCTGCTGCTGCGTGCATCCCTGCTCATGAAGGGATATGACATTCGCCTTCAGGTCGCTTTGGCTGTTTCCCGTCTCCACGGCGAGCAGGTCGTGCTCGGACCCGTAGTCGAGGAAGGAGAATCCGAGATTGTCGAGCTCATCCTTCGTCCGCTCATAGAGGGCAACGTGATCGGCATAGAGCTCCATCTCGCCGTTTCGCCACTTGCACTGCTTGACATAGACGACCGAATGGTCCTTGCTGGATACGCCCAGTCCGATGGCGTCATCGACGAGCTGGTTCAGCTTCGCCGAGCCCTGTATCGCCTCCAGCGACAGTGGAATGGCTCCCGAGTAGCGCTTGGGTACATGGTTCAGTACGACGAGTGTCCAGCCGTGCTCCTTCTTTAGAGTGTTGAGCGAGGACATGAGCGTTCCGGCCTCCATACCCTTGTCGAGTGACTGCCCGAGGGCGGTGATGTTGTCGATGAACAGCACCTCAGCATGGTTCTCCACCGCGGCACGCTCTATCTCCACAAGCACGTTGTCGACGATGTTGTCGGTCTTGAGCTCGGCGCGGAAGAATGTCGGCGGGAAGTTAGGTGTGTTATACCGCAGTGCCAGCTGCCTCTCCGACATCTCGAAGTCGAGATACAGCACTCGCTTGCCCTTGGCGGCAATCTCGCGTGCCACCTGCATGGCGAAGATGGTCTTGCCGATTCCTGACTGCTCGAAGATGATGCACAGGTCGCCCTCAAGGACGATGTTGGGATAGAGCACCACCAGCGGCGGCAGCTGTCTTGCCTTCTCCAGATACTCGTTCATCGAGGCCACACGGAAGCTCTTCGTGTTGACGGCACTCTTCTCCTGCAGCTGCCGAAAGGATGCCATGATGTCATCGATGTCGTCATTCGGTGCCAGAACTGATGGCTCACTGCCAGTCTTTTCTTGAGACAGAGGCTGGCTGATATTGCATTCTTTCTTGCCGTCCGTTGAGGTTGGCTGACTTCCCTGACCACCGGCATTTTCCTCTGCATTGACAGGCTGACTTGGCACGGCGTCCATGTCATGGACAATCCGCTTCTCGGCGGTATCATATTTGCCGTTGATGGTTTCTATGTACCTTGGCTGTTCCTTATCCTTTGATTCTTGAGTACTCATAATACCTCCTTTCGTCAAACAACCTTGTTATTAATGAGAGCTACCACATCCTTATAGTTGTAGAGCACACGCCTTGGTCCGACCTTCTTGCTGCGGAGCAGGCCCGACCTGTTCCAGCGCCATAAGGTAGAGAAGTCGACTTTCAGCATGTCGGCAGTCTCTTTGCGTGACAGATAACGTTCACCGTCAATCTCTGCCACTGGTTTTGACACTGCACCTGCTGTCTCGTTAATGGCAGCAGATGTCGGTTGCTGCATTTTTGCAGCCATCATGTTGACCATCGCCTCAAAATCTGCTTTGGTCATCACAACAAACGGGTTTGATGGATTTTCCATGGTAAGTAATGATATATAAAGTTAAACATGTCGCTACCTGGCGCCGTCTTCCGTCCGTGCCAGTACTTCGGTAACGTCGCAAATGGAAGTTTTGCTCCGAAATCGCACTGCAAAGATACGATATAAAATCTCAGAAAACATTGCATAACATGTTGTAAACCAACGAGTTCAACGATATCCAATAATAATTCTCCGCATTCAATAATCGTTCAATGAAAGTTCAACGATTATTCAACGAAATTCAATGGCACATAAAAAATCCCTACCGGTGCCGGCCGATAGGGATGATGATTTTGGGGTGGAAATCGATCAGTTTATACCTGCTGCCTTTCTCAGACGCGTTTTCATTCCTCTAACCTCAACAAGAAAATCGTTGTCTGCTCTGCTATAGTCCCTGTCGATCTCTCTGATTGGCGGCATGTAGGTGGCGAAATTGCTTGATGATCCGACAATCTCTTCTCCAAAGACAGCCGCCATTTGTTTATGTGGCGGGAAACTCGAAATCCATTTGAGGCTTTTGGCACAGTATAGCGCTGTCCCGACATCCTTTTTTTGTCTGTTGCCCTTGAACACCTCGTCGAGAATGTCAAGTATTGGCATCGACGGCAACTCTTTGCAATCCTCGTTCACATACGGCAGAAACATTGCGTGCCGCTCGTCAAGAGGATCTTCTGCCATCTGAGCGAACTGCTCCTCTGTTTGGTCTTTAGAATGATTGGCAGCTGAGATTTCTTCAGTAGATTTTGTGGCATCATTACTGGTGCCAACCTCGTCTTTGCCTGCGAAGATACAGACTATTGGGTGAATGGCCTTGTATATCAATTTCTCTATCGGCACTACATAAATAATAATGTATAGGAGACTTCCCGCAAGAATGATAAACGAGACTATGGAAACGAGCCATACAAGTTTCCATATCACTGATGAGAAACTAAATCCGGAGACAATCTCAGCTGCCTTGAAAGGCATTGGCGGCAGCGCGGCACCTAAAGCGGAATATGCAAGGGCGTAAAAGGGCTTGTTGATATTGGGCATGGTGAATATTATAATGTGTACTTTATTTGTTGTCTTATTCTTTGTTATCGTCCATGAGCTTGATTTGCTTTTCCATTTCTTCTACGGTAGGGAGATACTGCTTAAGGTCATAAGCGGCAACTCCGATGGGCTTGTTAAGTCCGTCGAACGACCACTCCACCTTGGTGTTGTCCTTCGATTTGCAGATAAGGAGACCGATAGTCGGCTTGTCGTCCTCCTGCCTCAGGAGCTTGTCAACAGCCGTGACATAGAAATTGAGCTTGCCTGCGTACTCCGGTTTGAAGTCAGTCACCTTCAGCTCGACCACGACGAAGCATTTGAGCCGGATATGGTAAAACAGCATGTCGATGAAATAGGACGTGCCGGAAACTACCAGTTCAACCTGACGCCCGTAGAACGTGAAGCCTTTCCCAAGCTCCAGCAGAAAGCGGGTGATGTTGTGCGTGAGTGCATCCTCCAAATCGCGTTCCTGATAAACGCGTGGCATCTTCAAGAACCCGAAGTCGTACGGGTCCTTAAACATGTCGTTCACCTTCATACGGTAGTCATCAGGCAGAGTCTTGTCAAAATTAGAAGGCAGGCTGCCTTGGGCGTGGTAGAGGTCGGAGTCAATGAATTGCTTTAAAGTATTACGTCCCCAATTCCCGTCTATCGATTTTTTGATATAGAAGACTGCCTCCTCTATTGTCTTACATTTCGACACAATGATAATATGCTGGCTCCAGCCAATGAGTCCGAGTAGAGGAGGAAAATCCAATACTCCAACACCTTGTTGGACTTTTGGAGAATTTGTCTCCGTACGCAGTTTGTGGCTTAAACTGAATTCTCCAACACCCTGTTGGAGTTTTTGATATTGCGTACTATAAAATGTATACCACTGTTTGACATACCACAAGTTAGTCGTAGAAAATCCCCTTGCTCCAGGAAAACTTTCTTTGAGATCAAGGCTCAATTGCTTAATGACGCCGTCTCCCCATGTTGACTCTGCCTTCAAGTCAACTATCTCATGTCCGAGATACCAGTAGAACTCTATCATGGCATCATTGACACGCACAGCAGCCTTGGCCTGGCTCCTGCGGTACTGCTCCTTGATTTGCTGGAGCCAATGTATATACTCTTTATTCTTTTGGAATGATGATGTGACGAAGTGATTATTCATTTTTCCTATATTATAACCTTTAATGGTGTAAAGATAGCTAATTTAATTTATTATTTTCCTCTTTATGTATTAAAAATGTAATTTCGTCTAGCACAGAGCTCGTTTCGTTTTATCGCTTATTTAATAATTGCAACAACATCGCCGTCTTCTGTTCGTCTGTCATGCTCTTTATGTCATCTACAGTCACCTTTGGCTCTAAGTCTAACAGCTTGTTGTTGTACTCCATCTGCTTAGCAAGTGGATAGTTGGCGATATACCGGTCTGTAATAGACTGGTTTTGTGAGTGCCCCATACTCTCAGTGATATAACCCTTGTCTACTCCTGCCATGCTGAGATTAGTGGCGAAAGAATGCCGGCACCATGTCCCAGATGGACGTACCTCCCAATGGAGCACGGTCTTGCAGATGTTGATTACACGGTCTTGAACGTTCGAATTTTCCTGCTGTATTCTTCTGCGAATGCTGAGTTCATCATTTGCCCCTTTCAGTATGCCGGGAAAGACATAGCCATTCTTTACAGGCTTGGCTGCGATGTCATCAAGGATATTTTGCAACGGCTCTATGATTGGTACGATAACTTCTGAACCATTCTCGCTCCTAGCTCTTGTCTTTTTGCGATTGAAGCGGAAAGCCTTTCGTTCGGTGTCGAAATAGTATTGTGAATACTTCAATCGCCCAGCATCCATCAGATTGAAGCCATTGCAGAGATATTGGACGAGAAACAGTCCCAATGAATAGTGGGCTCGCTTCTTGTAATCATCAGACCACGACTCAGGGTATTCCTTGTTGATAAACACCTGGTAAAGGCGTGTCATCTTCTCAACATCAAGATATTCCTCCTTGCGTGTGGCGCCAGAAGGAATAGCTATCAATCCCTTCTGCTTGATATTGGAAAACGGGTATTCCATGTTGACAAGGTAGCCGAGACGACGGCATTCATTCCACACTGCTCTGACTGTCCGAAGATAGATTCCGCGTGTTGTGTCGCTGATTTTACCAACGAGTTTGCCGTCTTTATCTTTTACGCCGGTCTTCATTCCATCGTTCCAACGCTTCAAGTCATCAATTGATATGTTAAACCCCTTAATACGATGCCGCCACATAATCTTTTTGAATGATTTCTGTGCGTTCTCATAAAATTGTGCGGTTGTCACCCTCGCACCATTATTCTCAGTCTTCAGCCGCTCAATCATATCATCCCAAATGCCCATGAAGGAGTTAGGGTCCTCGACAGAAGAAGTCCTTCCCTCAACAGTCGTTCGTATTGCCTCCAAGGAAAGATTACTTCCCTTGTTGATAATCGTTAGTAGCTCTTGATATTTCTGCAGATGCCCAAGCCAAAGCTTCTTCTTCTCATACTTTGGCGACTTGCTTTTTGCAACAGTGCAGATATCTGAGAACTCCTTCTCTGTATAGCTGCCGCCTACCCGATGGTAGAAACTTCTCCGGTCTATGGTAAAGCGGACTGTCAGTGGATAGGAGTCCACGTTCTTTCGGTTTGAGCGCTTGTCCAGAACTAAGGCGACGGAGCAGTTGCGTTCAACGAAATTGCCGAATGATGTAGTCAGTTTTGCCTTCATGTCAATTGCTATTTATATTTATAATTTTGTGAAATCTTATGCCATTTAAATCCATCATTTGGTAGTCCTAAATGATGTTTTCGGCAAAATTCTGCGAAAACAATGCGAAAACATTAACGTTGAGTTAAGGGGTTTTATGCCGTTTTCTAAGATTGCACAAATTTATAAACTATCTGATAATCAGTCAAATAGAATTCTATAAAATTTCATAAAATTTTAGTTTGACAGACTCATAATCTGGAGGTCCTAGGTTCAAGCCCTAGCTGGTCCACAATGAAAATCAGCGACTTAGAGACTTCTCTAAGCCGCTGATTTTCTTTTCAGGAAAACATTGGGAAAAGGGCATACACAGACACAATCAGCTATTTCGCCAGCCGTGGCTGACGATTTAGTAGTAAATGGTATTAGTTTCTAAGGCATCAACTTCCGTTTGGGACTGACATTAAACCTCCATGACAGTGAGAGCATGACATAGCGGGGCAGGCTGTTGTACCAGAGTTCCGTGCGGCCTTGGTCGTTCATCTCGTAGCGGGTGTTGGTCAGCTGGTGCAGCAAGTCAAATCCTGTCAGCTTGGCGACTAAAGCGCCTTTTAGGAAGCTGCGGCTCAGATGGGCGTTCCACACCCAGTCTGTGGTGTTCATCATGCTTTCATAGTACCCCCGACGGGCGTATAATGTCATGTCTGAACCCAAGGCGATGTCCCACGGGAGTTGAAACTCTGTTGTAAGACCTACTTTGTAGTCACCGGCGTGGACGTTGGTGAAGCCACTTCGCCGGCTGTGGATATAGTAGTACGTTCCACCGGCCAGAAGTGCAAAGTCTATCCGGTCATTCGGGCGGAAGCTCAGCTTTACCTCATCGCCCATCTGCCAGTTGTTGACGATGCTGCGCATGCTTGCCACGTTCTCCTCAGTGGTCGTCATGTCGACATTGTGGTCGTAGCGCGCGGACAGTTGGTTGTCGATGGTCCAGCGGCGAGCACTGTCCAGTGGCAGGGTCAGCCCCGTCTGTCCTTCTACGCGCCAATTGCCGTTGACACTGACGGGCATGATGGTAGAGATGCCTGTGCGCATGTCGTAGAGGGTTGCGTATGCGATGTCGTTGTCGGTCTTGTCGTATTTAACTGAGGCGTTCCACATCCGCTGTCCGTTGCCCTCATGGCGTAAGAGGAGCGAAGCCTGATAGCGGTGGATGTTTTTCAGATTCGGGTTGCCGGAGATGAGGAACAGTGGGTCTGAGTCGTCGCGGTAGTCCACCTTCTTGACCAAATCGGGTATCTCTGACTTGATGACGGCGTTCAGTTCCCATCGAACCGACCTGCCGCCAGAGAAGAAAGCTTCCGGTTCGAAGAACACTTCATGTGCAGACACATCATGCCGCCCTACTCGTGTGTAATAGAGATTCTTGCTGACGAAGCGAAGGGGAAGTCGGATGTAGCCGTATTCTATGTTCATCTTGTTGCGACCAGTGGCGGCATTGATTTCCCATTCCAGCATCAGCCGGTGATGATTCTGGTATTCTGTATAGTAATAGCTGTTGTTGTGGTCGAGCACTTTCAGCAAGGCTGCCCGTGATGACGGGAGAAGGTCATAACGCGTGCTGTCGTGGCCTTCAAGCTTGTCAAGCCTGTAAAGTGCGTTGTTGGTCTTGTTGTATTTATATTCATATTGATATTGCGGTCTCAGGCTCCAGCCCGGCCAATTCCAGTCGTAGGCAATGCCTTCCTTCACATCCCAGTGTCTGCTGTCCTTAATCTGATATTTGTTGCGGAAGTCGCGCGCCTGACTTGCCTCCGCATATCTCAGGTCGTAGAGCGAGAACGAGTTTCCATGTAGCTTGTCATACTCCATGCTGAAATCGGAATGCAGCAGGTCGATGATATGCTTCAGCGTACTGCTGTTTGACAACGTCAAATGATAGTTCTCGCTTTTGTCCATGCTCCGCTCCACGAGTTCGTTCAACAGAGAGGTAGAATCGGAGCTGGCGGCGTCTGCGTCTGCGTATTTCCTATTGCGCTTGTAGTGGAAGTTGAGGCTGGTCATGGTGGAGTACTTGCCGCTCTCGCCGTAGTGCAAGGCATTCTGGCTGTCAAAGACAGTCGTCTTCGTGTCGGCTTGGCTCTGTGACAGCCTGACAAGGTTTCCTCCTGGCAAGAAGGTCTCTATATTCTTTCTCGTTTGCAAGTCAATGTCATCATGCGAGATGGTGTTTTGTGTACTGAGCCACTTGTCCATACTGCTGTCGAAGAATCTTGCATAGCTGACATTTGCCGATCGGTTGGTCAGCAGGCCGTTTGGCGCATCTTGCGGAGTCCATCGGCCTGTCATGTCGGCCTTCTGATTGTCACTGAGGTTGTTGATGTTGGTGAAAGCGAAGAACATTTCTTTGCGAGACGACTTCATACCGAACCCTTTCAGCGCGAAGCGTCCGTCAGATCCCGCTCCTGCCTCGACGTTGCCAAAGAGCGTGGCGAGGTATTCTTTCTTCAACTTGACATCCATCACCAGGCTCTTGTCGCCCATGTCCCTCTGCATGAGACGAGAGTTTTGACTTTCCCTATCATAAACCTTTATCTTGCTCACAGTATAAGAAGGCAGATTCTCCAGTGCCATCTTCGGATTGCCGCTGAAGAAATCCCGTCCGTTGACCAGCAGACTCTTGACGAGCCGCCCGTTGACGAATATCTGTCCTTCCCTTGTCAACTGTGCTCCCGGCAGACGGGCGACGAGTGCGTCGAGCATACTGCCTTCCGCCAGGTTGAAGGCATCGGCATTATACACAATTGTGTCGCCGTGCATCACCATTTTTATCTTCGTGGCCTTGACGGTCACCCCCTGCAGCTCATGGACGTCATGCTCCATCAGTATGGGGTTGGCTATCAGAGTGGTCTGCCGCTGGCTCTGTAACGTTATATTCTCATAAGCGTCCTTGTAACCTAACATGGAGGCCTTGATGATGTACTTACCCTTTTGCAGCCGCTTGCCATTGAAAACGTATAAGGCAATCTGCCCTTGATAGGGGACATTCTCAATGGTGGCCTTGGTAGTGGCAAGGATAGTACTGTCGGCATCCATCAGGAACACCTTGGCGGGTATGGGGTCGCCGGTTATCTTGTCGGCTACACGTCCTTGTACGTTATGATTGATTTCTGCGGCATTGGCAGACAGACAGTATAATAGTGTCAAGATAATAAGAGAAGCTATTTTGTTCATGATGACGATTAACAATAATCCTTGTTTTAGTTTGTGCCAAGGGACATGAATAATCCGGAGAGGTATGTCGGTAATTGGGAACGGGTCCATTGCTCACGATGTCGCTTGCCTTCCATGGTGTAGGTTACCACCATCGTGTCAGCACCTTCCCTGCGAACCGAATACCTTGTACCGTCTTCTGCAACGACTTGGTCTTTGCCATAGTTTACCGCCTCCAAGATAGCATTTGCCGTCTCCATGCTGCCTTCCGGCGATTCGTAGATAAAGATCAACAAAGAACGTGTCGGCGAGAAGATCTTGTAGCATTTGATGCCGGAGGCTTCGTGATACCAAACACCAAGGATATTGTTGGTTGGTGTCGTAAAGTCCCCTGAGAGGAGACTGACAAAGTCTTCTACCTCAGGAGGATTGGGTGCGACCTTGTAAGTCGAGTCGTTATTGCTCCCGCCGGACTGATGGCAGCCTGGCCCCATTCGAAAGCGAACTCTTTTTTTCCCATTGTGGGAATTGCTTTGGACATAAGGCTCGAAGAGCATTGTGTTGCCATTGATTCCGACTATCATATATTCATTCTTACAGGGAGCCTCGGTCTTGTCAGCGGCCTTGTTGCTTGCCTTCTTATACACCCCAGGTTTTTGTGCAAGCATCGTGACGGCATTGATACAGGCCATCAATATCAGCAATATTTTTTTCATGGAATGGTTATTAGTCGTTTTTGAAATCTTTCTCATACACTATCTTCTTCCCACTGATGGCTTTGATTTTCCACCATGACCGTCGTGGAACAAGCCATTCCCCTTCATTTGACAGCAATAACACATGGAGTCCCTTGTCGGTCATCTTCATATTGATGCTGAAATGCCGTCCGATACTTTCCGTATTACAAAATATCAGGTGATCGTAAGCCGCATTATCTCTTTTGGCATTGCCCAAAGGAAGAGTATAGAAAAGACTATATTCTGACGTGTCAGATGTAGAAGTCAGGAAACAAGTGGCTGCTTCTGCGACTTCCTTTACAATGCTGTTCTGCGCTTCTTTTGTTAACGCGAAATAATAATGTGTGCCCTCACTCTTTGAGTTAGATTTGCTGTTGTACTTTAATACATACCAGTCCTGTGGATAGATGCTGGTACCCGGATTCATATTATAGCTTACGGCGTACTTCTTTCCCTTGTGTTTTGCCAGGATGGCCTCTATGTTATGTTTAAACGAGTCTTCTGAGTGACAACTTGCCATCCCGCTTTTCTGTAGTGGTGGCAAAATATAATGCAGGAAGGTACCTCCGTCGTAGCTGAAATAGTCAATGAATTCATTACCCGCTTTCTTCTCGACTTGCCCTTTTACGCGCTGCTGAAACAAATCCTTCGGCATGTTGTTCAACGCAAGGACATATTTGATGGTGTCTCCCATGCCATTATGCACTTCATAGTGATAGCATTCTTTTGCCGACGGTGCAAGACTGTCAAGGGTATGCTTGATGACGGGTCTTATCATAGCTTCATCATGTTGCGCCTTCTCGCTTTCTTTAAGCCGGGAGGCTATGTACTCCCTTGTCCCTTCTAATTGGAAGGGAAAATCAGCCTGTCCCAACCTGTTATACTGTATTAGATTGTCAATGTCGGCATGGGTAAGCTTGTAGAGTGCGAGATAGTACTCCTGCCCTGTGTTGTCGGCAGAATAGGTGCCTTCTATGCCAGCCTTGCCAAACTCATTTAAGAGCTTTGCCATGGCAGGGTTAGGCTTTTGCGCCAGCGATGCCAGCGCAAAAGAGACAAACAATGCAAGCATGATCATCTTTCTTCTCATAAGTTCTGCTCTAAGTCTTTGTTGATATGCATGTGATACTCACCGTCTCCTTTTGAAGCCAAGACTTGTCTCTCGAGATTCTCCCCTTTTGATTGGATGTAAGCGACCGACGCGTTGATGTCGGCGGTCTTTATTTGATGGGAAGGCTCTTCGATCATCGTCTCCGTTGATGTCGCAACATAGTGCCGGGCTTCTGTCGCAGCAACGGGTTTGGGAACAGGAACATAGTCGGCTCTGTCGGCTCTTCTGCTTTTGCCGTAGCCGCCCCGCTTCATACATACCTTTTCAGACACTTCCTGCCTTTCCCCAATAGTTGCCATCGGATTCTTGCTCACAACAGTAGTGTCCTTCGCTTTTGTGGATTCCGTTGACTGAATTCGCACGGGTGTCTCTATTGCCAGCCTTTTGCTGTTTTCGGAAGTGTATAGGGCATACTTCAGCGCAACAGCACAGACGAACGTCGCGGCAACGCAAGCAACAGCGTAATACCAATGCCTCCTTAATAATGGTGTTGGGTAACCATTATTTGAAGAAGATGCTTCTTCGGAGTCAAAGGCTTTGAAGTATTGTTTGTATGCCTCCCATTCTTCAGGAATGTTCTTAGAATGACAGAAATAGTCTGCAAGCTCCGACTCCTGTTGTTCGGAAGTCTCCGCTTGCATAAACTTTCTGAGAAGTTTTCCTATGTACTCTTTGTTCTTCATTTCTTTCTCCTTTCGTTGAATTGTCTTATGAGTATTGATCTTGCCCTCGCCACCATACCGCGTACCGATGACTCTGTACTGCCAATGAGATTTGCTATGTCCTTATAGCTCAATCCTTCTCCATTTCTCATCCGTATCAGTTCCTTGTATTTAGCGGGAAGCTCTTTCATGCATTGCAGCATCAACGTTTCGTTTTCAGACTCTTCCAACACCGATTGTGGGCTATGGCCGGATGTCTTGCCTTCCGCCAAATCCACTTCCACAAAGTGAAGTCCGTGTTTTTGCTTTATTTTGTCAAGGCAAATATTTCTTGTAGCTGTTGCTCCATATTGGCGGAATCGTTCCGGCGGCTCTATTCTTTCCCTTGCCATCCACAAGCGAATCAGCGCATCTTGCACGGCGTCTTCCACTTCGTGCTCATCATGGAAATAGTGGTGTGCGATACCGACAAAATCATGCCGGTATCGCCTTACATATTCTATGAATTCGCTTATTTCCATTTAGATTTTCGGATGCGTTTATCTCTAATACGACAAAAAGCTGAAAACGCTATGCAAATGTTTCATAATATTTTTGTCGCTCTCAGCAAGGATGACTCTTCCTTATTTACAGTGTCTCCTACTTGTCAACTACAAAGATAAGGCTTCTTGTCGAGCCGTGCAACATAATCTTGCGTTTTATATCTCGCACAGAGTCACGGAACTGGAGTCACGATGGCTTCCGGGCTCACAGCGTCAACGGGGCAGGAACCTTCCTACTGTAGGAAAATAGGTATTGCGAAATGAGAACGGCATCCTACAGGCCGCATGGTGCGGTGTCTGTAGGATGCCGTTTTTTAATGATCCCTTATATCCCTTATATATAATAAGGAGTATATTAGTATCCGATGGTGAAGCGTTCCTTGTGGTGAGCGGGCTTCTCCAGTTCGTCGACCATAGCGACAGCATAGTCCTGGACAGAGATGTGGCTGGTGCCAGTAGCCGGGTCGACGATCAGATCGTCCTTGCCGAGACGGAACTTGCCAGTGCGCTCGCCCTTCTCCTCAAACTCACCGGCAGGAGAGAAGAACACCCAGTCGAGGTCGTGCTCCTTGGTAAGGCCGTTGAGATAGAAGTCGCCCAATGAGCGCACGGCATCCATGATCTCTGCGGGGATGGCACCGGAGTCGACGACACGCAGTCCTGGCTTGACGAAGAGCGTACCGGCACCGCCGACGATGAGCAGACGGTCTACGCCACTTTTCTTCACCGCCTCCACAATCTTGGGATAGTTCTCCTCTGTGAGGCGCTTGATGTCGGGATTGCCCCAACCGGGATTATAGGCAGAGATGACAGCGTCCTTGCCTTTGGCGATATTGGCTATAGCATCAACGTTGGCTACGTCTTCCTCCACAGCCGTGAGGTTGTCGTTCTTTGGAAGCTTATTGGCGTGGCGTACCACTGCCGTCACCTTGTGACCACGGGAGAGAAGCTCGTTGAGAATAGATGAACCTACGAAGCTTGTTGCGCCGATTAAAACTACATTTGCCATAACTTGTATCCTTTCTTTATTTGTGATTATTGTTTTCTTGTTTACAGGTGCAAAGATAGGGAAAAACTGATACGCTGCAAGAGGGCACCTTGCTGTCTTATGCTTACCTTTAGGTAGGGAATGGATGGATAGGGCAGGGAACAAGAGTAGTGTTAACTTTCTTTGACTTGTAAGTTTTGCGCTTTCGACATTGATTCGCTAATTTTGCGCTTGAAACAGAAAACTTATATGTGTATGACACGCCTCCGCGACTTTCTGTCTCCGCTTCGCCAACCATTTGAGAGAAGCCAAGTACCCATGATGGTAGTGTTGTTCTCTGTCTTGTCCACGGCTGTGATCGCTGTGGTCTGCATGACTGGATCCCTATGGATGGCAGGAGCTGTGTTGCTGGTGCTTACTATTATCGAGGCTGCTATCTATTGCTTCTTGAGTCGTTCAAAAGGGGTAGGAGAGTAAGACTTGCCATCACAGCCCCAGCTTATCCGCGTCGCTGTATTCGTGGATGGTGCAGTCGTCGGCGAGGATGAAGGGTCGCTGTGCGTCGAGCATGGCGAAAGCGTCG
Organism: Hallella mizrahii; assembly: GCF_009695775.1. GTDB lineage: Bacteria > Bacteroidota > Bacteroidia > Bacteroidales > Bacteroidaceae > Prevotella > Prevotella mizrahii. The sequence goes on along the minus strand of NZ_VUNG01000059.1, from coordinate 2,950 downwards.
TTGATGACCGGTTCCTTCTTACGGGTATGCGCGAAGATCTCGTAGTCATAGCCGTCGATGGCATAGGGTTTCCCGTCCTCGTCGTAGTGCTCGCTAACGTCGGCCCACATTGGTCCGCCCGTTTTGGCCCATCCGCCTCGCTCTTCACCCACGTCGGTGAGGGCAAGCCATCCTTCGTCGCTTTTCGTGAGATTGTTGAGGCTGTCAGCACTGACGGTACCAAGGAGGTCCTGGTGTCGCTCGGCCCATCCGCGGTTGATGCCGGCATGTGTGAAGAGCACCTTCTTGCCGCCTATTGTCGTGTCAAAGGCTACTTGGAACATTTGTCGGCGATCCTCGAAGATGCCCTCGATGGTATGGAGATGCCTGGCAGACTTGCGGTTGCTGGAAGCTCTGCCTGCGAATACCTTGTTGATATAGTGCGCGTCGTGGTTGCCGATAAGGAAGACAGGCGCACACGTGAGATAGGTGCCGGTGAGCGTGTCGTAGAGGTGCTCCCAGTTCATGATGGCCTGGCACTCATTGATGTGCTCGGTGGAATAAGGATCGAAATAATCGCCTAAGAATACGATTTCGTCGAACTCGCGCCGATGCTCTGCTACGTCGTTAATGGCCTCTTCCCAAAACGACCGTCCGTGTATGTCGGGAATAATCAGAATGTTCATATCGCTTAGTTTTTGGGCAAAGATAAGGAAAAAGAATGAAAAGACAAAGACTTTCAACTTGTTTTTGCTAATAGTTGACACTTGTCGTTGCAGTGCATGCCCATTCCGAGAAAAACTCATAACAAATATTTGCAGCAATAATACACAAAAACGTGTGGCTGTACTGTGCTTATCAAATTAATGTTGTATATTTGCAGCAGATAATATCAAGCAATGAAGCGACGTTGGCTTGAGTGATTCGTTTTACTTTTTAATCAATAGTAATATGCAGATTCGTATAAACCCTGAGACATGTATCAAATGTGGCAGTTGCGTGGCGGTGTGCCCTGTAAGCATCTTCCGCCAGTCTGCGCCCCGCACTCCGGTCACCATAGAGCGTGCGGAAGCCTGTATCAAGTGCGGACATTGTGTAGATGTCTGTCCCTCAAACTCCATCGATCATGAGCTCTTCCCCTTGGAGCGCCTTCACGAGATAGACTATCATCAGATGCCGACACCCGAACAACTGATGAATCTGATTCATGCGCGCCGTTCCAACCGTACTTTCCTCAAGAAAGAGGTGCCGGGCTCTTCCATCGCGATGATGCGTGAGGCTGCTCTCTATGCGCCTACTGCCGGCAACAACCAAATGGTAGAGTTGAATGTAGTCTGTGATCCGGACAAGATCGTCGACATCATCCGCTTCACCATCGACACTCTTGGCGAGCATCTCGACATCCTTGGACCCAACTATGCGGGCGTAGTCAGCGGAGCACGTCAGGCTTTTGAACATGGCAAGGACATCATTCTTCGCGGCGCACCCTACGTGATGGTCTTTGCTTCCGACCATAGTTTCGGAGCCGCCGACTGCAATCTTGCTTATCAAAACGCCTCGCTGATGGCGCAGAGCTTAGGCGTTAGCCAGTTCTATATGGGCTTCGTCATGACCGCTACGTCGCTTTCAGACCCAGAGCGCGTCAAGGCCCTCTTCGGTGTGAAGCAGAAGGTGCAGGCGCTGATGGGCTTCGGTCTGCCCCGTCTCCGCTATAAGCGCTACACCGAGCGCGGATAAGTGATTCGGCTTGCGGGGCTGTGTTAAAGTGGATTTTTGACACAGTTCCGTGTTGCGTCTGGATATTTCTGCCAGGTCTTTTTCTTATGGCTTAACTGAGTATTTGGAAAAAAGCAATTACAGAAGATTCATTCTGATAATTCAATTGGATTATAAGGCATGACCTTATGCATTAATTTTAAAGTCTCGACATCATCCATGTTATTTGGGTTAAGTTCCATTTTAACCCCCGACATCTCTGCAGCCTCAAAAAAGGACGTTTCACTTTTTGCCTTATCGAATTCCTTTTGGCTGACTTTTTGCTACCTCTGAAGTTATGGATTATCAGGGCGAATTTTCTGGAATTCTGTGAAAAATCTCTGCTGGTAGAATTTTCGTATTTGTGTTGATCAGAAATTTTTAAATAATATTAAATATAGTTATATGATGTTGTGTTATTTGTATTTCAAGGATATTATACTTAATTTTAAGTCAAAATAAAATAACTCATTAGATTTAAAAATGAAAAAGATATTTAGCCTAGTTCGTGTAAAAGTATTCGTTCTGATACTTTTTATGTGTTTTGACCTGTCTGCACGTGCTCAGAATGAGAATGCGCAAAATGATTGGAAATTCAGTCATCCAATTTTAGTTGAGTCGCAAGCGCCAACGTCACCCCAAACGGGTATGTTAAATAATGGAGAAATGCCTGAATTTCAAGGAGGAAGCATTGAACTGAAAAAATATTTAGCAAAGGAGGTTCATGAAACATTATTAAGGAGAGGTGATAATGTATTTGGGAAAGTTATAGTAAGTTTTGAGGTCGGCAAGAAAGGCAATTTGTCAAATTATAAAATTGTAAAGTCCACAAACCCATCATTGAACGAAGACGCATTAAACATTGTCAAATCTATGCCAAAATGGAAGCCGGCAAAAAAGAACGGAAAAAATGTTAAATCAAAAATTAGTATCATTGTAAATTTTGAGTGAGCCGTATGGGCTGAAGATTTGTATAAACCTGGTTCGGTCCTTTAAGAAAGTCGCCCCCTCCATATAACTCCATATAATTGGAGCGATTTAAAAATATTTAAGAGTAATACGTATTAATATTAGAAGCATTCTTTTCTTCCTTAATTCCGCAACACTTTGATTTAACTTTATTTATAAGTTCCTGAGCAACAAAAAGTTGCTCAGGATTTTGCCATGTCAGATTTTTCACCTATCTTAGTGTTGCAATTTAAAACAAGCGTAAATC
>NZ_VUNG01000058.1 GCF_009695775.1 Hallella mizrahii | reverse complement strand
CGCTCAGATGCTGCCCGGACAACTCGCTATTGATTAACAAGTCTTAAATCTTACTCAGCCTAGCATAAAACGGGGTACTCGAAAGTACTCTGTTTAAAGCTGATAAGCAACAATTGGACATTTACTCTGAAGGTGGCCAGTGGCCACCTTCAGACGGTAATTACTTTAATCTTCCCGAGACTTCTTCCACTCCAACGCCTGCTTGGTTAGCCGGTACATCTGCCTTGGATGATTAGGCTCATTGGGGTATTTGCGTTCTATGGCGTGATCTAATAGTGCTGGCGTCACGTAGTTCTCACGGAACCTTTTTCTACTTTTCAGACCACATGCTGCTATCATTGACTTTATAGACATAAACTGGTCTGACATATGAATGATAAGCTCTTGAACTTGAGTCGTACTTGGGTCGTACTTAGGTCGTACTTGAGTCGTACTTGGATCCTTTTTGCCCTTAACTTGGGTCGTAGTTGAGTCGTAGTCGGGTCGTTGAAACGTCACAGTGACCATACCCTTGTCTACCGACCACACCGGACTTGGTAGTCCCTGAGTCTGGCAGGCATCAACTATCCGATGTATGCCGGAACCCCAACTCTCAAGGAAGGTGGTTTTGAACAGTACGTTGGCAATGATGGGATTATAGGGGAAAGAGCCATGAGGGTCTTTGATGTTCTCTGGCGTCATCCCGTGGGGAAGTGCTCCTGGATTAAGAACCTCTATTCGGTCATCATAAATGGCAATACCGACAAAGGCATTGTATTCTTCCCAATGACGGTGACAAAGCGCATTGATCAGAGCTTCACGTAATGCTGCCACAGGGACTTCCAAATGCTCCTCTCGTCGAATGCCTGCTATCTTCCCACTCAACGACAGATGCTTGAAACAAAACGCCATGCCAGCGTCCAACAAGTCAAAGAAATTGCCGTAAGCACGTTGGTTGTCTATGAATTCGTTCTTGTCAGTTCCTCTGAACCTTGCCATCTGAATGGTGAACTGCGGATAATAACCTTTCTCGTTCTTCGTAAAAAGCATTGCCGCTGCATTATTGGGCTGACCGTCAGAAGAGAGTAGCTGAAGTTTGTCAAGGACACTCTTCAAAGGTTCTGTCAAAACTGAATTTGGCACACGTCCGCCTTCTGCACCTAACCGAAGCGCGCCGCGGATGCGGTCTTCATTAAGATCACTCATGCCTATCCCATCAGCCTTCCGCCGCTCCCACGCATAGAAGTCTGGATGATGGGCACGTAACCGTTCCTCAAACAACTCACGAGGCATTTGCTTTGTCGTACTTTCCACTCTGTAGTACGGTTTGCCGGCATAAGTATAGGGCTCATGACCCCAGACGAAGGCATCGAAATAGATGGCTATCAATTTCTTCCCATCGCTGTCGGGCACATCGTAGTAGTTGACCTTCACCTCGACAGCTGGTTCAAGGCCACTTAGCGCCTGTGAAATCTCACGCTGTGTGTTGTCGTTGACGTCCTGACCAAGAATTCTGCGTGATGTGGGAGTTACACCAAAAATCAGCCAACCGCCATCAGTGTTAAGAAAAGCACATGCCGTATGCATTGCATCTTTCAACTCTCCGGTGCTTTTCTTGAGTTCCAATGTGACGGACTCGTCCTGGTCTATCAATTTTTGTATATCGTCGATGGTCATAATATTCATTTTTAGAGTACAAAAATACGAAGATTCTTTCAAAGAAATCTATTTGTTGCTCATCATTTTTATAAGTAGCGCCTGCATCTGCTCCTTTGTCATATTGGGTATGTCGTCTATCGTCGGCTCATCCTCCAGACGAAGCAGACGACTGTTATACTCAAATTGCTTGTTCAGGGGATAGGAGGACAGATAAAGCTGGGTGACTGTCTTTTGTGTAGAATGTCCCATACTCTCAGAAATATACTGCATGTCAACACCAGCATTGCGCAGGTTAGTGGCAAAAGAATGGCGTGCCCATGTGCCAGAGATTCGCTCTTCCCATCCAAAGATGTCCTTACAGATCATATGCAGCCGTTTGCGAACATTCTGGTTTTCCTGTTGAATGCGTCGATGCTTCTCCTCTGTGGTCTCAGCTCCTTTAAGGATCTCAGGAAAGACCAGCGCCCCTTTCTCAGGCTTGGCACCAATGTCATTAATGATATTCTGCAATGGCTCAATGATAGGGATGATTACCTCTGCTCCATCCTCACTGCGTTCTGTAGTCTTCTTGCGTTTGAAACGGAATGCCTTGCCACCGGTGGAATAGTAATAATCATCATAGGTGAGAAAAGCCTCATCGGCAAGGTTGAAGCCGTTGCAAAGATACTGAGCCAGAAACAGTCCAAGGGAGAAGTGGACGTTCGGTGTAACATCACACGGCCATTGCTCTGGATAGTCCTTCTCCATAAACAAATCATAGAGTTGAGTCATCTTGTCAACGTTGAGGAACTCACCCTTGCGTGTTGCCCCTCGTGGAATGGAAATGGTGTCTCTACCGCGCTTGTTCGAGAACGGATACTCTACGTTTAGCATATAGCCACGTCTGATACATTCATTCCAAATCACCCTACACACACGGAGATAGATACCACGTGTGGTATCTGAGATCTTGCCAATCCGCTTTCTGCCACGTTTCACTCCATTCAACATGCCTTCATTCCATTCCGAGAGCAGTTCCTTGTCTATTTTGAAGCCTTTGATATTGTCCTCTCCAAGAATCTTCTTGAACGAGTTCAAACCACACTGATAACTCTCGGCGGTGCCATATCTATCCTCCTTCTTCAGATTATCAATAACCTCCTGCCACGCCGTTAGAAAGTTGACATTCGAAACAAGGCCATTGCCTGTAATCGCATTCCTAATGAGTTCCAGCGATAGCTCGTGTCCAACATTCAGCCGGGCCAACATATCGCTATATTCGCCGAGTATGGAAATCCACTGTCGCTTAATCTCGAATTTAGGCGACCGACTGGTCTGCACATTACATATCTCAGAGAAATCCTTCTCCGAGTAACTGCCGCCCACATGATGGTACCATCGTTTACGGCTGATGGTAAAGCGAACTGACAAAGGATATACCTTCACGTCTTTTCGTGAAGTGCGTTTGTCGAGGGTAATTGATACGGTACAGTTCCGTTCAATATAGTTACCGTAAGAGGTCTTTAAGTTGGAAGTCATAGTAATCGGGCATTTAATTGTGAGGACATGGCTTCATAAGGAATAACGGACTAAAAAGTGACGAACATCAAGCGAACACGCACCCCTATACGAACACGCATATCACGAAATATCGTTTCATGCCACAAATATACTAACTTTCTGATAAACAACCAAATAAACAAGAAATTAAATTTCACAGAAAATCACCAGAAGCTATTCACCGTTATTTATCATAGAAGCCGTCAGTTCGCCGTCGCTGCTCCGGCTTTTATTTCCACTGATGACGGAGTGGACAAGTAGTCCAAAGCAGGGTTAATCCCCATAGATATGTCCTCCTGCCGCACAACTCGGTCTTCATATTGGCCTTCCGTTCCTCCAGGCCAACACGAAGGCCTCTTTAGATTCTCGGAACATCTAACTGGACACCCTATCAATTTGTTGATGTTACGGCTAAGAGTGCATATAGTACCATACTGCAAGTCGATGATTTTCTGCATCGACTCCAGCTTCTCATACATGCTTTTCAGCGCATCTGCCATGTCTATAACTGTCTGTTTCACAGATACAAAGGTACGAAAAATATTTGAAACATACAAACAAAAAACAGAACTTTTTCATACTTACTTTGCTGATTAATAGACGTTTAAGCGCATCTTCCGAACGTAGAATTTCTCCCAAGGTGGGATTGAAATGCATTCGCTTCTATATAACTAACCCTGTTATATCAACAACTTGTTATCACCAAAGTGCGATATGGCAGCTGAATAGTTACATTGGCTACATGTCAATGGTCGCAGCCGCATGGAGCTGGAGATACATACAGAGTAGCAATTCACATATTTCAATTTTAAAGAAAATGATTATCTTTGCAAGCGACATATCTGCAGATGTCAGCGCAGCGTGCAGAATGGTGTAAGATGCAGGAATTTAGGCGCAGCGGATATTTTCCGTGGGATGGCGTGGTTGGAGGAATCCAAAATGCTTGTATGTGATATCGCCAACGTTTCACTATAAATCACTCAAAAAAGTATAGTGTCACCCATTCACTGAAAACAGTAGTGTCACCCTTCCTTCCCATAAGGCAAGGAAAATAGTCTCGGACAGGCTTTAGCTACCAATGGAGCTATGGAAAAGAGCCCGTCCATGATTTTCCTACTATCTTCAGGTGGTAAACATCTATGTCTGTTCTCATCCCTCTTGAGGGAACAAACCTAGGATTTCATCCTTCGTTTTCTCGCCAAGACAGAGATCTAACTGCTTGTCTCTGCTCATTTGGCTTAACGCAAACGTTCAATCTATGTATCATCTCACCACCATCCACCGAAAATATCCGCTGTGCCTTTTTCTTTGCGTTTCCTCTCCAATACCACGTATTTCCTTTAAACTTTTAACCTAAAAAATTTGGCGTTTTCCCAAAAACGTTGTACCTTTGCACTCGATATTTACATCATTGTGTATTTTGACACACATGCCCAGATGGCGGAATAGGTAGACGCGCTGGTCTCAAACACCAGTGCCGCAAGGCATCTCGGTTCGAGCCCGAGTCTGGGTACTTTTGCTACATCACAAAAATCGCTAAAGCCTTATAAACAAAGGCTTTAGCGATTTTTCTTTTCCCGATTTGCTCCATATTTGCTCCATTTCAATTAGATAAGAGCAGATTTATTACCGTTCGGCACTGGTCGATTCCGTTCATTTCCATTCGTTTTAGTTTGAGTTTGTAATTTCCAGATTGTTTCGTTGCAAAGTTGGGAGGAAGTTGCTATCTTTGTACGCAAAACGGATTAATATGGAAATCGCTCATATCTCACAAGAATATATACAAGCTGTAAAGGACATCAAGAGTGCCATACTCAAGAGTCGCTATGCAGCCGCCAAGCAGGCCAACAAAGAGCTGTTGAAACTCTACTACTCAGTTGGCGGCTATGTCTCAGCGCACAGCCGTGACGGATATTGGGGCAGCAACGCCATTGAGACCATCGCTAAAGGACTGCAACAGGAATTGCCGGGGCTGAGAGGCTTCTCTGCACGCAACATTAAAAACATGCGCATGTTTTACGAGCAGTGGAGCCCGTACATAAATCGTCAGATGCTGCCTGACGATTTAATGATCAACTATACTCCAATGGATTATGAAATTCGGCAGCTGACAACTGCCGAATTTCCCATAGACAATTTCATGGCAGTCGGCTTTACCAATCATGTTGAGATACTTTCAAAGATCAAAGACTTTGACGAGCGGCTTTTCTACATCAGACAATGTGCTCATGGGAGTTGGACTAAAGACACCCTCAAATATCACATAGCAGAAGATCTTTACCACAAGCAAGGCTCCATCCGGCAGACCAACTTCAACCATACTATCAGCGACGATGATTTTAAGCGGAAGGCTTTACAGTCTTTCAAGGATGAATACCTGCTCGACTTCATCAACATTGAGGACCCTGAGGATGTTGACGAGCGGGTTATTGAGCAGAGTATCATTCAGAATATCAAGAACTTCATCATGGCATTCGGCAAGGATTTCGCTTTCATAGGCAACCAGTACCATCTTGAAGTTGAAGGCCATGACTATTACATAGACTTGCTTTTCTTCTCCCGCAAACTGCGGAGTCTTGTGGCCTTTGAATTGAAGCGCGGCGAGTTCAAGCCCGAATACACTGGCAAGTTGAACTTCTACCTCTCTGCTCTTGACGAGTATATCAAACACCCCAACGAAAATCCGTCTATCGGCATCATCCTCTGCAAATCCAAGAGCGACAAGATCGTGGAGCTTTCTTTCCGCGACACCTCCAAGCCGATGGGCGTGGCCACCTATCGCACATCGAGCGAGCTGCCCAAAGAGCTGCGTGATGCACTGCCTGACATGGAGGATTTGAAAAAATTATTATAGTGATTAAGCGGACAACGAAAGATATTTGCTATTCTCTCACCACAACCTTGCGATGGTCGGTGGTGCCGACAAGCTGTGCAGTTATTTGGCTGACGGCAAACAGACCGTTCGTGCTGAAGTCGTTGCAAGCAAACATTCTCTTCCCCTCTCAGGTTATGGTCTTCTGAACAAGATCTACAGCAATCTCTTCTATGGAGCTGATTACGAAGCTACTGACTCTATAGTTTCGTCACATTTGGAACATTGCAAAAGGTAAATATGATAGTCTAATTATCATCCTGCCCTATCTCTTCATCTGTCATTTTTCATTTGTATTCAGCAGAAGCGTAGAAGTCGTATTTTACACGAAGTGGATCAAGTTCGGAATTTTTTCCAGGATTCCATTTTGGCATGGATTTGAGTACTTTGAGAGCCAAAGGAATCAATCGCTGTGTATCGCTGTAAGCCTTAACATCAGAAATTATTCCATCTTTCTCAATAGTAAGTATTATATGTACGTCTTCATTATATGTCATATCCGAATCTGTCAGATAAACCACATCATTCCATATTTTATAAAAGGCCTCTTCTCCTCCTGGATATGACGGTTTTTCTTCTACATAACTATCGTTATAATCATAGATTGTATTATCATTGGATATAGCCTGATGATGGTATACATATCCTTTTAGAGCATCACAATCAATATTCAGCTTGTCAAAGGGTACGGTGAATTTTTCCATTTTATTAGAATCCACCCTCGCTTCCGTGTTTAAGTCAATGATGCCATCGGCTTTAACTAAATACAATTTATCATGGCCAATACGAGAGATAACTAACACTGTCGGCACAAAAATATTGCCAACAAAGACTCCGTCTTTGATTTTATCAATAAAAATATCATTAGCTTCAAAGGTCTCTTTAAAATCTTGAGCTTCACTGATAGGAATATGGAGTTTTACCACAGCAGTATATGCTCCGTGAGATGTACAATACATAGTAAATTGCTCATTCTCTGAATCATAAGTATCAAGTTGCTTTTCAAGTTTAATCTTTTCATCTTCAGAGTTGTCCTTTGATCCGTGCAATAATACGTCTGTAATATCATTAAAAGCATCTTCGCAGATTTCACCAAACTTTGTCTTGGTTGAACCACGCAGACGCTCTTCAAAATCCGCTTGCTTTTCAAACTCACCCTTTTGCATCCATAATGCAAATTTGTCTTTGACGGTTTTATACACCATACCTTTGTCTGTTTCGTAGAACTCACGAAGACGGTCTGCAGAGTTTTTCAACTTCTCTGCAGCCCTAAGTTCCGCGTTAGCTGCGTTAACGAGGCGCTTTGCCGCTGCCGCACCATGTTTGTAAGCGTACTCCATGTAGGCCAAGTTAAAACCAGCCTTAGCCACATCTGAGCTATTGTATCCGAGAAGTGCAAATCGTCTATCACCTGATCCTTGAGCTAATATCTTGTAGTACTTCAAGATAATTTGATTTGATCTTCTTTGGTAAGGAGTTAATGAACTCTGAGCGAAAGTTGCCAATGGCAACAATAACGCAATAATTAGGTACAAAATCTTCTTTTTCATATTCAGGACTTTATGATTAATGTTGAACCTATCTGAAAATTGAAGTTTTCCTAAAGAGTATCGACCTCTTAAAGAAAATTTTAAGAGAAACATTATGATAGTTTTAAACGACATATCATGCAAATGTCGTGATTACTTTGCCTGACTTCCAATTGTCAAACGTCATTTCCCTTTTTGTGATTTTATCATACTGCGGGAGTTCTTGAGATTAATCCATTGGCATTACCTTCCAAGCCTCGATCCAAAGGCTACTTTACATTCGCCATGAAGAAAGCGTGGACCTCTACGCATTATTTCTTCAACAGAGGTCCTGGTAAAACCTATTGCACGAGATATAATGATAACAGCCCACGCATTGCGTGAGAACCACTATGCTAATCTCTTGTGCAATTATGAAACTTACCAGGTTTACCGTTGACAAGAAAAGCATAACGCTTCTTCTTTTTCCACAATGTCTTGAGCTTTCAGCCGATGACGGCTTACAACTCAATTGCAAAGTAAAACAAAAAAATCAGATACACAACACTTTGATGATCTTTTTTCAAATAAAATCATTGTGCCCGCCAACACCATACGAATCAGACTCACACTCACACAATCCATTCTGTTAGTATGTGAGAATGTGATTGTGTGAGTTGTCACATATGTTATAGCTTATACTGGTTGACGTTATAGCCTTGGTCGACAAGCTCGCGGAGGAGCTCTTCGCGGCTGCGGTGACGGACATTCGGATTCTCACCACAGGTGGAGCCTGCCGGGATGTTCTGCGAACAAGGGATGCGGAGAATGCTGGGCAGGCGGAAAAACATGGTGTTCTCGATATTCTTCACCTCTGCCGTCAGACGGGCACCTTTCAACCGAGAAAGCCGACGGGTGAGAGCAACTTCTATCTCTCGTGAGAAATATTTGGCGATGAGCTCCTCCTTAGAAATCTCGTCTGCACGCCAGGCACGAACGTCCTCAGGCTCAGCACGCTTCGATATGCGACCGTACCCCTCGATGCCAATAAACAGACTGGGAGGAGCTTGGTATGCCTCCATGATGTTGAACTTGCTCATATCAACGGCAGAGGGAATGCCATACATTCGAGGCTGCTTGGCACGTTCCTGCGCACTTTTCTCACGCTTCATCTGTCTCAACTCGGAAGACACATTATTTATATAGAGGAATTGACGATAGTTCTCCTCCTGTTCCTTAGCAAGCTGCTCCTTGCATTCCGCAAGCTCCTGCAAAGCTTTGTCGCGTTCGGCGGTGCGCCGTGCAAGATCGGTCTTCAGTTTCTCCACCTTCCCCTGCCAAAGCGCAAGCGTATCCTCAGCCTCTTTGACCTTGCCTTGCAGTTTCTCTTTCTCCAAGAGCAGGTCGGACTTGCCAAAGATGTCGGTGACCTTGTTGAGTCCCATGAGCATGGCCTGCTTGCCTTTCTTCGTAATCTTGAGCTTCCTGACTTCCGACTGGAGCTCAGCAACTGTCTTGCGGATGAGGTCCGCTTTCTGTAGCAACTCCTCATTCTCAGAGCGTAGCTGGTCGTTGCTCTCCTGACACTGCGCTATCTCCGCCTGCAGGTTCTCGTTCTGCTGTTGCAAGGCAAGACTGCGCTCCGCCTCTTTCTTGTTCTTGTATTGTACGGCATTGAGATGTTTGACATCGGAACTGACGCCACGCTCCATGCCGAGGATTTCAGCAGTCATAGTCTGCAACTGCGACATGTGGAGCTGGTTCAGCGCAAGGCTCTTGCCGTTGGGCTTTGTCCAGTCGAGACACATATGGGCATGAAGATTCGGCTTCCATTCTTCGCCTTTCTGTGACGGATGAGCAGTGCTGTGTCCCTCATCACGATGGATATGGATCTGCATGGTTTTGATGCCGAACTGCCGTTCCATGGCTGTGGCGAGTTGTCGCAGCTGCTCCATGGTGGTGGAGTCTCCAATGACGACGACAGCCTCACGAAGCGGTTGGGCGGTCTTCTGCATCTTCTGTCCGACGGCGGTCTTGTAACGATGTGCTATGTCTTCGCGGACTTCATTCATACTCTTTCCCTCGTAGCGTGGATCAAACCACGACTCGTTCAAATGGGAAAGGTCCTTGCGGATGTAACTCAGTTCCTTGTGGCGCAGGTTGTGACGCTCACTGCCTGCTTTCATAGGTTGGATGTTGATACTTGTTTTTTTCATAGTATAGAAATGGTTGAAATGGTTAGGATAGTCATACTTCTTAAAATGGGGTCGAGGGGCAACGCCCCCGAAAGGGTCAAGGGAAATGTGTTCCCTTGCACACATGTCCCTTTAGGGTCATAGTGTGCTATAACCCTGCTGGGGCAGGGTAGCTCTGCGAGGCTTTCCCAGAAGATGCTAAGGAGGCCTTGTCTTGTCAGTGTCCACACCTTTCTCAGAGGCTCTTGCCTTCAAGAAGTCAATGAGCCAGTCACCAATGTCGATCTTCTTCTCACGCTCATCATCAGTGGCAATCCTTTGGAGAAGGTCGGAAACAATGACGCGCTTGGGCAAGAAAAGAAGTCTTGCACGCTCCTTCCACTCATCATAGGCATCCACGTCGGGGAGTAGAATGACGGTGCGGTTGACAAGCGCACTTGTCTTATGCGGGGTCAGATTACATTTCCCTCCCGTTGCCAGCCACGTATATCGGGGATAGACCAGCGAGCCGAGCAGAGCACTCTTTTCCGACTCCACTATGGCCACCACATTATCTATAGGGTCGCTGTGGAGGATGTGCTCCCCGAAGAGGCACTGGCTCAGGACAAAGTCTCCGGTCAGCTTTCCCGTCTGAATGAGTTTGGAGTGTACCCAGTTGACAGCATGGGCGGTCTTCACCCTATGCCCCGTTGTGGCATCATATTGCATGATCTTACCCGAACGGGCATTGCCGTTGAAGTCCAGTTGCCAGTAGATGATGCTGCCGTCTTTAGCGGAGCCGATGAGGTAGCGGCACTGCAGCCGTATCAGGTCATCCTCGCTGACATGGCACTCGGTGCGCAAGAAGCGGAAGAAGTTGTTCTCTCGGCTGAATGAGTTGACGACGTAGTCGAAAGGAACAAACATCGGCTCTATACTGTCATTATGCTGTGCCATCATCATTCGTCTTACAGGTTATGGCATTTCCACCGGCTGTCCCATTGGACAGATGGGACGGTTGGGACACTTGGGACAGTCCGTCCTGTCCCGTCTGTCCCACTTGTCCCGTCTGTCCGTCTGGGACACCACTGACCTCACGCAGCATACGATCCACGGTGGACTTGGAGACACCCATGCGGCTGGCAATATCGCGAAGCGAGAGTCCCGATGCCGAGAGCAGTCGTGCCTCCTGTACCTGCTCTTCACGGTTGACCATCCGGAGGTGGTCGTGCTCTGGTGCCGTTCCCATGTTGATGAACTGCACCATAGTGCCGACTTTCTCAATATGGCAGACCATCACGTTGTCGCCACCGTACCGCATCTCGCAGTTGCGCACCTTAACTTGCTTGACGTAACGCATATTGCCGCCCTGCGCACTGAGTCCGATGGCAAAGCAACTGTCGATAAAGTTGAACAGTTTCTTGCTGCCCGCGAGGTCGTTCTGGGTGATTGGCATGCTCATGTTGCGTTTGGGCGTATGAGCGATGATAAGGATAGAGAAGCCGTATTTGTTTTTCAATGTCCGCAGCCGCTGTACCAGTGCCGCGGAGTCCTCGCCTTTCTCCATCTGCATGCAGAGAATAGAGATGTTGTCGATGATGAGTATTCTCGCTTTTGTCTCCACCGCGGCATTCTCGATGTTCCTCATCAACGCGTCTTCGAAAGGTTCGTCTATAGACGCAATGAGATTCATGTCGGGCTGCACGCGGTAGAGTGTGGACGGGAAGTGATGGAGGTTGCCCTGTTCATCGGTGAAACGGAGCTGGAACTGCTTCTCCGACAACTCGAAGTCGAAATAGAGTACCGTCTCACCCGTCTTGGCGATGTCTTCGGCAATCTGTATGGCAAGGATGCTCTTGCCGACATTGCTGTCTGCAAAGAGACAGCCTATCTCATGCTCAAACCAAAACTCACCGTAGAGCTGCTTGGGATTCGCCGTCATGCTTGCCTCCGTCAGCGTGCGGTTGGCACTCTTGATGGAGAGCATGCCTACGGATGTGGGAACGCCTGCACTGGTCTGCTCGGCACTTTGCAATTCAGCACCTATCAGACTGGCTTTCTGCCAGGATGTGGGATTGCTCATATCATTCATATCCTATCCCTCCATGATTCGTTTCACATCGCTGAGCCGATAGTTGACACGGCTGCCTATCTTCACCGGTACAAGATAGTTACGCTTGGCCCACGTCCAAAGAGTTGTGTCACAAACCTTGAGCATGCGCTTCACCTCGCCCTTGGAGACGAGTTTTTCGCTGTCTTGCTTTTCCTTCGTGTTGGCAGACGGTGCCTGCTGACCTGGGGCAGAGGATATCATCGCCAGTACTGCCGTGCCGAGACGGCAAAGGGTCTCCACACCCTTGGCGGAGATGATGAACTGGACGTTGCCGTTGTGTTTCTCAATAGTATCGACAAGGCCGTGGGCCAGTAGTAAGGCTTCGTAGTCACGCTCGCCGGCATGACTTGTGTTTTTGAAATTGGCAGGTGTATTCATAAAGAAATATATGGTATTGATAGTTAGGATTATCCTGCTGCATGGACTTATGTGCCATGCAATAGGTGGTAAGTAGTAGTCTGACATTTGTGGGCACTCCCATTGTGTTCGGTATGCCCATAGTTCTAATTTCATGGTGGCGGTCTTGCCCGCACCCATGATAAGGTTGATGTGATGTAAACTCGATCTCTTGCCATATGCACATTTTTAAAATGAACGGAGCCTAATGACTCCAAAAGAAAATAATGTGCAAATGGTCGGGCTTGTCTTGACCCCTTACAGCCGCAAAGTTAGGATGTTTTTTCCGTTTCCTCGGAATAAATTTTCGGAGAAAGCGTCAAAATGAACAGATATTAACAAAATAGACACTAAATTAAAACTTGTTCACAAAGATTCGGAAACGAGTATACCTATAGCAAGCTCCCGGTTGCCGCAATGTCCACTGCTACATGTTGCCGCAACCATACCTTTCTTGGAAAGAGGGTGATTGGCAATGCCGCTGCTCCAACTTGGTGCCAGTTATCTTGGCGCCTTAACTTGGTCCCTAAATTCATTTATAGATAAGGGGCTAAGATGATTATAGGCTAATTTACTGATAATAAGAGTGTTGAAAGTTAATCGGTTCTTTTCAACTTGGTCCCTAACTTGGTGCCTAAAAAGAATTTAGGGACCAAGATAGGATAAGGCATAAATCGGGGATAATGTATTGAGTGATAATTAGTTAAGAAATAAAATCAAGATCTTAAACTTAGTGCCTAAATAAAATTAGGCACCAAGTTATTTCGGCACTAAGTTTAAACAGTTTTATATTTCTGTATACTACTTCTCGGATGTTCTGGGTTCGTCATTTCTATTTTGCCTTCATCAAGCAAAGGCTTAAGATACTTGTTTCTGAATTTGGTTCTGTCACTATATCCCATAAATCCAAGTATTTCGGGCATTGTTCTTGGTACAGAACAGTATTGCAACAACTTGTTGAATTCTGTTTGGCTCGGTATAAGTTTCTTACGCCCCTTATGTCCAGCCTTTACTTTCTTAACTTCATTGTTCGGCTTCACCACCACTTCAAACACTGTGATCTTGTCTACATTGAAGTCTATAGGCGGATTGCCGTTTTCCTTGAACAGCTCCTTCACGCGGCTCACGCCACGGTTGAACATATTCACATATCCAAGGTTCTTCAATGCCTCGGCTATGATGGGATTGCGGTAGTCGTTGACATGGGGGAAGTTCTCGGGGCGTGCCTTGCCATATAGTCCGCCTGCATTCATTATCTCCAAACGGTCGCTGAACTCGTAATAGCGTATCGGCATGTTGGAACTGTAGTCGCGGTGCATGACAGCATTCAGTAGCAGCTCCCTGATAGCTTCCCGCGGATAGTTGACGACTTGCTCCTCGCGAAAGGCAGTCACTGGCACCGGCCTCGTCGTTACGACACTGTTCTCCGTAAAGGTGTCGAGCTTGGGCAACAAGTCAAACAAGCAGCTTGTGAACATACGCTCATTGAGTATGTCGGAGGCCTTGTCGTTGCCGCCAAACTTCACGTACTGCACGTATGCACCGGGTATAAACTGTTTCGGACGGTGAGCAAAGAGTATCACAGCAGCGTTTGTCGGGCAAAGACTGTCCATATCGTACAAGCCTACCGATGCCATCTGTTCTTCCAGACTTCTGTTGTCAGCAGCCAACACGTCAGCGTCAACGGCTTTGGGGAGGTAGCCATTGCGTATCATGTCAACATTCAAATCCGACAGCTTGGCGCGCAGACACGGAGTGACATCGAATGTAGCCATGTTGGCCGTACGTCGCTCTGTCAGTATTCGTTCCTCGTCCTCGGAAGCGATGTCGCGTCGGGGCCCGATACGCACAAACACACGACCACGATAACGGACCGGTGTCATCGGCGACGGCTGCACCTCACAGACAAGCAGTTCACCTTCGGGAAACTCATAGCGGTCAACGCTCATGGTCGGTATCGGCAGTATGTTGCCATCCGAGCGAAGGGCAGCTATGTTCTTCAGCAAGGCATCCGTGACCTTGAAGCCGGGCTTTATTTCACCGTCGTCCTCAGCGCCTATTATCAGATAGCCGTTCTTGTGAGAGCCGGGCAGATCATTGGAGAACGCACAGATAGCCTCACTGAACTTGTCTTTATTACCAGTGGACACTGTACGCTCTATTCGGTATGTCTCAGTGCTCTTCAAGAGCTGTCGTAATTCTTCCTTCGTTATCATAATCGTCTGTTCTGCCTGTATGTATCTGTTGCAAAAATAATGGAAATACGCGAAACGGCAAAAGAAAGTGTGCCTTTTCATTGCCAGGTATGGCTAACTCTATCGTCTCATTCCGATTTTATTGCTTGGTCGTATGCTCTTTGCAGGTTCATCCACATACCAG
Source organism: Hallella mizrahii (assembly GCF_009695775.1). GTDB lineage: Bacteria > Bacteroidota > Bacteroidia > Bacteroidales > Bacteroidaceae > Prevotella > Prevotella mizrahii. Next base: position 3,479 of record NZ_VUNG01000058.1, on the reverse strand, counting down.
CCGACACACCGAGTACCATTTCAAGTCCCTGCGCTATATTGTCCGTCATCGCCTTTTGCTCTGCGATAATGCTTTCAAGGGCCTCCGGTGTACTGCCAATGAGCATGGAGAGGTCCCTGGTGTTGTAACCATGGGATTCCAACTGTCGCTTGAGGATTGAACCGGGATGAACGGGGGTGAAAGCCTGCTTAGTCGTATTGGGCTCCACTGGCTTTTTGTCGGTTACCCTCTCCAATTTCTCCATCATCTCTTGCCTCACTTCTTCGTTGGGAGCCCAGTAGCGGTTGAAGGCATCGCTGTTAGGGTCGTGGCCGGAGAGCGTTGCCACCAAGCCCTTGTCCTTGGTCTCGAGATAGAGGTTACCTACAAAAGTGCGACGCGCCATGTGGCTCGATGCCACCTCGTAGAGTTTCTTCTGCTCCTGCCGGCGTGTTGTAGGGTTGAGAATCGTTACCATACGGTCAAGCCCCGCACGCTTAAATACCTCCTTGATGTCCTCGTTATAGTCCTGCTGTGTAGTAAATGGGAACAGACTTTTTCCCTCTCTGTTCTTGTATCTGTCAAGGATGGCATGACTGATGCTGTTCAGTGGTACGCGGATCGTCCGTGGATTGCCGTCAACCGTCTTGCCCGCGATATATTCTACTGCGTCGTTGATGATGTTGTCACGGGTCAGTGCATAAAGATCGCTCACGCGACAGCCTATGAGTGTCTGGAAAACGAAGATGTCGCGTTGCAGGGCGAGCCGGGCATCATCAGAGAAGTCGGTATCGAGCAGTTTGTCCCTTTCCTCAAGGGTGATAAACACGGGAGTGCCATAGACGGGCTCATCGAGGTGAAACTTATCGAAGGGACGGTTCTGTGTCAGTCCGTTGTCGTAGCACCAGCGAAAGAACGTGCGTATCTTGCAGAAGTAGTCGATGAGCGTGTTCTCGCCACGTGGCTTGGACGGTCGCTTCTCTGGTGCGGCCTCAAACAACTCAGGATAGTTGTCGCGATAGATATGCTCGTTCTTCACATACTTCCAGATGTCGTGAAGCATCGTCTGGTCAACGTCATCTATATATAAGGTGAACTTCCGCTTACGCGGATGGGTAAGGCGCACGAAGAGCTCATAACGCTGCAGCACGCGCATGACTACACGGTTGTTCCGTATGCGAATGTCCGACAGCGGATGCATCTCAAGGTAATAGTCGTATAGCGACAGCAGCGTTTTCTTTTCCTCTACGGTCTCCTGCTTGTACTTTAATGGATTGTAATACTTGTCAAGGATGAGCTTCGGCCAGTTCTTGTCGATATTGTCGCGGTCGTGCTGGTAAGCGTCCTCGAAGAAACGGCGGATGGCGGTTACTTCCGTGTCGACCATCTGCCGCATCTCCTCATCGCAGACCATGCGACTTTTGATTTGCTGGTTCTTGCTGTCCCAGAGATTGGGATTGACCAAGATCTTCGTGACAAGGAACTTGTCGATGGATGTGCCTTCCTTGAAGCGTAGCGACAGTGGCACCTTGGATTCCAAATCTGTTGGCTTGAACTTTACCGATGTGCGGATAAGAAATCTAATTGTCATAATCGTCGTTGTGATAAGGGGTTATGATTACGGTTGCAAAGATAGATAATTTGCTCCATATTTGCTCCATATCTCCCAAATATTTTCAAATAAGGCTGAACGACTCTGAAAGTTATGATATACGCAACATGTTGATAATCAAACGATAATAGATAATTCTGAACGTTTCTAAATACATTATCATTTGCTCCAATTCAGTATTCGCGCCCCCGAGTCTGGGTACCCTTTTACATTACAAATCCCTTGTAAATCAATGATTTACAAGGGATTTTTCTTTCTCAGGGTGTTAATAAGGCGTTAATGTTGGGCAAGAATCGGAAAGGAGGAGCTGTACAACAACTCTGAATTTCTTTAGGACATTGTTGCCCAGCTCGGCTTTTATATCTAACTTTGCACTTGCATACTTATCATATAAAGCAGAAGACAAGGCAATGAACCATAAACTACTTCTGATGCTCACCCTGGCATTGTTATCTCTAAATGCTTGGAGTCAATCAAAGATAACGATGAAGGGAGACTGGATGTATACTGATGTAGCTCTTTCTGACGGTGGCTCGGTCCACAACGTCCCGGGATTGATAGATACGGGCTGTTCGGTTTGTATCATCGATTCTACCTATGCCGTAGACTCATGCCACATCAAGGATTTAAAAGGAGACAAGATAATGGACAACACGGCCGGACAAAGCATCAAATCGTCGTATGTCTATTTGGACAGCATCTCCTTTGCGTCATCCACATACACTCATGTGTGGTGCTTCATTGTGGATTTGGCCGGGAAGCTGAAGCAGTTCGCCCCTAAGTTTATTATCGGTGGTGACATCTTAAAAAGGGATCCATGGTGTTTTGATTTGAAGACCTGCCAACTTCAACGTCTAAACAATTTACCCACCAACGTCGCGACATCCTTGGCTTGGAAGAACTATGCCGACGCTGGACTGAACATCATTCATTTTAAGGGGAAGATAGCAGGCAAGAAGACGCGCATACACTTTGATACCGGAGCCAGATTCAGTGCTGTGCTTCCTACGTCCGAACTGACACCTACAGCTTATATTGAGATACCCGGCGCCGATATAGCAGAGGCACTAACCACAAAAACGGTAGGGCAATGCAAAAACATCCCCGTAGAGATTTCCGATTATCGTTTCAAGGTTGACTTCATCAAGCCCACGGACGACGGCTCGGAGGAGCCCCGTCTTAATGCAAGCTTCCTCATGGGAAAGAAATGGGTGCTTGATTATGAGCATCGGCAGCTGCTCATATTGTCTCAATAATTCTGCTGGCAGCAGGTGGCTTAGCGTTTTGATACCGTCATTGTCGGCAGCTTGGCCTTGATGCTGTTGCTGATCGGAGGAATGGCGGACTGCTCGATGAACTGGTCCACATCTACTATACCAATCTTCTCGTCCTTGAACTTCTTCACATCCTGCTTGTCGGCGAAAGAAGCCTTAGTGATGTACACTTCTTCCCATTGGTCATATATCTTGCGGACGTCCTTAATGGTTACCGTCATCTGTCGGGACCACCGGCTGGAGACCATATCGGTATAGGTGATTCCATCAGGACGAAGCGCATAAACCTCGCTGAAGTGGGAACTTTTTAACTGCTGTTTATATTCGCCAAGAGACAAGGACTTCACAGTGTCTGGATAAAGATGGTCGAAACTGAACAGCACTTTTGCAGCGAGCGTGTCTGTTCGCCAGGATGCCGGATTCATCGCTTCCTTGTTTTTGCCAACACCATAGAAGTCAGGAACGGGAAAAGGAGGTGCGTATGATAAAATAAAGAAACCTCCATTTGAGACACTATACAATTTGGCCCTTGCTTTGCCGTTTCTGGCTTAACAATGGCTTTCTTTCGTAGAAAGCCCGTTTAAGTTTCCCCTTGTTTTAGTCTCTGTATAATT
>NZ_VUNG01000057.1 GCF_009695775.1 Hallella mizrahii | reverse complement strand
CATTGGAGAATTATAGAAACCTATTGCCAGACCGTTGGCAACCTTCCACAAAAGACTAACAAAACTGGGCAAGCCTCCTCTCTTGATCAGTTTTTTTGTGGCAATACGTGAATACCGATACGCTTACGTTTTATACGAAATAAACAAGAATAAAGCAAATTCGGCGCAATTATCTTGCTCACTTTTATAAATAATTATAATTCCACTCCTTATTATATATCGTCATGCAATACTTTTCCTGACTTCATCACATCTTTGGTTGGATGAAGTGTCATCATTGATTATCAGTTAGTTATAAGCTTATTTCTGCAATTGATGGTAACGCAATTACGAATTATGGAATGATATCCCTCCTTAACAGCCCGGCAGACAGTCAATGTCTTTGTCCTGACTCATATTGCCTTGCCATCTCCAGATGATAAAGGAAAAAGAAAATCATGTACAGGCTTACGCTCCATGAGGAGCTCTGAGTCTCAACCAGGGGGATAGCCTTACGAGCAAGCTCGACGGCTATCCCCCTGGTTGAGACTCACCCCTTTCGGGGTCATAGCCTGTACATGAAGAAAATTGCCAAGGCATAAAATTGCGCATAAGCGCATAAAATAAATTGCGCCAAGGCGCATAAAATATGATGCCACCCAACAGAACACAAGCAGCATAGCAGCCTTTCAAGACGCTATGGACTATCTTTCGGCCGCAGGATTTTATGCCCAAGGGGCAATTTTACGCGATAGCGATTTTCGTCACGGGCAGGCTTTGTCCCCCGCAGGGGGTGGTGCTGAGGTGATGGGGGCAGCCGACGAGCTTGCTCGTAAGGCTGTCCCCATCACCTCAGCACCATAGCTCCATGGGGAGCTAAAGTCTGTACGTGACTATTTTCCAAAAACTTATTCTCGATTCAGGGTGACGCATTGACGAAGTCAGGAGTACTAAGCCTGTGCGTAATCCCTTCATAGGTTTTTCGCAAATATAGTGGTTTTATACGAAATAAACAAGAATAAAGCAAATTCGGCGCAATTATCTTGCTCACTTTTATAAATAATTATAATTCCACTCCTTATTATATATCGTCATGCAATACTTTTCGTATCTTTGCATAATATTTGAGGAGGAAAGACTCCTCGGTTAAGAGACGATTTATAGAGAAAGTGATGAACGAGACAACAGAAAGAAAGAACCCTTTCATGGAGCCCTACAACACGCCCCATGACACGATACCCTTCGACAAAATACGCTTTGAGGACTTCGAGCCCGCCTTTATGGAGGGCATTCGACGCGACGACGAGGATATTGAGACGATGCTCAACAATCCTGAGGAGCCGACCTTTGACAATACCATTGCTTACCACAACGACAGCAAAGGACCGCACTACTACGATCTCCTCGACCGTGTGTCTACTGTGTTCTCCTGTCTGATGAGTGCTGAGACCGACGAACGCATGGAGGCACTGGCACAGAAACTCGCACCGATCCTCAGCAAGCACGAAAACGATTTTCTGCTCAACCCGAAGGCTTTCGCACGCGTCAAGGCGGTCTATGACCATCACCGGGAACTCACGCCTGAAGAGCAGATGATGCTCGAGAGAACCTACGACGGCTTTGTACGTAATGGTGCCCTCCTCGACGATGCCGGCAAGCAGCATCTGCGCGAGCTCTCCGAGAAAGGATCGCTGCTCGCACTGCAGTTCTCCCAAAACCTGCTGAAGGACACCAAGGCCTTCACGCTGCTCATCACCGACAAGAAAGATCTTGCCGGACTTCCTGACACCGCTGTAGAGGCGGCCGCCAACGCCGCGAAGGAGCAAGGCAAGGAAGGATGGCTGTTCACTCTCGACTATCCCAGCTACTCTCCTTTCATGTCGCATGCCGACAACCGTGAGCTGAGACGACAGATGTATATGGCCCGCAACACCCTCTGCGCACACGGCGGTGAGGATGACAACCGCGACATCTGCCGTGCGCTCGTCAACAACCGGCGCGAGGAGGCACAGCTCTTGGGCAACGACACCTTTGCCGACTATGTGATGAAATACCGCATGGCGGGCAGCGTGAAAAATGTCTACCGTCTTTTCAACGACCTCATCGAGGCCTACAAACCGACCGCTGAGAAGGAGGTAGAGGCCATTCGTGAGGAAGCCCGAAAGCTTGAAGGCGAAGACTTCCAACTTGAGCCGTGGGACTTCTCCTATTATGCCCATAAGCTGAAAGTAGAGAAATACAATATCGATGCCGAGATGCTCCGGCCTTACTTCCAGCTCGACAAGGTCATCGACGGCGTCTTTGGACTGGCTCACCGCCTCTATGGCATCACTTTCAAGGAGAACAAGGACATCCCCGTCTATCATCCCGATGTCAAGGCCTATGAGGTCTTCGACAAGGACGGCAGCTATCTCGCCGTCTTCTACGCTGACTTCTATCCCCGAAAGGGCAAGCACGACGGTGCATGGATGACGGAGTTCCAGGGACAGTATATCAACCATAAGGGCGAGAACATCCGACCGCATGTGAGCGTGGTGATGAACTTCACCAAGCCCACGCCGGAGAAACCGGCACTGCTCACCCTGGGCGAGGTGGAGACCTTCCTCCACGAGTTCGGTCACTCGCTTCACGGCATGTTTGCCAACACACGTTTCGCCAGCCTCTCCGGCACGAATGTGTGGTGGGATTTTGTGGAGATGCCTTCGCAGTTCATGGAGAACTATGCCGTGGAAAAAGAGTTCCTGCGCACCTTCGCCTTTCACTACAAGACCGGCGAGCCGCTGCCCGACGAACTCGTCGACCGCATCGTACGCTCACGTAACTTCAATGTGGCCTACGGCTGCCTGCGCCAAGTGAGCTTCGGACTGCTCGACATGGCGTACTACACCCAGCGCGAGGCGTTCACAGCCGACATCCAAGCGTTTGAGAAAGACGCATGGAAAGACGCCATCCTCCTGCCGCAGCTCCCCGACACGTGCATGACAACGCAGTTCTCCCATATCATGGCCGGAGGATATGCCGCCGGATACTACAGCTATAAATGGGCAGAGGTGCTCGACGCCGACGCCTTCAGCGTCTTCAAGCGCAACGGCATCTTCGACCAGGCTACCGCCCAGCGCTTCCGCGACTGCATCCTCTCGAAGGGAGGAACAGAGAATCCAATGACGCTCTACAAACGCTTCCGAGGTCAGGAGCCGACGATCGACGCCCTCCTCGTGCGCGACGGCATCCAAAAAGCGTGACCTACACATTATTATATATAGTATACTTACGTAACCATCGTTATGAAAGAAGAGGAAGAGAAAGCACGCAAAGCCCAAAAGCAACATCTGCTCGACGGCCGCTATCTGCGCATGGCGCATATCTGGGCAGAGAACTCCTACTGCAAACGCCGCAAGGTGGGAGCACTCGTCGTCAAGGACAAGATGATCATCAGCGACGGATACAACGGCACACCAAGTGGTTTCGAGAATATCTGTGAGGATGACAACAACGTCACCAAACCTTATGTGCTCCACGCTGAGGCCAACGCCATCACCAAACTCGCCCGCTCGGGCAACAACAGCGACGGCTCTACACTCTATGTCACGGCATCGCCCTGCATCGAATGTGCCAAGCTGATCGTTCAGGCAGGCATCCGCCGTGTGGTCTACGGGGAGAAATACAGGCTCGATGACGGCATACGGCTGTTGCAACGTGCCGGAGTAGAGGTGGATTTCCTGGATATGAAAGAACTGGAAAAACAACACAAGGAAGAGTTATGAACATGAAATACGACAAGAAAAACCGGTTCATGCCACTGCTCATGGCCGTGAGCATGATCCTCGGCATTTTTATTGGTACCTTCTATGCCAACCATTTCTCGGGCAGCCGCCTGACGGTGGTCAACAACGGCAGCAACAAACTCAATAACCTGTTGCGTATCATCGATGACCAATACGTCGACGAGGTGAACATCGACTCGCTCGTGGAGAAGGCCATGCCGCTCATCCTTGGCGAGCTCGACCCGCACTCTGTGTATATCAGTGCCAAAGACGTACAGCAATCTCAGGACGATCTCAAAGGCTCGTTCTCCGGAGTAGGTATCGAGTTCACCATCCGTCAGGACACCATCCACGTCGAGAACGTCATCAAAAACGGTCCTGCTGAGAAAGCCGGCATCATCGCCGGCGACAAAATCGTGATGGTTGACGGTAAGAAGTTTGTAGGCAAGAAGGTCACACAAGAGGAGGCCATGCACCGTCTCAAGGGTCCGCAGGGCTCCAAGGTACGTGTCGGCGTGCTGCGCTTCGGCCATCCCAAGGTGCTCTCCTTTGACATCACGCGTGCCGAGATTCCTACCAAGACGATCACCGCCGCCTATATGCTCGACGACAACACAGGCTATATCAAGATCAAGAACTTCGGCGAGAAGACCTATCCTGAGTTGCTCATCGCCCTGGCCAACCTGCAACAGCAGGGCTTCCAAAACCTCGTCATCGACCTGCGCGACAATCCCGGCGGTTATCTGCAAAGTGCTGTTCAGGTAGCCAACGAGTTCCTGCCCGCCAAGAAGCTCATCGTCTATACCGAGGGACGCAAGTCGCCGCGACAGGACTACAGCTCTGACGGACACGGCGCTTACCAGAACATCCCGCTCGTCGTGCTCATCAACGAGGGCTCTGCCTCGGCCGCTGAGATCTTCGCCGGTGCTATGCAGGACAACGACCGTGCCACGATCATAGGTCGACGCTCCTTCGGCAAAGGCCTCGTACAGCAACAGATCCCATTCCCCGACGGCTCGATGATCCGACTGACCATCGCACGCTACTACACACCGTCGGGCCGCTGTATCCAGAAACCTTACGTCGACGGTGATGAGGAGGCCTATGCTCAGGACATCATCGAGCGCTACCAGCACGGTGAGTTCTTCTCGCAGGACAGCATCAAGCACACGGGACCGGCTTATCACACGAGTATCGGACGCGTCGTCTACGGTGGTGGCGGCATCACACCTGACATCTTCGTGCCCGAAGACACTACGTATGTCACCTCTTATTATAAGCAGGCCATCATGAGCGGACTCATCCTGCAGTTCGCCTTCACCTACACCGACAACAACCGGCAGAAGATGAAGATGTTCAAGCAAATGCTCGACCTCTCGAAATATCTCAATGAGCAGAACACTGTAGACCAGTTTGCTGACTATGCCGACAAGCACGGCCTACAGCGCCGCAACCTGCTCATCAAGAAGAGCCACTCGCTCCTGGAGCAGTTCATCAACGGTCGCATCATCTACAACATGCTCGACGAGCAGGCTCTCTACGAGTATCTCAACCAGGATGACCCCGTCATCACGCGTGCACTGATGTTGTTTAAGCAGAATGCCGCCTTCCCCAAATTGCCAGCACCAACCAAGGGAAAGACTTCAAGGGGAAAGACGGCCATGGGGTCACGGCCTGCTTTCCACGGCAACATGTACAATACAGTTGCATTCATGCCTCCTTTCAGACTTAACAGTTGAGGAGATGTGCGCATTCCGTTATACTCTGATGCGAGTGCTGATGGCTTTTCTACTGTCAGCACTCGCTTCGATGTCTATGCACGCTGCCAACCAACGCGACCTGCAGCGACTTGACGAGACCCTGGACCAACGCGATAGCTATACTCAACGTAAGCTCCAGCACATTGACTATCTCAAAGCTCAACTTAAAGCTCAGCCTGACAGTGAACAACAACTCCGGCTCTATGACCAGCTCTTCGACGAATATTACGTATTCAAATTCGACTCTGCACGATATTATGTAGATATTGCCCTCACGCTCTCACGAAAGCTCCATAAAGACTATTACACCAAACTCAATCTCCTGCGGCAGGCACGGCTCTATGCCATAGGTGGCCTCTATAGTGAAGCTATCGAGGTGCTTGACAATATCAACATAGAAGGTTCGAGAAAAGATCTCAAACTACAATATTATCTTACCTACTTCATTCTTTACTCCAACTGGGCAAATTATTGCAGCGATGACCGGTTCTCTCCTATCTATGCTGCACGGGCCAGAGATTTTCTCAAGCAAGCAATGCCTTTTCTGGAACCGTCGATGCCCTTTTGGGATTATTATCATGGTGAATACTATATCTACGTAGAGCGCAACGACAAAAAAGCCCTCTATTACTATTTCCGTACCATCCGGAGACTCTCTAAACACTCCCGGTACTATGCGATGGCGTCTTTTGCTATTGCCAATAACTACAGTGCCCATGGTGACCAGGAAAGATATGAGCAATACCTTATAGAGGCTGCTATCAGCGATGCCATCTGCTGTACGCGTGAGAACTTGGCACTTCAGGATTTGGCTACATATCTCTTCCGGGAGGACAATAACAACATTGAAAGGGCAGACAGATATATCAACATTGCCATGGAGGATGCCAAATTCTTCAACGCGCGACTGCGTATCTTGGAAATCTCACAGAAAATGCCGACCATTGTGGCGTCCTATGAACAGCAGATGATGAAACGTAATAATACTCTGAAGTGGGCTATTATCGTCATCTCGCTTTTGGTCTTTGGCTCGCTGATGGCTATCCTTTACATCTTCCGGCAGAACAAGTTGCTCACCAACCGTCGTCATCAGCTTTCGCAAAGCAACTCTAAACTTACAGAACTTAATTTCAAACTTACTGAACTCAACTCCAGACTTGCCAAAGCAAACACGATGCTTGTGGATACCAACCGCAAACGGGAACGACTGGCAAAATTATATATAGACCTTTGCGCTAAGTTTATTGATCGGCTCGCTCATTATCAAACTTTTGTGCAGCGCAAGATCAAGGCCAACCAAGTCAGCGAACTGCTGAGCAAAATCTCTTCCTCGAGACTATCAGAGGAAGAGGCAGAAGTGTTCCGCAACCGGTTCGACAAAGCTTTTCTTGATCTTTACCCAACGTTCACGTCGGAGCTCAACGCTTTACTGGAGCCTGAACACCGCATCGCCAATTCCGACAACCATTCAATGACATCTGAACAGCGTATTTATGCGCTTATCCGACTCGGCGTAAAAGAAAGCAGCGAGATCGCTTCCGTACTCTTTTATTCCCCACAAACCATCTACAACTACCGCTCACGAGTGAAAAACTGGGCTGTCAATAAGGAAACTTTCGAAGAAGATATTATGAAGATCGGAACGATTATCCAGTAATGGATAATCGTTCAACGTTGGTCTATTAGTGTGATCTTATATATTTAATATTCTACCTTATCCATTCAGACTTATAAAACTATCCTCCTAATTTATAGCATGTTATAGCTATTAACATTTAGAATTAATCTACCTTTCCCCTACTCTTCAATACATCGTACCCTTATAAAAACTAACTTTGCAACTGTTACAACCAAAGATCATTATTCATAAAAACCTATTTCTTATTATGCACAAAATGAGAATTCACAGAAGAGTAGTGCTTGGCTTGTTCTCCGCTATGTTGTCTCTTGACATCTCAGCCCAGAACATACAAGTGCATGGAGTCGTCAAGGACACCAACGGTGAGACCATCATTGGAGCCAGCGTAGTTCAAAAGGGTACGAAAAATGCCACTGTAACGGATCTCAATGGCGCGTTTACCCTTTCGGTACCTGCCAACAGTACACTGTCATTTACTTATATGGGGTACAAAGAAAAGGATGTACCTTTGAATGGCAAGAACAATGTGGATATCGTACTTGCGGAGGACAACCAGCAACTTAGCGAAGTTGTAGTTGTGGGTTATGGTACTATGCGCAAGCGCGACCTTACCGGCGCTGTCGGTTCGTTGGCCAACAAAGACCTAAAAGACCAGCCCGTAGCCAATCTTGGGCAGGCTCTTCAGGGTAAAGTGTCAGGTCTGCAAGTCATTGATGCCGGTAAGCCAGGCGATAACGTGTCCATTAAAATCCGTGGTTTGGGTTCTATTAACAACTGCGACCCGCTCGTTGTCATTGATGGCGTCCCCACTGATTTAGGTCTTAACAACCTTAACATGGCAGACGTAGAGCGTATCGATGTTCTCAAAGATGCTTCCGCTACGGCCATCTACGGTTCACGCGGTGCCAACGGCGTCATTCTTATTACTACGATGAAGGGTAAAGACGGTCGCGGACACCTGATACTGAACATGAATCTCTCTGCCCAAAACGCCACAAAGAAGCCTCATCTGCTCAACGCTTCAGAATATGCAGCTCTCAGCAATGATATGATGATCAACTCTGGCAATGCGGCAAATCCTCTATGGACAGACCCTACAACACTCGGCCAGGGAACCAACTGGGTTGATGAGATGTTCCGTACAGGATATCTCCAAAATTATACGCTTAGCTACACAGGAGGTTCTGACAAGATCAACTACTATGTTTCCGGAGGATTCCAAAAACAGACCGGAACAGTGCGCAGCGTTAGCTACCGGCGCTATACTTTCCAAGACAATTTAGATGCCCAGGTACTCGATTGGTTAAAGGTAAGCACTAATCTCTCGATGAGTGCAGATCTGAAAGAGCAAGGAAGCTACGATCTCGGATCCACTTATCGTGCCCTTCCCGTATTGCCTGTCAAAGACGACGACGGCAATTGGTCTGGGCCGGAAGGCAACTCGCTGTGGTATGGTTCTACACGCAACCCTGTAGGTCCCACAGAGACTGACTCACAAAAGACGAAAGGATATAATCTGTTGGGCAACATCTCTGGTGAAGCCACACTGACCTCGTGGCTGAAGTTCAAAACAACTTTTGGACTCGATGCTAAATTCTGGGACTATGACAACTTCACGCCTGCTTACAAGTGGAAGCCTACACCCGTTGATCAGGCTTCCCGCTATCAGGGCAACAACAAGTCGTTTACATACCTGTGGGATAACTATTTCACCTTCGATCATACTTTTGGAGGAGCACACCATTTAAACGTTATGGCCGGCACGTCAGCTCAATGGAACAACTATAACTATCTCAATGCACAAAAGAACATTTTCACTTTTGAGAATGTGCACGAGATGGATAACGGTCAGAAAATGGAGTCAATGGGAGGTAACACTACAGAATGGTCCTTGTTCTCCTATATGGCGCGTGTCAACTATGACTACATGAACCGCTACTTAGTTACAGCTACCATACGCCGGGACGGTTCAAGTCGCTTTGGCCGCAGCCACCGCTGGGGTACTTTCCCCTCTGTATCTCTGGCTTGGCGCCTGACAGAAGAAAAATGGTACAAGCCCAACCGTATTCTTTCTGATCTTAAGATACGTGCCGGTTACGGCCAGACGGGTAGCCAGGCCAGCGTGGGCAACTATGGCTATTTAGCTACATACAATACCAGTGTATATCCATTAGGCACAGACGGCACTGAACAAACAGCACTCATCTCCACCACATTGTCCAATCCAGACATTCATTGGGAAACCGTAGCACAGACCAACATCGGTTTCGATGCGGCCCTCTTCGACTCACGTGTTATGCTCACCGTCGATGCTTATTTGAAGAAAACTTCTGATATGCTTGTCAAAGCCTCCATACCTATTACTTCTGGCTTTGAAGACACCAGCACGACATACACCAATGCCGGCAAGGTGACGAACAAGGGTATCGAGGTCTCTCTCCATACGATCAACTTCAAGGAGAGTCAGGCTCATCCGGGATGGGAGACCTCTCTCTCCTATACCTACAACCGCAATAAGATCGACGATCTCAACAGCAGCGTACCCTACTACATCAACCAGATCAACAACTCGTATGTCACCATGTTGGCGAAAGACTATCCCATCAACGTGTTCTACGGTTATGTCACAGACGGAATCTTCCAGAACCAGGAAGAGGTAAAGGAGCATGCCGTGCAGACCGGTGCGGAACCCGGCGACATACGCTTCCGTGACCTCAACAACGACGGAGTCATCAACGAAAAGGATCGCACTGTCATCGGCAATCCTAATCCGGCACACCTCTTCTCTATGAACAATATAGTTTCCTGGAAAGGATTGGAGTTGAGCGTGTATCTTCAAGGTGTGGCCGGCAATAAGATTTTCAATGCCAACAACATCGACCTCACGGGAATGTCCGCAGCCTACAACCAGCTCACCGATGTACTCGGACGCTGGCACGGTGAAGGTACCAGCACCTCTATACCCCGCGCTGTCTATGGAGACCCCAACGGCAACAATCGTGTTTCCGACCGCTATGTAGAGAGTGGCTCTTACTTGCGCTTGAAAAACATTTCTCTTTCCTACAACCTGCCTGCCACATGGCTTCGTGCGCTGTCTCTGTCTTCAGCACGCCTCGTCTTCTCCTGCGAGAATGTTGCCACCATCACAGGTTACTCTGGCTTCGACCCGGAGGTGGGTGTCAATGGCATAGACCTTAGCAATTATCCCATCTCACGTACTTTCAACTTTGGTATCAACCTCAATTTCTGATTGCTGCTATGAACAAAATATATCATTATTGTGCCGTCGCCCTGACTTCACTTGCTTTAGTTTCCTGTGGCGACGACTTTCTCGACAAAACCCCCAAGAACACTGTTGACCCCGAAGTAGACGTTACGGACTCGGTAGCAGTGGCTATGGCAAACGGCTGCTATCGCACCTTGCAATCATCAAACATGTACAACCAGCGCCTATGGACCCTCGACATTGTTGCTGGCAACAGCATAGTAGGTGCCGGCGGCGGTACAGACGGTTTGGAGACTGTGCAAGCCGCAAACTTCACTACCCAGAGTGACAACGGCATGGCTTTGTATATGTGGCGCTCCCCATGGGTAGGCATTGGACAATGCAACATTCTCATCAATGACTTGGAAGGCAAAGCCAATGACAATATACAGAAGCGCTCACTTGGTGAGGCGTACTTCCTCCGCGCACATTATTATTATATATTGGTACGTCTCTATGGTGGTGTGCCCCTTCGCCTGAAACCTTTCACGCCTGGTGAGTCGACAGCGATCGCCCGCGCTTCCAAAGAAGAGGTGTATAGTCAGATTGCTTCTGATTGTCTCAAAGCCATCGACCTGTTGCCTGCAAAAAAAGAGTATGGCAGTCAAGATTTGGGCCGTGCTACAAAAGATGCTGCACTGACGATGATGGCCGACATGTATCTCACTCTTGCACCTGACAACAAAGCCGACTACCAGCATGTTGTCAATCTTTGTGACTCAGTCACTGCTTTAGGTTATGATCTGAGCAAGTGCAAATTTGAAGACAACTTTGATGCTACTGTCAACAATGGTCCGGAATCGATTTTCGAAGTACAATACAGTGGTGATACCAACTATGACTTCTGGGGCAACAATCCTCAGTCGAGCTGGCTTTCGGCCTTCATGGGGCCACGTAACTCAGATTTCGTTGCCGGTGGATGGGGCTGGAACCAGCCTACCCAAGAATTCATGGATCAATGGGAGCCGGGCGACAAGCGCAAGGATCTGACGGTGTTCTACCAAGGCTGTCCTGATTATGACGGGCATGCTTACAAGAGTTCTTATTCGACGACAGGATATAACGTCCGAAAGTTTCTTGTTTCCAAGAGCATCTCGCCCGAATACAACACCTCACCAGCCAATTTCGTAGTCTATCGTTATGCCGACATTCTGTTGATGAAAGCAGAAGCACTCAACGAAATGGGACAGACCAGCGCGGCAGAGGTTCCGCTTAACATCGTACGCAAACGCGCTGGTTTGGATGCGGTGACGGGGCTTACTCAGGATGAGATGCGTGAGAAAATCATCCACGAGCGGCGTATGGAGTTTGCATTCGAGGGACATCGGTGGTTCGATATGATTCGGATTGACCACGGCAACTATGCCATCAAGTTCCTTAAGTCCATCGGCAAAACCAATATCAGCAAGGACCGGCTGCTATTCCCCATCCCTCAAACAGAGCGAGACGCCAACCCTCTCATCACACAGAACCCTGGCTATTAAGCCATACTTTGTTTTCTAATCAATAATATGCTAAGTAGTATGAATAAGACATATCTATTTTCACTTTTGGTTTTGCTGTTCTGCGGACTGTCTTTCACAGCTTGCAACGACCAAGACTACCAAGAAAACAACCTTGGCATGGACCCACTGACACTCACTGCTGAGCAAAGCACTGATGTCTTACAGGAGATCAACCATGCTGCCAACGCACTTACTCTCAACTGGACAACGGGTAACAACGGTGGCACAGGAAACCGCATCTACTATACTCTGCAACTGGCTAAGGCCGGCACACATTTCGCCGAGCCTTATGCCGCCCTTAGCCAAGAGGGGCAGACCTATTCGTGGAGTGTGAGCCAGGAAAGCCTCAATGCCCTCGTTCTTGACCAGTTCGGTGGTGTTCCGGGGCAGAAATGCGACATCGAAGCACGTGTCTTGACCCAGACACCGGGATGGGAGAAGACACTTTCCGATTCTCTCTCTTTCTCTGTGACACCTTATCAGCCGGTAACCACGACGCTCTATCTCATCGGCGATGCTACGCCCAATGGCTGGAACGCAGACAATGCTACGGCCATGGAGCGTGTTGACAATGGCATATTTGAATGGGAAGGTAATCTGAAAACAGGCGCTCTGAAATTCATCACCACAAAAGGTCAATTCCTTCCCTCTTACAACAAAGGCACAGATGGCCAGGCCGTACTACGCACCAGCGACAGTGAACCCGATGAGCAATGGCAGATAGAAGAGGACCATTATTATAAGGTGGAGGCCAATCTGCTTACGGGTGATGTTACATTCACCCAAGCCGAAGGCAACCGTCCGGCTTTCGATCATCTCTACTTTGTGGGAAACATGACCGATTGGAACTTTGAGACGATGACACCAGATGCCCTCGACCCTTTCCTCTTCCGCATCGGCAGAGTGTTTGACAAAGGCGGTGAGTTCAAGTTCGGAACGGCGAAAGGCAGCTGGGAGAATATGTACAAGGCGACGGTAGACAATGCTCCTTACACCGATACACGCATGCAGCTTGTCAGCGGCTATGACCCGGACCATAAATGGTTCTTGAAAGACGAGGAGACGGGAAAGGCATATAAAATATGTGTGGACATTCGTAAAGGACAAGAGAGAATGCTGATGAAAGCGTTCACGCCTTATTCCACCATCTGGATGGTAGGCGACGCTACGCCGGCAGGTTGGTCAATTGATAATGCCACAGCCCTGCAGGCCACTGATAATCCTTACATCTTCACATGGACCGGCACACTCAACGCCGGTGAGTTGAAGTTCACTTGTGACAAACGCAGCGACTGGAATGGTGCTTGGTTCCTCTGTGCTGCAGGCAACGACAAGGAGCCTACGGGACAGACCGAAAAGATGCTCTTCATCGACAAAAGCGATGAGGAACTTAAGAACCAGTACCTCGACATCAATGTGGGTGACGTAGATCAGAAGTGGAAGATCTCACAGTCGGGTACCTATACCATCACGCTTAACCAACTTTCCGAGACAGTCTCCATCGTCAAACAATAGACCATATTATGGATATCTCAGTACAACATAAAACTATATACATAACCATGTACTCTTTGCTTTTAGCTATACCGCTGTTGTGCGCAGCTTGCGGCAGCGAGAGCGATACTCCCGTAGCTCCATCGACAATCAGTCCGACGCAGCCACAGACAACGCTCATCTCCAACCTCAACTTGCAATTGTCCACCGACAAGGCCTGTTATGCTCCCGGTGAAGCAGTGTCCTTCACATCCGGCAGTCCGTTGCCAGACGGTGCCAAGGTGCGCTACCGACATGGTGCCACTGTCATTGAGGAACAGTCAGCCACCGGTACCAGTTGGTCATGGACGCCACCCTCCACAGACTACACGGGCTACCTCGCTGATGTATACACTACCGATGCCAGTGGCAAGCAGACTATCTACGGCACAATCGCTGTAGATGTGTCTTCCGACTGGGCACGCTATCCGCGCTATGGCTTCGTGGGCACCTACGACGATACCAAAACCTCTGAAACCATCAGCCAGGAAACAGCATTGCTCAACCGTTGCCACATCAACGGTCTGCAGTTCTATGACTGGCAGAATAAACACCACGAACCCGTAGTGCTCCGCGACGGCAAAGTGGAGGACAGCTATGCCGACATTGCCAATCGCAAGATCAACACCAGTGTCGTCAAAGCGTATATCAGCCAAGCTCATGCCCACGGCATGAAGGCCATGTTCTATGATCTGTGCTATGGCGCGCTTGACGATGCAGCTCAAGATGGTGTCAGTCCCAAATGGTACATGTATAAGGATGAGAACCACAACACTGTCGAAGCGCTCGGCCTGCCATCAGGATGGAAAAGCGACATCAAGCTCGTCAATCCCGGCAACACTGCCTGGCAAGACTATTTCTCCCAGAAGGTCAGCGACGTTTATAAAACGTTTGACTTCGACGGCTTCCATATCGACCAGGTGGGAAAACGTGATCCGGAATACGACTACTATGGCAGTAAGATCAATGTCCCTCAGGGATTTGCCTCGTTTATTGCCAAGATGAAAAAATCCAATCCTGAGAAGAGACTGGTGATGAATGCTGTGAGCAACTATGGTGCCCAGCAGATGGCTGCCACTGGTGACTTAGACTTCCTTTACAGTGAATTATGGGGGAGCGAGGATCAGTTTGCCGACCTGTTCTCCATCATGCGCAGCAACCAAAGCGAAGCCAACACGGATCCGGCCGCTCCGGCAATGGCGCAGGTTTTCGCTGCCTATATGAACTATAATAAGGAGTCTGGAACCTTCAACACGCCGGGGGTGCTGCTCACAGACGCTGTGATGTTTGCCATCGGTGCCAGTCATCTGGAGCTGGGCGACCACATGCTCCATAAAGAGTATTTCCCCAATGACGACCTGAAAATGGACAACGATTTGGAGAAGGCCATCGTGCACTACTACGATTTCTTCACGGCATACGAGAATCTGCTGAGAGACCGGGGGACAGACCTCTCCATTCCAGTAGAAACAAATAGCAGCGAGGTGACCGTCAACTCGTGGCCACCCAAATTGCAGACGGTAACCACAGTATGCCGGGAGGTAAACGGGAAGAAGGTCATCAGCCTGCTCAACTTCTCCCAGGCCAATTCTCTGAGTTGGCGCGACATGGATGGTACACAGCCTGAGCCAAAACTTCTGTCCGACATTCCTTTGACGGTGAAGGCCAAAGGGGTGAAGAATGTATGGGTGGCCTCCCCCGACTCTTTCGGCGGTGCTGTCCAGGAGTTGCAGTTTCAGCAACAGGGTGACTATGTGACTTTCACCCTGCCCTCACTGAAATACTGGACCATGGTGGTGATAGAGTGAACAGCTTCTCCTCCTGGCCCTCTCTGGCAAGGAGGAGAGGAATCATAAACAGACAAAAACTTGTTGAACAAAACAGAAATGAACTATAGCAAAATATTATTCGCATTGGCCATCGCCCTGATGCTGCCAACATGCGGACTTGAAGCCCAGACGGTTACGTCACCCAACGGCAACGTAGCGGTAAGATTTTCTCTCTCGCAAGATGGTGTGCCCACATACGAGATGACCTATAAGAAGCGTGAGGTGATCCGTCCTTCTCATCTTGGATTGGAACTCGCCAAGGACAAGCACGCCAGTAAGGGACTGGAGGAGACCAGTCTCATGGATGGTTTCACAGAGGAAGATTGCAAGAGATCAACATTCGACGAGACGTGGAAACCCGTATGGGGAGAAACGTCGACGATCCGCAATCACTACAACGAGATGGCTGTGAACCTTTATCAGAAGGCTGCCAACAGACACATCACCATCCGATTCCGTGTCTACGACTACGGCATGGGACTGCGCTATGAATTCCCACAGCAGGCGGATCTCAACTATTTCATCATTAAGGAAGAGCACACGCAGTTTGCCATGACGGGCGACCACACAGCCTACTGGATCCCGGGTGACTACGACACACAAGAATATGAGACACAGATCACCCCACTCTCCGGTATTCGCCAACGCATGAAGACTGCTGTCGACGGTAATGCATCTCAAACAGTGTTCTCTCCGACTGGTGTGCAAACCTCGCTACAGATGAAGACACACGACGGGCTGTATATCAACATTCACGAGGCTGCCTGCGTGAACTATCCTACCATGCACCTCAACCTCGATGACAAGAATATGGTCTTTGAGAGCTGGCTTACGCCTGATGCCACCGGCATGAAAGGCTATATGCAGACACCGTGTCAGTCTCCTTGGCGCACGGTGCTTGTCAGCGACGATGCCCGTGACATGCTCGCCTGCAAGCTCACGCTCAATCTCAACGAACCTTGCAAGATCGAGGATACTTCGTGGATCCACCCTGTGAAATACTGCGGTGTGTGGTGGGAAATGATCGCCGGCAACAACACTTGGAACTATACCGACGACCTACCTTCGGTAAAGCTCGGTGAAACCGACTATACAAAAGTGAAGCCCAACGGCCGTCATGGTGCCAACAACGCTGAGGTAAGAAAGTACATAGACTTTGCTGCCAAGAACCATCTCGACGAAGTGCTCGTTGAAGGATGGGACGAAGGATGGGAGGACTGGTACGGACACAGCAAGGACTATGTCTTTGACTTTGTCACGCCTTACCCCGACTTCGATATCAAAGCTCTCAATGACTATGCCCATTCCAAGGGTGTCAAACTGATGATGCATCATGAGACGTCGGCTTCTACACAAAACTACGAGAGACATCTCGGGGCTGCATACGACTTGATGAACAAGTATGGCTATGACGCCGTCAAGAGTGGATATGTCGGCGACATCATCCCACGTGGTGAGCACCACTATAGCCAGACGATCAACAACCACTATCTCTATTGTGTCACCGAGGCAGCCAAGCACCATATCATGGTCAATGC
This sequence comes from Hallella mizrahii, assembly GCF_009695775.1. Taxonomy (GTDB): domain Bacteria; phylum Bacteroidota; class Bacteroidia; order Bacteroidales; family Bacteroidaceae; genus Prevotella; species Prevotella mizrahii. The sequence continues at coordinate 1,443 of NZ_VUNG01000057.1, read as the reverse complement.
CCATGAAGCCGTTCGTCCTACCGGCCTTTGCCGTACGTGGCCGAATCTGGTGGGCAACGAGAGCGCGCGTGGCACGGAATATGAGTCTTTCTCTGGCAATGAGCCCTACCATACGGTCATTCTTCCCTTTACGCGCCTGCAAGGTGGTCCTATGGACTACACCCCCGGCATCCTTGAGACCCAGATCGGTACCTGGAATCCCAACAAGAAGGACATGTATGTCCACACCACACTCGTTGGACAACTTGCTCTCTACATGGTTATGTACAGTCCACTGGCCATGGCTGCTGATCTGCCGGAAAACTATGCCAAGTACGACGATGCCTTCCAGTTTATCAGAGACGTGCCTCTTGACTGGGACGATACGAAATATCTCGAGGCCGAACCCGCTAAATACATCACTGTGGCGCGCAAGGCCAAGAAGACCGGTGACTGGTATCTCGGGGGCAAGTGTGATGCCGACGGACATCAGTGCAGCGTGAAACTCGACTTCCTCGACAAGCATGCTGTCTACGACTGTACGATCTATGCCGATGCAAAGAATGCTGACTATAAGACCAATCCCAAGGCTTATGTTATCACGCACCGCAAGGTACGGCGTGGCGATGTCTTGAAATTTACCGAAGCACCGGGCGGTGGATTCGCCGTGTCTATGAAACGACTATGACATAATCGTTTAGATACATTCCGTAGGAATGACGACTCTGCTTCTCCCAAGCAGCCGAGCCGCCTACCTCAATTACTTTGCGGAATGTTGGAGCCTCTGTGTTCGCGAGAATACAGAGGCTTTTTCGTGTCGTAACTATTCAGTGAATTCCTTTTCCTGCTTTCGTCATTGGGACACCCAAGTTCCAAGATTGGTGACTATATAGGCCCACTCATATGTTTTGCGGGGTTAGGGCTACGGTAGATGACACTAACATCATTTTTATGGTTTTGCCCTGTTAACGGTGCGGTGGGGCCGTAGGGGCGGGGTTCATCCCCGCCCTAACCCCGAAAAAGATATAAAAAACGACGCACTGGATATTTTCCGTGGAATCATAGTGAGAGGAAATTTAAATCTTTATGCTGCCATTATCGCTTTGGCATTTTCAAACGGAAAAGAGAAAAGAAAATCATGGTCATGCTTATGCTCCCCAAGGAGCAATGGGTCTAAAGCTATGGGGTAGTCTTGCGAGCAAGCTCGCCGCCTACCCCATAGCTTTAGCCCCACACCTTTGGTGTCAAGCCTGACCATGACGAAAATCGCTAACACGTAAAATTGCCCCTTGGGCATAAAATCCTGCGGCCGAAAGATAGTCCATAGCGTCTTGAATGTCTGCTATGCTGCTTGTGTTCTGTTGGGCGGCACAATATTTTATGCGCCTTGGCGCAATTTATTTTATGCGCTTATGCGCAATTTTATGCCAAGGCAATTTTCGTCATAGGCTGGCTTTTACCCCG
>NZ_VUNG01000056.1 GCF_009695775.1 Hallella mizrahii | reverse complement strand
TGGATGATGTCACTACCGATGGAGAAGTTAGCAAGTAGTTATTAGTTAGAAGTAAGTTTTTTACTGCATTACCTTTTTATTTTCTGCCTTTTGGCCTGCATCCGCTGAGTAGTTACAGTTTGATGTAACTATTCAGGAATTCTTTTCGGCGGTTGGCATCAACATCGTTTTAGTAGTATTACTTTGTTAACGGTACCGCATATGGTGAGACCGTAGGGGCGGGGTTTATCCCCGCCCTAACCCCGCAAATGATATACAAACATGTGGTACAGGAGGGTGGAATGATTACCGTCAAGGGGGGTAGGGCGGGGATAACCCCCGCCCCTACTGTGGATGATGTCACTACCGATGGAGAAGTTAGCAAGTAGTTATTAGTTAGAAGTAAGCTTTTTACTGCATTACCTTTTTATTTTCTGCCTTTTGGCCTGCATTCGCTGAGTAGTTACAGTTTGATCTTTTATTGTTATCAAAGGTTAAATATGGAATTCCCCTGTAACTTTTATCCATTTCCCTCGTCGTTATAGTGTAAATGCAAAAATAATGATGGACTATAAGTATATCAATCAGCTTTTGGAGCGCTATTGGCGCTGCGAGACTTCCTTGGAAGAGGAAGACATCTTGCGGGCGTTCTTTAGTCAGGCCGACATCCCCGCCGACTTGAAGCGCTACCAGCCGCTATTCGCCTACCAGCGCGAAGAGCCGAAGGTTGATGTGCTTGGTGATGACTTCGACGAGAAGATTCTCGCCATGACAGAGGAGCCTAAGGTGGTCAAGGCACGCATCGTTTCGATGCCGCAGCGCTTGCGTCCGCTCTTCAAGGCCGTTGCCATTGTCGCCATCGTCCTGACCCTTGGCAATGCCATTCAGGTGCCCTTCGCTCAGAAAAATCAAGACCCGATCAGCAGCTACGACGGCTATTCCAAGCCGGAGATAGAAAAAGGCACTTCGGTAGCCATGAGCGACAGTGCCGCTGTCGACTCCGTTCCACGAGCGATGACAAGCACGCAGAGCTCCACGGGGCAGGTGATGATCAAATAAGATTATTTCTATGCTTTCTCTATAAAATCATGTTTAGTAAAACAACATTAAGAAGCTGTGAAGTTTCTATTCTCTCAAATTTTTCATAACATACTAACGTAGAAAGGGGCCGACACTCAATCGTGAGTTCGGTCCCTTTATTTTTTGTCCGTTTGAAATCGTCAGCTTTTAGTGGCTATTCTGCTTGATTCTTGATGATGGCAGCGTAATACTAAAAATCACGGAGCGGTGCGGTCCTTGGTGACCGCATCGCTCTGTTCCACATTATCAAGTCTCCAGCCTAGGCACACCAGTGCCAGAAGCAGTGACGAATCATTTCCGTATCACCTTCTTGCCGTCGCTGATGACGATGCCCTTATAGTTTTTGTCCACACGTTGTCCGGCGAGGTTATAGTCTGCGACATTGTTTGTTTTCTTAGCTTGCACCGTACTGCTGATGCTGGTGGTGGTTGGCGTGAAGGTGAAAGCGTAGAAATTCAAAGAATTGGTAGGGTAGGCGACATCGACTGTGCCTTTGCTGACAGGCACGGCGACAATAGGATACACATTGCTGGAGTTGCCGTCCTCAAGTGTGATCGACGTAGCATCAGCTTCCTGCACCACTTTGTTGTACAGCTCCTTCCCGTCCTGGGTGAGCACCAGATTGCGGTCGGTTTCACCGTTTTTGCCAGTGCGGACACATATCTCTAAGGTGCCGCTTGATGGAACAGCGATGGACATGCAGTTTGCAGAACTGCTTTTACCGCCAGATTTCAGGCGATATTCGTAAAGCGTGTTGCTTTCTGCCGTGCCAAAGCGGGCTTCGTTTCCATCAACGGACACCTTTTTTTTCGTGTCTGTCACGGTGAGTGAGAAGCCGTCAAGCGTGCTGGTGATGGTCTGACCGTTTAATGAGCCACCTGCTTTCACTTCAGAGAACGAGATCGTGGTCTGTGCGTTGATGGTCAAAGCGCAAAGAGCCAATGCTGCGAGCGTAAAAAGTTTCTTCATAAGCGTAATCTCTTTTAGGTTTATTATTGAATAAGGATTGATTATTTCGTAGTGCAAATATAGCGTAAAATCTGTCTCCTTACAACTCTTAAGTGCATGAAAACAAGGCGCTTGAACGAAATTACGACAATTTAGAACGTAGTTACGAAAACCATCACGATAATAGCTTTGCATTCGTTTCTGCCTTCAATGGATTTTTCTTAATTTTGCCATCGAGGACATGAAAGGAAACGGTCACCTAAATTAAACCATATGAAGAAACGATTAACTCTTGTTTTTGCCATGATCGTCCTGCCCTTCGCGGTGTGGGCAGACAGTGGACAGACTGTCTCTGTCGACGGCACTATTGTGAACAAAACCGTGAAGGAGATCACCTTCAGCGGTACGGACGTGAAACTGTCCTTTACCGACGGCACCACGCAGACGGCGGATATGTCCACCGTGAACATTGCCTTTGGCACTGCAACCGGCATCAAAACCGTGAATAAAGACAAGCAGCAGCCTGCTGACGGTCGCATCTATTCACTCTCAGGACAGTATATGGGAAAGGACAAAACCAAGCTTCCTAAGGGCGTCTATATCGTAAATGGTAAAAAGGAAATAAAGAAATAGGAGGTTCAGATGATGAAGAAAAACATTCTCAAAACGCTATTGACACTGTTTGCCCTCTTGCTCTTCCCCGGCTGGGCATGGGCAGATGCTTCCTGGAACTTTACTTCCACGCCGTCGACAGACGTGAGTGCCTTAAAGGCTGACGTGGCGGGTTGGACCTATGAGACAAAGAACAACCGCTATGCCAACAAGCTGGCTGTTGCTGACGCACAGCTCGCTGCCAACGGACAGACGTTGACGATGACGGCAGGACTCTATTTCACGAGCACCACAGCAGGGAATATTCGTGTCGACGTGAACAAGCGGTTAGGGCTGAACGGCTCGGACATTGTGGTGAGGATACCGAATCTCACGGCCGGTGCTACCGTGAAGGTGAACTTCGGTCCGTCGTCAAAAGGCAAAGACCGCTCGTTGAAGCTTACCAATCTCAGCGAAACGGCTTTCTCGAGCAGCTCCAACACTGGGGCAGACTGCTCGGCCACGGTGACCGCAGACGGTGACGTGACGCTCACCACCACCGGCGGCGTCTATCTCTTCTCCATCTCAGTAACGGAGAAGGGCGGCACTTCTACTGGTACGAAAGCCGATGTCTCTGACCACGCCGTGGCGTTTGACAGCCAGGCCAACCAAGCCCTGGTCACCAACAGCAACAGCAGCCTGAAATACTACAATACCGCTGACATCACCAAGATCGCCGTCGACAAGGATACGCTCTATGTCCGCGGCACCGATTGGCAGGATGTCTATTACACACCAAAGAACGTGAGTTTTGCCAAGGCCTCGGGCAACAGCACCGGAGGAAAGATAAGCAATGAGGACGGCAAGGTGGAGATTACGGAGGCTAAAGGCTGGTTGGAGTCGGCTTACGTGAAGTTTAAGAAGCTCGGCGACTGCACGCTCTATCACGTATATATAAAAGGTGGCGACTTCGCATCCTACACGCGCATCGACTCCATGCTCGTGCGCAGCTATGGCGACACCTATCGTGCTGACATGGTAGGACTCAAAGCCGGCAACTACGACATGAAGGTCGTGCCGGTGAGCAAAGGCAAGGAGCTGGAGACAAACGCCAATGAGGCTACGGCCATGACGGTGCTCAACTACGACCGCTCGGGCTTTGCTCATCTCGACAACGCGGGTGTCGGTGCCTACAACGACGATGGATCGCTGAAGTCCGACGCGCGCGTCATCTATGTCACGGCGCAGACGGCCAAGACCGTGACTTGTGAGGTGAAGACAGGCTCCAAGGCTACTAACGTGACTACTTTCACGGGCTTGCAATCCATCCTCGACGCTTATCAAAAAGGATATGAGACACGGCCTCTCGACGTCCGCTTCATCGGACTGGTGGAGAAAGCTGATCTCGACGCCGTCTCCTCGTCGTCTGAGGGCTTGCAAATTAAGGGCAAGAAAGCCTACAGCAATCTCTTTATCACCTTGGAAGGCATTGGCGACGACGCAACATTGCGCGGCTTCGGCTTGCTGCTACGCAATGCTGCCAATGTGGAGCTGCGCAATTTCGCCATCATGCGCTGTATGGATGACTGCGTGTCGATAGACACCGACAATAAATTCATTTGGGTGCATCACCTCGACTTCTTCTACGGACAGAAGGGAAGCGATGCCGACCAGGTGAAAGGTGACGGCACCACTGACATCAAAGGTGACTCGCAATATATCACCGTGGCTTACAACCACTATTTCGACAGCGGCAAGTCGTCGCTCTGCGGCATGACGAGTGAGTCGGAACCGAATTATATCGACTACCATCACAACTGGTTTGACCACAGCGACTCGCGCCATCCGCGTGTGCGCACGATGAGTGTGCACGTATGGAACAACTATTACGACGGTTGCGCAAAGTATGGTGTGGGTGCCACGAGCGGTTCGAGTGTCTTTGTGGAGAGCAACTATTTTCGTGCCACAAAGGATCCGATGCTCATCTCTCAGCAGGGAACGGATGCCAAGGGCGGCGGTACCTTCTCGGGCGAGACGGGTGGAATGATCAAGAGCTACGGCAATGTCTATGCCGACAAAGGCTTGAGTTCCAACTTCACACCGATCACGCAGCACGAGAGCGCTGCGAGTTTCGACTGCTACGAGGTGGCTTCGCGCGACGAGCAGGTCCCCGGCAGTGTGAAAGCACTTGTGGGCGGTACGGCTTACGACAACTTCGATACCAATAGCACACTGATGTACACTTACAAGCCCGCCGCCGCCACTCAAGTGCCTGCTGAGGTCACGGGATGGACGGGAGCAGGCCGCTTGGGCAAAGGCGACTTCAAGTGGACATTCTCTGCTTCCGATGACAGTTCGTATACCATCAACGCTGCCCTTTCCACAGCAATAGACAGCTATCAAAGCAAGATGGTGGGCATCTCGGCAGAGTGACATTCGCTCGGTCGATATCGGTTACGCGAGGGTGGGGCGGCCATGGTGGGTCGCCACCTACCGCGTCGTTACATCTGCGTTGCCACCGTTTTTATCGTATCCCTTCCTTGTTGTGAAAACTGACAAAAAACGGGCTCTGAGAATCGATTCTTTTGAGTGAAGACCTCCTTTGCTCTGATTTTTGCGGAAATCAGCTATTTTCTGTATGTATCTGATAATAAGTCTGTTATGAATATTCTGGTTTTCCACAAGGACAAAACAAGTTGTTTCTTCCAAAATTCTCTAGAAAATTTTCGGTTAAAACACTGAGATGACCTGGTCATCTCAGTTGTTTTATCTGATCATCTCAGTTGTTTTATCATGTCAAACAACTGAGATGACGGGTTCAAACAACCTTTTTCTGTTCAAAATCAAGCTAAAACCGATGGGAGAAGTCTGAATTTTGTCGATTTTAGGTCGCCGAGTTGATTTTTCATTCTCTAGATTGTGAGTGAAAGTTGAAGGTGTTTTGTAAAGAAATAGCAAAAGGATTTAAGTTGGGTTGAAAGGTGTCTGTCGTTGCCGTTTTCTTTTAGCGCACCATCTTCGATGGTATCAAGAATATAACCGAATATCTAGAATATATTTTCTTGATATTCGGTTATATTCTTTATTCCGCGTAGCGGAGCGTTAGCTTAAATTCTAATGCTTGTATGGCAAACCAATGTTGCGGGTATTGCCATTCCCTCCCCTCGGGGAGGGTTAGGGAAGGGCTATGGTATTGCCATTCCCTCCCCTTGGGGAGGGAATGGGTAGGGCTTGGGCTTGGGCTAGGGAAGGGCTTGGGTCTCTTATTTGGCTCTCTTTAGTCTGATGCTGAGCTGGAACAGAGCGGGCAGGAAGATGCAGAGCGAGAAGAGCAGGCTGAGCATCATCGTGGTATGGTTGCCGTGGAAAAGGTCGATGAGTTTGCCGTCGTTCATCTGCGGCATCATGTGGAACATGACAAAGGCTACCGTGTTGTTGACCCAGTGGAAAGCAACACCCGGAACGATGGAGTCGGTGCGATAGTACATCCAGCCTAACAGCAAGCCAATGAGCGCAGCATGGACAAACTGCGGAACATTCATGTGTACGGCACTGAAGATAAGCGCCGAGATGACGATGGGCACCCAGTGCCATTTGCGGTCGAAGAGCTTCAGCAGCGTGCGGAGAATGGCACCGCGGAAGACGAGTTCCTCCACCAACGGGGCCAGAATGCCAATGGCGACATAGCCGAGCGGCTCGCCCATGATGCTTTCGAAGAGCTTCTCAGCACTCTCGGGCAGTGTGATCTCCATGCGCTCCACGAGCCATTGCGACGGCAGGATGGTGCCAAGAGCAAGAAGTACCACCCATATCAGCGCCGTCCACGGCCGCGTGGCCAGCCAGTCGCGTTTGACAGGAGCCCAGTGGCAGGCGACAAAAAGACAAAAGGTGAGGACGCTGCTGATGGCTGTGGCAGCAACTAGCTCCTTGCCGTTCAGTCCCAATGAGCCGGTCTGTAGATGCTGGCTGATGGCCGGCCAAGGTGTTCCGCCGATCCACATGGCGATGATCGCCACGGCGAAGGTAACAGCCAACTGGATGAGCAGAAACAAAATGACGTATAATACGATGTTGGCTATATCGTGCAGTGAACTTCTTTTCATGGTTGATGACTGATTGAAATATGTTCTTGATGGGTTGTTGCGGAGCTTTTTCGGCTTTAATCATGTGATGTAGGCACGATGGTGCCATGCTGCCGGAACCGTTCTTCAATGTCTTTTCTGTCCTGCCGCAACTGCTGGATGAGCTGCTCGACGTTGTCGAACTTCCGTTCGTCGCGTATGCGGTTGTAGAAAGAGAGGAGCAGCCGTTGGCCGTAGATGTTGTCCTCGAAGTCGAAGATGTTGGTTTCCACGGTCTGATGGTGCCCGCTGAAGGTAGGTCGCATGCCGATGTTGGTCATTCCCGGGCGCTGTGTCATGCTGCCCTCGGTGCGTACCTTCACGCCGTAGACGCCAGCGGCAGGCAAGAGTTGGGTAAGGCTGGAGGGCCCAAGGTTGGCTGTGGGGAAGCCCAGGCGACGGCCCTCTTTCACGCCGTCCACGACTTTGCCCTCTATCGTGTAGGGATAGCCCAGGCACTCGTTGGCCATTTCTATTTCGCCAGCCTGGATAAACGAGCGCACTACCGACGAGCTGACCTTCACGCCATGGAGCAGATAAGGCTCGCTCTGCACCACGTCGATGCCCATCTCGCGGCCGTAGCGCACATAGTCGCTGAAGCCTTCGGTGCGGTCGTGGCCAAAGCGGTTGTCGTATCCGATGACCAGTTGTCTGACCCGAAGCTGTTGACGGAGGATGAGTTCCATGAACTGCCGGGCACTCAGCGAGGCCAGCGCAAGGTCGAAATGCACGACAACGACATAGTCGACGCCCGTGCGCGAGAGCAGCACGAGCTTGTTTTCGAGGGTGGACAGCAGTTGAGGCTGATAGTTTTGCTGTAATACCTGACGGGGATGCTGGTCGAAGGTGATGACCATCGACCGCAGGCCACGGCGACGGGCTTCGTCGGTGACCTGACCGATGAGGAAGCGGTGACCACGGTGCACACCGTCGAAGAAGCCAATGGTGGCCACGGACGGCTCCAAGTCCTCGGTATTGTCTCTGTCTAAATAGATGGTTTTCATGCCTTGGCCTCCTTGATTCGTTTGATGGCCCGCCATAGCTCACCGGCAACAAGTACCAAGGATGTGGCTATCGTGATGATGAGCCATTCCTCTGCACTCAATGGTTGGGTGCGGAACATGCGGCCGCCGAAGGTGACGATGAGCCATTGTCCAATGAAGATCAGCAGCAACACGAGCAGCAGGCCGCCGTCGTGCCGCAGGTTGTGGAAGGCACTGTGTGTGGAGCCTAAGCACTTCGCGTTGAAGAGATTCCAGAACTGCAGCATGACAAAGGTGGTGAAGAACATCGTCAGCTCATGTACGTCGATGATGCTGCCCGCACCATGGCGCTCGCACCAGATAAGGAAGACAAACATGATGGCGAAGAACACGATGCCGCAGCCGAGGATGCCGCGTCCCATCGACTTCGAGATGATGAAGTCGGAAGACTTGCGCGGTTTGTCCTTCATCACTTCCCGCGAGGGCGGCAACGAGGCCAGGGCCATGGCGGCAAAGGTGTCCATGATCAGGTTGACCCAAAGGATCTGTGTCACCGTGAGCGGCATTTCTGTGCCGATGATGCTGCCGCCGAGGACGAGCAGCAGGGCACTGACGTTGACGACAAGCTGGAAGAAGAGGAACCGCTGAATGTTTTTGTAGAGCGAGCGGCCCCACATCACGGCGTTGGCGATGGAGTGGAAGCTGTCGTCGAGCAGGGTGATGTCGGAGGCTTGCTTGGCTACCGATGTGCCCGAGCCAAGCGAGAGTCCCACGTGGGCGTGGTTGAGAGCCGGTGCGTCGTTGGTGCCGTCGCCGGTGACAGCAACCACTTCACCGTGCTTCTGAAGGAGTTGCACGAGACGCTGCTTGTCTGTCGGACGTGCGCGCGACATCACGCGGATGTCCTCCACGCGGTCGTAGGCTTCCTCATCGCTCAGTGCGGCAAAGTCGCTGCCGGTGATGTGCCAACGAAGCTCTTCGGCCTTGGTGGTTTCTTCCTTAGGCCAGATGCCGATCTGACGGGCTATCTCTACGGCTGTGGCTGAGGTGTCGCCGGTGACAACCTTGATCTTGATGCCGGCGCCACGGCAGGTGGATACGGCCGAGGGTACGTCTTCACGGACAGGATCGCTGATGGCAGCGATGCCCTGGAACGTGTATCCGCCCTCTTCGCTGAAGTCGCCGTCACGCCAAGCAAAGGCCAAGGTGCGCATGGCCTGACGCTGATAGCCCGACAGCACTTCGCGCAGATGGATCTGCTGAGGCTCGGCGAGATCGCACAGCGAGGCAATGATCTCTGGTGCTCCTTTTATATATGTCCGCTTTTTGTCGTTGAGGACAACTGTGGTGGCCATGTATTTCTTTTCTGTGGAGAAGGGGATCTGACTGTCAACGGGCTGTGATGCTCTCTGTTGTTGATAGTCCTTGCTCTGCTGTTGCAGCCACATGAGCAAGGCTCCTTCGGTGGGGTTGCCGATGGGGGCGTTGTTCTCGTCGAGTTCGGCCGTGGTGTTCGCAGCGACAGCTTCGGAAAATCTGGCTTTTGTCGCAGTGGTGGCTTCCTCTGCTTTGACGAGGTGGTCGCCTTCAACAAGCTGGATGTCGTGGACGGTCATACGGTTTTGGGTCAGTGTGCCCGTCTTGTCGGTACAGATCACGGTGACGGCGCCCATCGTCTCCGAGGCGTGCAGCTTGCGTACGAGATTGTTGAACTTCAGCATCCGGCGCATGTTCAGTGCCAGCGCCAGCGTCACGGCCATCGGCAAACCTTCGGGTACGGCCATGACAATCAGCGTGACGGCCATCATGAAGTAGTTCAGCACTACTTGCAGCATGGAGAGATAGTCGGTGGTGTGCCAAAGACTGTTGGTGAGAATGTCGTGACCAAGGAAGATGACAAAGGCGGCGATGGAGACGCCGGTACCTACCTTGGAGATGAGCTTGGCCAGTTTGTCGAGTTGAAGGTTCAGCGGTGTCTTGGTCTGGGTGGCTTCCGTGGCCTCTGTGGCTACCTTTCCGATCTCAGTGCTGTCGCCGACGCGCGTGACAATTGCCGTGCCGCGACCGTTCATCACCATCGTGGAGCGAAGAATCACGTTCTTGGGATAAGCCTCGGAGGAATGTTGAGAGCCGAGTGATGAATGTTGAATGATTGCGTCAGCGGAGTGTTGAGGGTTGAGTGATGACAGTTGACTGGCAGTGTCAGCAGACTGCTGGCTTTGCGCGTCTGTCACCGATTTGGAAGTCAGCGGCTCGCCGGTCAGACTCGATTCGTCGATTTGTAGGTTGACTGCTTCCACAAGGACAGCGTCGGCGGGAACCTCGTCGCCTGTCTCCACAAGGATGATGTCACCCACAACAACGTCGCGGCGGGGTACCTCCATCACCTTTCCGTCACGTCGCACCTTCACGGGTTGATCCTCGTTGATGGCGGTGAGCACGCGGAACTTGCGTGCAGCGTCGCACTCAAAGTAGAAACCTACTGTCGTGGCGATGAAGATAGCGATGAAGATGCCTAACGTCTCCACAAAGTCGTGTTCCACAAAGGCCAGCACCAAAGACACCAGTGCGGCCACAAGAAGAATTTGGATGATGGGATCACGGTATTTGTCGAGATAGAGCTTCCAAAGGGAAGTCTTCTTCGGCGGGGTGAGCACATTGTCGCCATATTGCTGTCGGCTGTCTGCCACTTGCGCGTCGCTGAGCCCTACATGAGGGTCTGTGTTTAGTATCTGTTCGCTTTTCATCGATTCTGCTTCGCTGTGTTTATTGCTTGCAAAGATAGTCAAATTAGCCCTAACAGCCAATATGGTGAAGACTTATTATCTACTTTTCACAAAAAATATTTGGCTATTCGACTGGAAACTCGTATCTTTGCACCACAAATCTTATCGGCCCCTTCGGTTCGCATAAGTTGGACTTGTAGCTCAGTTGGTTAGAGCAACAGACTCATAATCTGGAGGTCCTAGGTTCAAGCCCTAGCTGGTCCACACTGAAAATTAGCAACTTAAGACTCATCTTAGGTTGCTGATTTTCTTTTTGCGAACATTTTGCGAACACGAATGCAAGGTTAGACACCTCGCTTTTTTCTCAAATCATCCCTCCGTGTTCGCAAAATCGTGTTCGGTGTTCGCAAAGATTTTGCAAACGAGTGCAGAACCAAGCTTGCTTGGGTTATGCCGAGTGCAGCTAAAGCTTATGCAAAGTGGAAGAAGAATGCAAATTCAGCAGACACTGTCTGCCGATTTTAGATGGCAAATAAATCCTCAAGGGTTACGACATTCTGAAATATACCGCTGTACTCGTTGTATTTAAGACCATAGGTAGTAACAAGCGTCTGATGTATGGCTGTTCTCTTTGGCAGTCTGTCTGACAATAACTTCTGACGATACTGAAGCTTCCGATAGTAATCCTTGTCTACAGTAAAATCATCACTGTAAAATTTCATCTCACAAAGGTTAAGCACATGGTCTGCCCTATCTATAAGCAGGTCAATCTGTGCGCCTTTATGCTCATCATCACCTTTTAATGCCCACGAAGATTGAGAACTTGCCACGCCGTCAATGCCCAAGGCATGTTTTATTTGTTTAATGTGAGAGAGACAGACATTTTCAAAAGCTATTCCACGCCAAGAAACAATAACAGGTGTATTTTCATTGTGTATCCAGAAGGTTTTGTCCGCCTTGCTGTTGTTTAGAACAAAACGGATATAGAATATGCAGAATGGGTCGACAAGTTTATAATACTCTTCACGCTTACTATGCCCAAAGGGAACGAATTTAACAACAAAATCACTGGCAATGAGGGCATATAGCATCTTAGTGAGATTTCCATTGTTGGACAGTTTCGTAATATCGCTTATCTCGTTCCTTGTAAAACCGTAGTTGCGTGCACTTAGACACTCAACTATTCTCTTCACGTCATCGGGACGTGTAAACACGGAAGTAAACAACCGGTCATATTCATCCGTCAGTCGTGCGCCTGCATCAAAAAACATATTGTCAATATTCTGTGCAAAGCTCTTGCCCGTCTGAAAATATCCAAGATAATAAGGTATGCCGCCTATGGACATATAGCATTGAGTAATGTCGTACCTGGACATCTGCACATTGGCAGCCTTAAAATACTGCTCACATTCCTTCAGAGTGAATGGCGAAAGTTTAATCTCGTAAGTAAGTCTGTCGTACAGTCCTCCATGGTTATTGACGAGTTTATCCTGCATCCACGACGTAGCCGATCCACATACTACAAGCATGAAGTTGTCTCTGTGGCATCCCCAACCGTTCCAAAAAGACTCCAATGCCGTCATGAATCCGGAACGGGGAGTATCCATCCATGGCAGTTCATCAAGGAACACTAATTGACGTTTGCCGTTGTCTATCTTCTCAAGGTATGTCTCCAGCAGGAAGAATGCCTCAAGCCACGAAGATGGTATTCTGGATTTCTTCATGCCCTGTCTCAAGAGGGAATAATAGAAGTTACGCAACTGTTCCCTAAGCAAGTCTTTTTTGTTATCGGTTTCAACGGGCGACAGACCTGCATGGCGGATCGTTATCCTTCCCTTGAATACCTCATCAACAAGAAAAGTCTTCCCTACTCTGCGCCGTCCATAAATAGCCACGAACTGTGCCTGATGGCTGCTATACAAGCGATTCAGTTCTACTATCTCCTTGTCTCTACCTATTACCATATTATTGCTTTTTATTTGGCTACAAAGGTAGATAAAATTAATTTCATAGCCAAATAAACAGTAATATTTTATAGCAAATCAATGAATCATCCCTCCGTGTCCGCAAATCGTGTTCGGTGTTCGCAAAGATTTTGCAAACGAGTGCAGAACCAAACTTGCTTGGGTTATGCCGAGTGCAGCTAAAGCTTATGCAAAGTGGCAGAAGATTGAATTTCCCCAAAGAGATTTCTTTGCCCAAACGATAGAATCATCAAGGAAATGTTGTATCTTTGCGCTATCAACAACGAAGGAATATATGGAAGTATCTCATATCTCACAAGAATACATACAGGCAGTAAAGGACATCAAGAGCGCTATCCTGAGGAGCCGGTACCAGGCTGCAAAACTCGCCAATAAAGAGTTGCTGAAGCTCTACTACTCTGTCGGTGGCTATGTATCTGCACACAGTCGCGATGGCTATTGGGGCAAGGGTGCCATTGATGCCATTGCTAAAGCATTGCAACAAGAGTTGCCAGGACTAAGAGGATTCTCAGTTAGCAACATCAAGAATATGAGAATGTTCTTTGAAGAATGGAGTCCTTATATAAATCGCCAGTTGTTAACTGGCGATTTACTAAGCAATTATGTCACAACAAATTATGAAATTCGCCAGTTATCAACTGCCGAATTTTCGATGACTGATTTTATGTCAGTAGGCTTTACTTGCCACACTGAGATATTAATGAGAGTCAAGGACATAGACGAGCGATTATTCTACATTAGCCGCTGCGCTCATGAGTTTTGGACTGTAGAAAACCTCAAGCGAAGAATAGCTGAAGATTTGTATCATAAGGAAGGCTCGATCAAGCAGACCAACTTTCAAAAGACTATTTCTGATGATGACTTCAAAAAGAAAGCATTGCAGTCGTTTAAGGATGAATATCTGCTTGACTTCATCAACATAGAAGACCCGGAAGATACCGACGAGCGAGTTATCGAGCAGAGCATTATTCAGAATATTAAGAACTTCATCATGGCGTTCGGCAAAGACTTTGCCTTTATGGGTAACCAATATCATTTGGAAGTTGACGGGCACGACTATTACATCGACCTGCTGTTCTTCTCTCGTAAGCTTCATAGCCTTGTGGCGTTTGAACTCAAACGAGGGGAATTCAAGCCTGAGTACTCTGGCAAGCTCAACTTCTATCTCTCTGCCCTCGATGAATATGTGAAGTTACCGGACGAGAATCCATCCATCGGAATTATTCTCTGTAAGTCAAAAAGCAACAAGATTGTCGAGTTGTCGTTCCGGGACACTTCCAAACCAATGGGCGTAGCGACATACCGTACGTCAAAAGAACTGCCGAAAGAATTGCGTGATGCGCTTCCCGACATGGAGGAATTGAAGAAACTACTGTAATATGTAAAAAGCCAAAGCACTGATAATGATAATCAACACCTTGGCTTTTCTTTATCTTATCACTTGTGACTTAATCAGCCACAAGCCTTCGTTTATTCCTCCACTATCTTTCCGAAGTCCTTCCAATAGGTTGCTGACGCATACTTGTCCTTACACCCTTTCGGAACATACAGCGTACTCTTGCTACGATCGACTTCGGTATCCGAATCCAATGTCGGCGGCGTCGTTAAGGCGACATGCAGGTTCTTCACCCGGAGCCCTTTGAGCGCTTTGGCTGATAGATTAGCAGCCTTCGGAATAAAGAGGGTCGTCAGGGTTCCACCCGTGTTAAAGGCCTCATCGTAGATACTACTGAGCTTGGAATCTGCCGGAATCACGATTTCTTCGATCTTTGGAGAGCTGGCAAATGCCTCGACACCGATGTGCTCAACACTGGAAGGCAGAACAACAGTCTTGAGGTTCTTACAGTTGGCAAAAGCCTCATTACGAATTGCCCCGATGCCTTGGGGAAGCAGGATCCTCGACAGATGGGAACCGAAGAACTCTCTTTCTTCGATATCGAACTCGTCAGAATAGAACGTGGCATTCAAACCCGACATATCCAGCGTGTCAAGTGACAACTTACCTATTTTAGCAGCATATTCAATGTCATAAGGGGTCGGGTATCCTGTCATTGTAAGTTTTCTCAGCCTTGAGAGATTCTCTTTGTCTTGCCCCAATAACACGCTAAGCGGCTCTGAGAACATCCCAAATTTAATCGTTTCCGATGCATTCAGCGTGCGTGGCTCCTGTCTAACCTCAATGATATCTCTAACCTTAATGCCACGAGCATTATCATTAGGAAGAATGCTCTCGACTGAGATTCCATAGGATGCACTTCTACCCAGGCCGGTGTTCAACTGGACTCCGAAGGGAAATTCCAACGTCTGGCCTTCATTGCAGTTCACCTTCTTATAAATTTCTTCCAACCAACTTGTATCCACAAATTTTGTATTCTCTCCAGAACCTGTTATCTGGGGTATTTTTTTTATTTTAAATGGAGAATTGGCCTTAACGCGGAGAACAACGCTACCTCCCGTATTTTTGACATAGATAATACTATCCGTGAAATATGCCAACTTATAGGGCTTCTGATTCACCTTCACTACATAGTTGCCTCGCGGTGAGGAGATGTTTACCGTAGCCTCTCTGGCAAAGAGAGAAGTATCGGATGGTGCACACTGAATGCGGATACCCTGTGCTCCCGTAACAGCATCCGTACATTCTTTCGCCGACATCCATTTACCGCTACCGGAAGCGAAGTTGATGTCAACCCCATACGCATCTGATTTCGGGAAGACAACAGTTGTGTCTACACCATCAGCCCCAACATTGAGCCCCGTGGCAAGGATCTGCTCCGTCACAGGATTCATCGGCTCTTCCTCCTCACTATCTTTGCACGAGGAGACAGTTAATACAGCCAATGCTACAAGTAATATATTTTTGGTTTTCATAATCCGATAATTTTGAATGTTCTGGTTATAGTGCCGAGAGCTATACTTTTATATGTGCAATTTTCGTCATACCAATCCCTTATACCATACTCGTCTAACACATAGTCGCCTTCTAATTCATCGTCATATACAGAGAACGCAATTTTGTGCTCTTTATTGTATATGTACTTCAATCTCATATTTTTGTTCTCAATCCAATGCATATCAGAAAAGTCTACGGTTACCACTTCACAAAGAGGATCGAGAATATGTGGATTAAAATGTCCATAAACATTTGACTTAATCTCTATACTGAAAACTTTCTTCATTTTTTCAGCAATCTGTGAGGCCTTAGCAAAGAATACATTGTTATCATCATTTTTTATCAATTCATCTTCTGTAAGATCCTTGTCCGATGGGTCTGTAAGGATTATTTTGTCCCCTTGCCGTGTGTTCAATATTGCAGCTATACCATACAAATCCTTGTCATACTTCTCTGAATGTTTTATATAATACCGAGAGATCTCGATAAAAGTTGGGAGGAATCTACTATAACCAACCAGATATCCAGCCGAAGTGTACTTTAGGCGTTTCTTATAATTGTCTTCCAGTACTACATCACTTATATGAATGAGTCCTCCGTCACCAATAGAAACGATAGAGTGTGTATTTTCATCATCCAAAGATTGAGTCCATGGTGTCAAATTAATCGAAGACGTATGTAAATCGAAGGGGTTATCAACCATGTTTATACCATGCTTACCACCATATGTATTGACACATGCATAACTTTTTTCAAGAAAACTCTTCCTTCCCGAAATGCTACCGTTATTTTTCCCTATATTCAAACTGTCAAGCTTGAAGTTGATAGTGCCCTTATCAGTTTTATAATCTATAGAGGCATTGATCTCTTGGTCCATAGCCTGCAACCGTTCTTTAACAGCAACGGTCGACCTGGTCATACCTGCAAATAATGCCGTCATTTTCCCTTCTGTCAGATAATCAGTCAAGATAAAATCCCCATAGTTATCAAGGATATCACCTGCCGGTGAACCATAAAGGTTCCTTATAAAGGATTTTGCCAGGCAAGACAAGGCAAATGTATGCAATGAGCCTTCTGATGAATTTAGCTTAAACTCAGAGTTGTAAAAGGAGACATTTGCTTCTCCATACACAGAACGTGTAGAGTCGCTAATGTAGGCAGCAAATACTTGCGTGTTTTTATGCTTGCGACCAATCTTAAATATGTTAAACACATTGATACTGAATCCAGATTTTGATTTCTTGGTCAACTGTGACTTTTGTAGGAAATCATCATAGCTGGCGTAAGAAAAACTGTTAATAGAAGATTGGCCTATGTGGTTTTTTGATATAAGTGACGGTTCATAATCAGTCACTTTAGTAACGTCTATTACTTGGTAACCGACATTTTTAGGATCACCTAAAATAGTATTACCAATCTTATAGGAATATCCAAGCAACTCCCCCAAATTCCCGTTCTTATCTTCATTGGCGGAAGCACGGGTAAACATAAGTTTACCATAATCGATTCTACGTGTTTTTACACATGGAAGATTAGGATTTCTTGCCTGATATATAGTGTCGTGCAATTCTGGGGTTCCAGCGATATATCCATTCTTTTCATCCAATTCTGAGCAAGACGAAAAGATTACCACTAATATAGATAGCAACTGAAAAATACGTATTCTCATCACCTCTTAATTTTAAAAGATTTTGCAGCTTCCGAGTCAAATATCTCTTCACCCGTCGTCATATTAAAAAACCTCGTAGTTATAATTGGATCGACATAATCCGGATTGGGTATTACATAACCCTTCCATGTCCCGGTAAACTTTATTTCACGTCCATTATATTGTGCGTATACCGTATAAGGAACCTCTACATTATAAGATGTAAGCTTCATAGTGATTAAAATGAGGCACTTATTTGTTTGGGGCGCAAATCCTTTTACCGTATATTTCCTATATGAATAGACATTCTGATAGCTAGAAATGTTATATCTTATTTTTGGGAGTTCTCCATCCAATAGAAGAGCTTTCCTTGCCAGAACCGTTGGCATTTTGAGTAGAGTGTCAGTATTCAAGTCAAATTTTATATTACTCCTGTTTTGCTGGAACCAACTTTTCTCGGTTACGCGACCGTTAACATCCTCTACAATTTCACTTCTTGGTTTACCTTGAAATACTCTATTGAATTTCACTTCATACGGAGTCGCATCGGTAACTTTTGCGGCTTCAAAATTATAGGATACATTGCCGACCGTAAATCGAGCAATAGGTTTTATAAAGAACTTTTGCTGATTCTTTCCTGTATATTCGGCAAAACGTAACTCGTTATTATCGTTTACTTCCAAATAATAGTTGAACACAGACCACATATTCTTAGGATCCTTTTGTCCAAGGAACATTTCGTTTTCTATAGCAAAATACCCGGCGGCACTTGTCGGTTTAAGATCCCAGCCAACAAAAGGATTAGAGATATCATCCTTGCTGTTTGACATCAGAATATTAACGTTGGGAGTCTTCCTATAATGTCCTACCGTTAACGGAGTCTTTGACGATTCCGAATACAACAGATATGGAATACCAGATGAAGCAGGCAGAATCTTGAGATAAAACTGCTGGCTTATATCAAAAGCATTTTTATTATCAGTAAGTTTTACCTCAGATCCAGCCCGATTGCACCACAGATATCTCTGACTCTTGTTTTTCCCGGCTTCCATCACCTCTATAGTAACAGGAAGCTCACGTATAGCAAACATGTTGCTACTAAAGTTGGCGTCATAATCTGCTGGAGACTGTCCAACTTTCCTAGTATGACGAACAACTTTAGTCCGGAAATTCAAGAGAGATCTCATTGAATCGTCGAATTCAAGTAGGCAGAGACTATCAGAAGAGTCTGATGCTCTTGTCAAGTGATTCAAGGGTGCTTGTTCCTTTGAAGGAAGTGAAGCATCACTTATGGATTGCTCTGTGCCATCGGAGCACGAGAACAGAGTCATCGCAATGATAAATGCGCATAAGTAAAAAATGCTTTTCATCTTTTATAAAATTTAGAATATATATGTTTTATATTACCGCTACACTCTTTTGTGGCTTTCCGGTGTAATCGGTATCTTTGCACCAACAAATTTCAGAAATTAGCAATGTAGCAGATTTCGGAAAAATGAATGTAGCAGATTTCGGAAATTAGCAATGTAGCATTTCCGGCAAATAAGGATGCAACATTGG
>NZ_VUNG01000055.1 GCF_009695775.1 Hallella mizrahii | reverse complement strand
CAGCAAACAAAAGGAATTATACGACATTGTGTTGCAAAATGACGCTAAAAAATAACGCGTCTTGAGAGAACTGTATCTAACTGACCATAAAATCGGTCTTGGGTGGCGCAAAATAGGAAAACAGGTGTAGATGACAGTGTAGGGACGGCTCGCCCCTACACTGTCATCTTTTTTATATGTACTAAAGGTAAAAGGTGAAGAACATATTCCGGTTTTGATCATATGTTCTTTATGTTATTATGTCTAAAACCAACGCCCGTTTTAGTCAGCGAATGATTTAATTGATGAGAAATTCGTGGTTAATTCATGGACATTCAGGTGAGAACATATCTATGAATGACATTGGTTACAAAACATGTCTTTATGTCTTTTTGCCTACAAAGTCGAACTATTTCCCTCTGTTACTATGTCTTTAGAAAAATATGTTTTTTATGTCTTTCTGTCTAAAACCGCCCAATCTTCTTTCGTATCTGTCATTAGAATACTCTGTCTTTTATGTCTTTCTGTCTAAAGAAAACAGTCTTTCTGTCTAAGCTACTGTTTTTCTGTCGCCTTGCTTTGTGTCTCATCTGTTGGCTCCTCCATTTCGCGGTCCAGTCGTCCCCGCCACAGATACTTACGTGTCTCGTGCACGATGACGCCGCTGAGGAAGAGCAGGGAGAGCAGGTTAGGGATTGCCATGAGCGCATTCATGCAGTCAGCTACGTTCCAAACCAGTTCGAGCGAGATCACACTGCCGATAAATACACAGACAATATATAGCAGTCTATAGCCCAGCATCCATCGTCTGCCCCCCAAGTACTCCACGCAGCGCTCGCCATAATAGCTCCATCCGAGTATCGTACTAAATGCGAAGGTCAGCAGTCCAAAGGTCAGCAATGGCTTGCCGATGTAGGGAATCTTGCTGAAGGCCACCTTTGTCAGTTGTGCACCGTCGTGAAAGGTGATGTCGGGATAGGCGATGATGCTGCTGACGATGACCAGTCCGGTCAGTGCACAGATGATGACCGTGTCCCAGAACGTCGCCGTGCTCGATACTAAAGCCTGCCTTACCGGGTTGCGCGTCTGAGCGGCAGCAGCCACGATAGGTGCCGATCCCAGTCCCGACTCATTGGAGAACAGTCCGCGGGCGATGCCGTAGCGTGCTGCCATGATCACCGTGCCGCCGACAAAACCGCCGCCTGCTGCCTGCGGCGTGAAAGCCGAGCGGGCGATCAGTTCCAGTGCGGGCCAGAGACTGGCGTGGTTGACAAAGAGGATATAGATACAGCCTAAGACATAGAATACTGCCATGAACGGCACCAACATGCTGCACACCTTAGAGATGCTTTTCACGCCGCCGATGATCACTGCCGCCGTGAGCAGCGTGATGACGGTGCCGACGATCGCCGGACTGATGCCGTAGCTCTCGTGCGCGATCGTGGCGATGGCGTTGGCCTGCACGGTGTTGCCGATGCCAAACGAGGCGCAGGCAGCAAAGACAGCGAAGAGCACAGCCAGCCATTTCCATCCCAAGCCTTTCTCCAGCGCATACATCGGACCGCCCAACATGCGGCCGTCGGGGGTCTTCACGCGGTATTTGATGGCGAGCAGGCCCTCGGAATATTTTGTGGCGATGCCGAAGACACCGGTCAGCCAGCACCACAGTACCGCACCGGGACCGCCGAGCGAGATAGCTGTCGCCACGCCGACGATGTTACCCGTGCCGATGGTTGCTGCCAATGCCGTGGCCAGCGCGCCAAACTGCGACACGTCGCCCGTGGCGCCGGGGTCGCGTCGTACCGACAACTTAATGGCAGTCCACAGAAAGCGTTGTGGAATGTGCAGCCGAATGGTAAGGAAGATATGTGTGCCCAACAATAAGATGATCATTGGCCAGCCCCACAGCAGTCCGCTGAGAGTCGTGAAGAATTCGTTGACTTGACTCATGCTATCCTCAATGTTACTTGTTTTCTATCCTAATGTTTTTAAATCCCAGAGCTCGGAACATTGTCCAGAGCTGTGTCCGTGCGCTTTTCCGTGCCGATGCGAGATTGCTTTTGCTCAGACAGCGCTGCCGCATTTTGTCCTTTGCCTTCTTGGCCAGGGCGGCGCGGTCTTCCTCGCTCCATTTTCCACTCTCGTAGAAAGAGCGCGTGCGGGCCTCGTCGAGAAAGTTATCATCTACCAGTCCGATGGGTGGCAGTGTGGCGATGAGCGTGTCGCCTTTCACGCAGAGCCACTCCTCTTTATATTGTTGCATGTCGAAGCCCAGGCGCAGCGTGCCGTAGTAGACGCGTGCCAGCTCGTCGTCGCCGAAGAAGCCGTGCCGTACGGTGTCGACGAGCTCTTCGTCGGCAATCTCCATAAAGACCCATTGTCCCGTGTTGCGGATGCTTTCCATGACGACGGGAGTGATGCTGATCTCCTGGTTGTGGGAGACCTCGATGTGCTGGTCTGTCAGCGCCCGCTTGATGAGGAACACGGCAGCGACAACGAGCACGAGGGTGACTGTAGCCGAGATGAGCACCAGACGCAGGTCGGTGCTGGCGCGGCCCAGCAGGCGAGAGAGAAGAGAGCGCTTTGTTGTCATGGCTTAGTTGTTTTTACGGATAAGCGTTTCAAAGGGACTGTTGCCAAGATCATCCCGGAAGGTGATCACCACGTCGTCGTCGCTCCATCCCATCTGCCGCAGCATCGGCATGAGCTGCTGCACGGCACTCTGGCGAGCGCTCTCGGTGAGATTCATCTGTTCCAGCGACTTGACGATGGCCGTACGCCCTTGCTGCTCAATGCGTGATCGCTCTTCGTCGGAGAAGCGTGTGCGCAGCCACGACACCTTCTCCTTGACTTGCTCGTGGTCGATGGTCGTAGCAGTGAGCGTCACCTGCGGGTCAGGCAGGATGATCTCAAGCTTTTTGCCGTTGCGCCGCACCTGTGTGGCTGAGAAGTGGGAAAAGTCGATGGAGGCCTGCGCCGTGGCCGTCATAGGTATGGCAATGCGGCGTTTGCCCAGTGGCAGGTTCACCTTGAAATCCTGTCCCAACACGTGTCCGGTGAGTGCTGCGGTATCGTCGTAGACGACGATTTTGCGGAGCTTATACGCTTGTGTATATAGTTTTGCACAATGCTGTATCTGATAGACCATCATGGCCGTTGTGTCCGTGGCGGTCTCTTGTGGCTTGCTGACATTTTGATGCCGGCACCCCGTCAGTACAAGGACAAAAAGAAACAGTGCAATGACTTTTCGTATCATCAGTTCTCTGTTTGTTGATGGTTTGTTACATGTTTGTAATTGCAAAGTTAGTGTAAACGCGTGGAATATCAAAGAAAAAGCGTCTTTTTCTTTGCATTCCTATGTGCAATCTGTCGCTCTTTCATAGTTTTTTTCTACCTTTGCACCGAAAAATACACAAAAAACGATGAAAATATACGCTTCATTGGCTTTGATGCTCCTGACAGTGATGTTGTGTCTTAGCTGCAAGGAGGAGAAAAAGGTGCAGACCGTGCGCAAGGTTCAAAAGGTCGTAGCGCCGAAGGGACCTCGTGTGATGGGCGACAATACCGTGTCGCGCAAGGTAGGCTGGGTCGGCGGAATCTATACTGTCGAGGTCAAGCGCCATGCCGACAAGACTCTGTCCAAGGCTTCTGACGGCAGCCACGACTACTACGACAATGCGATCAGCGTACGCATCCTGCGGCAGAATGGCTCTGAGTTTTTCAGTCGTAAGTTTACAAAAGCTGACTTCAAAGCCAAGGTCGATGAACAGTATTATCGCACGGGTGCGCTCTTGGGTATAGTCTTTGTGCGTTCGGAGGGTGCCGATCTTGTCTTCGCCGCCAGTGTGGGCAATCCCGACAAGTCGAGTGATGAGTATGTGCCGTTGGTATTGAAGATCAGCAAACTCGGGACGGTGACGATCACGCAGGACGAAGAGCTGGAGTAAAAGGTGGAATATGGCCTTGCTGTCCCCCATGGGTATCTTCGGTTTTGATATTGCGGTGGCTCATCGTGGCCTAACCTGCGGGTGGCAATGTCGGGGTGGGGATAACGTAACCTTGGGTTGGCAACGTAGGGGTGGGGTTTATCCCCACCCTAACCCCCTTGAAGGTAATTTGAAATTCTCCTTATTGAAATTAAATATATGTCTTGCGGGGCTAGGGTGGGGATAAACCTCACCCCCACGGCAAAACCCTTAAATGTTTAATTAACTGACATTTTTCGGCCTTTTTCCTTGCGATTTTCTGCGCCAAGGTGTCCTTGTCCCAAAAGAAGGCCAAAAATGAGCAATATTTGTAATACGTTGCTGTATAGTATGTTACGGTTTTAGAGATGTCCTCCCACCTCTTTCTGCGACCTCTTTTCCTTGAAAATATTGCAAAAAACGCCCTTTTGGGGGGATCAAACAAGTTGTTTGACCTTGTCATCTCAGTTGTTTGACCTTGTCATCTCGGTTGTTTGACCTTGTCATCTCAGTTGTTTGACCTTGTCATCTCAGTTAGATGACTATGAACAGCCGCTTTTCCCGTCTTTCCATTCTCTAGATTGCACCTTCGTACGAACGCTTTATTGTCAGAAAAAATTTCTCCTTATACCACTTTCCTGCGATATGTGCAGTGGCTATTCTTACCGCAGTCGGACGGGCAGCTTCGTTTTGCGGGCAGGTGCAAAGCCTGTTATAGTGACAAAATACCATGTTTGGTAGATGACATCATTAGATGTTTATTGCCGATTGAAGGCTTCGCAATAACACGATGCAATGTGGGAAGATATCATTCAGGTAAGGTAAAGAATAAGTAACACGTTCTTTTTCTTTTGTGATTTTTTTGTTTTATGGTATAATTTGCAAAGAGTTTGTTACATGTTACAAACTCTGTGAGATTTTTATATGTTACCTTTGCGCCGTGTTAAGCCAAAATTCATTAAGGTTAACTTAAAAATAAGGTAAACCAATCCTAATGTGATCCTAATAATAAAAAGCTTAAATAATGAAGAGAACATGAACAGACTATTGTTAAGAACACAACGATTAGCCACCACGCTGACGTTGGCTTCATTCTTTGCTTTGGGTCTCCAGGCCCAGCAGAAGTATACGGTCAAGGGTAGTGTGGTAGACGAGAAAGGTGAGCCGATTATCGGCGCCACCATCATGGAAGGCGGTTCTTCCAATGGTACCGTCACCGACTTGGACGGCAACTTTGTCATCAATGTCAAAGGTGTCGGTTCCACGTTGAAGATCTCTTATGTGGGCATGTTGCCGCAAGACGTGAAGGTGGGCAGTAAGCATACGATGCGTGTCACTCTTCGCGATGACGACCAGAATCTCGGTGAGGTCGTCGTTGTCGGTTACGGCCAGCAGAAGAAGGCCTCTGTGGTCGGCTCCATCACTCAGACCACGGGTAAGGTGCTTGAGCGCGCCGGTGGCGTGAGCAGCATCGGTGCCGCACTGACCGGTAACCTGCCGGGTGTGGTGACGATGAGCTCCACGGGTATGCCGGGCGAGGAAGATCCGAAGATCGTCATCCGTGGCGTGAGCTCGTGGAACAACAGCGACCCGCTGATCCTTGTCGACGGTATTGAGCGTCCGATGAACAGCATCGACATCTCCTCCGTGCAGAGCATTTCCGTGCTCAAGGATGCTTCCGCCACCGCAGTCTACGGTGTGCGTGGTGCCAACGGCGTGATCCTTATCACCACCAAGCGTGGCCAGGAAGGCCAGGCAAAGATAGAAGTAGGCATGAACGCCACGCTGAAGTTCGTCAGTCAGCTGCCCGGCTCGCTCCACAGTGCCGACGCGCTGATGATCCGCAACCAGGCCGCTGAGCAGGAGCTCGGCTTGAAGCCTGACTCTTGGGGCAAGGTGCTGCCCATCGACATCATTGAGAAATACCGTCATCCTGCCAATCTTGAGGAGGCTGAGCGCTATCCCGATGTCGACTGGCAGAAAGAGGTGTTCAAGAACCACGCCATGGCCTATAACCCACACGTCAACGTCAGTGGAGGTACAAGCTTTGTCAAGTACTTCGCTGCCATCGACTACCTGCATGAGGGCGACCTCTTCCGCCAGTGGGACAACAACCGCGGCTACAAGGCAGGTTACGGCTATGACCGTATCAACGCCCGTACGAACCTCGACTTCGCACTTACACGCACCACTACCTTAAAGGTGAACCTCTTCGGCAGCCACGGTGAGCGCAAGGGACCTTGGGGCACCGCTACCGGTTCGTTTGGTGAGAGTCAGCTTTGGCAGGCCGCTTACAGCGCACCGCGCGACGCTTTTATTCCACGCTACAGCGACGGCACATGGGGCTACTATCCCGCCGACACGCAGGGGGCACCCAACTCTATCCTCAACCTTGCCCTTTCCGGTACAGAGAAACACACCACCACACGTATCAACACCGACTTCACGCTGACACAGAATCTCGACTTCATCACCAAGGGACTCTCGGCCAGCGCACTCGTCAGCTGGGATAACGTCTTCCAGGAGGACGGACGCGGCATCAACGATCTCTATCACAATGCACAGGAGAAATGGATTGATCCCGCAACGGGAAAGACCGTGTACTTGCAGCCACAGCAGGGAAACACCAACTTCGATTTCCAGGAAGGTATCCTTTGGACTACGGCCGGCGGTTCGGTCAACAACGGTGCCACCGTGCGCAACCTCTTCTATCAGGCACAGCTCAACTATGCCCGCAAGTTCGGCAAGCACGACGTGACCGCCATGGGCGTATTCAACCGTACGGAGAATGCCTACGGCAGCGACTTCTCGCACTATCGTGAGGACTGGGCCTTCCGTGCCACTTATAACTACGACGGCCGCTACTTCGCTGAGTACAACGGTGCTTACAACGGTTCCGAACAGTTCGGTCCCGACTATCGTTTCGACTGGTTCCACTCCGGTGCCGTGGGCTACACGATCAGCGAGGAGAAGTTCTTCAAACCGCTCAAGAAGTATGTCGACCTGCTCAAGTTCCGTTACAGCATCGGTCAGGTCGGTGACGACGGTGCCAACATCGGCCGCTGGCTCTATGCCACACAGTGGGCTTATGGCGGCAGCGCGGTCTTGGGACTGAACGGCGACAATAGTCCTTATACATGGTACAGGGAGTCGAAGATTGGTAACTCGAACATCCACTGGGAGAAATCCACCAAGCAGAACTTCGGTATCGACTATGGTTTCTTCGGCGGACTCATCACCGGTAATATCGATTTCTTTGTCGACAACCGCCACGACGTGCTGATTGCCGGTGGCAACCGCGCCATTCCTTCCTACTTCGGTGCCACAGCACCGACGGCCAACTTCGGTAAGGTGCGTACCAAAGGTTATGAGTTGGAGTTGCGTCTGAACAAGACCTTCAACGGTCACCACTTCTGGGGTAACTTCTCCATGACGCACGCTACCAACAAGATTCTGAAGTACGATGACCCGACACTGCTCCCAGGCTATCAGAAGCAGGAGGGCTATGCCATCGGTCAGGATCACGCCTATCTGACCACAGGCTTCGCCAACTCATGGGACGACGTCATCGGCGTCACCCGCTACGACACCAACGACGACCAGAAAATGCCGGGTATGTATGATGTCATTGACTACAACGGCGATGGTGTCATCGACAGCAACGATAGCGCACCCTATGGCTACACCGGTACACCGGAGAACACCTACAATGCCACCATCGGTTGGGACTGGAAAGGATTCTCGGTCTATGTGCAGTTCTATGGTGTGACGAATGTCGACCGCTATGTCGGCTTCAACTCACTGGGCAAGAACCTTGACACCGTCTTTGACGAGGGTACCTTCTGGACCAAGTACACTCAGGATGCCAGCGCGCCGATTCCACGTCTGAACTCCCAACCCTCGTACTATGAAGGCACTCGCTTCCACTACGACGGCAGCTTCATCCGTCTGAAGAACGCTGAGGTGAGCTACACCTTCACCCAGCCGTGGGTGAAGCATCTCGGACTCAGCAGTCTGATGGTCTATGTCAATGGCAACAACCTCTGGGTGTGGAGCCGAATGCCGGATGACCGTGAGAGCAACTACGCCGGTACGGGACTGGCCTCGCAAGGCGCTTATCCTACTGTCAAGCGTGTCAACATGGGTATTAAAATCAATCTGTAATACTGTCTCCAACAATGAAAAAGATAAGACTATATATAGGGGTGTTGTGTGCTTCGCTGTCTTTGACACTCGCGCAGACCAGCTGCACCGACTACCTCGATAAGGCACCCGACAGCGACATCTCGGATAAGGATGCCTTTAAAGACTTCCAGAATTTCCAAGGATTCACCGAGGAACTCTACAACTGCATCCCTGAGTTTGACAAAGGATATTGGACCAACTCATGGAACTGGGGAGAGGATGAACTGCAAAACGTCGGCATCAACTACCACATGGTCTACAAGATCGACCAAGGCGACTTTTGGGGCTGGCAGAGCAATCACGACGGCTGGCAGAGTGGATGGATGGACCGCAACGGCTTCAACACGGGCGGCGACCGCTTCTCCCACTCTCTCGTGCCGGGATGCTGGTACGGTATCCGCAAGGCTAACCTCGGTCTTGCCAACATCGACAACTTTGTGGGCACACAGGAAGAGAAAAATCTCATCATGGGACAACTCTATTTCTTCCGTGGCTGGTTCCACTTCCAGCTCATGCAGTACTTTGGTGGACTGCCTTATATCGATAAGGTGTTACCCGCCGACCAGGAGCTCCGCGAGCCGAGACTGAGCTATCAGGAGTGCGCCGAGAAGGCTGCTGAGGATCTGCGCAAGGCTGCCGACCTGTTGCCCGTCAACTGGGACAACACCACAGTGGGCAAGAACACGCTCGGCAAGAACCAGCTGCGCGTGACCAAGATTGCCGCTCTGGCCTATCTCGGCAAGGATCTGCTCTGGGCAGGCTCACCGCTGATGAACAAGGTGAGCACGGGCAATGCCTCTTACAACCAGGATTTCTGCAAGCGTGCCGCAGAGGCCTTCGGCGAGGCGCTCGCCATGGTGGAGAGCGGACAGACACAGTTTGGCCTGCTGCCGATGAAGGACTATGGCCGCAACTTCTATTCTATCGACGACAACGGCAAGGTGCCCGGACAGAGTGCCGACGGTTCCGTCACGGAGGCTATCTTCCGCGGACCGCTCTTCAACGGCGACTGGAACGTGACCAACTGGGGACTCTCGAAGCAGTTCTGTGCCGTGAACAGTGACCTTTCCGAAGGTGGTGTGTGGTCACTGCCCACTGCCAACTATGTCAATTACTATGGCATGGCCAACGGACTGCCCCTCGATGATCCGCAGAGCGGCTTCGATCCCACTCATCCTTGGAAGGGACGCGACCCACGCTTCTACAATGATATCCGCTTCGACGGCGAGAAGATCTTCAAGAGCAACGACATTGCCAAGCACGAAGTGCACACAGAAGCAGAGATCAGTGCCGATCCCGCAAAGTCCATCCGCTATGCCGACCTCGAGACAGGCGGCATGTACCGCAGTGTGGATAAAGGCAGCCGCACGGGCTATCTGCTCTATAAGTTCATTGACAACAGCTGCAACAAACTCGACGACGGCTATGGATGGAGTCACCACTTCCTCATCCATCTGCCCTGGATGCGCCTGAGCGATGTCTATCTGATGTATGCCGAGGCTGCCGCAGAGGCCATGGGCTCGGCTAATGCTAAGGTGGGACAGTGCCCGCTGACAGCTTTGGAGGCCGTCAACAAGGTACGCGCTCGTGCCGGTGTTGACCCTGTTGCTGCCAAGTACGCCTCTACGCTCGACGGCTTCATGAGCGAGTTGCGACGTGAACGTGCCGTAGAGCTGGCTTATGAGGGCCACCGCTTCAACGACCTGCGCCGCTGGCTGCTCCTCGACAAGTATCCTTACACCATCAAGACCTCACAGGAGTTCAAGCGCGTGAAATGTGATCTCGAGCATCCGGAAAACAACGAGGTGTCTGGATTCACACAGAAAGTCATCCTCACCCGCAACTTCTCGGAAAAGCACTACTGGCTGCCGCTGAAGAAGAGCGACGTGAGCATCTATCCCGAGTTTAAGCAGAACCCAGGCTGGTGATCCTCTATGAGAACTGAAAAAGTAAAAGGGTAAAAAAGTAAAAAGGTAAAACTTCAAACCTTAGCGTTCAATGAATAATCCAAAAACATATAAGACAAATGTTCTGACGCTCGCCATGCTTGCCATGTCTGCTACGGCTCTCGGACAGACCGTCGCCGACTCTACACAAGTCAATGTGGCTTTCGGCTCCAAGGCGAAATCGGAACTCATGGGCGGTGTCTCGGCCATTGACATGGTGGACCTGACTCGCAAAAACTATAATACCTATAGTCTCGACGCCCTCCAGGCCTATGCCGGTGGCTATACGGGACAGCTGTGGAACATGGGCGACGCCCTCGTGCTCGTCGATGGTGTGCCCCGCGATGCCAACAACGTGCTGCCCACCGAGATTGAGCAGATCACCTTTCTCAAGTCGGCCAGTGCCGTGGCTCTCTATGGAAGCCGTGCGGCTAAGGGTGCCGTGCTGATTACTACCAAGCGTGGACATACCGACGGACTCCGCATCAGCGTGCGTGGCAATGCCGGACTCTTCACACCGAAAGAGTATCCTACCTATCTCGGTGCCGCACAGTACATGAGTCTCTACAACGAGGCTCTGGCCAACGACGGAAAGAGTCCTGTCTACACCGACGAAGACATCTACAACTATGCTTCGGGACGCAATCCCTATCGCTATCCCAGCATCGACTTCTTCTCAAAGGACTATCTCAAGAAAGCATACACACGCTACGACGGAAATGCTGAATTTGAGGGTGGCGGCAAGTTCGCGCACTTCTATGCCAACATTGGACTGTATCATGTCGGCGATCTCATCAAGTTTGGAGAGGGTAAGCACAACCACACCAACCGGCTCAACGTGCGCGGTAACATCGACCTGAGACTCAATGACTGGATCACGGGTTGGGTAGACGCTAACGCTACCTTCTATGATCAGCGCGGAGATCGCAGCAACTACTGGAACCAGAGTGCTTCGATGCGCCCCACAAGCCAGTATCCCCTCACGCCGCTCATCCCAATCGACCAGATGAACCCCGACGTGATGGACATGCAGAAAATGATTGCCAACAGCAACTATGTCATCGATGGAAAGTATATGCTCGGCGGTACACAGAGCCAACAGACCAATCCCTTCTCTGCTATGTATGCTGCCGGATACAGCACTTATACCAGCCGTCAGCTGCAATTCGATGCCGGCATCAACTTCAATCTCGATAAAGTGCTCCATGGACTGAGCTTCAAGACGCACGCTGCCATCGACTACGCTACCTCGTACAGCAGCAGCATCCAGAACGACTTCTCGACCTATGAGCCCATCTGGACAAACATGAACGGCAAAGACGAGATCATTGGACTCAACAAGTATGGCACCGACAAACGTTCCGGTACAAAGATCGTGAGCGGATCCAAGACCATTCAGACGGTATTCTTCTCGGGACAGTTCGACTACAGCCGTCAGTTTGGCCTCCATGCTGTCGACGCTACCTTGCTGGCTCACGGCTATCAGGTGACCACCACGGGAGAGTATCACCGTACGAGCAACGCCAACCTCGGCTTGAACGTCGACTACAACTACGACCGACGCTACTACGCCAACCTGGCTATGGCTGCTATCCACTCGGCAAAACTCGCTGAGGGACATCGGGAAGCACTCTCGCCTGTGGCTACCATCGCATGGCGAGTGAGCCGTGAGAAATGGATGAAGCCGACAGAGTCGTGGCTCGACGATTTGAAGATCAACGCCTCCTATGGTGTGATCAACGAGGATCTCGACATTGAGAAATACTATATGTACGACGACATCTTCACCGCCACCGGTACTTGGTGGGGCTGGAGTGAGAGTGCCAATTCCATGCAGACGTCCGACTCTCAGCGTGGTGGTAACAAAGACCTGGGCTTTGTCAAGCGCAAAGAGCTGCGTTTCGGACTCGACGCTTCTTTCGGAAAGGGACTCGTTCGACTCAATGCCAACTACTATAACGTGAAGTTCGACGGACTGCTCATCACGCCGGAGACGCTCTACCCGAGCTATTTCCATACTTACTGGCCCGTGTCTACGTTCCTGCCCTATATCAACTACAACGCTCAGCGCCGAAGTGGCTTCGACTTCACCATCGATGTACACAAACAACTGGGCGACGTGGATCTCAGCGGGGGCATCACCGGCATGACTTTCTCATCGAAGAACACCAAGGTCAGCGAGAATGTGGAGTATGACTGGCAGAAGAGCCAGGGCGCACGCATTGACGCACTTCGCGGATACCATTGCTTAGGATTCATCAATGAAGACGACGTTGTGCGCGGCACTGACGGGGCTATTACAGGATACAAAGACGGCGTCGCTGTCATCAACAGCAACACCAAGCCCGGTGATCTCAAGTACCAGGACATGAACGGTGACGGACTGATCGACAGCCGTGACCAGGTGGTGCTCGGACACTGGACGCCGAACTTCTATCTCGGACTCCACTTCACAACGAAGTACAAGGGCTTTACCTTCTTCATGAACTGGACCGGCGACTTCGGTGGCATGGGCGTGAAGGACAACAGCTACATGTGGTGCTACGGCAGCCGCAAGTACTCTGATGTGGTACTCGGACGCTGGACACCGGAGACTGCCACAACAGCCACTTATCCCCGCCTGACTACCGAGGGCGGTGAGCTCAACTTCGTAACCTCTGATTTCTGGACCTATAAGACCGATGCCGTGCGCCTCAACAAGGTGCAACTGACCTACGATCTGCCTGAGAACCTCTTCCAAGGCAAGTGGGTCAAGGGACTGAGCGTATATCTCAGCGGCAGCAATCTGCTCACCATCTCAGGAGAGCGGAAATATATGGAGACCAGCGTGGGATCGTTCCCACAGACACGGTTCTACAATCTTGGTGCTAAGGTAAACTTCTAATTCTTCTGTCATCATGAAAACAAGAAAATATAAATATCTCTTTCTCGTGGCGGCACTCGGCCTGACGCTCACTTCCTGTGACGACCTCTTCGAGCCCGCCAAGGAAAACAACCTCGGCCTTGACTACATGGACAAAAATGCGTCCTACGCCGAGGGTGTGCTCGGCAATGCCTATACGCGTATTCCCTGTGCCGGCTTTCCTTTCAGTGAGGTGGGCACTGACGATGCTGTGAGCAACGATGCTACCAACAGCTGGCGCAAACTCGCCGGGGGCACGTGGACATCAAACAACAACCCCACGGAGCGCTGGCGCGACTGTCGGGCAGGAATCATGTATGTCAACCTCTTCCTCAGCCGTGTCGACGGTGTGCACTGGGCCGACGACGATGTGGCTCGCCGCCTCTATGCCAGCCGTGAAAAGGGGGAGGCTTTCGGTATGCGTGCCATGTTTATGTACTATTTGCTACAGGCTCATGGCGGATACGACGAGAGCGGACAACTTCTCGGTGTGCCTATCATCACCACACCGGAGGGTGCTTCCAGCAACTTCAACGTGCCGAGAAATACCTTTGAGGAGTGCATGAAGGCTTTCTATGCCGACTGCGACTCTGCGCTCGCCCTGCTGCCCGACAAGTATGTCGACATCACTTCCGACGCAAGCATCCCGGCATATTACAAGAAAATGGGAGCTGACGTGGACCGTATGAACCGTGTCTTCGGCGCAAAGTTCAACGGGCGTATGGATGCCTCCATCGTCAAGGCGTTCCGTTCCAAGGCTGCCCTGCTCGCTGCCAGCCCGGCTTTCGCCGCTGCTTCCGGCACCAACTATCAGCAGGCTGCCGACTATGCTGCTCAGGTGCTCGACGCCATCGGCGGCATCAGCGGAATGGATCCCAACGGATGGACATGGTATGCCAACGGAAGTGAGATTGACGCACTCTCCAATGGCGCTAACCCAAAAGAGATAATGTGGCGAGGAGAGAAGTCGCAGAACAATGACTGGGAGACCGACAACTATCCTCCTTCACTCTATGGCAAGGGCCGCATCAACCCGACACAGAACTTTGTCGATGCCTTCCCCGCTGCCAATGGCTATCCGATCACTGACCCGCGCAGTGGCTACGATGCTAAGAATCCCTATGAAAACCGCGACCCGCGACTGACAGCCTATGTCGTTGTCGACGGCGGACAGGTCGGCGTGAACAACACTAAGATCAGTACCGAAGTGGGATCTGGTAAGGATGGTATCAATACCGAGGTGGGAAGCTCCACACGCACCGGTTACTATCTGCGCAAGCTGCTCCGACAGGATATCAATCTCGACCCGAAAGTAAATAGCAAACAGTATCACTATACGCCACGTATCCGCTATACCGAGATCTTCCTCAACTATGCTGAGGCTGCCAACGAGGCTTTCGGACCGAAGGGTACCGGTACGCACAACTACTCGGCCTACGACGTCATCAAGGCACTGCGCCACCGTGCCGGCATCACCGACGACAGCTATCTCGACGAGTGCGCACAGTCTAAGGAGAAGATGCGTGAGCTCATACGCAACGAGCGCCGTATTGAGCTCTCCTTCGAAGGCTTCCGCTTCTGGGATCTTCGTCGTTGGAAAGCACCGATTAGCACTGCGGCTAAGGGTATGAGCATCTCTGCTGACAAGGAAGGAAATAAGATTTATACGCCTGTCAACGTGGAGGAACGCGACTATAAAGACTATATGTATTATGGTCCGATACCTTATTCCGAAATGCTGAAATTCAGTGAACTGAAACAAAACAAGGGCTGGTAAGCCTGTCTCATGCTGCTCTCTCCTTATTATATATATAGGAGAGGGCAGGGAAGAGGCGGAGACTTGATCAGCTTTCAACATCATTCAAATCATTCTGTAATTATTGAATATGATTATGAACAAGACTTTCAAAATGCTGGCGACACTCGCTTTGCCATTGACACTCGCGCTGGGATTCGCTTCCTGCGAGAATGGCGACAAGGAATTTGACGACTATGACTACCAGACAGTCTATTTCGCACAGCAGAATCCTATACGTACCATCACCCTCGGCGAGGATGATGTCTTCCCCAATGATCTCGACAATCAGCATGAGTGCCAGTTACAGGTCGTTTTCGGTGGCGTCTGGAAAAACAATAAAAACCGTCATGTGAAGATCGCTGTGGACAACAGCCTCGTCGACAACCTCTCTTTTGACGGTATCAACGGTGCTGCGTTTGCCAACACGGGTAAGCCTGTCATGGCAATGCCGCAGAACTATTATGAGTTGGAATCGACCGACGTGACCATTCCGGCAGGCGATGTGCGCGGTAAGGTCAACGTGCATCTCACCGATGCTTTCTTCGCTGACCCCAAGTCGGCTGAGGTTACCTATGTGCTGCCGGTGCGTATCGTGTCGGCTGAGGACTCTATCCTGAAGGGCCAAGACTACACGCTCTATGCCATCACCTATAAGAATCCGTATGCCGGAAGCTGGATTGTCACCAACGATGGCAGCGTCGTGACGCTCTCTACGCTGTCGATGAGCCAGGTGGCTTATCCTCATTCTGAGGTAGTAAAGGTCGACGGCAAGGAGAAAACGCTCGACGGCACGGTGGTCATGACGGTTGGCAACGACGGTGCGGTGACCTTCTCCACCACATCGCAGGACTGCACGGTGACGGGTAGCGGCAAGTGGACATCGCTCGGCGCGAAGAAAGATACTTCGAAGAAATGGGGCGACAAGGACCGTGACCTCTTTGAAGTGAAGTATACCATTACTTATAAGTACACCGACGGCGGTCAAACCAAGACGCTCGTAAAGGACTATGACGAGAAACTGGTGATGCAGACGCGCGGCAATAAGATGCAGACATTCTCTACAAAGTAATTTTTTTTAGACCTGACTATGAACAAATCTATATTATTCATCGCGGCGACAGCACTGATGCTCTCAGCCTGTGCCGACGACAATGTTCCCGGATTCAGTGTTGACGAGCCTGCCTACGATTCGGCTTATGCATATCTCGACAGCTATGCACCACTGAAGGAATATCTGGCTCAAAGCAAGAATCCTAATGTACATTTAGGAGTAGGTACCTCTGCTTCTGATTATATCAAGAAGGGTTTAGTCTATGCTTTGACCAACAGCAACTTCACGGAGACGGAACCGGGAAATGCCATGAAGATGGCTTCTTGCGTGAACGCTGATGGGGACATGGACTTCGAAACAGTGAAGAACTATGTCAACGCTGCTACTGACGCAGGCTTGTCGGTATATGGTCACACGCTGGCCTGGCACGCACAGCAACCTATGGCTTATTTAAATAAATGTATTGCTGATAAGAAGACCAGCGACGGCCCGGCCGTTGTGGGATGGACGGACGTAAAGAAGACAACCTATAAGGATGGTAAATTCCCTTACTATCCTATGGGATGCGAACCGCCTGTCATCGACGGATCTATCCATTTCGTTGGAACAGGCAATTGGTCTCAGTTCTTCTGTTCCACAGGCAATAGCTTGGAAGAAGGGGCCTATAGAGCGGTCATCCATGTGAAGTCGTCTGCACAGGTGAATGCGAACTTTGTCGTGCAGAATGGATGGGACAGTGATGCCCAAAAGATTCAAGGTAATATCACGCTTAATGAGGGCTGGAGCGATATTGTGTTTGAGATGCCCGGAGTCAAAGGCGGCAATTATGATATGATCATACAGCCTGGAACAGCCAAAGCTACCATCGATCTGCAGTCTATCACTATTCAAAAGAAAGTGTTGCTTAATGTACAGCCACAGACTCCTGAGGAGAAGAAGGACACGCTGACCAAAGCCATGGATCGCTGGATTAAGGGCATGATGGAAGCTTGTCAGGGGAAGGTCAAGGCTTGGGATGTCGTCAATGAGGCACTCTGCGGTCAGGACAAAGATGGCGACGGCTACTATGACCTGCAGTCGGCTACACGGGGAACTGTCAGCAAAGATGATGCTAAGAACAACTTCTATTGGCAGGACTATCTCGGCGACCTCGACTATGTGCGTACGGCTGTTCGCCTGGCCCGCCAATATGGTCCCAAGGACGTGAAACTCTTCATCAACGACTATAATCTGGAGAGTGACTGGGACGGCAATAAGAAGCTCAAGAGCCTGATACACTGGATTCAGCTGTGGGAAGGTGATGGCGTAACAAAGATCGACGGTATCGGTTCTCAAATGCACATCGCATGCTATATGAACAAGCAGGTAGAAGAAAGCAAGAAAAATGCGATCGTCAACATGTTTAAGCTCTTGGCTCAATCCGGCAAACTCGTCCGTATCTCAGAGTTGGATATGTGTCTTGTGGACAAGGATGGCAAAAATGTCAATACGGCTGATGTTACAGAGGAGCAGCACCATGCGATGGCTGATCTCTATAAGTTTGTTGTCAGCAAGTATTTCGAGATCATACCGGTTGCCCAGCAGTGGGGCATTTGCCAATGGTGCGTCACGGACAGCCCGGCAAACAGTGGTTGGCTTCCCAACAGTCCGACGGGTTTATGGGATTTGAACTATAACCGTAAGCATACCTACGCAGGCTTTGCAGACGGACTGCAAGGCAAGTAAAAAAGGAAACACACGAGTTGTCAATTCCAACAGCCCTTTCTGACTCTCCAATAAGGGGAGAGGGGGAGTGAAAGGCCGGATTCCGGCGGCTCCTTCCTCCCCGGAGGAGGGTAGGAAAGAATAGATGGATTAAGAATCGTTCTATTTTTAACACTTAAATACTACCAACATGAAAAAGATCTACTATTTTTGTCTGATGGCTTTTGCAATGCTCTTTGCCGCTGAAACCAATGCCACGGAAGTGGAAGACTACTCCTTTGACTGGAGCAAGCAGAGTGCTTACAACTTATGGGCTGCCGATGATGTGAAGCCTCACCTGTCGGTGACCGCTGACGGCCTGCAAGCTGAGAACACGAAAGCCATGGAGAACTACCTCTTTCAGTATCAGGGAGCCAGTAATCTTGGATTGACAAAAGGAAAAGACTACACGTTGAAGATTGTCATGAAGGGTTCGGCCGAGGGTAAGATGCACTTAGCTATTGGCGAATGGGGCAATCAGGCACAGTCCGACATCAATTTCTCTACAGAGGAGAAAGCGTATGAAGTGCCCTTCACGGCGTCGGCCGATGGCGGTTTTGTGTTGTGTCAGAGTGGTGCCTTTGTGGGTACGACAACGATTAAGTCAATTACTATCACGCATGAAGAAGGCACTTTCGACGGCAATATGTACATTGAGTATACAGGGAAAGGTGGCGAGAACGCATGGGATCAGCAGGCTTTCTATGATCTGCCTGTCGCTTTGGAGAAGGGCGCTACTTATACCATGTCAATGAAAGTAAAAGCCTCTGAGAACTATGACGACCTTGCTTTTTGGCCTATCTGGAATGCCAGCGAAAACAAAAACGAGTGGGGTGGCAGCAAGGATGTGCAGTACTTAGACAATAAAAAAGTTACCACTGACTGGACAACGGTCAGCTGGACTCCTGTTTTCCTATTTTGCGCCACCCAAGACCGATTTTATGGTCAGTTAGATACAGTTCTCTCAAGACGCGTTATTTTTTAGCGTCATTTTGCAACACAATGTCGTATAATTCCTTTTGTTTGCTG
>NZ_VUNG01000054.1 GCF_009695775.1 Hallella mizrahii | reverse complement strand
CTTAAAATAGCATTTGAACTGAGCCTCGATGTTTTCGTATTGTTTTCGCAAAAAGAAAATCAGCAAGCTAGAGAACTCTCTAACTTGCTGATTTTCAGTGTGGACCAGCTAGGGCTTGAACCTAGGACCTCCAGATTATGAGTCTGTTAAAATACGTTTTTATGAAATTTTATAAGATTTCATGACTTGTTTTATTTGGTTGATATACAATTAATTACTAACTTTGTAACCAAAAGATGCAATCTTATAAAATTGTATTTATACGGCTTTTGTGTTCGCATCGTGTTCGCAAAATGTTCGCAAAATCAACTCTCATTCTAACAGACACCCATTATGAAGGCCTCCAAAACATCACTCAATTGTAACAAAATCGGTAATCTTTCGATGACCCTCGTGCTTGATAAGCGTACAAACAAGAATACAGAAAAGTATCCTATGGCGATCTGCTTCAATATAGACAGAACGCGATGGTACTATAAGCTCGTCGATATGCCATTTCAGACAGAGACGTTCTTCAACTCTGTATGTAGTGTCAGCAGCTCACGCAGCCGGCTGATGGATATCCATGACCAGTGGCAACAGTTGTTGGAAGGATACCGTGAGAAGGTTGTGAAGCTTAGCAAGTCACGACCGATCACGCTTGACAATATCAAGACGATGCTTTCTGGCGCCGGCTTCGAGGAAGAGAACGACTTCTCTTTCCTTGGCGTGTGGGAGGGACTTATCAACAAGTATAAAAGAGAGAATAGGGTAGGTACAGCGGATAACTACTCTTGGTCATTGAACTCCTTCCGAAAGATTATCGGTGAGGTTAATGGATTTAAGATAGACAAGAACACCATCAAGCTATGGGATGAAGGTATGAGAAACGGTATTATGCTGAACGGAAAGCTCGAGGGGAAAATCTCTGATGCTACCAGGGGCATGTATCTCCGGACCTGTCGTGTCGTATGGAACGAGTGCATCAAGCGAGGCTATCTCCCCGAAGAAAGCTACCCGTTTTCAAATAAGGACAACGATCTCGTTTCTATACCGCGAGGGAAGAAGCGGCAGCAGTCGTATTTGACCATTGAGGAGATGACGCAGTTGTATCATGTGTTTACAGAGAAACGTTATCCCGAGACTTGGACGAAGGAATATACGGAGCGTGCCCATGACTCTCTTGGGCTGTTCCTTACTCAGTACCTCTGTAATGGCTTCAATCTGGCCGATGCCGGGAGGCTGAAGTTCAATCGCACCTATTTTGCAGAAGGAGGACGTGCTTTTGAATTTCTGAGGAAGAAGACTTCTGAGACGAGCAATGGCATGTCCGTCGTTATCGTACCTATCATCAAGCCTCTGCAGGTGATTCTTGACGAGATTGGCGCTAAACCAGCAAAGGATGCTTATGTTTTTCCGCAAATCTTCCGTGGCATTGAGGATGAGACGATAAGACGTAAGCTGACGGTACAGGAGAACTCGAATATAAAGGACCGTGTCATCCGCATCTGCAAGGAAGTGCTTGGGTGGGAGAAGAAACCTTCGGGTACCTGGGCCCGCCACTCCTTTGCTACTAATCTCAAGCATCTTGGGGTTGAAGAGTTGTATATCTCTGAGAGTATGGGCCATTCGCTTGGCAACAACATCACAGCCGGATATCAGGACATGTACCCGCTTGAGACTCGCTTCGAGTATAACTCCAAGTTGTTGAATCTTGAGGAAGAAAAGCCGGATATAGACGTCGACAGCATGACTCCGGAGCAGATGAAGGAGATGCTGAAGAAAGTTTTGGGGCAAAAATAATCAATCCGAGATGATTTATTGAAATAAAATACGTAACTTTAGCCACTCAATATTGATAATAGCATTATGGCATTACCTATCAACATAGAAGACCTGCTCAAGAAGCGAAGGGTGGAGGACAACCGTATTGAGTTCAAACGTGGTTGGAATCCCGATGATATTTATCATAGCATTTCTGCCTTTGCCAACGATATAGACAATCTTGGTGGAGGGTATATCCTTGTCGGTGTAGACCAGGATGACAATGGACTTGCCAAACGGCCAGTCATGGGCGTCCCGATAGAGAAGCACGATAAGATACAAAAGGAGATGGTGGCATATAACAATATGATCAGCCCCTACTACATGCCGCGCACTTCGTTT
Organism: Hallella mizrahii; assembly: GCF_009695775.1. GTDB lineage: Bacteria > Bacteroidota > Bacteroidia > Bacteroidales > Bacteroidaceae > Prevotella > Prevotella mizrahii. Next base: position 17,377 of record NZ_VUNG01000054.1, on the reverse strand, counting down.
GAGCAAGTAGACGGAGTTGACGTCTTTGTCATCTGGGTGCCTGCGGGACTCAATCGTCCTTATGCTGTTCCTGCCAATGTCACTTCGAAGACAAAGAAGATGACCTACTATGTCAGAAGTGGGTCAAGTAGTGTCGTTGCCAAAGGAGAAATCTACGATGAGTTGATGGCTATGGCTAATCATGTGCCATTTGATGAACGCCCGAATCCAAAGGTCAAGATAGAAGACATCTCGATGGTTCTTCTTCGAGACTATCTTGTGAAGATAGGCAGCAGACTCCAGAAATCTCTCTTCACGCAACCCCTTGAGTTAACCCTTGAGCAGATGGATCTCTATACTGGTCCATCGGAGAATAGAATGCTGAAGAATGTCGCAGCGATGATGTTCAGTGATCATCCAGAGAAGTTCTTCCCATATACCCAGTCAGAAATCGTCGTCTTCCCTAAGGGCAGGTTGAATGATCCTGATAATTTCAGTGAGAACATACTTCATGGCAGTGTACCTCAGCTTATCAATGGAACTTTGGATTATCTAAAGAACAATGTACTCCGTGAGTTCGTTGTCAAACTTCCCGACCGTGCAGAGAGTCTCAGATACTTCAACTATCCTGTCCAAGCTTTGGAAGAAGCAGTCACCAATGCTTTTTATCATCGGGATTACTCACTTTATGAGCCAGTTACGGTAGAGGTACAACCGGATGGAATCACAGTAAGCAGTGTCCCTGGACCCGACCGCTCTATATCTTCTGATGCAATTGAGAAGGGCGGGATAATGTATTCTCGTAGGTACAGGAACCGTCGATTGGGAGATTTTCTTAAGGAGTTGGATTTAACAGAGGGTCGTTTCACGGGCATACCAACAATCCAAGCCAAACTTGAAGAGAACGGATCTCCTCGAGCCAGATTTATCACGGATGATACACGCAGTTATCTTGACGTATTCATACCTGTTCACGAAACTGTAAAAAGCTCGGATATTGCCATCAAAACTTTTGATGAGGTCGAGAATGGGCCGAATAATGAGCCGAATCAAGGAAGCTTTGACCCAAATTCTGACCCAAATGGCCCAAATCCTGACCCAAATAAATTATCAAAGAGGCAGAATACTATATTGAAGACTATCCAACTTCATCCAGAGTTCTCAAGAAAAGCTATAGCAGAACTAACAGGAATGTCAGATTCGACTGTAAAACGTGAAATTAGATTTCTTAAAGAAAGTGGTTTTATCCGGCGAGATGGTCTGACCAAAGGTGGAAAATGGATAGTAATAAGAGAAATACCAATGAATGAATAAACTATGAACAGACTTCACAAGCCCCACGAGATCATGTGCTATGCCGCAATAGTTGCAGCAGTCCCGCTACTTGCCAAGTTTGTAGAGGTCGCATCAGGTTCTGAACTGCCCCCAACGATATGGCATATTACGTGGCTCATCTGCGGAATATCGCTGGTTGTTGTGTGTTCTTGCTTGGTGTATATCTTTGTGGCTATACCTTTAGAGGCAGTGCTGAAGCGAACGAAGAAATCGAAGGTTCCTTCGGAGCGACAACAGAAAGAGGTAGAGGATGACAAGGAACCTGAGGCTATGATAACCTCAGTAAATGAAGTAGATAGCCAATCAAAAGAACATGGACAGCAACTTGATGAGCGGCACCAGATTTTTCAACCCTATGTGGCCGTTGATGAAGACGACCGACCCACTGCTCCTGTTCTCGACATTCTTGACAGCTTATTCAAGGAGATAAAGGCTAAGAAAGACGTGGGTATCGCCCTATACTGTGTGCGGGATCTTAAATGGCTTGCAAGCTATCCGACATACAACGATATGGTTGCCGTCTTCGGTACAGACATCGTGGGATCGAAAAGCAACTATTCAACTTACATGGCTTTGGTCCGCCAGACGACTGATGACTATAGTAACGCTACGAGCGAATTCCTGACAGATGTCAGAGCGATGAAGCCGAAGTTGAGGCGTATTGAGGAAGGAATGAGGTAAAGTCCCATGGAAACTATTTGTCCCCATCAGTAAAAACTGGTGGGGATTTTTCATATCTATTGAACTCGACTGAACTTTCGTTGAACAACAGTTGAACAATCCTTGAATATCATGAATCTTTATTGAACTTACTGTTATACAGAAAGTTAATAGGTAGCTATGCTTTCGTGCAGTCATTTTTATTCCTAACTTTGCAATGCGATGTTTGAGCAGATCTTCCTTCTGCAACGACGTCGAAGTACCTACTAATCTTTTTTCTACCATGGAAATTACTACTAATCCATTCATCGTGATGACTAAGGCAGACTTTGAGGCAGCCATTGCCCAAATTGCAACCAGGCTGCAGCCTGTACAATCAATTAACCAGCCAGCACCGGCGCCCCCCCACAGTCAGACCGTCGCTGCGGACAAACAGTTCCTTTCCCGTAAGGAGACAGCTGAGTTGCTGAAGGTCGATTTCTCGACACTATGGCGCTGGAACAAGTCAGGCATCCTCAAGTCGGTGAAAGTCGGTCCGCGCCGCGTCCTTTATAAATATGATGACGTAATGAACATTCTAACCTTGGGAGGAGCATAACTATGGCGCAAGACGATTTCATTCAGTCAGCATTCAAAGAGTTGCATCTTCGCAGTGCCGAGGATGCCGGTGGCTTCCACGTGTCATCCATGAACGAGTGCCTGGACAAGGCGCGCTCGTTGCCACCGTTGGTGACTCTCTATCCCAATGTCGTCCTTGAAGGTGACCTCTGTGTCATCTTCGGGCAGTCGGGTATCGGCAAGACCATCTTTGCCATGCAGGTTGCGCGTGATATTGCCGCCAGTGGCAGACGGGTGCTGTATGCCGATTTCGAGATGACACCCCGGCAGCTTGCCCTACGTTATGGCACGGCCGACTTTCCTCTGACACTCTTCCGTGCCGAGATGGATACAGACAACCTGCCGGAGGACATCCTCAAAGGCATTGAGGAGGCTGCACTTGCCAACCAGACCGATGTCGTCTTTATCGACAACATCACAGCTCTCGGGCAGTCGCTTGACAAAGGCTCTGATGCCGGCAGTCTGATGGCAGCACTCAACGCCCTGAAGAAGCAGCACAACTGGACCCTGATCATCCTCAACCATGTGCCCAAGATGTTCTCTGGTGCCGTTCCCTTGTCTTTGTCAGCCATTCAGGGCTCGGCAAAGATCAACCAGCTCATTGATGACGCCATCGGTTTGGGTCAGTCGCACAAGGATCCGTCGATGGTCTATGTCAAGCAGTGTAAGTGGCGCAACGGCGAGATAGCCTTCGACTCCGGCAATGTGGCGCTCTATGAGCGTGGCAAGGATGCTTCGGGCAACCTCTGCTTCACCTTCAAGGACTATGGCTGCGAGTCGGACCATCTGTCAACGGAAAACACCGATGAACGGGACAGTCTGAAGTTGCGTGTCAGGGAACTGTCAGCCCAGGGCAAGTCACAGCAGGAGATAGCAGCCGAGTGCGGCATATCTCAAAGCAAGGTGTCACGGTTGCTGAGGCAATAGACCTTATGCAATTATTCATTTTATTCACTTTATTCAGTTATGCATAAGTGAATAAAATGAATAAAGTGAATAATCTGAATAAAATGAATAACCTGAATAATGAATCATAATACTGACATTACCTATGACAACTATTGACTATGAGCGAGTAAAAGCCACGAGGGCTCCAGTATGGCAGCGGCAGTTGATCCGAATTCCCGAAGACAGCATCTCCTGCCATCACTCATCGCTAACCGACTACCTTGACAGGACTGTCTGTTATAGTCCGGAAGGTATGAGGCAGATCGACAGCCTTATAGAGAAGTACCGTCTCGGGGCCGTCAACAAGACGATGAATGACCACTACGGTACCGTTCTGCCCCGTATCAACCGGAAAGATCAAATCTTGGGAGGCTCAGTTATCTACTTCGATGCAGAGAAAGGCGACATGTTGAAAAGTGAACCACTGACAGACAATCTCTATCAATGGTACTGCTTCGACTACTACACAGACGACAGTGTCTTCTTCGGAGAGCATACCCTCTCCGGTAAGCCAGTAGCAGTCGTACAGGAGGAGAAGACCGTCTTGCTCGGTGCCCTGGCGATGCCGGAAATCGACTGGCTGGCGATAGGACATGGCAACGACCTTTCGGAAGAGATGGCCCGAAAACTGTTTGGCCGACAGGCCATTCTCTTCGCAGACGACATGAACTGTGACTACTATGACGACCGTTTTGGCAAGTTCATCAAGATTGACAAAAGTTTCGTTGACAAGGATATCAATTCCTATCTTGCCGGTCAGGTCAGCAGACGCTTTACAGGAAGATGAAACTTAATCACTTTGTTGATTTATCACTTGAAGAGTCAGTGGGCAAGTTATGCCTTTTGTCATGACAACGGCAACTTGCCCACCCTCCAGGGCTGGGAATCAGTTTGCTCGAAACTCGCTCACTTTATCACTTGATATACTAATAACAATCTATACCATGAGTAAAAACATTACACAGAACAAAACGGAGTTCATCCAGTTTCGACTGGACAGAGACTCGAAGATTACAGCCAAGGCGCTTGCCGAAAAATACTTCGACGGGAAGATGAGTGCCATGTTCCGCTACATGCTGAACAATACTGATCTTACGAAAATGTATAATACGACAGAAGCTAATGGCTTTGACCGTAGTTGTAATGCAACCTTCGCAGGAGGATCTTCAACTCAAGAGGTCGTAGACTGGCTCCGGTCTGTCTATGAAGAGTATAAAACAGAGAACCGTGAACTGTCCGCCATCGGGAACAATATCAACCAGATCGCCCATCATGTCAATGCCAATGCCATGACTTACCCGAACCCGCTGACCCGTCAGGTGGCTGATGATTTGGGCCGGGCAGCCAGCGACCTTAGCTCTCTCCGCAGCCAGTCTGCAGACCGGTGGAAGAAGGTTAAGTCAGCTATTAATCACCAAACCGATTAATCACTTAATCGGTTAATCTCTTAATCAACAACCCTATTGTTAACCAATATCACTAATCATGATCATCAAGAAACTAAGACAGGTATCGGGAGGCGTGTTTCCCGGTGCCGCCTATAACGAGACGAAGGTGGAGCAGGGCGTGGCCGACTTTGCCGGAGCCGCCAATGTTGACGGTAACTTCCTCCTTGTGCTCAATATGCTCCATGAAGCCGGAGTCAACTGTGCCCATGAGGTGGAACAGTACTTGCAGGACCACTCCAACACCTTCGGCAACAGCAAGTCGACTCGCCTACAGTTCCACTATGCCCTGTCTGTCAAAGGTCGGGAGAAAAGCAAGGAGCAGCTTGTAGACATTGCCCATCAGCTCATGAAAGAGTTTGGTGCCGAACACAATCCTTATTTCATCTACTTCCACCGCGACACGGAGAACAATCACGTGCATATCCTCGGCACGAGGGTCAAGCCCAACGGCACGCTGCTCTCCGACCATCAAGACTTCCGGCGACTGAACGAGTGTCTTAATCGGATCGTGCAGAAAGATCAGTTCCAAGATATGAACGAACTGCTGTCGTACAGTTTCCAGACAGAGGGTCAGCTCATGAACATCATCCGTGAGTTCGGATTCACGACCGGTGAGAATAAGGAAGAGCCCGACAAAGTAATATTCTATCACGGTGGCGCGGAGGCCTTTAAGGCTAATCTCGCCGACCTGACAGCACGTAATGCCGTCAGCAAGGATGACCGGAAGAAGATGGAGCGTCGAGAAGATGCAGCCCGGCAGTTGAAAGCCGTCTTCTTCAAGTACCGTGAGCAAAGTTTGAAGCAATTTGAGGCAACAGAAAAGTCTCAGAAGAAATCAGAACGTGCGAAGAACAGGAAGGAACTGATGAAGTCGGATCGCCAACTGAAGAGTGACATCGCCCGGCTGACGGATGCTTCGGGCAAGCGACTCGGAAAGACGGAACAGCAACAGTTGTTGTGGTTTCTGCAGCAGTTGCGGAGCAAGTTCGGTGTCAGCATCATCTTTCAGAAAGACCGTAACGGGGTTGTCCGTGGCTACGGCATCGTCGACCATACCCGTAAGATGGCACTCAACGGCAGTGAGGTGATGAAGCTTGCAGACATAGTCGACTTCAGGGAACAGAGGCTGCCACAAGCACACGCACAGTCGCGAGCACGGGTACAATTACAGGCACGGCCACAAGTACAGTCGCAAGCCCAACCGGCAAGGCCGAAAGAAAAGCAGCCTTGTCAGCTGAAGGAGGAACATCATTACCAGCGGATGACCATACTTGACGTCTATCGCGACTTGTTCACCGTACAGGTGGGAACTGTCAATGGAAAGCACGTCGTAAGGATGACTATGGACGGCAAAACCTATGATCATGAGATCTCAGACAAGCAGACGGCATGGTACTACAATACCAAAAGTGAAGGGTGCCGTGAGGACATCGCCATCCATCTTGCTGCGTTCTACTTCCATAAAGAAATCTACGAGGCATACCGGAAGCGACTGATAGAGGAACGCATCAAGAATGGTGAGCCAGCTTGGCAGATACCCTACGACAAGGTAAGACTCTACAAGTTGATGAACGGCCGATGGCAGTTGGCTATTGACGTTGGGCATATGCCAGTCAAGTTCACACTCACGGAGGAAGAAGTCAGGATGTGCAACCGTGCTGACGATGTCCCGAAGGAGCGCGAAGCCCTGAAGTGCCGTCTGGTCAAGGAGTATGTCTTGCGTGAGGAAACCGAGACCATAGCCGATCACTACCAATATAATAAGGTGGGCATCCGTCCTGAGCAGGGCAAGGACGGCTTTGTTGGAACGATGAATTTCGTGCAGCAGCACAGCGCCCTTATGCATCGACTGCAGTCTGTGCTTTCCGTCAACGCTACCTCTATGGGTCATAACCGTGAGTATGAGGTCGGTGGACGTTCCCGCTGGGAAGATATCGACGATGAGCGCAGCCTCAAAAGATAAGATCACATTGTATAACATCTAACACATATTCATTATGAAGAATGACAAGAAAACGACATTCGGAGACATCCATGATTACCTTAGGAGAGTCAACGGAGAGCCTGAAGACCTGGATTTTAAGTCCTTCTTCGAGCAGAGCCGTGCACTGATGGCTCAAAAGAATGAGGCACAGGCCTCAGAGGGTCCAACTTCTGACACAACACCAAAGAAACCGAAACGAGCAGGTTAGTCTGCGACTCCGAGGACTACAGCAACAAAGCCAGAGGTAGCCAAGCCAACAGATTCTAAACCTGCTGAACAGTCAGAGCCTAAGGAGAATGTTCCGTTCTTTCTGGTCAACGAGACGGAGAAGGGGGCTGCTCAGAAGTCTTCCATAACTAAGGGGGCTTCGACCTCCTCACTCCGTCGCCAGTCACCCTCAATGACTTTGGATGATTTGTGGCAGGCTGCAGCCATCTCTAAGGAGAAGAAGCCGAAGGAGAAGCAGGTGTGGATTGATGCAGATCTCTGTCATCAGCTTGAGCTGCTCAAACTCAAGCATGGCAAGCCATCAAGTGTCAAGCATATCATCAACGGCATCGTGAAGATGTATGTTGATGAACATAAAAGCGATTTTTGAGGGTCTATAAATTGCGGAGCCTAAATCAAGTCCAATCAGCCATTATTCATTCATAATAACGGAGTTGATTGGGCTTGTCTTGTAAGTTTTAGACCGCAATTTTTCTAATAATATTTGTAACCTATTGATAATCAATAAATAGTAATTGAACGTGGTTGATAGCGATTTAGACCATGTAAATGGATATATTTGAAAATTTAGACGTAACTTTGCAAAAGCATTACTAAAGTAAATGAGTAAGAAATGAGAAAGACGACCATATCACTAATATTGCTCTCCATTATCCTGATGGTCTCATGCAATGGTAAACATGACGCACGGATTTCTACGGCTTTATCTTTAGCTGATTCTGATATGGCAGACAGCGCACTGAACATTCTTAATAAGATAGATCGAAACGAATTGCCTAACTCTGATGACGCGATGTATTGCCTTGTTTATACTATGGCGCAAGACAAATCTGGACTTGATGTAGACAATGATTCTCTTATTAGAGAAGCATACGACTGGTACGGCAAGAAACCTACTGACACACTGTATGCCAAATGCATGTACTATATGGGGAAATATTATGCGTTGAATGATAGCAGCGAGAAAGCGCTTACTTGCTTTCAAAGGGCAAATCAGACAGCAAAAGCACAGAATGATTATGATATTCAGTGCTTAGCCTTGCTGCAACAATCTGTGATCTTACGAAACTACGATGTCGACAAAGCCATTGCCGATGCCAAGGCTGCGGTTAATATATATAATGTGAAAGGGGCAAAACTATCTAATAAGGTATATTACCTTTTAAACTTAGCAGAATGTATGAGCTATGGGGGTAGAAATCCTAACACTTGTATCTACTTGGCACATGAGGCAGTAAAATATGCTTTGCAGTCCAAAGACTCAACGATAATATCCAATTCTTATCAAGATTTATCCGTGTTTTATGGAATAGAAGGTGATACGGAATTAGCATTGGAGGCCTCGAAGAAATCATACGTTTATAACGCAGGGGATAATTTTTCCAAGGGATACTCCTTAAGCCAATTCTATGTCATGGCAGACTCTATAGACTTAGCTAAGAAAGCTATTGCGGAAGCCACACCTTTAAGCATCAGTGATAGCATTTTGTTGTATTCATTAAAACGCACTATTGCAATAAAAGAACATAACTGGGTCGGAGTCGAAAAATTTGCTGATTCAACAGATTTCTATCTTGATAAGAGAAACTCAGAAAATTTGGAAGCTCGGAATAAATATTATAGCTTGATGCTTCAAAAGGAAATCGCCAGAACCAAATTATCAAGCGAAAGCCAATGGAAATCAAATATGATCTTGCTTATAGTAGTCCCATCTTTTATTATCATTTTGCTTCTAAGTCTAGTTTTTATACAGAAAAAGAAGATTTTGCGCGAAAGAATGGAAGATGAAAAGAAAATCTACCAAATGGGATTAAACCACAAGGAAAGACAGTTGGCAACTATGAGAAATTTTCTATTAAGTAGAATTAATATAGTCAATAGCATTAAAAAAATTAAACCTTCCGATTTTTCAAAACTGAAACTTACGGATAATGATTGGGAAGAGATAGAAGTAACTCTGAACAGTACGGATGACGAGTTTGTTATAAGATTGAAGAACGAGTTTAAGGATCTAACACAGAAGGATCTTCGTTTTCTCATGTTGGTGAGATTAAAGATTCCATACGAAGGTATAGCTTCTATTTACAACATAAAGGAGGAATCTGTAAAGCAGAGACTCTTCCTTTTCAAGAAAAAATTAGGGTTAGAAAAAAGCAAAGTGTCTACAAGAGAGTTCATTGAGGAGTACTAAGTTTGGGCTAGAAATCATTTTTAGACTTTATTTTAGGGGGGGGGCGATATCATAACTTGTTTATAATTAATTATTTGCGATAAGTACTAATAAAATACGAATTAGACCGATTAGATTTGGAGTACATGGATTTTCGTCATAACTTTGCAACCGAAAACAATAATAAATGTTTAGCTTATGATGAAAACAAAAATTATCTTAGTTCTGGTATTTCTATTAAGTATAATGCCAATTTACTCAAAGCCCATCAGCTTTAGGATGAAGGGCGCTTTTCAGCGCGGATGCCCAAGAATGCCTTCAATAACAAAGGTAGAGGCCGACTACGAAGGTGAAGATATAGCTGTGAACATACAGAAGTATTCCGGTACAGTTTGGATATGTATCTATGATGTCGATGGGAATCTTGTGTCCTCAATAGCTGATACTATTACAAAGAATGGTTTTATTACTCAGAATGTTGCTAATCTTCCTACAGGAGAATATACGCTTTGTATTGCACTAAACAATGTAACATACGAAGGAACGTTCTACATAGAATAATAAAGGCCTATATTATATCCAGACCAGACTGGTAAAAAGGACGATAGCTGATGCGTTAGTAAGCACAAACTTAAAGAACAATGTAATGAATAATCAATTCATGATGTCTCTAAATCCATTGACCAACCAAGAACTCGACAAGATAATGGGTGGGAAAGTGACTAAGACAACAAAAACCACAGTAATCTCTCCTGATGGCACAATAACTACTAAGGAGGAAACTGTTGTTATCGAGGACTAATTCCTCTACCACGAGTGGGGCATACTCCACTCGTGGATTTCACAATTTACACGAAGATCTTTATCAAATGGTTGAAATTAGCAAAGTTATACTGGTCGTATCATTCATTTTTACATTCACTTGTAGTTTTGGACAGCAACTAATAAACGGTAGGATAATTGATGAGAATTCTAAGCCTATGCCATATGCGAATGTTATTCTTATCAATCAGGTTGATTCCACTTTCATTCTAGGAACAGTTACTAATACTGATGGAACTTTTAGTATGCAAACGATGCAACCAAACGGATTATTGAAGATTTCATATCTTGGGTATGAAACCAATTATGTTAATTTTAACAATAGTAACATAGGTGAAATAAAGATGGAACCGGACGCTATGGTTATTAAAGATGTCGTTGTTAAAGGTAGACAAAATCCTCTGTCAATAGAAAATGGTACTTTCACGTTGAATGTGAGTAAGACTTTTCTCAAAAATCAACCTGACATATTTTCCGTTCTTGGATTTCTGCCTTTTGTTGAGTCTTCTCAGGATAAAATTTCAGTATTTGCTGCTGGCTCCACACTGTATATTATTAACGGTAGAGAAGTAAAATCCATGATGGAAATTGAAAATTTACGCCCTGATATGATAAAATCTATCACACTTGACATGCATCCATCAGCACAATATGCCTCCAAATATGGTTCGGTGATTTCTGTTACCACCATAACAAAAATAGAAGACTTCGTAAATTCGCAAGTCTCTCACAAATCCGTCGTAGCACGTAGATACAGCGATACGGAGGGGATAAATTTAAATGCCAAATATGGTAGAATAGCTCATTATCTTTCCTATCAGTTCAAGGACTCTCGCAAAAAAGAATGGGCAGAAAACGAATATCATCTTTTTAACGAAAAAAGTCTTTCAACTATCAGTTATAACAACTCAGAGAATTTCTCTAACTCTTATAATCCTCAGCATGAACTATTGTATAGTGCAGGCTTAATGCTTAACGGTCAAAGCAACCTAAATTTTCAATACATGTTGGAGGTAGGTCGCGCGAATGACCATGATAACAGCATTGAAAAAACCTTAATCGGAACAACAGAGACAAACCTTAAAACGGATCAGAAGAATCGTGATAATAATCAATTACATAATGTAGATCTACTTTGCAAATATAACAGTAAAGTCTTCGGTTCGCTATTTGTTGATGCCAGCTATACTTTTTCAAAGGATGAACAAAGTTACCTTATCAATACTAATGGTAACAACCTTGACAATATTGATGGAAATAACCGCTATTGTATCTATTCTTTACAAGCTGACTATCAGAATCAGATTTTAGGAGGAATCCGTATGCAAGTGGGTACTAAATACAGCTACACTCACAACAAAGGCTTGTCCGATTCCTATAATCCTCTAGGCTCTGATATGTACTTTTATCATAGAACACAACTTAATGATGAACTCGTTGCCAATTATATTACATTGAGTCATCAAATAAAAAAACTATATCTCTCTGTAGGTCTTAGAGGAGAATACTATCATTCTAACTACATGCAAGATGATAATGTAATCTATAAAGACAGTAGATTTAACTTCTACCCGTCTATACAAGTGAACTATACAGTCAATCCTGAACTTATTTTTGTAACTGGCTATAACAGTAAAAGTCAACGTCCGACTTTTACTGAGCTATCTCCTGTTGTTTACTACATAAATGCCATGCTTTATGAGCAAGGCAATCCGGGACTGAGAATGACTTCGACTCATAATTCTTATATTTCATGTGTCATTAAGAATCGATTGCTGATTCAATTGAGCTATAGATACGATAAAAATTTTGTAATGTACGCACTCCACAATAACCAGGAAGTGGCAGGTAACATTATCAATTCTCCAGTAAACATTAATGCGAGTTATTTCAACTTGAAAGTCTCATATTCTAACAAGATTGGTTTTTATCGTTTCTCATACAATGCAAACTTTCAATGTGATGTCACAAAAGTTCCTGTACTTGATAGCTGGCGTAAACGCTTCAAACCTCTTTGTCAATTAAGTACCGTCAATCAGTTTAATGTGGGTCATCAAACTATGATCTTCAGTGATTTTGGTATAGCTTCTTCATATTGGTCATTGGGTAATACCATACAACCGAGTTACAAATTACGTATTGGTTTATATAAGACTTTTTTTGCTGACAAGCGGTTGGCCCTTACAATATCTGCTAATGACATTCTGAATCGTTCTAATCCAAATTCTGTCACGGAATATGGTTATGTCTGGTATGAGCAACATCCTCATTTAGACACTCGAAATATTTCCATTACTTTAAAGTACAATATTAATAAATTTAAAAATATTTATAAGAAAAACACCGTTAATGATGAGGAAATAAATAGAATCAAATGATATGAGAAGCTTTCCATTATTTCTTCAGAAAGATTCCATGCAGTGCGGCGTAGCTTGCCTTCAAATGGTGGGTAAATTCTATGGACAAGAACCATCGTTAGATGTGCTTTCAAAAGAATGCTTTGCCACTAAGGAGGGTGTGTCCCTTCTCGGAATCAATGAGACGGCAAACAAAATAGGCTTACACACTATCTGTGCTAAAGTAGATGAGGATGCCTTGCTCAAAGCTCCTCTTCCATGTATCCTCCATTGGAACCAGAACCATTTTGTGGTTCTCTATAAAGTCAAGAAAGGAAAGAAATTCTATATCGCAGATCCGGGAAAAGGACTGATAAAATATGGTCTCGATGAGTTCAAGAGCCATTGGATAAGCACGCGGAGCCATGGTGAGGACAAGGGCATCGCGATGTTCCTTGAACCAACACCGGCATTCTACTCGCACAAGGAGGAGGGGGAAGACGAAAGACAGGATAACCCTCGGTCTTTCCGGTTTCTCTTTGGCTATGTCAGGAAATACAAGCGATATTTCGGACAGATCGTGTTGGGAATGGTCGTGGGCAGCCTTCTGCAGCTCGTCCTGCCGTTCCTCACTCAATCTATCGTAGATGTCGGTATCAAGAATCAGGATATCGGCTTCATCTGGCTGATTCTGCTTGGCCAGCTGATGCTGACGTTCAGCCGTACGGCTATTGACTTCATCCGCCGTTGGCTGTTGCTGCATATCTCCATACGGGTCAACATCTCGTTAGTGAGTGACTTCTTCATCAAACTCCTGAAGCTTCCGATGTCGTTCTTCGACACGAAACTCATGGGTGATCTCATGCAGCGTATGAACGATCACAGCCGGGTGAACAATTTCCTCACCAACCAGTCGCTGAGCATTACCTTCGCCATGCTCACATTCCTCGTCTTCTCCGTTGTGTTGTTCTTCTACAACAAGCTCGTGTTTGCCATTTTCCTTTTCGGCAGTTTCCTGTATGGTGCCTGGATATCCCTGTTTCTCCGCAGGCGCAAGGTGCTTGACTATGAGTTGTTCGAGCAGCAGGCCATCAATAATAACAAGACCTATGAGTTCATCACTTCCATGCAGGAGATCAAGCTGCAGGACTGTGAGCAGCGCCGCCGCTGGGAGTGGGAGGACACGCAGGCCGACCTATTCGGTGTACAGATGAAGTCGCTCAAACTCCAGCAGACGCAGGAGGCCGGCAGCATCCTCATCAACGAAGTGAAAAACATTGTCATCACGGTTGTCTCTGCAGCGGCCGTTATTCACGGAGAGATGACGCTCGGTATGATGCTCGCCGTGCAGTATATCATCGGACAGCTGAACTCGCCTGTGGAGCAGCTAATGAACTTCTTCTATTCCCTGCAGGACGTGAAGATCAGTCTTGAGCGTATCAATGAGATCCACCGGGTGGACGATGAGAACGGGAAGGAAGGACTGAAGGCATCACTTGCCGACAAGGACCAAGGTATCGACATAGAGCGTATCATGTTCAAATATGATCCCCATGCCTTGAATAAGACCTTGGACGATGTAACCATCCATATCCCCAAGGGCAAGGTGACAGCTATCGTCGGAGCATCAGGCTCCGGTAAGACAACGCTCGTCAAGCTTATGTTAGGCTATTATCCGGTCTTGGAAGGCACGATTAATATCGGTGGTATCGATATCAACACGCTCAACAAGAAATGGTGGCGGCGCCAGTGTGGTGTCGTCATGCAGGACGGCGTGATCTTCTCCGAGAGCATCGCTCGCAACATAGCAGTTGATGATGGTGACATAGACAAAGAACGGTTGTTGAGAGCCTCCGAGATAGCCTGTATCAAAGATTATATCTTGTCGCTTCCGCTGAAGTACAATACGAAGATCGGACGTGATGGTGTCGGCTTGAGCCAGGGACAGAAGCAGCGTATCCTTATTGCCCGTGCTGTGTACAAGAATCCCGACTATATCTTCCTTGACGAGGCAACGAACTCCCTTGACGCTAACAATGAGCGTGCCATCGTAGAGGATCTCGACAGGTTCTATAAAGGCAAGACTGTCGTCATTGTCGCCCATCGCCTGAGTACCGTCCGCAATGCTGACCAGATAGTGGTTATCGACCACGGCAAGGTAGTTGAGACTGGTAACCACGAGACGTTGACAGCCAAGCGCGGAGCCTACTATAACCTGGTCAAGAACCAGCTGGAACTTGGCAATTAGCATATTGCGAGCAACCGTCCTTAACGCTTTAGCAGGACAATAACATTTTAATAACTTATCAAGATGAAAGTAAGTATCAGTAATGACATTCTTGATCAGAATGTTGAGAAAATCAATGAGTTCCTCTCGAAAAAGGGAATGAGTTTGATTATGGGTGGTGACAAGGAACTTACAATTCTAGAGCCCAAGTGGGGTAACACCAATTATGCCGAGTCCACGCGGCCTATTGGACGTTAACCGAATGTAATTGGACACTGGGCAGTTTACTGCCCAGTGTCTTTAAAAGAAGAAAGATGGAATTTAACGAATTAATTCTGAAAGTCACCAGTTGCTGCAATCTTAATTGCAGGTACTGCTACGTATTCAATCAGGGCGACAACTCCTATATGAGCGAGCCGCCTGTTATGAGTCCACGTCTGATTCACAGTATCTTATTTAGAATAAACGAACATTGTCGCAAGCATAATATAGATGAGTTCCTGATTATCTTTCACGGAGGAGAACCTCTGATGGCTTCCAAGAGCTTTTATACTCATTTCATAAAAGAGGCTGACAAGATTGTTAAGGATACCAAGCTTCTCTATGGACTGCAGACGAATGCGACCTTACTCTCACAAGAGTGGATAGACCTGTTTCAAAAGTTGGATATTTCCATAGGAGTATCCATTGACGGGCCGCGTGACGCATCAATAAACAGAGTTTATAGAAATTCAGGGAGACCTGCTTATGACAGCATAATTGCCGGCATTAATTTATTGAAGGCTAACAATCTTCCTGTAAATATCCTTAGCGTAATTAACACATCGTCAGACCCTCATGAGGTTTATGCGCATCTTCAAGATATAGGTGTTGAATTCGCAGACTTCTTATTCCCTGATGTAACCTATGATCATGGAGGCTCACCAAAGACTGGAGAATGGCTGTGCCAATTATTCGACCTGTGGTATGACGATGAAAGCGACCGTAAACCAATTATCCGCTATTTAGATTCGGTCGTCGGACTGTTTCTGGGTGTCGAACGTGGCTATGAAGTGCTGGGACGTAAGACCAACCGTACCATAAGCATCAAGCCGAATGGAAATCTGGAACTTGTAGACAATCTGAAAGTATGTGGCAATGGCTTTACTCATACGGGAATGAATATTGTTGAAAATTCATTTGACGATATTGCCAATAATGCCGTCATGAGAAAATACTATTATTCCCATTCATCAAAGGTGCTATGCAAAGAATGTCTTGATTGTGACATTTGTGATATATGCGGTGGAGGAAACCTTGCCCACCGCTACTCAAAGCATAACGGCTTCAATAATCCTTCGGTTTATTGCAAGGACATTAGGATGCTTTGCACTCATATCCAGCATAGGTTGTCTGTCGACTTGCCAACAGTTTTCAACTCAAAAAATATAAAAGTATTATCATGAGAAGTATTATTCCTATTTTTGTTCTCGCCATTTATTCGATAGCAATACATGGTCAGAACGTCAGCACGTCTGACTCAACAACTCTTAAAGAAGTCGTGGTATCCGCCAAGCACCATGTACGGCAGGATATCAGCGGCGACATATATACACCCAGTATGAGAATTAAGGAGAATGCTTCTGATGGTTTGCAGCTGCTTTCCATGCTGAACTATCCTGGACTTGGTGTTGATTTGGTTCAGAAAAGTATTTCTTACTAAAGTTTCCCACTTGCCATTTTACAGGCTTCCGCGAATAATCGCACATTGCAATATGTTGACTGACAAACGATTAATATTTTGAAAATAAAAGTTAACACTCTGTATTAGTGCATAGTCACGGCCTCGGAAGGTGACAAAATGTTCAAAATAGCCTCGAGTTCACTGATGACTTGTGTACCTTGCATAAGATCCTCCATGGTGTCGGCTACGTTGATACAAAGATTTATGGCCAACACGTTAAGTAGATTCTTGATAATCTCTAGTGTACGACGCCATTGTGTAAGTTCGAACATTTCTCGCCTTGTCGCACGGAATAACTCGCCAAGCGCCTCATATTCGTTGAACCTCTGTCCCAATGTCAGTATCATGTGTGTCATAAGGCAGAGCGTGCAGTCGGCAATCTGTTCGTCGAAATCCGTTCCCTGGTATGAGCCAAGTCCAAGATATTGCCGGCACTCCTTTATCAGCACTTCAATGTTCCAGCGTATTTGGTATATCTCAAAGGCTTCCATAAATTTCATGTGTGTGTCCGTTGTGACGATAGCGTCCCAATTCTTATTCCGTCCGACTCTGATGAAGAATATCTTCACGCAGGTGTCGCCCATCATTACCCGTTGTTCGAAGTACATGCACTTGTACTTGCGGCACACAACGGCCTCACGCCCATGCAAGGCGATGAGCTCATGGACATTGTAACGTCGTGAACCGACTGCATACCTGTCCTTTCCCATGGCAAGACGGCCTACGACATGTACGGCTCCGCCGCCTATCTTCCTGACAGCGCAAACCAAAGGCGCTTTCACAAACCACGTATCCATCAGTGCGTAAGCGGCACGAAGGCCACCCTTATAGGCCCTTTCTATCATTCTTACTACGTTGTCACTCTTCTTGGTATCCAGCTCCTTGAAACGTTCATAGTC
>NZ_VUNG01000053.1 GCF_009695775.1 Hallella mizrahii | reverse complement strand
ACAGCAAACAAAAGGAATTATACGACATTGTGTTGCAAAATGACGCTAAAAAATAACGCGTCTTGAGAGAACTGTATCTAACTGACCATAAAATCGGTCTTGGGTGGCGCAAAATAGGAAAACAGGTCAGAAAAAACAAACGTTTTCTATGGCTTATGGTTGTTATCATATTAGCTTGCTTTGTCAAGAGTAGACTTGATAATGGTCCTGGGTCACGCGACATTGCAGTTAAGTTACTTTGTGCTCCACTTATATTTAGTTGCTTCCCCATAATCCCAAAAGGAAAATTATTTTGGAGAAAAGCTACTAGGGTGTTGTTTGGGTTCTATATTATAGAATGTGGATTAGCTATATTTGAAAGAGTTACTTTAATAAATATTTTCCCATGGATAGAAGGCGATGATAGTTCATTTAATATGGACACTGGTATTGCTGGATTTAGAAGTTTTGCATTATTAGGTCATCCATTAATGAACGCTTTACCAGTATGTACGATGATGGCATTTATCTTATGTTCACAATCTTTAAGTTGGAAAAAGAAAATGTCATTGTGGGTATTGGGATATATAACGTTGCTATGTTTTAACACTAGAGGATCTATAGTTGGAGCAGCATTAATCTTAGGTTTATATGTATTAAAAGAGTACTTTACTGACAAAAAGTTGTCTTTTGCAAAAAAGAATTTAGCTCTAATTGGATTAATAGCTGGAACTAGTGCATTAGTCTTTATAGCTATACATTTTCAATTAGGTGGTCGATTACTTGAAATGGGATTATTTGACCAAGAAAGTGCGCAAGTACGAGTAAATACATGGGATATCTTCAACTACTTTGACATGGGAGCTTTCCTATGGGGAATGGATCAAAATACACGCACAATGGTTATCTACCAGTCGGGCTTGTGGACGACGGAAAACTTCTGGATTGATTACATGCTGATAATTGGCTTAGTCCCTTTAGCTATAATTTTAGTTTTTTACATCATATCCATTAAGGATTTGTACAAAGGCTATAAAAAGTTCGATGTTCTCATAACGGTAGCTTCATTTATATTAATTGCTTCCACTAACAATAGTTTGTCTGCGACATGGATACCATTATTTTTGTACTTAATGATGATTTCATGCTTTTCATTTAAAGAAGGAATTTCTGACAATTTAGAGAAGCATTGAGAAAGTAGATTGATAGATGTCAGAAAATATAGATGAAAGGATGAATAATAAAAAGTATGGGATGATATTGGAAGAACATACCTACCCAATAAGGCTGAGCGAATAATATTCAGATATTTGTCATCATTATTTTTTGTTTAGTGATGTTTCAGAACAGACTTATTAATGACCACGAACAAGATGTTGTACCATATGTTAATAAGTTTATGGAGAATAGGTATTAAAATTACGAAGATAAAAAACAAACAAAAAATAAAATTGAACAGACAACTAAAGATAGCATTACAAAAGACAGTATAGTTTCCGTCGATAAATTTAGAAAGTATAGTTTAAAACGTAAAATGATTCAATATAAAAATAATTAAGTAAGGAAAATTACTAAACAGCCATGGAATTATCAATCATTGTAACATCACAGATTAGGCCAAAAGAGTTTCGTCGACTTATTGACTCCATAAATTCTCAGCAAGGATTTGACTTCCACAATTTACAAGTAATTTTTGTAGATCAGACTGGGGGGGGGCAATAGAGAAACGTTCGATTTATTAAACCCTCTTATAGAAAGGAAATATATAAGCTATCATAGATGCGGTCTTTCTGAAGCTCGTAACCAAGGCATACCATTTGTCAACGGAGACATCATAGGATTTGGTGATGATGATGCATGGTATGATCCTACTACTTTAAGCAAAATCTTCGAATGCTTTAAATGCGAAAGTATAGATGGTATTGGCTGTTGCATAGAAAATGAGAATAATAAATCCTATGCAAACTACCCCATAGATGAGAAACAACTTACTTATGAAAACCACTGCGGAGTTTCTTCTGCTGCAATGTTTCTGCGATATGATAGAAGTATAAGGTTTGACGAAAATATTGGTGTAGGGTCTCCATATAATCTAATGAGTGGTGAGGAAACTGACTACTTATGGACTTACATGGAAAAGCATCCTAAATTCAAGATAGTATTTCACCCTGAAATAATAGTAAGACATCCTGTAGGTGATGAAAAAACTATATCATCAGATAATATAAATAAAGCATATAAATACGCAAGAGGTTACGGCTATATCATTCACAAGCATCCTGTATCTTTAAGATTAAGAATGAAAGCATTTTATAGGCCATTGTTTGGTATGATTTTATATGCACTAAAGAATCCACGACTAAGCAAAAGGTCTTTTATGTTGCTAAAAGGACGTTTAGAGGGTTACTTCTTTAAATTGCCCAAAGCATAAAGATCATTTGTAGAGTCATGGAACTTGGCATACTCATAAAAAATTAAATATCATGACTCTTTCAATAATAGTGACATCGCAAAATCGAGCAAAAGAATTATCCAGATTCTTTGGGAGTATAAACCAGCAACAAGGCATAAATCTGAAAGAAATCCAGATTATATTTGTTGACCAAGGAGATAACAAGAATTTATTTAGTCAGTTAGATGACAGAATAGATAAAGTTTATCTGACATCACAAAGATGCAGTTTGTCAAAGGCTAGAAATATTGCTCTACCTTTCGTAAAATGTGACTTTTTAGCATTCGGCGATGATGATTGCTGGTATACTCGAAATACGCTTCAACAAGTATTTAATGAGTTCTCTAAAGGATACGATGGTGTTATAGGGCATGGATTAGATGCTGAAGGAAAAGAAACAAACTCGCAAGGATTTAAAAAGAAACTAATTTCCCGTAAAGACCAATGTGGAGCTATATCATATTGTATCTTTATGAAATACGATAAGGATTTGCGATTTGATGAAAACATAGGTGTCGGCTCTCCATATAGACTCTCAAGTGGAGAAGAAACAGATTACCTTCTTTCTTATATGGAGATGCATCCAGACTTTAAGATTATCTATAAACCAAATATCATAATTCATCATCCAACTGGTAAGCGGGGTAATTTCTCTGATACTCTCCATAAGGATTATGAATATGCTCGTGGCTGGGGATATGTCCTTCGGAAGCACAAATTGCCATTAAATATATTTGCAAGATCTTTTCTAAGACCTATCTTAGGCATTGTGGTGTTTGGATTAAGTGGCAAACTAAAGCGATGTCAAAAGTCGTACTTATTACTAAAAGGTAGATTGGAGGGATATAAGTTTCAAGTAAAATAGTAAGAAATTAATAACCAACATGAATATTCTGTTTTTTTATAGAGTTTATCCTAACTATGGAGGCGTAGAGGTGGTAACCTCGGTACTTGCCAAACGTTTCGTGGCTGACGGTCATAATGTGACTATAGCTTCTTTGGAGCAACCACATCCTGAACTTAAAGAGCAGGTAATAGAAGGAGTTGAATTAATAGCTTTGCATCATCCTATTTTAGCAAAGGATAATGTGGAACGCTTACATCAAGTAGTTATTGACAAAAAGATAGACATCATTGTTAATCAATGGGGATTACCTTTTAAAAGTACCATGTTGTGCAACAAGGCCATTAAGGGAACTAAGTGCAAGTTGGTATCAGTACTTCATGGAGCTCCAAACATTTCAAAAGTCATCATAAAGGCACAAGACAAGGTTAAGACTGCATCTAATCTTTTTTCAAGACTCTTATATACTGCTGTCTTGAGCGCGAAGGAAGAAGTGATCAAATGGAGTATACGCTATGCCTGTAAGCATAACGAGAAGTATATCATGTTGTCAGATTCTTTTATCAAGCCGCTGATTAACTATGCGCATATCACAGATGCATCCAATATTACGGCAATAGGAAATCCCATAACCATCCCAGTAGACCTGAATGGATTTAGCCTTGACAATAAAAAAAAGCAGATTCTTTATGTGGGTCGCATGGATTATGAGAACAAGCGCGTAAACCGCATTGTTGAAGCTTGGCAGGAAATCGCAGCTAAATATCCTGAGTGGTCATTAATATTGGTTGGTGATGGGCCTCATAAACAGCAACTAATCAATTATGTCAAAGAAAATAATATCGACAGAGTACATTTCGAAGGCTTTCAAGTTGATCCACCAATCCGCTATTACAAGGATGCATCGATATTCATGCTGACATCTGATTTAGAAGGCTTCGGATTAGTCATCATAGAAAGCATGAGCTTTGGTTGTGTCCCTATCGTTTATGGCAGTTACGAGGCTGCATATGATATAATCGATCAGGGGCAATGTGGATTTGTCACGCCTAAACCATATAATAAATCCGAGACCATCAAAAAAATGGAAACTCTTATCAATGATGATACACTGAGGAGAGAGATGGCGATTAAGGCTATGGAAAAGGCAAAGCAGTTTTCCATTGATAGTATTTCTAAGAAATGGTACGATTTGTTTGAAGAAGTTTTGAGAAGCTACTTCCATTGATAAATTATACAATCCTTAAAATATAATTTTATAGATAGTAAGTTAAAATGAAACATAGTAGATTGTATGCTATAGCATGTTTCTTAGTCATCTCGCTATTAGATTTTCCTAAAGGATTTGCACAAAGTGTACTATGCGAAGAAAAGCCCGAGTGGGAGGAAAATTTCTCTGAGGGTGGAACACCAAGTGCTCTGTGGATACATAGTAATCTGGATAAAGCCCGCAGGGCTGAGGATAATAGGTATGATATTTTTCAGAAGAATGGAAAACTGAATATTAAATTTATCGGCAAGACAAGTGAAAACGAATATCTTGCAATGATGTTCACCTCAAAAAAAATAGCTATGAGATATGGTAAAATAGCTGTTAGAGCAAAGGTTCCTGCGGTAAAAGGAATTTGGCCAGGTATATGGCTAAGGGAAACACGAGGGATAAATTCTAAAGTCAGAGGTGAAGTTGACCTTATGGAATGGATTTCGTGCTTCAATAGAAATAAATTCCAAGCTAATTTCCACTTATGGGGTGAATTTAATGGTAAAGTAAATAATCATGTCCAATATCCTAAATGGTTTGAAAAAAAATCATTCGATGTAGCAAAATATCACATTTATTCTGCTGAATGGGACAAGGAAAAACTTATCATTAGAATTGATGATGAGTTGGTCGGAATTTGGTATGCTAAGGATTATGTCACATGGCCCTTTGATACTACATACGAACTTTGCCTTGATTTAGGGTATGGTGGCTGGGGCGCGTCATGTGGATATGACCGATCTCTATTGCCTCAGACTATGAAAGTTGATTGGGTGAAATATTATAAAGCACTTCCGTAGAAACAGCCTCATTGTAAGTCCTTATAAGAATGGACAAGCTAAGCATATGTCATTTCATTCATAAGGGAAGATATTTTATCAGAATTCTATTTAGGCAATGGTTCAGAATAAAAAAATAATCTCAGGTCTTGATGCTATAAAGTTCATTATGGCCTTATTTATCGTTGATATCCATGTTAAAGGTAGCAACGTACTACCCCCCCCCATTTTAGGAAGTCTAATTCATCCGTTTGAGGGATTGGCTGTTCCCACTTTCTTCGTAATATCAGCCTTTTTGTTCTTCTCAAAGTTGAGAAAGCAATCAAAACAACTTCAATGCTTAGCCCATTATGAAAAAAGATTACTTGTGCTATATGGCTTTTGGACTATCGTTTGGATGCCTATCATATTAATGCAGCGAACGGAGTATCGACAGGGTTCAGTATTTCATGGAATATGCTTAATAGTAAAGGACTTCTTTTTAAAGACACTTTCGATGCTAGTTGGTTCTTTGTTGCATTACTAATTGGAGTGCCTGTTATTTATGGCTTAGGTAAAGTTTTTACGGAATGGGGCGTTTGGATAATACCTTTTGGTCTTAGACAAATAATATATCACACATCCGAAATGCCAATAAGCATCCAGAAAGGACTTCATTGGTTTATAGATAACATTAATCCGAATCCGGGACTTTCATTCCTTGAGGGTCTGCTCTGGATATCAATAGGCTACATACTTTCTAACGGAAAAGTAGTTGACACAATAAAAAGAATACCAAACAAGATAGCATGGCTGTCTGTATTGGCGTACTTCTTACTTGAGGGTTACATTCCATATGTAGGTCAGATATTAGTAGTTATTATGCTTTTCATTTCAGCTTACACTTGGAATTTACCTTCTAATGACATACTCTATAAACGTTTAAGGGTTTACAGCATCATCTTTTATTGTGTACATGACAGCTTCAAAAAGATACCCAAATATCTTTTTAGCAGTATGCACAATGGACCATTACTCTATGTCATTACATTGATTGTCTGTTGGCTATCGTCTGAAATCATCATCAGAATGAAAGACGTGCGCGGCTTTCAGTGGCTTAGGTACGCATATTAATTTTAAATTTTATGTCTCCACTTATTGATAAGATACTTTCTACGGACAAGCAGTCCGTCGAACAGATATTAAAGGGAGGAGAAGGAATTTTCACCTTTCTCAATCCCGTGTCTTACCTTGATGCATTAAAGCACAAGGAGTTGTTTTCGTCTTTTGATGGCATCTTTGCTGACGGCGGATTGCTCGTTAAGGCCATCAAGATAGCTTATGGTGCTACCGTCAAGAGGCGGAGCTTTGATATGACGAGTCTTGCACCGATTGTCTTCTCATACGCTGCCAAGACAGGGAAGTCGGTGGCAATTGTTGCCACGAAGCAGGAGATGGTAGAGAAGGCTGTGGCGAACCTTGAAAAGAGTTTCAAAGGACTGAACATCTGCTATTATCGCAATGGCTACTTCAAAGGTGAGCAGGAGATGGACGACGAGGCTAAGAAGATTGTTTCTTTACATCCTGACATCCTTATCGTTGGCATGGGTATCATCAAGCAGGAGCAGTTCTTGTTGAAAGTTCGTGATGCGGGTTATCAAGGTATCGGCTTCACCTGCGGCGGTTTCATCCACCAGACAGCACAAGACAAGGCTGAGTATTATCCCGACTGGGTTGACAAACATGGACTACGTTTTGTGTACCGGATGTATAAAGAGCCCCACACAAGAAAGAGGTACGTCAAGGCAGCGTTTGTGTTCCCTGTGAGGTTCATGTTTGAGAAGCTAACGGGAAAGTGATTGATACAACAATGAACGTTGACACTTATCTTGAATTCCTCCGTTTTGCTCTGAACGATTATGGTTCCGTGCCTGACAGCGTTGCCAATATTAATTGGCAGGACTTGCTAAGGTTTGCAAAGGAGCAAGCTGTTGTCGGCATATATGCTCATCGTATATTGTTCGACAATGACAAGTTGAATGATTGTAAATGGCTTGGTAATAGGCCTAATGAGGACAATGTGATGGATTGGATGGGCGAAGTGGCAAAATTGCGCAAGCGCAACCATCTGTTGTTTGAGAAGTCGGCAGACATTGCGCACCGGTTTAACAATGACGGGTTCGACTGCTGCATACTGAAAGGACAGGGAAATGCCTTACACTATCCAATGCCTGAACTGAGGACATCCGGGGATATTGATATTTGGACGTGGCCACAGAAAGAAGAAAATTCGGTACGTGACAAGATCGGAAATTATGTCCGTAAATCATTTCCTGAAGCCAAGATGATGTACCTCCATATCGACTACCCTATCTATAATAAGGTACCCGTTGAAGTACATGTCTATCCATCAATTCTCAATAATCCTTTTAGAAACAAGAGACTTCAACGTTATTTCGACAGTCAGAGCTTAGAGGTAAGCAATCATCTTGTCACATATAATTCGGCAGAGGACTGTTTCACCTTTCCTACCCCTACTGATAGTTTCAACCGAATATTTGAGTTGTGTCATATTATGCACCACGAGTTTGACGAGGGCATAGGCCTCCGGCAACTTATAGACTACTTCTATCTGCTTCGACGCGGCTTTACCGAAGAAGAACGGCAGCATGACTGCAAATTATTGTCAAATTTCGGGATGTTCCGCTTTGCCGCTGCTGTGATGAACATCATGAAGAATGTGTTAGGTCTGGAAGATGAATATCTCCTGATGCCACCTGATGAGAAGGCAGGTCGATTGCTATTGCGCGACATTATACGTGGGGGCAACTTCGGAAAATACAATAAGTCTTTTGCACATGATGGAAAGGACATCAACCCCCGTCGATATTTCTATAAGACGTTCCATAATCTAAGTCTCGCAATGTATTATCCAAGTGAAACGCTGTGGGAGCCACTGTTCCGCACCTGGCATTTCTTTTGGAGAAAGACAAACAAGTAAGTGAATACAATGACATACGAGGATATTTGGCAGAAGATAAAAAGGATGAGCCAACATAATCGCAAACATTTGGCTTATGAGATGACGCTTGTGGGCTTGAACGTTGGTTACATCCATCCACATTACTACTTTGACGCAAAGACGGTACACGACATATTATTCTACCCATCTAACAACCAGCGTGAAGTTGATGACAAGGATGGAACATATTACAATGCACTGAAAAATATCATTGAGAACGACGAGGAGATACATGTGCGTTTTAAACGATTTGCGTGGTTGCCTCGCTTCATCAACGATTGGCGTGAAGACAAAATCGTGAAGGACTACATCTGCTCGCGCATAAATGAAGAGTATGTAAACGCCTGGTATAAGATCTTATCAGGTAAAAGTTTGGCTGGTGAACGACCGCGCTCGCTATTCCTTACACTGTCAAACGGAAGTGAGGTGGTATATAAGATGACGGAATGCTCCCATAAGAATGGTTACGAATATCTGACGTTTGTTCAATCTTTGAAATGATGAATCCCATTCAGAATACAGAGGGCTCTAAAGCAAGCTGATGGTGTCGAAGCGTAAGACCATAAAGCAGGACGATCTGTGGAACCAGAAGTGGCAGGCGTACAAGGATTTCATGGTGAAGAATAAACGTCGCCCGTCAAAACATCGCGCCGAGGACTTGGTACTGTTCGACTGGTTCAAGCACAGCAAGAAACTGCTCAAGCGGGGCCAGATGAAGGCAGACCGTATTGGCAAGTTCAAACAGCTGCTTAGTGAGGCAGATAACTTGCCACGCAAAAACAACTACAGGTACTCAGACGTAGGAATGTATGTCAAGCCGAATAGAATCCACTTGTATGATTACCAAGAAGAAATGCTATCGCGGGTAGAAACAGAGTTCCACCGGCACCGTTCGCTGATGGTTCAGATGCCTACAGGCACTGGAAAAACTTATCTTCTGGTAGCAGTTGTTTCTGACTTCATTCGTAACACCGGTGGACACGTGTGGATAG
Source organism: Hallella mizrahii (assembly GCF_009695775.1). GTDB lineage: Bacteria > Bacteroidota > Bacteroidia > Bacteroidales > Bacteroidaceae > Prevotella > Prevotella mizrahii. The sequence goes on along the minus strand of NZ_VUNG01000053.1, from coordinate 10,401 downwards.
TGACACACCGAAGAGAGCTTGTACAACAGGTAAAGTCTACCATCAGAAAGTTCAAGGACTTAGTTGATGATGCCACAGACATAGAGAAACACGCAACCGTCTATTCCATACAATGGCTGACACGGCATTATGGAGAAGTGGAGAAAAAGCCTGGCCTGATAATAATTGACGAGGCGCACCATGCTGTAGCAAAAACATATTCATCAGTCATCAACGCATTTCCACAGTCTAAAATCTTGGGATTGACTGCCACACCATGCAGGTTGACTGCCCAGCCGTTTACCGATTTGTTCGAGGAGCTGCTTCAGTCGTGGACTATAGGTGAGTTCATTGCCAAGAAATACCTTTCCTTGTATGACTATATGTCAGTAAGGCCAAGCAGTGCCGATATAAGGATTATCAACGGATTGAACAGACGTGGTGTTGACGGCGATTTCTCCGTGAGGGAAATGGCCGAGAAGCTTGACATACGTCCTTCGCTACAAAGGCTGTGCGACACTGTACTCAGATACGCCAAGAACAAGAAGGGGATCGTATATGCTATCAATATACAGCATGCCGAGCATATAGCCGAGTTCTACCGTGAGAACGGAATCAAGGCAGAGGCGGTAAGCAACAAAACACCAACCCGGAAGCGTAATGACATCCTTAAAAGGTTCAAGGAAACCCCAACAGATGGGTCTAGACCATTGCGTGATGATGACATTCAGGTCATTGTCAATGTACAACTGTTCGACGAGGGCTGGGACGTGCCTGACGCAGAATTTATCCAGCTTGCAAGACCTACCCTTTCTCTCTCCAAGTACTTGCAGATGGTTGGCAGAGGCCTGAGGGTATATGGTGGAAAGAAATTCTGTATTATCCTAGACAACGTTGGCAGCTATAGACTCTTCGGGCTGCCGTCTGATGAACGTGACTGGGAGAGGATGTTTGAAGGGAAGTTGGCTGGAAAAGGCATGGTTGACGAGAACAGCCTGTCTGACCAATTCGATAACCACGATTATGTGGAGGAAGTCTCCGACGACAGTGACACCGACATGATGATGCTGCTAGACCACAGCGGACTAAGTGGTGATTTAAATGAGAACTTCGGATATAAAATTGTCAAAGGCAGAAAAGGACTTTATGGCATTGTTGACAAGGACGGCAATGAAATTATTCCGTGTGAGCATGGCAAGATAACGCTCAGGCCTAACGCCATAGCCCAACTTTTTGACAAGGATGGCAGCGAGACTGACGACTCGTGGATAGACCTTATAAGCGGGGTGAGATTCCGGTTTGAACCAAGTGTCACAAGAAAGGACAGTCTTGAACTGACCACCAGGGACAAATTCAAGTTCTACCCGAGGGTGAAGTCGAAGTGGATGAACTCTGAGGCGTATACCTTGAGGGAGATACTGAACTGTGGAGTCGATGACGGTCTTCGTTTCAGAAACTTTTATATTCAGCCGTCTGAGCCCCGGAAACTGTACAAGTACGTGGAGAGGATTGATAACAAAACCCTGTACGTTGACGAGGACGAAAACTATTTCGTAAGGACTGATTACGAGCAGCCTCTGAAGAAGACTACTCTGGAGGAATGGAAAGAAGACAAGCAAAGCAGGAAAGATGAGCTCAGTACCACTGGCTTGGATGATGGTGGAGAATGGTACTGGAACTGGGCGAGTGACTATCGAAAGAATGGAGGAAAGACTGTGAAAATTGGATTTTTAGAGTTTACAGAAAAGGAAGGTGGTTACCAATACAATTACGACACATCACAAATATCTTTCAGAAGAGATGAGTTCATAGTTCCTCACTTGATACGAAGGCAGATAAGGATGCGGGAAGACATTTGTTTCCTTGGTGACAACTATATCGTGACGAAATCCCGTCCGCATGTATTGTTCCATATCTACCAGCGGTACATTGATGGCAGACGCTTCGATGTGGAGTTTTACGCTTATCCAAGCATGCGTTATTATTGCCGCAGACTATACTATGACGGCAATAATCCTCCAATAGTCGGAAACAGCGAGATAAGGGATGCTTCCGATGTCGATAGGGAAAGGTCTGACAAGCGGTGGAAAAAGCTCAGAGAAGAAATGCAATAAATCTGTTAGAGGCAGAGCTATGTGAAGGTTTCGATGGATGTGATTTTAAAATGAGGCATGTATGAAGTACGACAAGTTGACGATAATAGGACTGCCGAAGAAGTTCAAGGTGTATTATGCATTGGATTATCTCTATCCGGACGGCCAGCTGCCGGACAATCCCGATGAAATCCTCTATGATGAGTAGCCGGCAGATGGCGATGAGGGTGAGGATGCGATGATGGTGTATGAATACAATAAGTCGGCGACCGGAGTATATTTAGCTTACAATGAGACCGTGCATGCACTGTCATTTGAGTTGTCGCCCTAGGCATCGGACGCAGATGTGAAGTTATATGTGAAGCTTGTCAATATGGTGCTGAAGAAGCATCCGCGTGCAAAGCTCTATGCACAATATGATATTCTCAAGGGACTGACGGAGGAGGATGAGAAGAAGATGATTGCCGACCGCCAAAGCTATGTGAAGCGTCTGTTGAAGACCAAGGAAGGCTTCACAATGGAAGGACTTTTCCATGGCTTTACACTGAAGGTCGCCCATCTCCGCCCTGCTCCAACCATCGACATACAAGCAAGAGACCTGCGCCAGTTGTTTGCCGATATGCAGTGGGAGAAAGAGGGAAAAGAGGAGGAAAAGCAATAATGAGCTAGGGGAAGCCGTTCTTGTTAATGATATCAGAATAGCATACGTCAATGACGATCAAGAAGTATATTCATCTTTATCCCTATCAGTCCGAGATGGTTAGCAGAATTGAGAAGGCTTTTGAGTCTTTTCGTTCTGTGATGGTGCAGATGCCCACCGGCACCGGCAAGACCCATGTTATTGCTGCTGTTACTAAGAGCTATATCAGTAAAGGACATGCGGTGTTTGTAATTGCCCATAGACGAGAGCTTGTCGCACAGGCTGAAAATACCCTACAGCTTTACATCGACGAGAAGGACATGAAGAAGGTTGAAGTCTTTTCTGTTCAGTGGTTGAACAGACATGTCTCTGAAATTACGTCAAGACCTTCGCTTATAGTTATAGACGAGGCTCATCATTCTGTAGCAAAGACATATACATCGATTATTGAGGCTTTTCCCAAGGCAAAGATTGTGGGACTGACAGCAACACCTTGCAGGTTGAACGGGCATCCTTTTACCGACCTGTTTGATGTATTGTTGCAATCCCATCCTATAAACTGGTTCATAGCCAAAGAGTATCTCTCGCTCTATGACTATATGTCGGTGAAGCCTGACAATGAGGATGTGAGGATTATTAACAATCTGCGTAAGCGAGGAGCCGACGGCGACTTCTCCGTGAGGGAGATGAGCGAAAAATTAGACTTGCGTCCATCTCTTGAAAGGTTGTGTGACACGATAACGAGATATGCCAAAGGAAAGAAAGGAATAGTTTACGCCATAGACATAAAGCATGCCGAGCATATTGCCGAGATATACCAAATGAACGGAATAAAGGCAATAGCCATCAGCAGCAAGACACCTGACAAAGACAGGAATGAGATTCTTGAGAGATTTAGAAACACGCAAACAGACGTCAACAAGCCTTTAAAAGAAAGTGATATACAAGTAATTGTCAACGTCTCACTTTTTGATGAAGGCCTTGACTGCCCGGATGTGGAATTCATACAAATGGCAAGACCGACATTGTCACTGTCCAAATACCTGCAGATGGTAGGCAGGGGACTTCGCGTTTATGACGGTAAGCGATGTTGTCTGATATTGGACAATGTTGGCAATTACCGACTTTTCGGACTCCCATCCGATGACCGTGACTGGGAAGCTATGTTTGTCGGAAGCACGAAGGGTAAGGGTGACATAAAGAATCCATTGTTCAAGAGCATGGATCTCCGGGAAGAAATGCCAGACAGCAAACGTACCGAGATGGTAAGTATATTAACTCATCACGAACAGGTAAAGGATTTGGAGGTAGAGTTCGGTTATGCTGTTTTCAAAGGAGATGACGGAAGATGCGGAGTAAAGAACAAGCACGGAGAAGTAGTCGTGCCGGCTATCTACACAGAAATCAAAATATACCCAAATGCCATAGTGAGGATGTCAAAAGAATCCTCAAGCCGTCCTATATGGTTGGATGTTATCAACTTAGTGCCGTTCAGAAAACGACCAACGATAATCCGTTCCGGATGGTTGGAGTTGACAACTATTGACAATACAAGGTTTTATCCTCGTGTTGTGACTCATGAGATGAATGTTGACAGCTATACTAATTCAGATGTCCTTAATGTCGGCATTGAAGATGGCTTGCGTTTCAAGAATTTCTATATCCAGCCGTCAGAGCCTAGAAAACTTTATAAGTACATAGAGAGGCTGGATTTTGTCTTATTGTTTGCTGATGAAGATGGCAATCTTTTTATGAAGGAGGAGTATCAATTGCCATTGAGGCCCATTACTCGAGAGCAATGGCAGAAAAAGATGGATGAAGCGAGGAAGGACTGGGATGATTTAGAGAAAGGCGTAGCCGATGGTTCTATTTTTAAAGAAGAACACTGCATTGTCAATATTGGATTTTTGAAGTTTGACAAATATGGAAATTATTATCGCTTGCACGATGACAAATTGTTTATGCCAGCCATTTACCGTGCCGTTGCAATAAGACTTTTTGGTAAGGTTTGTTTCCTTGGGAATAGCTATATAGTTGTGGAAGGACATCCACATGAACCCTTTAAGATTATTCGTCAATACATTGACGGTCATAGGTTTATCGTCAGATATCATCCCTATGGTTCTCACTACAACAGTACTTATGAGGCAGAGTTGTACTTTGACGGCAAAGGGTCGTATAAACTAACAAATAATAAATGGTTAGGTAATTTGACTGAAAAGGGATATGGATACCTTGGATATAGTTACCCTTAAAGTATGAAAAGTTCGCTTGTATGGCACTGTCATTTCGCTCCTATGGTACCGATAATTTCATTGCCACGGTATTGTGTATCCTCCAACATCCGTCTTTGTCATCTTGGTCCTGTCATCCTGAGCGTCATGGGATGGGTATGCTACTATCAGGAGGAGTTCGAATTTGGGCATTCTAGCTACGCAGCAAAAGATTCTGTTGACTATTACTAGGGATGGAAAACCTAGGATCATGACAAATGCTATGTTGACTGGACATCGGTAACGTTGTCCACTGTTTTTGACGATCATCTGTTCAATGTCAGGGATGCGGAGCTTCGTATGGGCGATTATCTCCATGCCGTCAGAACTGCGCAGCAAATGATTGGCGGCGGATAAGTATAAACAGTCTTACCTTCTCCATTTCCTTCTCTGAGCTTCCTCGTCATCAACTGACATATCCATATTACCATTCAGCTCCCATTCACGGTTAGAGTCAGTGGATCCTCCGGCATCTGGTATAGGTCGCTGAATATTACCACCATCTTCCCTGTTGTCTCTCTGAGGCGGCAGGGAATTTTTGTTTATGGCAGTGTGGAATGACGCATGCAAGCCTCTGCTGACGAGATAGTTCTGACGAAGTTGCTCTGTAACTTCCGTGCGTAATTGGATGGTCTCCCCACTCCATGACACGGAACCCTTGTGAATGCGAGTGCCAAACTGCCGGTAGAGGATACGGTTGATGTCGAGCGTGGTAAGCTTCGGATTGTCGGCCAACAGCTCTTCGATGGTCTTCTCAATCTTGGCAAACCGGGTGGCAGCATCCTCGAATTGCAGCAGCTCCTTTATACTGAGAAACTCGCCGCCTTTGAAGACAGCCTTGTTCTTGTGGTCAACAACAATATAACCATACGGTGTGTCCGCCTTGCCGACGAACACAAGACTGATACCAAACTTCTTCTTCATGTGGGCAGCGAGCTCTTCCTTGTTGGCACTGAGATTACGGTACTTCTGTAGAATGGCGCGTAACTGCTGACGTCGACGATTGTCAGGCTTGTTCTCTTTCAGTGCGTGCTGCATGATGAGTTGCACCTGTATCGTACCCAGCTCTCCCCCACCACGATACAGATGTATGAGCGGTTTCTCGTCATCATCCTTGCAGTCATAACCCAAGCTCTCCATGATGGCACAAAACTGCGCCTTGGACGTGTAGCGATAAGAAAGCGCATCCTTAGCGATGTCGTTGACTTCCGGTTCCTGCTTCTGCCCCATGTATTCCTCCATTATCTTCAGTGTCACCTGATGCGAACGCCGTTTCTCGTGGTTATGGTCAATCTTATGCCCGTCGGGAGCCACACGGGATGTAATGATATGGATATGGTTGTTGTCCGTGTCATGATGGGCATAGACAAGCAGCGGCTGCCCTTCCTCTGCATACCCCATTTCCTTGAGATAACGGTGCGCGATGTCAAGCAGCTGCTCATGGGTGTACTCACTCCCCTTGCAGCTGACCGCTACATGGAACTGAGCGTTTTGGATGTGCGTGTTCCTCGATGAATAGTCGAGGAAAAACTGCCGGAGCTTTTCGGGCGTGTAATTCTCCTGTCTGAGCCCAAGAATGTTCTGAGCTTCCAGGAGCGTAGCCACCCCTTTCTCAACTTTCATCTCGTTATAAGCTATGGCGTGGAAGTTAGCGGAAGACGGAAGAATGGTGATGATCATGTCGATATAAGGCTAATGGTTATACTTCTTCTTGCTTATCTTGAATGGCATCCAGCTCAGCTTTGACAGCCATTATAGCTTTGATAGCTTTTCGGGTCTCTGGAAACAGTATGCTTCGGAAGTAATCCTCGGAAAGTTCACCGGCTATCGCAAGTTCATTTGCCCGGTGCATACACTGGTTGAAATTGCCGCCGAGCCAAGATAGCTGTTGTTGATATTTCTTATAGAACTGAAGCAGCGCCTCCATAGTCTCAATCTTCCCTCTGACCCGCTTGTCGTCGAAGCGTCTGACGGCATCACGCACCATGGCACTCATGTTGCCATCGTAGTTCTGCGCTTTGTTCTGGAACATCTGAGACTCATCAGGAGTGAGACGGATTTCCAAGCGGATACATTTCTTCTTCATAGTTGGATGGATGAATATGTTTCATCTGATAAGGAATAGGGAGTTGCGACCGTTTTTCCTCCCCAGCTCTGCTGGCAAGTGACTTTTGAAGTGCGCTGAGGTGGTAACCGAAGTGTACGTACAAAAGTACAACTTGCTACTCCCAATGGACTGCCGTGGCGGTGGCAAAGCCAAATGATAAGGTTCGTATGCTGGTTTTCAAGCGGATATGTCATTTCATCTATAAATCTTGCGTAATCGTGTATTCATCAGTTTCTCGCAGACTCAGTATTTTACTGGCTCAAACTATGCGATTGTCGACTGTGCAAACCTTCAACATATGTCGCTCCTGCAAACTCTCAACACGTGTCGACTATGCTAACAGTTAACATATGTCGACCGTGTAAACTTTCGACAAGTGTCGACTGTGCAAACTCTCGACATGTGTCGACCGTGCAAACTCTCAACATATGTCGACTGTGCAAACTCTCGACATGTGTAGACCGTGCAAACACTTAACACGAGTCAACTCTGTAGACCCTCAACATGTGTCGAGCGAGTGCAATGAGATTGGCGTAAGCATGGGTACATGCAAGGCATTAACCGGTTCGTCCAAAGCTAAGATACTACTTGTCATACGAGTAAAGTTTTTTCAAGAAATCTACATTAATAAACACCCCGTTCCGACTGTAGCCATGCGAGAAAATATTCTTGCATCGCACATCGTTACAGGCAAAAAACAGCAGATCTTGTGATGGCAGTCCGGAAACATATTCATCATCGATTTGCCAGCCGTTAGCCAAGCCACCCTCGATGCGAAGATACAGTACGTAGTCGCCGGCAGAGACTTTGACATCTCTGCAGTGAATCGGATTCCGTTTGGTCGCTATCTTTATTTTAATGCCCATGACTTTGACGAAGCATACTTGCAAAAAGTCATTGCGGTGCTCTGTCGTATCAAACGGCTTGTTGGCTGTATAGTCTCCACCCGGATGTTCCTTATGGAGCGGAGACAAGATCAGCGTGATGCTATCCATCTGAATGTGTAGCTGCTCTTCCAGCTGTTTACAGAACAACGCAGTCAACATGCAGTGAAAAGGCGTCTCTATGGATCTGTCAACGATGGTCAGTCTTGCATCTTTCCGGCCAGCCAACGCCCTGCGGAAGAGCGCCCAATGTTCCGGGTTCTTCGCTATGATACTTGGCAGGAACGACAGAGTGGTCGTATCATCCTTAAAGAAGACATTAAATGTCAGGATTGATTTTTGGAGCTTCGTTGAGGAATTTACAGTCATAAGAATTAGTTGTTTTGAAAGCAGAAAAGTCTTTTTTTTGTTTTGAATATTTATTGAAAATAATGATTGAAAAACTTGCATAATTCAGAAATTATTCGTATATTTGTAGAGTAATTAAGCGTTAAGTAACATATTTATTCACTCTCAAAAATACACTGTCATGTACGCACTCATCTTACTCTATGGCCTTATCATCTCTGTAATTCTCGGTGCGGTCATCCTCGTACTTAAGATTCTCGGCTACATACTGATGGCGATCGTTACATCACTGGGCTTTTTCCTTCATTGGCTAATCGGAAAGGTCTATCGCAGCATCGTTCCCCGAAGGGAAAGAAGATGATGATATTGGGTTACCGACGAATTTTTGGTTCATTACCATTTGAGCCGCGGATGATTGAAGGATAGATCTCTTAATCGACTGAATAAAGCGACAAAGCCAATGACAGCACATCATAGAGCAGTACAATGAAAGAACGGTACAATGAATAAGTGTACAATTCCCTTTGGTTTGATATGACCTTGTCTGCCCGGCTGCATAATGACAATACGCCGCTTCCTCTTGCGACCAATGCCGGCAGTTACGACAGTGACCTTAGTAGAAACTACCAGGTACGTCTTAGGCCCCATGCATGCAGCCTTGCCGGTTGCATGCTTTGCATGTTTCTTCCTACCACCCTGTCTCCTGGTCATAATCGAATCCTTCCGAATACGCCCAGCTACCATCATCTTCTTACCCTTCCCTAGAAGGAAGATACTGAGGACGCAGCGTGTCTTCTTTCCAATTTCATACTTTCGAACGGCGAGCACAATCATTTGATTTCTTTTCATATAGCAGTATACATTAAAGTTAGATTCATTCAGACAGCTCCTTCAGTTCCATGACTGTCATCTACATGGAGATACCGCAAAGTTAAGCAAAAGAAACTTAAGCCGCAAATGTCAGAAACAAACCTCCTTACGATGAGGAAGAATAAAATCGCGCACTAAAAGGAACCAATGGGAATGTATGAGAAACGTAAGGCAAGGAAAGGAAAAATTGAAAAAGACGAAAAAATTATGTCTGCACCAGTCTGATGCAGATACAGGAAAGCTTCTTCGTGTAATCGCTAAGGAACCCTATACATTGTGATGATGTTCTTTACCGTTAGAACTAAGAATGTGGCGGATAGCTCAAAAATACTAGCGACATATAAATCATCCATGAGATAAAGTGAATGCAATTGATACATTGGCAGGGTACGGTAACGATATGTGAGAATCATTTGAGAACATCCATTAGCAGTGTGTGGTCACTTTTGGACATGCTTCAACGTATGGCGGGCGGGATCTCCCACGTCACCATGTTGGATCAGACAATCGCTGAGTGATACAAGGCAAGAAGGTGACGATGCTCGATGCTTGCCGCCACCATTACATTCCTCAACAGTAAACCGGAAATCTACAAATTGTATTATTGCCTAATAAAACATGCCGATACCATTTCCTTTTCAGCAGCATTCATATTACGACAAAATTCCTCAAAGTCTCCCGGAAGGCCCTGCAATCGTTGCAGAGCGTCTAGTTTTGAGAGCCCCTTGAAAGTGATGCGCCCCCATCATGATTTCTCTGAAAAGCTCTCTGTAAGGATAAACCACTTGATTGGCCGAGATGTATCGGAAGGGAATCGTCCTTCTCTGACGCAGACGGTTCAGCGTTGCCTTGGATACATCCAACACATCAATCAAGTCATTAGTCCACAAGGTCGCATCATCAGCCTCATGCAGTAGCTCTCCTCTCTTCTTAAACTCTCTCAGCATTTCGGAGGCTGAGCTGACAGGTTAGAGATCGCATTCATGATCTCTTCATGTCTTTCTTCGTTCATTTCAGTTTCTAATTAGTATTAGTTTAGGTGACTATATACGACAATACCCCTAACAAAGGGTAACAAAGTAGGGTGTCAAGTTTGTGTATAACTTCATAGCCACTTTAAGGGGCTAATTTATAGTCTTTTACGCATTATAATATATTACCAATAAGTAAATATATATTAACTTTATTTCTTTGTTTATCTTGCTGA
>NZ_VUNG01000052.1 GCF_009695775.1 Hallella mizrahii | reverse complement strand
CGTTTCTTGTGTACGAACATGATGCAAAGATAGCTTGCGCCACCCAAAAATCCAAATACAAAGTGTCACTTTATTGATTTTTAATGATTTACGGCCGTTAACGGCTATTAACGTGGAAAACAGGCGCTGAAGGAGTAAGCGTTTGACGCTACTTCTCTAGAATATGAAAAAGGCAATCACCGCATTGTGGTGATTGCCTTTTTTTATATGTCGGGTATGAGACAAAACTGGTTAGTTCTAGTTTATTGTCGCTGTATGGATTGTTTTTTCATCATATGAGAGTGGGATAGTTATCAAAGACGTTTGGCTAGATTTGCTTTTTATCTTGTGTAACATAGGTATGTTACATGTCATACAATTATAGTGTTTCAACCTTAGTGCAACAAACGTCAATACCTGTTGCAACATATTGCCGTGTATATCTACAAGGTATTGATTAATTTTGTGCCGGAAAAGCTAAAATTAACATAATCAATCTAATCGTAGACCAAATGAAGTATCTAAATCTATTTGTGTTGAAGGCGATGCTGTTAGGCACGATGATGGTCAGTCCAGGACTTGCGGTCATGGCGCAAAACGGCTCCACGGTCGTTGGCTCTGTGGTCGACGAGAATGGTGAGCCAGTCATTGGTGCCACTGTGATGCTGAAAGGCCACAAGGGTGTCGCTACGGCTACCGATCTCGACGGTCATTTCAAGCTGGAGGTACCATCCAAGGGTGGCACCCTCGTGTTCTCGTACATCGGAATGCTCAACAAGGAAGCTCGTGTCTCCAGCAAACCCATGCAGGTCGTCATGCAGGAGAATGCCCGCCAGCTCAACGATGTTGTCATCGTGGGCTATGGCCAGCAGAAGAAGGCCTCTGTCGTGGGTGCCATCACACAGACCGATGCCAAGACGCTCGACCGCTACAGTGGCGTCCCCTCCTTGGGTCAGGCATTGACGGGAAACCTTCCCGGTGTGATCACCTCTTCCTCCACTGGTATGCCTGGTCAGGAAGATCCGAAGATCATCATCCGATCACAGACGTCTTGGAACAACAGCGACCCGCTCGTTCTTGTCGATGGAGTGGAGCGTCCGATGAACACTGTCGACCTTAGTTCCGTGCAGACAATTTCCGTTTTGAAGGATGCCTCGGCCACCGCCGTTTATGGTGTCAAGGGTGCCAATGGCGTTATCCTGATCACCACCAAGCGTGGTCAGGAGGGAACGGCACGCGTGCATGCCAAGGCCAACGCCACGGTGAAAGTCGTTTCAAAGTTGCCCAAGAAGTACGACAGCTATGACACGTTCCTTTTATTAAATGATGTCGTCGAGCACGAGCTTGCCATCTCACCCAATGCCTGGGGCAGCTACAAGCCCATGGCGATCATCAATAAATACCGCTATCCCGCCAACGCTGACGATTGGGACCGCTATCCCAACGTAGACTGGCAAAAAGAGCTCTTCCGCGACTATGCCATGTCGTACAATGCCAGTGTGGATGTCAGCGGCGGTACGAAAAACGTGAAGTACTTCACTTCTGTGGACTTCACCCATGAGGGTGACCTTTTCAAGAAGTTCGGCAACAACCGCGGCTATCATTCTGGTTTTGGTTACAACCGTATCAACATGCGTGCGAACCTTGACTTTGCTCTGACCCACACCACCAAGTTCTCTGTCAACTTATTCGGCAGCAATGGCGTGCGCCACTTCCCATGGGGCCAGGGCAGCGACTCCAACAGTTACTGGTCTGCCATCTACCACACGGCACCCGATGCCATGCGCCCTGTCTACAGCGACGGCACCTATGGCTTCTACGCTCCGCGTAACGCTGACGCTCTCAACTCTGTCAAACTGTTGGCAACGAGCGGTGACGAGAAGCTCACCAACACACAGATCACCACTGACTTCATTCTGGATCAGAAGCTCGACTTCGTCACCCGCGGACTGAGCTTCAACGCCCGCCTGTCGTTTGACAATACCATGGTGGAGAGCGGAAGAGGTATCGACGACCTCTATCACGATGCACAGGCTAAATGGATCAACCCCGACACGGGAGATGTCACGTGGCAGCAGGATCCCGACTACACCGAGACGGTCAGCTGGTCTGTCAACGGCGGTAGCGTCAACACTGGAGCCACCTACCGTAAACTCTATTATCAATTGCAGTTGAACTATGCCCGTGCCTTTGGTCTCCACAATGTGACAGCCATGGGATTGTTCTCCCGTGAGGACCGCGCTGCGGGTTCTGAATTCCACCACTATCGCGAGGACTGGGTGTTCCGTACCACCTACAACTATGCGATGCGCTATTTCTTCGAGTTCAATGGTGCCTACAACGGCAGTGAGAAATTCAACAACGATCACCGTTTTGCCTTCTTCCCCTCGCTTTCCGGTGGCTGGATGCTGACCGAGGAGCCCTTCATGAAACCCTTGCAGAAATATATCGATATGTTCAAGGTGCGTGCTTCCTGGGGTGTGATCGGTGATGACAACGTCGGTGGGCGTTGGCTCTATAAAGATACTTATTCTTATGGCGGAACCACCAAGATCGGCTCGCCGTTGAGCGACTCGCCGTATACTATCTACCGTCAGAGTCAGCTCGGCAACCCCAATGTGCGTTGGGAGACGGTGGAAAAGCGCAACCTTGGTTTCGACTTTGCATTTCTTCATGGCCTCGTAGCCGGTAGCTTCGATGTCTTTGCCGACCGGCGTAAGGATATTCTGATCGGTGGTGGCTCGCGTGCTATACCTACATACTTTGGTACCACAGCGCCCACAGCCAACCTCGGACGTGTCCACAGTCACGGTTGGGAGCTTGCCCTGCGCTTCAACAAGGTTTGGAACAGCGATTTCCGCACATGGGCCAACTTCAATATGACTCATGCTGTGAACAAAGTGATGTTCAAGGACGATCCACAGCTTCGTGCCGCCTACTTGAAGCAGGCCGGATACGCCATCGGGCAGGTGCGCAGCTATATCGACAAAGGCTTCATCACCAACTGGGATGAGCTCTACGGTAGTCCCGAGCGCGAGACCAACAACGGCAACAAGCTCGTGGGCGACTATCAGATCGCCGATTTCAACGCTGACGGTAGAATCACCTCTGACGATGTGGCTCCTTATAAATACACTCAGTTCCCTCAGAACACCTTCAGTACCACTGTCGGTGCCGAATGGAAAGGACTCAGCATCAGCCTCCAGTTCTATGGCGTGACCAATGTCACCCGTTACATTCAGTTCCCGACCTTTGCCCGTGAGATCCACGCCGCTTTCGACGAAGGCTCCTATTGGAATGCTGTGACCGGTTCCGGAAAGCTTACCTTGCCACGCTGGACCACAACTACGGACGGCAGTGCTTCGGGAACCCGCTACTTCTATGATGGCGCTTTCCTGAGATTGAAAAATGCCGAGATCGCCTATACCTTCAGAGGTGCGTGGGTACGGCGCCTCAACATTCGTGCCCTGCGCTTCTATCTCAATGGCGACAACCTGCTCTTGTGGACCAAGATGCCGGATGACCGTGAGTCCAACTTCAGCGGAGGAGACGGTGCCTATCCTACTGTGAGACGTTTCAATCTGGGTATGGACATCACCTTCTAAGCTATATATATAATAAGGTGTATGAAACCTGTTCTAAACACTGAATCATGAAAAAGATACTATATACTGCGATGTTTGCCATGGCCTTGTTGTCCATGACCACTTCGTGCAAGGATTACCTCGACAAATCGCCTTTGAGTGACATCAGCGAGGAGGATCCCTATAAGAACTATACCAATTTCCAAGGCTTCACCGAGGAACTCTACAACTGCATCCCCATGCTCACACAGTGTGACTACCACAGCTGCTGGAACTTCGGTGAGGATGTATATTGGCAGCCCTCCGAAACCCGTGTCTTCACTTATGCTGTAGACCAGGGCAACTACTGGGGATGGAACGATTGCTATTACTCTTTCTTCCACACGGGAGCACCCGGCACCACGGGCACTGACCGCTTCCAGAAAGGACATCTCTGGGGTCTGTCATGGTACGGCATCCGCAAAGCCAATGTGGGACTGGCCAACCTCGGCCTGCTCACCAATGCCACGCAGGAAGAGAAAAACCTCATTGCCGGACAGCTCTATTTCTTCCGTGGCTTCTTCCACTTCATGCTCATGCAGTACTGGGGCGGTCTGCCATATATCGATCAGGTCATTCCGGCTGATGCTGTGATGCGCTATCCTCGGCTGACTTATCAGGAGACTGCCGAAAAGGCTGCTGCTGACTTCCAGAAGGCTGCTGACCTTTTGCCCGTCGACTGGGACAAGACAACGGTAGGAAAAGCCACTGCCGGAAAGAACAATCTGCGTATCAACAAGATCATGGCTCTCTCGTTCTTAGGCAAGGATCTGCTTTGGGCAGGATCGCCATTGATGAATAAGGTCAGCACCGGCGACGCTAATTATAATAAGGAGTACTGCCAGCGGGCTGCAGAAGCCTTTGGACAGGTGCTCAAGATCTGCGATGAGACCGGACGCTATCAGTTGGCCGACTTCAAGGACTATTCCGAATTGTTCTATACCTACAACCAAAGCTATAAGCTGCCGGGACTGAAAGAGGCGATCTTCTTTGAGAACCCCAATGGCAACTGGCGTTGGAACATGGTCAACGACTTCCGTCCGTCAACGCTCAGTGGTTCGGGTATCAAGGTCTATCCTACGGCCAACTATGTCGACCTCTTCGGCATGGCTAACGGCAAGCCCATCAAAGACCCGACAAAGAAGGACCCTGACAGTGGGTACGACCCGGAGCACCCCTTCAAGAACCGTGACCCACGCTTCTACAAGGACATTATTTTCGATGGCGAGAAGTGCGTGAAAGACGGCAGTAAGGTCGGCAACAATGCCCATCGGCAGTATGCCTCTCTCTATACCGGCGGCACCTATCGCACCGCTACGCCTTCCAAAGACTGCTTCACCGGATACTTGAACATGAAGTTCACCAGCCAGTATTGCAACGACTGGGATGGATACCGCGAGAACAACAACATGGTGCTCAGCCTCATCCGCTTGGCCGATGTCTATCTGATGTATGCTGAGGCTGTCGCTGAGGGCTATGGTTCCGCTACCGCCACGGCCAAGGACTACACGATGAACGCCGTGACTGCTGTGAACAAGATCCGTGAGCGTGCCGGAGTGGGCGACGTAGCAGATGAATATCTTACCACCCTCGACGGCTTCATGAGCGAGCTGCGCCGTGAGCGTGCCGTGGAACTTGCGTTCGAAGGTCATCGCTGGACCGACCTGCGCCGCTGGCTGCTCGTCGACAAAGAGCCGTATACACTGAAGAAAGCTGTATACTTCGACCGCGCTAAAGACCAGACCGATGCCGAACGCTACAAGAATCCAGAGAACAACCATGTCGTCAACCTGCGTGAGGAAGTACTCTCTACGCGCCACTTCACTGAGAAGCACTACTGGTTGCCCTTCCTCAAGAGCGACGTGCAGATGTATCCCGAATTCAAGCAAAACCCAGGATGGGAATAACTTGTGTCTGGTAAACATTAAGAACAAATAAGAAGAATAATTCCATGAACAACAAGATTCTATATATCGCATTCGTCCTTGCCATGGCTCCTGCCCTGAGCCGTGCTCAGGCCCAGACGGTTGCTGACAGCACTGCCGCTCAGCAAGTTCATGTGGCCTTTGGCAAGGTCAACAAGAGCGATCTTCTTGGCGGTGTCAACGAAGTCAATGTGGCTGACCTGCTCAAGAAAGACTACCATGCCTACAGCCTCGACGGCATCAGTACCATGGTGGGTGGTTATAATGGCAGCATTTGGGGACAGTCTCCTTTGGTGCTTATCGATGGGGTGCCACGCGATGCTTCTGAGGTCGACGCTACCGAGGTGGAGACCGTCACCGTGCTGAAAGCTGCGTCTGCCGTAGCTCTCTATGGCTCACGCGGCAGCAAGGGCGTCGTGCTCATCACCACCAAGCGTGGCAAGGCACAACGGCTCACCATTGAGGCCCGGGCCAATGCCGGACTGTATGTGCCCAAGCGTTATCCCCACTATCTCGGCGCTGCTGAGTATATGAGTCTCTATAATGAGGCCTGTGATAACGATGGCATTGCACATCAATACTCTGATGCTGATATCTATAACACTGCTGCCGGGACGAATCCCTACCGTTATCCCGACATGAACTTCTACAGTTCTGACTATCTGCGTAAGGCCACCTTACGCACCGATGCCACAGCAGAGATCACTGGCGGCAACCAGCGGGCTACCTACTACGCCAACTTTGGCATGACCTATAACAACGGTCTCATTAAGTATGGTGGGCATCACAAAGACGACAACCTCAACTTCCGTGTCCGTGCCAACATCGATATGACCATCACAAGTTGGCTGAAGGCTTTCGCTAATGTAGGCGTGCATATTAATAATGCTTACACCTATCGTGGTGACTTTTGGGGAGCAGCTGCCAATCTTCGCCCCAACTGGTATTCAGGCTTGCTGCCCTTGGACATGATGGATATGAACAATGAGAATGTCAGCAACTTGGTATCGACAAGCAATCATATCATTAACGGCAAGTATATTTTGGGCGGTAATACTGTCAATCAAACCACGCTCTTCGGTGATATGCTGGCTGCGGGATATGTCAAAGACAAACGGCGTAACTTCCTCTTTGATGTGGGGGTGAACGCAGATCTGGGCATGATCACGCCGGGTCTGTCCTTCAAGTCAGCATTCAGCGTCGACTACTACGACTATTATTCTGAAGGCTACAAGGAGGGATATGCTGTCTATGAGCCTGTATGGGCTAATATGAATGGCAAGGACATGATCATTGACCTCAAGCAGTACGGCAAGGACAGCCGATCTGCCAGTGAGTATGTCGGTTCAAGTACCTATTACCAGACGATGACTTTCCGCACCCAGTTTGACTATAACCGTACTTTCGGCAAAGTCCACAATGTGGGGGCTACCCTGATGGGCTGGGGCTATCAGCGTCAAAACAGCAATGACAGCAGCCACAGCGGATCGTCGTATCACCGCACGACCAATGTCAATGCAGGCTTGCGTGCCACTTACAACTACAACCATCTCTACTATGCCGAGTTCGACGGTGCTCTTGTCCACTCTGCCAAGTTGGCTCCCGGACACCGCAACGCATTCTCGCCGAGTGCCACGCTCGGTTGGCGCTTCGGTCAGGAGAAGTGGTTCAAGAACGCACTACCTTTTGTCGATGACGCAAAGATCGACGCTTCCTACAGCGTGCTCAACCAAGATCTGGATATCAGCGACTACTACATGTACAAAGGCTACTACGACAACAAGGGTGGCTGGTATCAATGGGAAGACGCGTCGCAGGGTGGTTTCTGCAATACTTCGAAGCGCGGCACCAACACCGACCTCGGCTTTGTCAAGCGCAAGGAGTGGCGTATCGGTCTCGACGCTTCGCTGTGGAACGGCCTGCTGACGGTTGACATGAACTACTTCCATCAGCTCACCGACGGTCTTCTCACCCAGGGTGCCTCTACTGTCTATCCTGCTTGGTTCAACGGCAACGGCTCGTTCCTGCCCTACCTCAACTACAATCAGGATCAGCGCTCAGGCTTTGACTTTACGGTAAAGGCCGACAAGCACTTCGGGAAGCTCGAGGCTATCCTCGGAATTAGTGGTATGGTCTATTCTTCCAACGCCAAGAGACGCGACGAGGTATGGAGCGAGGATTATCTCTACCGCCAAGGTCATGCACTGGACGCTCAGTGGGCCTATGTCTGTGAAGGATTCTTCAACGATGAGGCCGACATTGAGAACCACGCCAAGCAGACCTTTGGTGAGGTAAAACCTGGCGATTTGAAGTACAAAGACATCAACAACGATGGTGTCATAGACAGCAAAGACCAGATTGACTTGGGTAAAGCCGGATGGGGAGCCACTCCTTTTGTCTATGGCTTCAACCTCACGCTGAAATACAACCGCT
The DNA here is from genome assembly GCF_009695775.1 of Hallella mizrahii. Taxonomy (GTDB): domain Bacteria; phylum Bacteroidota; class Bacteroidia; order Bacteroidales; family Bacteroidaceae; genus Prevotella; species Prevotella mizrahii. The sequence continues at coordinate 11,870 of NZ_VUNG01000052.1, read as the reverse complement.
TCACTTTCTATGTCGACGGCACTGGCAACATGGGTGGCATTGGCTTTAAGAACAGCAGCTACTATTGGCTCAAAGGCACAAGCAAATACACTGCCGTGGCCCGTGGACGCTGGACTCCGGAGACGGCCGCTACAGCTACCTATCCCCGCCTGACCACAAAGGACAACAGCAACAACCTGCGCAACTCTACCTTCTGGCTGAAGAGCACAGACCGTTTCGACCTTGGACGTGTACAGCTCACCTACGATTTGCCCGACAACTGGTTCACCGGCAAGGTGGTCAGCGGCATGAGCATCTACGCACTGGCCGAAGGACTCTTCACCATCTCCACCGATAAAGTGTGGCGCGAGACAGCTGTAGGCGGCGCACCTTACAACCGGTTCTACAACCTCGGTGTGAAGCTTTCGTTTTAATCAACTTCTTAAGTAATTGCATTATGAGATTTAAATATTTCATTCCTGTCCTTGCTTCGGCAGCATTGCTGCTCACGGCGTGCGATGATGTGTTCACGCCCGCCATCGAAAACTTCAAGGACATCGACATGGTCAACAAGGAGCCTGATTTTGCAAAGGGCTTCCTGATTACCGCCTACCGCACTTTGCCCGGCTATTACGACAACAGCGACGTGGCTACTGACGATGCTGTCACCAACGGCAAGAGCGACTCTTACATGAAAGTGGCCACAGGTTCGTGGACAGCTTCCTTCAATCCTTTCGACCGCTGGACTGCCGACTACAGTGCTATCCAGTATCTCAACACCTTCCTCGACAAGGTGGATGGCGTGAGATTTGTCAAGACTTCAGCTGTTGTGGACAGTCTGATGAAGGTTCGTATGAAAGGTGAGGCCTATGGACTGCGTGCCATCCACCACTATTTCCTGTTGCGCGCTCATGCTGGATTCTCTGAAGATGGAAAATTGCTCGGTGTGCCTATCCACAATTCTTCCATCGGGGCCAACAGCAACTTCAATGAGGAGCGTCCGTCGTTCCAGACTTGTGTCGATTCGATCCTGGCTGACTTTGACCGTGCCGAGAAACTTCTTCCTGAAGAGTATGGCGACATCTCGTCGGAGTCTCAGATTCCAGAGAAATATCGTACGGTGACCACCGACCCGGCACTCTACAACCGTGCCATGGGCAATGTGGCCCGTCAATTGGTCAACGGCCTGATCATTCAGTCGTTCCGCTCCCGTCTGCTGTTGATGGCGGCCAGCCCTGCTTATCAGGATGCAAGCAACAAAGCTACATGGGAGCAGGCTGCCAACGCTGCCGCTACGGTGGTCGACTATGCCATGGGACCTGAGGGACTGAGCCAGACAGGTGAGACCTACTACACCAACACTGATGAGATCGCTGCTCTTAAAGAGGGTAGCAATCCCGATGAGATCATCTGGAGAGAGAATGTTTCCTCTAACAATTCCAGTGACGAAGAGTACAACTATCCTCCCTCGCTCTTCGGTAGGGGATATATCAATCCTACACAGAATCTCGTCGATGCCTTCCCCATGGCCAACGGCTATCCTATTGCTGACGCACGCAGCGGCTACGACAGCAAGAACCCGTATGCCGGACGCGATCCACGATTGGCTAAGTACATCATATACAATGGTGCTAAGGAAGGACCGAAAAACACGGTTATCTACACGGGCAGCAAGCTCGGAACCGATGATGGCGTCAATGTAAAGGAGACATCTACCCGCACTGGCTACTATATGAAGAAGCGTTTGAACATGAATGTCAACTGCAATCCTACTTCCAAGTCAGGAGTAAACCGTTACAACCCACGCATCCGCTATACCGAGATTTATCTCAACTATGCCGAGGCTGCTAATGAGGCTTGGGGACCACAGGGCAATGGCACACACAGCTATTCTGCCTATGACATCATCAAAGCCATCCGTCATCGCGCCGGACTCACCGACGACAGCTATCTCGACGAGTGCGCTCAGTCGAAGGACAAGATGCGCGAACTCATCCACAACGAGCGTCGTCTGGAGCTCTGCTTCGAGAGCTTCCGCTTCTGGGATTTGCGTCGTTGGAAAGACAACCTCAATGTCACGGCTCAGGGCGTCGACTGGGGCACGGAGTCTTACACGCCGCTGACCGCTGTAGAGAAACGTGACTATCAGGACTATATGTACTTTGGCCCTATCCCACAGTCAGAGACGCTGAAATACAGCAATCTGAAACAGAACAAGGGTTGGAAATAACAGATCAGCCTCTCTGACGCTTTTTAAGAGAGAGGGAGACAACCCCTCTCTTACTCTCCCCTAAGTGGGGGGATATGAAGTAATAATTAGTTTCTTCCTTTCTCTTAGAAAGAGTTTGGAGAATAGCAAAGAACTTAAAATGAAGAAAACAATGAATAAGCATTTCGTTCTCAAATACATTCCACTGCTTGCCCTTCCTATGTTGCTGGGCCTGACATCTTGCCATAGTGGTGATCAGGAGTTTCCTGACTATGGCTCGACCAGTGTGTACTTTTCCAACCAAGGCTATGTGCGCACCATCGAGTTGGGTGAGGACTTGGAAGTGGATCTCACCAACGACAACAACCATGAGTTCAGTCTCAACGCCGCCATGGGTGGAGGCTACGGCAACAAGCGCGACATCAAAGTGAGCTTTGCCGTGGATCCCACGCTGCTCGACAGCAAAAGCTTCGACGACGGCACGCCGATGACGTTGTTGCCCAGCGACTATTATCAGTTGGAGAGCAACACGATGGTGATCCCGTCGGGTAAGATACAAGGTGGCGTGAAGGTGAAGCTCACCGATGCCTTCTTCGCTGACCCGCTGGCTACAACCCGCCACTATGTGCTTCCCGTGCGCATCACCAATGTGGAGGGTGCCGACAGCGTGCTGGAGTCAAAGAACTATGTGCTCTGTGCCGTGAAGTTTGTCAATCCCTGGCAGGCCACTTACCTGCGTCGTGGCGTGGATGTCATCACCAACGCCGATGGCACACAGACCACAGAGGTGCGCCATGCACAGTATGTCGAGAATGACGAGCTGATGAACCTTACCACGCTTGGCTTTAACGCTGCAGCGATGAATGTTTCGTTAAAAGACGCAAGCGGCAAGGCAACAACTTGCAAACTGCAACTGCTCTTCAACGGCAACGAATGCAAGATCAGTGCGCTCACCGAGGGCTTCACTGCTGATGGCAGCGGTTTGTTTGTAGCGAAGGGCGAGAAGCAGAGCATGGGCGGCAAGGACCGCAATGCGCTCTATCTCAAATATACTGTCAGCTCTGCTGCTTTGGGCAAGTCGGTCACCACGACAGACACGCTCGTGGTGCGTGACCGCGGCATTGTGCCGGAGTATTTCACACCTAAAGACAAATAGGCGCACAGAAAGATCAGATAGTGCTTTTGTCAAGAATTGGAGAAACCGAAAGTTTCTCCGATTCTTGGCAGCACAAAGACAGCCTATAATCAATTCTTAAAATTCAAGAATCAATGAATATGACGAAATACAAGATCCAGACAGTTCTTGCCGCAGGCCTTTTCCTGTTGGCAGGATGTGCGGATGAATATCAGTCGGACTATCAGACCGACCAGCCTGCCGATGTTGCATTGACCAACTATGTAGGCAGTTTCGACGTGCTGAAAGCTTATGCCGGTTCCATGCATATTGGTGCTGAGGTGCCTATGTCTACGTTAGGCTCGCACAATACAGCCTACAGCCAGTTGCTCACCAACTTCTCTGATGTGCAGCCGACTGATGCCTTCACCCATGCGGCTACGGTGAGTGATATGGGAAAAGTGGATTCTACGCGTGCTGTTGATGCTTTAGCCGAGGCCAGTAACGCCCAACTGACGGTGATGGGAGGCGTGCTCTCTTCACCGCTGTCTACGCAGACGAGCTATATGAGCAGTGTGACGGCAGATACCTATGTGCCAGGCAGTACGAAAGTAGGAGACTTCAAAGTTGTCGATTTCAACGATATGGCTCTCGGAACGAAGATTAACGGTTCCGGTGGTACGCCTGCCGAGGTAGTCCAAGATCCCAATGGTGAGAAAGGACACGTGCTGCACTATACAGCAGCTTTCAACCATTGCTTTGTGAATGTCAAGCTGCCAGAGGGTATGACACTCGGGGATATTACGGAAGGCTATTGCGACTATATGTTGTTGAGCACCGGATGGGTTCCTGCCTCTGTGGTGAAAGTCGTGGTGGACGGAACCACTATCGAAGGCTCTGCAACCAATGCAGTAGGGCAGGGCATAGAGAAAGGCAAATGGGGCATTTACCATTTTAGCCTTGAAGGCATCCAGGATAAATTGTCAGCTGAGCAGAAAGCTGCCAAATCGTTCCAGTTAGGTATCGGTGATGTCTGCTCCAATCCTAACTACTATATAGGTGCCATCACACTCACGGGAAGCTATAGCACAGTCGGCCACTATGAGCCGCGTCCTTTGGCAGAGAAGCAGGCTGATGCCCGTAAGGCCTTGAACACATACATGAAGACCGTTGTGGGCGGTTATGGCGACAAGGTGAAGACTTGGATCCTTGCTGCTGACTATCTCGCAGGGCAGGGACATCAGGGTCGTCTGCTCACTTCCAAGGACGACGATACACATTATTATATTAATGAGTATCTTGGTGATGACTTTGTCGTGGACTTGGCAAAGATGGCAAAGAGTTATCAGAACGACGCTGTGTTGTTCTATAGTGATAATGATCTTGACCGCGATGCGACGAAACTTGCTAACTTGGAAACGATGATCAAGGAGTGGAACGACAAGGGTGCCGGGCTTGCCGGTGTCAACGCTGAAGTGCATCTGCGCTACAATGCTGGCCAGTTGTCTGCTTACAAGGAAGGTATCGACAACATGCTGAAAGCATTGGTTGCCACCGGTCTGAAGGTTCGCCTCTCTGGACTTGACATGGAGGCTGTGGACGATAATGGAAAGGTGATCCCTGTCAAAAAGCTTTCCGAATCCGATATCAAGGCCATGGCAGACTACTACGACTATGTCGTCAGCCAGTATATTTCCCTTGTTCCGGAGGCTCAGCGCTATGGACTCTCGTTCTCGGATTATACGTCAGACGGCAACCACATCGGTTTGTGGTCGGGATCCTACAACCGTCAGTCAACCTATGCCGGTGTTGCCAGCGGACTGCAAGGGACAACAGCTCAGTGGCCGACCGAATAAACTACGTGTCTATCGTATGCTATTTTATCAAGAATAGAAGAAGTGGGGAACCAATCTGCTGATATGTACATATCAAAACGGGAAGACTTCTCCAGTTCTCTATTCTTGATAGAGTTTTGTCTCTGAATCTAACAGGAGCCTCTTCGCTCGAATTATATATCTACTAATGAATATCCTATGAAAACAATCTTACGCAATCTCTTATTATTATGCCTCTTGGCCTTGAGCTTGTCAGTGAGCGGTCAGCAGCGCCGACCCATTGACTCGCGTCATCCTCTGTGGCTGATTCATGTCGACGTTTGGAATAAAGCCAATCCTCAGGCAATCATTGACATGATCCCCCAGGACATCCGTCCCTTTGTCTGCATGAACCTCTCACTCTCTTGTTCGTACGACACAGAAAAGAATGTCTATAAGATGCCGCAAAATGGCGTGGCCACATATAAGTCATGGGCTACTGTTTGCCAGCAAAACGGCATGTGGTTTACTTGCCAGCCAGCCAGTGGCGGACACACACATATCCAAGACACTGACCTCGACACTTTTGAATATTTCTTCAAGCACTATCCTAATTTCCTCGGATGGAACTATGCCGAACAGTTTTGGGGATTTGACGAGAAAGGAGACAAGAGTTCGAGTACTCAGGAGTCTCGTATCGCGCTATTTGCCAAGCTTGTGAAGATGTCGCACAAATATGGTGGCTTCCTCACCATCAGCTTCTGCGGCAACATCTGGTCGCACGCCTTGTCACCGGTAGGTATGCTCAAGCGCAATGCCGATTTACTCGCTGCCTGCGAGAAATATCCCGAGGCGATCCTATGGCTCTATAAATACACGACGACATCGTGCTTCTACAATACCGAGAGTGTCACATGGGGACCCTATATCGCCGGTTTGGCCAACAACTATGGCGTACGCTACGACAACTGTGGATGGAACGGTGCGCTCAGCGTGTTGCTTGGCGATGACAATGGAAAGAAATATCCGGTAGCAGCCGGACTCTCCACGGTCATGGAGCAGAGCTGCGTCAACGGTGGTGCTGTCTGGGACGGGCCGGAGCTCATCTGGACGGAAGATATCAAGAATCTCGACAACACAAAGGTTAACGGCTACACACATCGTAACTGGGGCTTCTTTCCCGGCTTCCAAAATGTGTGGGTGGACATGTTCCGCAAGATCATCGACGGTTCTCTCTATATCCCTACACGGCAGGAAGTGCTCGGAAAGACAAAGATCGTCGTTGTCAATGACATCAACACCGGAAACATCGAGAACCAATATGGCGGATGGAACGACCTGTACGACGGGTTGTATAAGCAGGAAGATCCTATGAACAAGGGCAATGGTTACTTCATGGATAACCTTACATGGTTCAAGAAGACCGGTCGCTACGGTGCCATTCCTATCGTGCCGGAGCTTCATGACAATCTTGCCAAGGCGATCCCACTGCAAATAAAGAAGTCGGCAAAATGGTCAAGCCAGCGCGATAAGCTTAAGGACTTTAATGCGCAGTACCCTGTGGTGAGCACGGGTGACCTCTATGTCAACCGCTACCGCAACCAGCTGATCACCTACACGCCCTACTCCTATTTTAATAAGAAACGGACAGCAACGGCAACGATACCTTTGCAGTATAACACTTGCAAGGAGTTGCAGTTGACTTGGGGCATGCTCACGGCTGCCGCTGTAAGAGAATATGCTGACCATATCAACTTCTATCTCAACAACTATCGTGTTGATACCATCGCACCGGTAACCGACAAGATTGTCGTCAAGGGCGCAACAGCGAAGCCAAGCTATACCTATACGGTGGGTACGGAAGTGATTCCTGCTACAGTAGCCGGCAATCAGCCACAGGCCACGCTCTCAGACACTTGGGATGCCGCAACGGGTACATACACGCTGCTTGTCTCGCACTGTGGCTCGGTCAACATCAAGTTGAGTTGTCAAGGCAACGCCACCGGACGCAGCACCGACTATCTCCCCGATACTTCCTTGGAGAGTCCCAAGCAGCCTGAGGCATACGCCGGTCCCGTCACCATCGAGGCTGAGGACATAGACTATCGCTCTATTCAGGAGTGCTGTCTGAGCCCCTACAATGTTCATCCCGACGAGCGCGGCAATGCGGGCAATGGCTACATCATCATGGGAACCAGCAAGAATGGCAGTTTACGTCACGTGTTCAATGCCAATGTCGGCGGTAACTATCGTGTGACTTTGCGCTATATGAACACCGACAAGAAGGGTAACTTGAAACTGAATGTGAACGGCACGGAGAAGAAAGTGGGCTGCGCGGTCACCGGCAACAACAATTGGAGCACGGTGAGCCTCGGCTTCCAGTTCAACAAAGGTGCCAACACGCTGACGATCGACAACATCAGCGGTACGAATCTCTGCCTTGATCAGGTTGTCTATGAGCCAACCACTGAGCAGGTCAAAGACGATGTCGCCTTTGAGGATGAGCCCGATGAGCCCATTACTCCATCGGATCCTGCCTATCCGTATGTCGTGCTTAAAGACAACTTCGCACAGGAAGGTGGTGGCAAGGTGCCACAAGGTTGGGTAATGGCCGATGGCGACAAGATTGTCTCTCCTGGCACCTATGGCTCTGGCCCTCGTATCTTTCAATTCCCGGAAGGCAGTACGTTTACCTATGGACTGTATGTGCGCACGCCGTCCTCCAATGACGGTTATGGTATTTATGGCACGATGCCGGGCTATCAAGTGCCTTTGAAATCCTCGGCAAAATACTGTTTGGGTCTTGACGCCGTTGCTTGGAAAGATACGCCTTACTTAAAGGTAGAGGTTCTTGACGAGAACAACACTGTGATCAAGAGCACGATAGTTCCCTGCAAGCCTAATCTGGAAGGATCGACAACGAACGTTTTCACGGGTGCCACTCATGTCTCTCTCGGCTTCACGGTGCCAAAAGACGGAAACTATCTCTTCCGCTTCAGTCCTGTGCTCAATGAGGACGGTGACGGAGGCTACTGGCGCGAGGCGATGATCGGAAATATTGTGCTAACCTCTGACACACCTTCGACAGGTATACGCAATCTGTTGTTCGATGCCAGGAATGCCGGAAAAACTTACGATCTGAGTGGACGTCAGGTAAGCGGAAAGGCGACCGGCGTCATTATCAAGAACGGGCATAAGTACATCTCGAAGTAGCAGAAGGAATTGCTAAGACAGCTATGATGATTACAAGAGTTTGAGAATGAGAGAATAAATATCCGTGCATGGATTTCATATTTCGGCTTTAAGGTTCTTTTTCAAAAAGAAGCAGTGAGATTCGTGCCGGAGTATATTCTCTTATTCTCAGATTTTTAATGAGTGAGATCATCCTTTTATCAAATAACAACTAATAACAACAGCACTATGAAGAAAATTTTATCTCTTTGTGTAGCTCTTCTTGCAGCTACTCAAATGTTTGCCAGCTTTGTGCCGAAATTTGGCGAAAATGGCAAATGCACCATTTCGCTCTCTGACCTCAAAGCAACAGATGGCGTGACGATTGACGCTAAGGCTGGGACGATCACCAGCGATGGCAAGGGCGAGTTCTATCTCGATCTGCCTGCTGAGGGCGTGGATCTGTCCGCCTGCACAAACCTGATCGTTGATCACGAAGGCGATGACATCGTTCAGCTCCTGCTGGTGGAAGATGCCAAAAGTGGCAAGGTCGGCGGCTTTTACAGCAGCAAGTACAACCTCGACCTGACGCAATACGCTGACAAGACCAGTGCTGTCAACAAGATGGAATGGCACTGCAATGTTGCTGGCACGATGACGGTGAAGTCCATCACACTGACCAAGAAAGTGGAGTCCCACTTCCAGTATAAGGCTGATGAGATCGCGCTCACTGAAGTGTTCTTCCATGCATGGAGTGCCCCGACAGACGGTGAGGACCAAGGCAAGGTTCCGTGTACGTTGGCGCTGAACCAAGAGTTGAGTGCCGGTGATCTGGTATATGGCAACGTCAATGTCGACTACTTACAATATGCTCCTCTCGACGGTTTCAAAGAGATCCGCATCTATGGTGACCCCGGTCTTAAATATCGTGTGCTGCTCAATCGTGAGACTGCTGGTGGAAAACTCGTTGAATTGGATCCCGAGGGTGATGAAAACGGCCTTGCCGTCTGCGATATCTCGTCACTGCCCTACGTTCATCTCAATGCCATTAAACTGGCATGGGGATCCTCTAAGGGCGTTGTCAAAGGACTTTGTGTCTCCACGACCGCGACAGGTATTCGTGAATGTCATGTTGCCAATGAGCAAGACATCATAGTCTCCTATAACCTTGCAGGGCAAAAGGTGAACCGCAATGCCAAAGGACTGATCTTGCAAAAGACAAAGGACGGAAAAGTCATCAAGCGAATTGTACGCTAAGTCTGGAATTTGTATCTCATGGCATTATTTAAGCTGTAGGGAGGGAATGCTGAGAAGCATTTCTTCCCTTTGTTGTGTTTAGGCCTAATTCAGCTATAATTTTTTTGTAAATAAGTCATTTACATCATGTTTATAGGTAAAAAGATACATTTCTCATGTTGATTTTGTCTCATAATCGTTACCTTTGCATTTGTAAAAAGTTGCGGATGCAACGTAAGCACTATTCAGTAAATACCGATGACCAATAAATAAAACTCGAGACCAAAAACTAAAATTACTACAATGAAGAAATCAATGTTCTTAACAGGCTTACTACTTTTAGCCTCTTTAGCTTCTCACGCCCAGCAGTTTGCCGTGCCGGTGGCTGAGTCTCAAGAGAAGATGATGGAAGGAAAGTTCGCTCCCACATGGAGTTCGTTGGAAAGTCAATATCAAGTGCCGGAGTGGTTCAGCAATGCCAAGTTCGGCATTTGGGCGCACTGGGGACCGCAGTGCGTGGAGGGCTCGGGTGACTGGATGGCCCGGTCGATGTACCAAGAGGGCTCGGCGGCGTGGAAATACCACCGTGAGCACTATGGCCACCAGTCGGAAGTAGGTTTTAAAGACATACTGCCGCTGTTCAAGGCCGAGCATTGGAATCCCGACTCGCTCGTGGCCTACTACAAGAGTTTGGGGGCACAGTATTTCTTTGCCCTTGGCAATCATCATGACAATTTCGACCTTTGGGACTCGAAATACCAGCCGTGGAACTCCAAGAACATTGGACCGCACAAGGATATCCTTGAAGGCTGGGCAAAAGCGGCAAGGAAGTACGGGCTAAAGTTTGGTGTTTCCCTTCATGCTGATCATGCGTGGACTTGGTATGAGCCATCGCGCCGCTATGACCGCTCAGGCAGCAAGATGGGCGTGTCTTATGATGGTTGCATGACAAAAGCCGACGGAAAAGGTAAGTGGTGGGAAGGACTGGACCCACAAGACCTCTACCAGCAAGACCATCCGCTGAGTAAAGGGTCATGGGCCGACGGCATGATACACCGGCAATGGGACTGGAGCAATGGTGCGGCCATGCCGTCACAGAAGTTTGTCACAAACTTCTACAACCGTACGCTCGACGTCATCAACCGATACAATCCTGACCTGCTCTACTTCGATGTCACGGTGCTGCCTTTCTGGCCTGTCAGTGATTGTGGTCTGAAAATCGCTGCTGACTTCTACAACCACAATATGGCTACCCATCATGGCAAGCTGACGGCTGTGATGTTCGGCAAGATTCTCGATGACCAGCAACGCAAAGGTATCACCTGGGATGTGGAGCGCGGCGCGCCTAACCATATCATCGACCGCCCTTGGCAAACGTGTTCCTGCATCGGCGGCTGGCACTACAACACTGAGATCTATGAAAAGAACCAGTATAAGTCGGCGGCACAAGTGGTGAAGCTGCTTGTCGACGTGGTCAGCAAAAACGGCAATCTGCTGCTCTCCGTGCCACTTCGCAGCGACGGCACCTTCGACGAGAAAGAGAAAGCCATCCTCGACGAGTTTGGCGCATGGATGCGGGTGAACAAAGAGAGCATCATCGGCACACATCCTTGGAAGATTTTTGGCGAGGGGCCGATTGCTGATTCTGACATCAAACTCAATGCGCAGGGATTCAACGAGGGTTCCTACACACGGGCGGGATCAGCAGAGATCCGCTTCACACAGAAAGGCAATACCCTCTACGCCACTGCCTTGGCATGGCCTGCCGATCATCGGGTGGTCATCAAGAGCCTGGCTTTGCATTCACCACACTACGAGGGCAAGGTGAAGTCTGTCCATCTGTTGGGCTATGGCAAGGTAGCCTTCCGTCAGACGGAAGATGGACTGGTGGTCGAGCTGCCAGAGAAACCCTGCAATACCATTGCGCCGGTGCTGAGTGTGAAATAGTTGCCTATTCTTCGATTTTTTCGGCGGATGACATCCACTTCGCTTTTGTGGTATTCCCCTTTTAACGTCTCGGTGGGTTCGTAGGGGCAGGGTTTATCCCTGCCCTAACCCCCTTGAAGGTAATCATTCCATCCTCCTGTGCCACAATTTTTTATGTCTTTTGCGGGGTTAGGGCAGGGATGAACCCTGCCCCTACGCGCGGATGACATCCACTTCGCTTTTGTGGTATTCCCCCTGTTAACGTTTCGGTGGGTTCGTAGGGGCAGGGTTTATCGAGGCTGCTGCCAAACTAATTTGTCTAGATGTTTATGCACAGAGCCTGTTTCTATGCATCCGATATACCGTATTTATGTCGCTGTTTCCTTGCATATGTCCCGTTTTTTTTGTACCTTTATACCAT
>NZ_VUNG01000051.1 GCF_009695775.1 Hallella mizrahii | reverse complement strand
TACGCTCAGATGCTGCCCGGACAACTCGCTATTGATTAACAAGTCTTAAATCTTACTCAGCCTAGCATAAAACGGGGTACTCGAAAGTACTCTGTTTAAAGCTGATAAGCAACAATTGGACATTTACATTTATATTGTTTAATTTTGACATATCTCTCTTACAGTGCAATTGTTTGGAGCATCAATTAACATATAAAATCTCACAGTTTAGTAAGCATAATATGGATGATAAAATATATAAAGATTCCGCGATCATTCAAAAAGTATGGGAAAAAGCTGCTATTACAGACGGCAAGAACCCAGACTTGTTACGTAAAGATTATGCCGGAGCTTGGATAAAGCGCGACGATTATAACAAGCTCTCAACCTATGGGTGGCAGATAGATCATATTTTGCCACTATCACAGGGAGGTACTGATGATATTGATAATCTTGTTCCACTTCATTGGCGTAACAATAAATCAAAAGGGGATGATTACCCACGTTGGCATACGGAAGTCACTTCTGAAAGTGATGCGAATATTTTAAAAAACAGACTTTGGAAAATCTCAGATGGAAATGACAGAAATTAGATCGTTTGCTATAACTGGCTTATTTGGGCAAAGAGATATTCATCTTTATATAAAAGATGGAATTTTAATTACTGTTGGAGAAAACGGTGCTGGAAAGACAACGGTACTTACAGCATTTTACTATTTCATTTCCTGCATGTTTGATGAATTATGTAAAATAGAATTTGCAACTGTTAGTATCAGATTTGATGATAGATTTTTTTCCTTTTCGAGAGATGAAATACTTCATTATGTAATGCAAATGAAGTCAAGCTTACATCATTCACCTTTTTATGCACGATTGAACAATAACCTCAACGAAGAACAAATATCAGAATTGAGAAATATTATTCATTCAAAAGGAAATATAATTCAGAAAGGGGAGGCCATAAATGAATTTCTAAAAGTATCGGACATCAATATCCCACTATCTACTATAGGGCTATTTCATGAAGTCAAAGGGTTAGTAGATGACCATGAATATAATTCAGTCGCTGAGTACGTGTCCTACAGAAACAAAGATACCAATAGAATTCTCTTTTTGCCAACATATCGTAGAATAGAGAAGAATATCATCAAGGATATATCACACAAAATAAATGAGAATTATCCTTTCGACATTGAAGATGAAAATGATCTTTTAAATGAGATAAAGAAGTTGGTACATTTTGGTATGGCGGATATTGAATCTAAGGTCAAAGAAATATTACTTAAGATTTCGGCAATATCAAGACGGAGGCTTAACGAAATGTCTACCAGCCTACTCAAGGAAGGTATTGATGGTTTTACCCATAATTATGAACTTCAAGAGGAGGACTTTAGGAAGATAGACAATATCCTACAACATAAGGAAACTGGACTGTCTTCTGAGGAAATAGCCCAATTACGATACTTGATAAAGACTAATCGCATATATGATGGAGCTCATAATGCATTGTTGTATCAGTTAAACAAGTTGACTGGTATTTATGACAGCTATGAGGAATATGATAAAAGCATTTCTGCATTTGCTGAAACATGCAACAAATACCTCTATGGTAAACATTTTGTTTATAATAGATATGAAATGACATTAGATCTTGAATACAATTTGAATAGAGACAACAATGGTATAAGAGAACGGATTGAACTTGAAAACCTTAGCTCTGGTGAAAAACAGATGGTTGCTCTTTTTGCTATGGTCTATCTTGATAAAAAGCCATTTTATCTCTTTATTGATGAACCTGAAATGTCCTTGTCTATTATTTGGCAAAGGACCCTGCTTGCAGATATCATAAAGTCAAATAAATGCAGACTTCTTTTTGCAGCAACTCATTCCCCATATATTTTTGAGGATGACATATTATTTAATCATACAATAGCTTTACAAGACTATACTGAATATTATGAATAAAGATGACGGATCAAAAAATAAGATAACACCTACAGCGTTAATAGCTTCTCTGGGGTCTGCTCAAGATGCATACGCAACTTTCCAGCAAGAGAAAAATAAACTTCCTAACTTTTTCTTTGCATTCTTTGAAGGACTTGATGCGGCTTATTATGGAATGATAATTAGAATGTTTCGTAATGATGTAGAGCCAATAAAGTGCCACAACAAAGAAGGAGTGAAGAAAGTCTATAAGAAGCTGAGTAATGAACCTAACTTTAACCATTATAAGACGGGTTTCTTTATTGATAAAGATTTTGACCTAAATGTTGATGAAGAAAAGAATGAAGATATTTTTGTAACTAAAGGATATTCGATAGAAAATTACTATGTTACCAAAGAGTCCTTTGAAAGAGTCCTTACTTACCATATAGGTTTAAAACGTTCTGATATGATGTTTTCAAAAATAGTTGACGAATACACAAAAGCTCAAGAAAACTTTAGCAACGCAATATTAGAATTTAATGGTTGGTACTGTGCTTTACGCAGACGTTACGGTGATTCAATGGGGCACTTAGATCTTGATAATAATAAAAAGGTATGTAAGGAACTCATTGACTATGACATTCCAAATCGTAAATTTCATCCTAAATTTAGCCACTCAAAGTACAAGACTTTTTTTCCTGATGCAGGTGTTGTGTCGACTAAGGAAGTAATTGAAGCAAGAAACTACATAGCAGAGGATTTAGTTTTAAGGTCTCGTGGAAAAGAGGAGCTAAAGTTCATGATTGATTTTCTCAATGATTTATGCACGAAATTCAAAGGAAAGAGACCTGATTTGCATACTGAGTCTTTTGGAATAGATCCTTTGAATCATCTTGTTAATTGTGCAGAGGTTGAAGAAAGACTAAAGAATTACATAAAGACAAGATTAGCTTCGTGAAAACGCATGAATAATATAGTGGCTATGTCAGAAGAACTACATAGGACTAGAATATTGGATATCAATCTTTTTGATGATGTAAATAAATTTCTAGAAAGAGAAGGTAAGGAAGTATATCTAGGCGTTTGAGACTGAAGGATAGATGCTGATGTAGGTTCCGGCATGAATTATTTTCAGACAATTCACAATAATCCTTATAAATATTTGGCATATGATTAAGAGCTACATAAAGGGGATGCTTACCATGCTGGCTTATTTTTATCCCTTTAAAGTACGATCTAAGGTCTATCATTTGCGTGAAATCTTATTTACCCAGTGGATAAGTCGTTATCTTGGCCATCTCGGAGAAGGTAGTACGATAGGCTTGGGTTGCCAACTACAGGGAGGTGGAAACAAAAATATATCTATTGGGATAATACGATATTGGTAAGTCACAATATTCTTGGCTGTTGGAAATCTCATAACGGAATAGATTATGATCCGCATATAATAATTGGAGATAACACAGCTATAGGTGAATATACACAGATCTCAGCTGCAAAAGAGGTAAGGATAGGTGATGGAGTGCTGACAGGACGTTTTGTCTATATTAGCGACAAAGCCATGGGATATCCTGTTTGACAGATTTAAAAATGCAACCCAGTAAACGGGATTTGTATATTAAGGGTCCTGTGGTAATAGAAGACAATGTCTGGATTGGTGACAAAGCAAGCATACATTCTGGAGTAACAATCGGTAAGGGTACTATTGTAGCATGTAATGCAGTGGTAACGAAAGACGTACCACCTTACAGTGTTGTTGCAGGAGTACCGGCAAAAGTCATCAAATCTTATATTTCAAGTTTGGAAGAAAAATAATTATGAAAGTTCTGTGGTTCGAAATAACAATACCGGGCAGATATAAAAATGATAATGCGCCTATTGCCGGATGGCAAGACTCCTTGGAGCAGATAGTACGCACCTGCAAAGACATAGATTTAACAATAGCTTTCACAGGTACAACAGGGATGATGCCCAAAACAGTCGATGGGGTCAAGTATATACCCTTGGTGCCACATTATAGTTTTTGGGAAGATAAGTACAGCCGCTATCACAACAGATGGACATCAGCCAACAAAGTGGTACCTCTCGCTGTAAAGTGTGTTGAAGATGTAAAGCCTGACATTATTCACTGCTTTGGGACTGAATGGGAATTCGGGCAAGTAGCTCGGTATACAAATATCCCTGTTGTCATCCATATGCAAGGCTGCATCGCTCCATATAATGATGCACTCTTCCCTCCTGGATACAGTGCCAGTGATGAAATTTTGCAAGCTGGCTTAAATATAAGAAAGCAATGGCGATTGTGGCGTGATCGAAATTTCAACCAAACGTGGGAAGACATGGAACAGAGTAATTTTAAAGCCGTCTCCAACTACATGGGGAGAACTGAATGGGACAAGCAACTTGTCGAAATCTTTCATCATGGTGCTAAGTATTTCCATGTAGAAGAAGCTTTACGACCAGCTTTCATTGAGACAGCACAAGAATGGCAACCGAAATTGGGCGATCATAAGATTCGTCTTATGACTACAGGCTGCCAGACTCACTGGAAAGGCATGGATACTTTGTTGAAGACTGCACATGTTCTTAAAGAACAAGGAGTTGATTTCGAATGGCTTGTTGCTGGTAATATGGGTATGAAGAAAGAGATTGAGCGTAAAGAGAGGCTGGCATTTGAAGAAAATAATGTTAAGTTGCTTGGGTTTACGGGTCCTGATGAATTGCAACAATACTTACTGTCCTCTGACATATATGTTCACACAGCGTATATCGACAATAGCCCTAACGCTATATGCGAGGCTCAATATTTGGGAGTACCCATTATCTCTACAAATGTTGGAGGAATATCGTCGCTTGTCAGAGATAACTCAGAGGGAAAACTCGTACCTGCCAACTCATGCTACAATATGGCCTATGAAATTATGTCGTTATCCCATGACATCACACGGCAGAAGAAGTATTCCTCGAATTCTAGGAAACACGCTATGGGAAGGCACAATCCAAAGCACATACTTACTCAGTTGATAAATTGCTATGATGCAATTGGTAAAAGAGATAAATTCGAGTAAATCACTTTGAATCAATATTATTTCTGATATCTTAAATTCCAATCACAGTATGTTAGCCATATCAATAGCACTCAATATTATTTTTTTAACTTTTGCGTTAGCTTTTGCCTATCGTAAAAAAGACAAAATTATAGAGAAGCTTGAAACTTTATATCTGGGGGGGTAGACCAAATAAAAAGGTTTTAAAGCGGTTTAATAATAGCAAGCTAACACCTATAAATAAGTCTGTTATAGTAGACGAAGCATATAGTACCATTAAGGTATTGTTCTTAGGTAATAGTATAGCACTCCATCCATTGGTGGAAGACTTTCTGCCTTGCAAAGACGTACGTGGGATGATGGCGACAACACCAGACAGCGACTACGTTCATCGCCTTTCCAAAATGATAGTTTATAATCATCATGTGAATGTCAAGTTCAGTGTTGTCAATATTGCTGACTTTGAACGAAATTTCAATAATAAAATACCGACTTTAACTTTGGTAGAAGGAGCAGAAATTAAGAAACCGGACATTTTGATTGTCCAAATAGGTGAGAATGTCTCTGAGGATGAAATTAAGGATCCACATAATTTTGAGGAGAAGTATATCCAGCTTTTAAGTTTGTTCCCGAATAATAAGCGGATTATCACCCTCCCTTTCTGGCCAAGCAAGCAAAAGCAGTATGCTATCACTAATGTAGCTATCCGGAGCAACTCATATCTCGTAGATATCTCCCATCTTGGGGATGGTACTGACAAGCAGAACTTTGCCTCGTTACAGAAGAAACATTACAGATTGCATGGTGTCGCTTCACATCCTGGTGATATTGGCATGCAGCATATAGCCGACTGCTACTATGCGACGATCAATGCAATCTTATATTAAAAAAAAGTTATGGCGAATCGACCTTGTTTAAAACTGGGTACAATTGAGAGTCTAAGCAATATCATTGGTGATACTAATAGTGGGCTAACTGGTACCAACATACACCGCTTACTTCTACAAGTTCATATTGAAGATATTTCAGAGAATGTACAAGGATTATCCAAGAGAAAGAGACTGTTCAATGCTCTTGTGAATTTTCAGAATGTCTATCATTGCTCTGACAATATTCTTAGATTTGTTCAACTTGTAGTCGACCCATCGAGATTCACATCCGATAAGACTCAATTTAATTATTATCGAGATGAACTGAACAAAGTCTTGGCTTTTGAAGGATATGAGATTCTTGAAAGTGGCAAGTTCGCCGTGGTTAATAAGGCTAGTACGATAACAGACGTAGAGATTCGAACAAATAATCTGAAAAAGGAACTCTCCAATCGTAAGGCGCATCATGAGATATTTAAGTACTGCACTAAGGAGCTACTTAATCGTGACTATTTCCATGCAGTCTTTGAAGCCAACAAAGGCCTATTTCAACGTATACGAGATTTGTCTGGTCTCAATTCTGATGGTAATGCGTTAATAGATCAAGTATTTAGCTCTACGCCAATTCTTATCATTAATAGTTATCAAAACCAGTCAGAAAAAGATGAACATAAAGGATTCTGTAATATCCTGAAGGGCTTGTGCGGTATGTTCCGTAACACTTCCGCTCACGAGCCCGCTATCTCTTGGCCCATTAGTGAGCAAGATGCTCTTGAGATCCTTGGCATGATTTCCTATTGCCATCGCAGACTTGACAATGCTCAGAAAATAAGATAATATCTTTATTTCTGAATATTCCTTGTCAGACAATTAGCGATAGTATCTTTCATATAAAAGTAAGCGTCCACAGAATGATGCATTGCTAAAATCTTTAAATACTGTTGCTTTTGTCCTTGACTATCGTGAATTCACCATGAAGGTGTCGTCCAGTTCCTATCGTTACAAACATACATTGTGTATATCACAGGCTGATGCAGATAGTAAAGCATAAGTTACATCGGGATTCATATAGTGGTGATGTCTTTCTTTTCATGAGCAAGATTGCTGAAGTATCTTCAAATCTTCTTCAAGAAGTTCTCTAAGGGCTGTCGTGACCACGCTTTGATGCTGCATAGGTACTTCGTTATTGATTAAAAGACTTAAAGTCTACTCAGTTTAACAGATAAAGATTACTCGAAAGTACCGTTTTAAGAGGCGTTAGGCAACAATTGAATGTTTACTAATAATAGAACGAAAATCTGAAGTTATTAGTCATAATGAAAGAGTTACTTATTTCTTTCCTTTCCTTTTTTAGTGATACTATTGTTATACGCAAATGGAAGAACTTTAAGAAAAGACTGTATTGTAAAAGTATATTTCGGCAATTTCACTTTGTCGGAAATAATAGTTATGTAGATTTTGGACTTCAAGGATGTGGGTGGAAATACATAGATATAGGTGTGAATACAAATATATCTAATGATGTTGTTTTGGAGTGTTGGGATCGGTTTAATGAACAGCACTTCAATCCATCTATGTCTCTTGGACAAAACTGCCATATAGGAAGTTACACTCATATTACGGCTATAGATAATGTAACTATCGGCAATGGTGTGTTGACAGGTCGCTTTGTGCTCATATCTGATAACAACCATGGTGAAGCCTCTTTAGTAGATATGCACATAGAGCCATTTCTGCGTAAGTTAACTTCTAAAGGGCCTGTTAAAATCGGCAATAATGTTTGGATTGGAGATAAAGCTGCTATCCTATCCGGTGTAACTATTGGCGATGGTGCAATCATTGCAGCCAATGCGGTTGTTACGAAGAATGTACCGGCATACTCAGTGGTAGCAGGTATTCCGGCAAAAGTCATAAAAGTTTATAAGTATTGATATATTAATCAGAATTAAGATGAAAGCAAGAGTAATTGCATTTTACCTTCCGCAGTTTCATGCTATTCCAGAAAACGATAAGTGGTGGGGAAAAGGATTCACAGAATGGACGAGTGTAAAAAATGCCAAACCGCTTTTTGAAGGTCACGTTGAACCGAAAGTCCCAGGTGAATTAGGATATTATAACCTCTTGGATCCTCAAATCCGAGAGCGTCAAGCAGAGCTTGCTAAGAGTGCAGGCATTGAGGGGTTCTGCTATTGGCATTATTGGTTTGGCAATGGGAAGCGGCTGCTAGAGAAACCTTTCCATGAGGTACTCACATCAGGAAAACCAGACTACCCTTTCTGCCTTTGCTGGGCTAACCACACCTGGGCACGAACAACTTGGGTCAACATATCTGGTAATACAGGCAAACAAATATTGATGGAACAAACCTATCCAGGCGATGAGGACATAATAATGCATTTTAATGCCTGTCTCCCTGCTTTCAAAGATCCCCGCTATATCCGTGTAGACAACAAACCTCTTTTTGGTGTTTGGGCACCTTTGGATATTCCAAACTTTGAGCATTTTAAAGACTTGTGGAATAAAATGGCGCGAGAAAATGGCATAGATGGTATCCATTTTGTTGGCTTGACCACAGATTTCAGACAGATTCCGGAAAATACGATGAGGTTAGGCTATGATGCCCTATGCTTAACAGGAGCAACAAGAGCAATGCGCAGAACTAGCTTTTGGAAGAATAGTATTATACCTAGATTGAGAAAGGTATTTCCCAATCATGTCTTCCTCACAAATTTTCCATACGAGAAGATCATTGAAAATTGGTTTAAAGGAACACGGTGCCATAAAGAAAACTATTATCCTTGTGTATTTCCCAATTATGACCGATCGCCGAGGGGCGGTGTAAAAGCAGTTTTATTCTACGGCTCCACACCTGCACTATGGAAGAAACATCTTCAGCAAGCAATAGAGATTGTTAAGAACAAAGAACCACAACATCGATTGATTTTCATTCGATCTTGGAATGAGTGGGGAGAAGGAAATTATTTGGAGCCAGATGCACAATTTGGAACTCAGTATCTTGATGTCATGCATGATTTGTTGAAATAGGTTGTAGACAGTGTTAGTAAAACAGTGTTAGTAAAATAACAGTTTGGTAATGTCAACCAAAGAGCTCCATACACTTCTATCACGTATACAGTTTGCTTCAGCAGCCCTGCTACAAAGAATACTGCTACAGACATTCTGTAATGGCGAGGAGCATGAGGGATGTCGGCATGAGTATGCGGTGACGGATCAATGGATCGGCAAGTTGTTTGGCTACCCTTGGGGTAAGGTCATCCGCTCTACTAAGTTCGAGCACATCTGTTTCCCTGAAGGTTATTGGTTCGAAGACACCCTCTTCTGTTTCATCTTATACAGCATGTGTACTAAGATAGAGACAATTCCCGATGACGTGTACTTATACCGTATTAACCCTAAGGGTATTTCCTCTACTTCCGTGGGCAATCCCAAGGTCATTGACAGCCTGCTTGTGACCCTCCAGTTGCTTGAAGATGCAAAGACATTAGGTTTATCCATGACCGCCCAACTCTATGATATGTTTCTCCGCCAGGTTCGTATGAACTACAGTCGCATCAGCACCCTCCACAACTCCTCCATCGACCGTCACGTCTTTGCCGCCACCTGCCGTGCTAAGCGTCAGTACTTCCCTACCGAGCATACCTCCAACCCTCATCTGAAACCTATCGAGCAGGCTCTTGACAAGCATGACTTCGGAAAGTATTGCGTGCTGTGTAGCATCTGAAAATTGAAAATATCTTTGATTGGGTTGTAAAGAGCTTTAAAGGGGACAAGTAAAGAGCATTCATAACAGGCTTAGAGAAAATAATTATAATGTGAATTAATGATGTCTACGGGGAGCCAACATAATAGTTCTTTATCTCTTTGGACAATATTGCTGTCAATTATGGCGATATTGTTTAACGAACCACTGTACACGTCACTGACGAGTATAGGATGGATTGAGACTGTGTATAAGGAACTGAAACCGAGCTTGAATTCTGATATTCTTGTATTAGTTGCCCTTGTTACGTCATTGTTAATTTGTGACAATGCTGTACAGCGGTTAAGAGGTAATGCTGCTGCTAAGTCAATTGCCGTGCTTTTACCTGTACTCGTTACAGTGATTTGTTTCCGCGTGTTTCATAGCGCAGAATATACCCCTTTCTACCTTTTTCCTGGGATAAAATACGCGGACGTACCGGCTGTAGTAATAATGTTATGCCTTTATGAGAGTCTGGCAAATATTGGAAAGTCTGACAAAGCTGAACAAATACCTGATGATGGAAATAAGCAGCAGGAAAGTCCTGGGCTATTATTTGATGATAACAATGCTAAAGACATTCTCGGAAGAATGGCTTCTGTAGGGCGACATGCGGAACTTCTTATAAGTGATAATAACAAGGGCGGCGCATTTGGTGTTGCTGTTACTGGAGGTTGGGGTACCGGCAAAAGTTGGTATATGTCAGCATTAAAGAGTGAATTGGAAAAACATAATGCAACTTGCATAAGCTTCAAGCCTTGGCTATATAGTGAAAAAGAACTTACACCAACATTCTGTAAGTTATTGGACAAAACCCTTCGTGGCAATGACATTGACACCAGCGATCTGAAAGCCTTGGCTGGTGATTTGCTTATGGAAACCGGCAGTATTGGTAAATTGTCATCCTATTTTATTAGGTTGCATACAAGTACAACAAGGGAAGAACTCATTGAAAATATAAAGAGCGAGTTAATTAGGCACAAAAAGCCTGTCTTCGTGTTAATGGACGAGTGTGACAGACTTAGCAAGAATGAACTGCTAAAAGTATTCAGCCTAATTCGAAATATCTGTGATTTTCCATATATATGCTATATCCTGTCTTACGACAAGCAGAAGATAGATATAATTCTTAAAGACGCTGGTGGTTTGGAATACGCAGCAAAGATGATAGACATCACCATAAATTTGGAAAATATATCCAACGCTGTTATAAAGGACAAGTTATCGAAGGAGTTTAACAGTAAACTCAATAAAGAAAACATCGCAGAATCTTTTGAGTCAATAGACTTTTCGAAGTATCTGCCTACACTAAGACAATTTAAGCGATTTTGGAATCAATTATTCCGGGATTACAAGGATCAGCAAGTCATCTTTGATAAGTTGTTCTTGTGTACTTCAGATTGGATAATACTTGAGCTAATAAAATATAGGAATAATAAACTATACTCCATTCTTAGGGATGAGCCTGGAAAAATATTGTCAACAGCGAATGATTCATGGAACTCTCCATCATGGGTGTATGAGGATAAAGTTGATTCTGATTTCTCTGAATATAAACCTCTTTTAAAATTTCTCTTCCCTAAGGAAGTTGAGTTAAGTAACAATGAAAAAGTATATGGAGTAGCAAACAAAAGTTGGAAACAGGCATATTTTGTTAATACACTGCCTAAGGGCTTTCATGATTGTCATGAATATGTGAATTGTCACGAAAATAAAACTTTTGCCGCCAATGTACTTTCATGGACAAAGAGAAAAGATAATGGACTGATCTATGTCATAGCTGGAAGTTTAGAATATCTTAGTTACCCAGAAATTTTAAAATGCTTAGTTGATTATATCTGGGCTTCATGCGACACAGCCTCATATATTCAATCATTGGGAAACCAATATAGCAAGAATGACATACCACATTCATATTGGTTCATACAAAACTTTGTTACAAGAAACCCGTTGCTAACAAAGGCACTTTTTCAGCTTATTCCTCCTTCTGAGAAAAGCGATGAAAAAATATTAGATGATTTTGTTGACAAGACTGAGAGAATATTAGAGTTAACAGCATTGATGCTATCCCTTCTCAGAAATTCCACAAGTAGTGATGACGTGGAATATTGGTATATTAAGGCTTACATTCCCATTCTTTTCAATCGGATTTTATCCAACGACAAAAAGAGCAAAAAAGACACTCTTGATATATTGGAAATTCTTTTTGATTGCACTTTAGAAAATACTTTTGAAGATCTAGTGCTGCCACTTGTTAAGGAAGATCCGAAAAGGTGGTTGGGGGCAACGATAACAATTGATAAAGTTAGGGATGACAATGAGTTACTGATATTAAACAGCAGGTATTCTCATGCCCTATTTGGTAAAAAAGATAATTGCATCCCATTTTTAGATAAAGTTCTGAATGTAAGTGAAGAAGAAAATAAGACATTCGTGGAAGATTATATCTCGCTATTCAAAAATTTGAGAGAGAACATACAACTTGCCTATGACCAGCGGGGTATTCCAAATTTCTATATAAGGCCCGATTTGCTTAACAAAGATAATTACCCCAATTTGATCTCAGCATTGTATGAACCTAATCTCGCTTTTATTCCGATTGGTCCTGCCATTGCTCAACTTGCAGGTACTCCATTTTGGAAGGGAGATGATTTAAGAATTGTTAGAAAAGAATCTGGTTTCTATTTTTCTACCGAATTATAAATAATAGTACAATAGTTACTATGATGAAATCAATTTTGAAACAGACTAAAATCGGAAGGATAAAGTGATAAGAATATGTCTAGACACTCTTTTAAGGAATTGGTAGAACTAATATCTAATAGGCTAGACCTCATTGAGGTTGACCGTGACAAGTTCACGTGTGAATCCATATATAACGAGGAAGAACTCATCGGATGGATTAATGTGCGCTATAATGGCAAGATCTTCGTTATATTCCAGTTTTTAGTCACCAATCTTCATAAAGACTCTTTGTTTAATGTTAGAGGAAGCTTTACCGTAAAATATAGAAAGTATTCAAAATGGTTTCAAGATTTTTTGGAAAATGGTGGAAATGACATTGTTCATGTGGATGAATTTTTCAAGGCACATTTCTTATCAAATGACAGATTTGATATTACCTACTTCCTTGATAAATATATTCCTATAGGAAATAAAGAAGGGAAGACTAAGATCGCGGATATGTTTGCAGATTATGGTATAGATAAGGATAAAATTGTATTTGACACTCATAAGAAAGCGTATATGGTGGAGCTGGACTTGTCGCAGTACTTGCAACAAGAAGATAAAGAAGATACTAACAGTAATACGATTCGACTTTATAAGTACATGTCCCTAGACACATATTTGTGTATGCTCAACAACCAGACATTCCGTATGAATTCCATTATCTCTATGAATGACATATATGAGGGCGAATGGATTCACCATTTACTTTATGGCTCTGACAAGAATGATGATAATAGACTTCGTGTAGATAATATTGAGCACAAGAATATATTGGTTACGTCTCTTACAGACCACAGAGATGATGGTTCTATGTGGAGACTCTATGGAAACAATGGTTTGGGTGTCTGCATGGGTTTTGACATTCGTAAAAGTGATGCCTTGAAAGTCATCTATATAAACGAAAAAGACGAGAACTTTCGTAAACTACATGAAAAGTTGTCAAAACTGAATCAGGAAGGTATCTCATTATCTTTCAAGAGTGCGCAAGACATGCAATATATTGTGAAGAGCTCAACGTTTAACGTAGAGAACGAGTATCGCTTCATTTTCGATGCTTCATCAGAGATATTAAAAGTAACCAACTACAATAGTCTGCTTTCTAGCTATAAGGACTTCCCTATAGATTCAAAGACTGGAGGTATAGAAGGATTGCCATTCGGTATTAAAAGTGTTATCATTGGCCATTCTATTCCTAACTATAATACAAACATCTCCATCCTCATGTCACAGACCCACGAAGTATTTCCTTCTGTGTCTATCTATGAGAGCGAAGTTAAGGAGATACGTTAGGACAAATAAAGGCTAAATACTATGCTGTCACTGCAAGAGGTTATAACTGACATTGAGGAATCAAAGAAAAAGCGAGACGCGGCTGGTATGATGTCCGATATAAACAAGGACATATACAAGAAGATGACAGATGGTCATTTTGAGGCGGTTTTGACTGGCATTGGTGACGAGAAGTGTCTCATACCAGAAGAAGTTTTCCCTTTCTATTTATATCGTGGTCAGAATGAAGAGTTTATACCCTGTGTGCCATCGTTATACCGCGGAAAAGCAACGGAACCGGATATATTCCTTAATAGAATGCGATTAGTAGAATTCAAGCATCTTCTTGACTCCTATCCAATTGTTGATGGATTCTTTAAGAAAAATCATTTTGTAGTTGATGTAGAAGGCTTAGCGCAACACTATGGACTTAAGACTTCAGTACTTGATTTAACAAGAAATCTGGATATTGCTATTTTCTTTGCAGTTTGCAAATATAACAGTAACACAGACTCTTACGAATATTTCAATGATAATGAACCTCATACTGGGATAATATACGTTTTCGATCCTATCTTCGACAACGAACCGATACCTAATAATGATACTGACATATATAATGGTAACATTCGGCCTATAGGCTTGCAGCCTTTCCGTCGTCCTGCTGCTCAGAAAGGCTTTTCCGTTCATATTAAAAAGGGCAATAGTATTAAGTGTTATATTTACAAGTTTACATTTACTTGTAAAGATTCCAAGAGATATTACGATATGTTTGACCAAGGAAACAGACTGTGGATTAAGGATGAACTTGTTGATAAAGCTAAGGCCATCTCAATTGAGAAGGATTTTTCATTCAAGACATTTAATGAGGCTTATTTTCATTTTAAACCTAAGGGATTTTCCAAAAAGAAATTGATGAAGCAGTTAAAAGAAGATGGCATAATATTTGGTTCAAGAGCAACTCAAGTACGTTTCTCATTGGAAGAAAAAGAGAATATTATAACAAGATGGAATAAAAGTAGTGGCAAGGAGTTTGCTGACAGTATTGTAAGGAAACCATCATTTGATCACGAAGGAGTTGACAAATATGGAGCATTTAAAGGAATCAAGAATAGGAAAGATTTCAGAAACCTACACATGATTTCCTTTGGATACAATCTTCTCCTTATTGCAAGCCCGGATAAACCGATAGATTCAGAATGGGTAAACTACATGAATACCCCTGCACCAAAGAAAAATTCAAAAGAACATGGTGAAATGGTACCAGCCCATTGCACAAATTTATTTGGCAAGACTTACCTAACGGAAGAAGATTGGAAAATAAAATAATCGCCAAAATATACAGGATTAGCACTTTATACATCTTTGAAATTCCCTAAAACATGGACAAACAAATTACTGTCATACCAACAACTCCCCCAGTTGGTCAAGGAGCTTTCTATAAAAAAGAATTCTTTGATCCTAATGGTGACCGTATGCATACAGTTGTGTCCGTCAACGTACTGACATAGTAGCAAAAGGAATCGATATACATATCAGTCATGCCAATATTAGATCAATCTTTCTCTACTGATAATTTTGAAGTCATATACAATCTTCTCTCAAGAAAGGGGAAGGTTAATATTGACAAGATGCCAGAATCGTATAAGGATGTTGTGGCAGAAATCAAAGGTGTCAATGAACGGCTGAAAGAACTGAATCATAAGAAGAAATCGGCGTGGACTGAAGATGAGACTGCTGAACACCAAGCTTTACAGGATAAACGCAAGGAACTCAGAATAAAGAAGCATGATGAACTGTTGAATATTCTCTCTTCCCTTGCGAAAGAAGTGAGAAGCAACACTTTCAAATTTGATTTGAGCATACAAAAGTATCGTGATAACGAGGAGTTCGTAATTGATAAGGCTAATCGGGCAGCATACTATGCGATGTGCCAACTCCAACACAATATGAAAAGGACCTTCAATATTGAAATGGAATCACGACACAGTATCATGGTCTCGATTAAGAGGTTACTCAATACTAAAACTCCTCTGTATGCAATCAGAACAGATGTCTCGGGGTTCTTTGAATCGATACCTCAAGATCCACTGTTAGCTAAGATTGAGTCAAACAGCTTACTAAGCTACAAGTCTAAGAGCTTTATCCGCGCTATTCTCAAGGAGTATAATGAGAAGAAAGATACTTCGGCGGTTGATGTCAAACACGGTGTACCAAGAGGTGTTGGTGTAAGCAGCATGCTTAGCGAAATCTATATGCAGGACATTGACCGTGAACTTAAGAACAGACAGGAAGTCATATTCTATGTCCGGTACGTAGATGATATCTTCATGCTGCTGGCATCAATAGGCAGTCATGGTAGTATTGAGGATTATTATAAGGATTTGAAGACCTTTTTCATCGGTAAGGGCCTTTCGTTAAAGGATATTGGCGACGATAAGTGCAAATTGCTTGACTATGTGAATAAAAGTCGACCTAACGATAGTTTCTATTACTTGGGGTACGATATTAAATTGACTTATAAAGCAAGTGATAAAGAGCTGAATGCAGAATTTAGCCTTTCAAAAAAGAAGAGGGACAAGCTAAGAAATCGTATACAAAATGCATTCTTACATTTCGAGAATCTTTCGAAAGTTGACCTAAAGCAGGCCAGGCGTGATTTGTTGGATGCCTTACGCCTGATATCTGGCAATATCCGACTTCGCAATTCAAAGAATGGAATTAAAGCGGGACTATACTATTCGAATGACCTACTCGATGAAATTGGATTGAAGGAACTTGATAAATTCACTCAACGTATTCATCACATGTCTTTGAATGTCCCGGAAGAGACTATATCAGATGACAAAGAGCGGAGAGAATTCGTAAATAAGCTGAAGATGCGTATTGAAAAAACTGATTTGGTGCAGTCTTGGAAGAACAGAACCATGTATAATATCCACATGGACCGTCTATCTGAGATTATGAAGTGGCTGGATTATGGGAAGGAAGAAAATTAAACTTCGCTACAAGAAAGAGCGTGTACTTTTCAGTGACGTGCTGCCCTATGAAGTTCCTCTCATCTTCTCTAATCGGTTCTTCTATCGATTTCTAGTTAAGAATGAAATCAGAATTGAAGATGACAAGATCTGTTGGAAGAAAAATATCAGTAATGAGGAACTCTCCATATTGGGATTTATTCTGAATGTTGAAACGGACACACTTCAAACTAAAGGATCTTATAGCATAAAGGGAAAAGACCTCAAAAGTTTTTGCCGGATACCATTTACTTATCGCATTCTGCATAAGCCCAACAAGGCAAGAGAACTGACAGTCATTCATCCGGCCAATCAGATATTGATGGTAGATTTCTATGATAAGTACAAGCCATTGATACTCTACTACACCAATCTTGACCGTTTCTCCCTACGCCACCCCAACAAAGTAGCATGCTATTTCTACTATAGAGATAAGCTGCACCACACATTGCTGGGGCGTAAGGCTGATAATATCGAGCTGTTTTTTAATGAGTATGAAAATCTCAGGACCTTCTTCAGCTATAAGAAGTACAACAATATATATAAGTTCTATGAGGACTACCGCTATCAGCGGGCCGAGAAGAAGTTCGAACATCTGCTGAAGTTCGACGTGCAAAGTTGCTTCGATAGTATATACACTCATTCTATCGCATGGGCTACAGGTGGCGGACGTGAACTATATAAGGAAAATTTCAAGGGATCGGATGACAACTTCGCCAGCAAGTGGGATACTCTGATGGAGTTGATGAATTACAACGAGACTAATGGCATAGTCATTGGCCCCGAGTTCTCAAGAATCTTCGCCGAAGTCATTCTCCAGCATATTGACGCAAGAGTTGAGACAGAACTGCGCCAGCAAGGCTACAATATCAACAAGGATTATGAGTGTTATCGCTATGTTGACGATTTCTTCTTTTTCTATACAAATGAGGAAGTAAAGGATAAAGCGATGGTCTTGTTTGCCAATACGCTGAAAGAGTTCAAACTAAATATCAGTCAAGAGAAGACATCTCAATTTGATCGCCCATTTATTACTGATATTACCCGGGCAAAGGAGCAGATTGATATCCTCATAAATGATTCCTTGAAGTACCATCAGGAGGAAATGACTGTGGAGCCAATTGCTGATGAAGAACTTGACGAGAATACTGATGGCAATGATGAAGATAGCGAAAGCAAGGTCGACTCAAAAACTGTAGAAGAGGCCATAGCTGATAAATCCTACTTTTACTTAGATGCTAAAGCATTCAATGTGCGGTTCAAGTCTATACAGAAGGAATGCAGTGTCACAAGCAAAGATATTGTCAACTATACTCTGGCAAGAATAGGCAGAAAACTCGAAATCGGTCTGAAGAAGTTTGACAAGCAATTCAAGACCTTGTCGATAGCATATACAGATGAGAAGAATCCAGACCTTCGCTTGAAGTGCGCGGAAAAGAAGGAAAAGCTAGAGAAAATGCTTTCCCGCTATCTGATTGCCGTTCTTGATGCGATATTCTTTCTCTACTCTGGCAACAAGCGAGTAAACACAACGCTGAAGATGCTCACGATATTGAACGAGATCATAATCATGCTAGACAATCCCTATCAGGTGAAGAAAGATACTGTCGTTCGCTTTTCAGACAATATAAGGAATCTCGTATTTAAGAAGGTACAGGATGAACTATCACTTGTCTTCCAGGTCTCAAAGCTGGATGAAAACTCTCAGATAGAAACTCTGTACTTCCTTGTTATTTTGAAGAATCTCCGGAGTAAATATCATCTGCCAAATGCAATATTGGAAAAGTATCTTTGTGTAAAGAAGAAAGATGGCATGGTCATCACATCCAATCTGAATGCTTTCGCTATACTTATCCTGCTTTATTACTTCGGCAATGAGCAGCAGTATCAGGAACTGAAGAAAGCTCTGATGTATTCTGTAAAAGAGAAGTTCAGAAATACGCCCGAGAAGATAAGACGGATAACGACTGAACTCACCATTTTAACCTTGGATCTGTTGGCATGCCCGTATATCGATGATGAGGATAAGATGGACATAGCAAAGGTGATGAAAATCTCTGACGTGGATTACAAAAATATGAAAAGGCATTTCAAGCATCATCCCTTTATGTTTACGAAATGGGTTGGTGTTAATATGACAAAGGAACTGAATGCGAAGACATCTCAGGAAGTATACTCCTAAAAGAGATGTTGTAACATTCGGCATGGTGTCCGAGTACAACCCTCAGCAACTTCACACACATAACTCGGCACAGCTGGTCACGGATCAGCGTATAGAGGTTTTGTGGGCTGGGCCTCTACTTTTTTTAAAAATAATTGTCTAGGATTGTATAAGGAGGATAATATATGACGGGCTACCGTAAAAATCGATTACTCATACTTGGCAACGGCTTCGATGTTGACTTGGGCATGAAGTCAAAATACTCTGACTTTGCAAAAAGTAAGGTTTGGCAAGAAAAGATAGAGAATAATGCGCTCATGTTGAGCCGTAATGGCTTATTAAGGGCTCTTGTCGATGCTAAAGATAAAGACGCATGGTTTGACATTGAAAGTACCATGATGCACTATATCAGGAAACAGGAGGAACAGCATGAAGCAAATGGCTACCAATTAGCAAGTACAGACAGAGAAGAATATCAAGTCATTTGCTCAGCATTGAAGGAATATTTGAGTGATGAATCAGAAACATTTCATATGAAGAATGATAGTGTAGCTGAGATTGCCTTTAAAGACTTGATGGAAGTAGGGCTTTTCCATAAGATTTATACTTTCAACTACACGGATATAAATGATCTTGCAGATAGATTGGGCGTTCATGCTCAGCCAGAAGTGTGTCATGTGCATGGCTCATTAGCGCAAGATGATGACATTATACTGGGTGTGGAGGGGGAGCATATTATTCCAAAGGACTATAAGTTCATGTATAAGTCTTCCAGTAAGTACTATCGCTCCAACAACCTCTATGAAGATTTGAATAGTGCTAACGAGATTGTTTTCTTCGGGCATTCTATCAACGGGATGGATTTTGTCTATTTCCACCATTTCTTCAAAGTGCAGAG
This sequence comes from Hallella mizrahii, assembly GCF_009695775.1. Classification (GTDB taxonomy): domain Bacteria; phylum Bacteroidota; class Bacteroidia; order Bacteroidales; family Bacteroidaceae; genus Prevotella; species Prevotella mizrahii. The sequence continues at coordinate 2,209 of NZ_VUNG01000051.1, read as the reverse complement.
TGACGATGAGGCAACTGGATATAAACGCAAGTATATTCGTATCTTCACTTACAACAATGATTCGGCTGATGATATAAAATATAGCCTTCGCGAGAATGGCATACAACCCAATAAATTGTACGCGCTTAATAACTTCGATGTCATCCTCTGTAAGGATTTAGAGAACGGAGACAAGTTTGAGATGAAAAAATATGAGGAATTCAAGAAAGATATATCCAGAATGAGTACATCTACAATTCATACAATTGCTAATAGTTTATAGGGAAATTTAAAACATAAGATGATTATGATACCGAAAATTATACACTTTTGTTGGCTCAGCAACGATCCGATACCGGAGAAGTTGCAGGAGTATATGGCCTCATGGAAGAAGTATCTTCCAGACTATGAGTTTATGAAGTGGGATTTTAACCGCTTCCCCAAGGAATCATGTCCATGGGTGAGCGAGGCCTTTGATGCGAAGAAATATGCCTTTGCAGCTGACTACATAAGAATATATGCCCTTTACAAATATGGCGGCATATATCTTGATATGGATGTGGAGGTGTTGAAAAAGTTCGACGATTTATTGAAGTATCCTTACTTCCTTTGTTCAGAACATACAGAAGGTGGTCCAGAAGTTGCAGCGTTTGGATCAACGGGGGGGGCAGAATGGCTAAGGGATTGGCTTGACTACTATAATGGTAAGCATTTCGTCAATGAAGATGGTAGTTTAAATACAAAACCTCTACCCAAGATCGCAATTGAGCAACTTACTCAAAATGGCTATCATTTTGTAACGATAAAAAGGCCGGAGGATATAGCTGAAAATAAGAACTCAAAAGACATCTGTCTGTTGCCGAGTGACTACTTTAGCCCCAAGAGCTACGCAGATGGAAAAATATATTTAAGTAACAATACTTATTGCATACATCATTTCACTGCCAGTTGGAAGCCAATAGAGCAACGGCTTGAACATAAATTCTGGAATTTGTTAGGATTACGACCACATAGAATCATGTGGCACGTTGATAATCTTTTAGATAAGATTAAAAATAAGTTCCGAAAGAAGTGAATAGGCAAACCAAAGGCAATGATGTTGCAGCAAATCATTCAAAGATGATTCCCAAGATTATTCATTACTGTTGGTTCGGCGGCAATCCCCTGCCGGAGAGTGCGAAGAAATGCATAGCGTCATGGCGAAAGTTCCTGCATGACTATGAGATTAAGGAGTGGAACGAAAGCAACTTCGACGTGAACATCATACCCTATACGGCGGAAGCTTACAAGGCCAAGAAATACGCCTTTGTTAGTGACTATGCTAGGTTCTACATTCTGTACAAGTACGGAGGTCTGTACTTCGATACCGATGTCGAGGTAATCCGCAACATGGACGATATCATAGTCCGCGGTCCATTCATGGGTTGCGAGGGTGAAGCCAAGCAACCCATGAATGGAACGCGGGATAAGGCGACGACGCTAGGAGTCGCCCCCGGTCTCGGTCTGGGGGTAAACCCCGGCCTCGGTCTGGGGGTAAACCCCGGTCTCGGCCTATACAAAGAAATCCTTGATTTTTATCAGCCTTTGCACTACATCCTTCCAAATGGAGACTATTGCAGTGAAACGGTAGTCACTATTACAACAAAACTATTGTGCAGCAAAGGACTAAAGTACACAAACAATGTTCAGCAGGTGGATGGTATTTGGATATATCCAAGAGAATACTTCTGTCCTAAGGATTATGCTACAGGAACGCTTCATATAACAGGAAATACACGTACCATCCATCATTACGATGCAACATGGCTGCCTTGGTATGTGAGCTTTGAACATAAATTATGTTCGCTACTCCATATTAGATATCGGGACATTCTTAACAGAATGTTCTTCAGTAAAACATTTTAAAAATAACACCATCATAGAAATCTCTACGATAATGAATAAAATCTATAATATATTACTTATTCTTGTAATATTCTTTGCTCAAAACGTGATGAATTTCTTGGGCATAAGCGACAACAAGCCGATTTATGCGATATATATGGCTATAGCAATATGTTTGATTGTTGTCAATAGAAATAGCATTATCAGAAAAAACAAACGTTTTCCTGTTTTCCACGTTAATAGCCGTTAACGGCCGTAAATCATTAAAAATCAATAAAGTGACACTTTGTATTTGGATTTTTGGGTGGCGCAAGCTATCTTTGCATCATGTTCGTACACAAGAAAC
>NZ_VUNG01000050.1 GCF_009695775.1 Hallella mizrahii | reverse complement strand
CAAGGGAAACCTTGGTACTGCGCCATCTTAATTGCCAAAACGCATCAATAATGCTACATCTTAATTGCCGAAGAATGCTATATGTTATTTTTCTTAAAAATGTTGCATGAAAATTTGCTGATTACACTTGTCCATTTCCTTGAACACCTCGCGTGTCTTCCGAAGGTGTTTCATGTCGCGACGGTACCGTTTGTCGAGCATCTTCGCGAAGTCGAACGTAACAACGAGCCCGAGGCCCGCTGGGGCAGACGTGTGTGCTGGAGCTTCCTTCTTGAGAGCATCGTCGACTCCGTCAAGTGCCGAGAGTCTACGGTCTCCCCATATGGTAACCTCAGAAAGCCGATGAAAATTAGGAAGCAAGAATGTAGAATCCTTGGCCTCGCCCGTCAACAGACGTTCTGTCAAATACTTCGCATGACTGACAGAGAGTGTGTCAAATTGGGCAGGAATGTAGCAGATGCCACGATAGTTGGTGGTATCGCGATAGCCCGATTTCGTGCTGACAATGGCACCACGTACAGGCACATGCGTCTCCATGTCGGCAACAACAAGCCTGCGCAATTGAGACTGTACCCTTGGATTTTGCTGGAGGGACGGGACTTTCTTCGCATCTTGCGCATATAGGGTGGCAGGAACATATAATAATAGGTGTAACAACAGCTGCTTCATCATACTGATGTCTATTTGCTCTCAGTCTTACTCTCCGTCGCCCGTTTTTTCTCCTCCATTGCCTCTTTATAAGCTCTCACGATGGGATCCTCATCGTCCTTGTCCATCTCCTTGAAGATCTCGCGCGTCTTCCGCAGATGCTTCATGTCGCGACGGTAGCGTTTGTCAAGTATCTTGGCAAAGTCAAAACCCAAGCCGCCTCTCGTATTTTCTCTAAAGATCTGTCGAACTTGTTCTGTCAGTCCCTTTGACACCGACGGGGTACCATCGCCCCATACGGTCACCTCACTGATCTGGTGGCTATTTGGAATGAGATACGTGGTGTCCTTGATTTCTTTTGCCGTCAGTCGCTCCGTGAGATATTTACCGTGACTGACCGACAGCGTGTCAAACTGTACAGGAATATAGCAGATGCCCCGATAATTAGTGGTGTCGCGATAGCCCGACATCGTACTGACAATAGCATCACGCACAGGCACGCGCGTCTCCATATCAGCCACCACGAACTTGCGCAACTGGGGCTTCACCGTCTCTTTCTGCAACACGGCCTGACTATTCTTCGCCTCTTGGGCAGAAAGAGCTAATGGAACATATAATAATAGGTATAAGAACATCTGCTTCATCATCGGACTCCTTATTTATATATAAACAATAAGTTACTTTCCGGTAGCCTTCACCACTTCCGGCCAGTCGGCCAGAAAAGCCTCTATCGACGGATAGAGCACGTCAGCACCCTCGTCTGTCAGTGCCTTGTCGGGCAGCGGCCCACTGTTGATGGCTACCGTAAACATCTCAGCAGCCTTACCGGCACGCACACCAAGGGGAGCATTCTCCACGACGATGGCTTGACGCGGGTCGGCATATCCTGCCTTTCGCATACCTTGAAGATAAGGATCAGGATAAGGCTTGCCACGCTTCACGTCGTAGGCTGACGTAATGTGCTCACGGACGAGATAGTCACTGAAATCCATCAGCAACTTATCAATGAGCGGACGCTGGCCACTGCCCGTCACTACGTTGACGCTCATCCCCGACGCCTGGATAGCCTGCATGAGCGGCTTCACACCTGGGAAGATAGGAGCCTCACCCATCTCGTGGAAGATACGCGTCTTCTCGTCGTACATCTTCTGTGCCTGTTCCAGCGTGATCTCCTCGTGCTTTTGCAGAAGGAAGAAGTGACGAATGGTGTCAATGCCGCGTGCCCCTTCTGTGGCGTAAGCGTCAGCTGCCGTCATCGTGATGCCAAACTCCGCCATCGACTGTTGCCAGGCGATAGCGTGATGGGGCATGGAGTCGTAAAGAACACCGTCCATATCGAACAAGACACAGCGAAAGCCCTTCCAGACATTCTGCCCGGGATGACTCTCCTGCATCTTGGATAAGTATCTCTCGATTGCTTTTCTTATATCTTGCATCGATTATGATTAAAAGAGTATTGCCATTCCCCTCTCTTCTTAGAAAGAAGATACTAAGAGGAAGAAAGCCCGGCATATCCGGGTAACACCATTCCCCCTCTCCCTCCTCAGGGAGAGGGGGATAGGGGAAGAGAGTCTTTTTTTACTTTTACTTCTCCTGAGCCAAACGCTCCTGGATAGCCTTGCTCTCAGCCTCATAGCCGGGCTTGTTGAGCAGAGCGAACATATTCTTCTTGTAAGCTTCCACACCAGGCTGGTTGAACGGATTGACACCTTCCAGCAGACCGCTGATGCCGCAAGCCTTCTCGAAGAAGTAGATGAGCTGACCGATGTAGTACTCGTTGAGCTGCGGCACGCTGACACGCATGTTTGGCACGCCACCGTCGACATGAGCCAGACGGGTACCGAGCTCAGCCATCTTGTTCACCTCATCGACACGCTTACCCTCAAGGAAGTTCAGTCCGTCGAGGTTCTCCTCGTCATGCGGGAAGAGCAGCTTCTCGTTAGGCGTCTCAACAGAGATCACTGTCTCAAAGATGGTACGCTCGCCCTGCTGGATCCACTGGCCCATAGAGTGCAGGTCGGTAGTGAAGTCACAAGCAGCGGGGAAGATACCCTTACCGTCCTTACCCTCGCTCTCGCCGTAGAGCTGTTTCCACCACTCAGCGAAGTAGTGGAGCTTCGGCTGGAAGTTGCAGACGATCTCGATCTTCTTGCCAGCCTGGGTATACAGTCCCTGACGGGTAGCAGCATACTGTGCAGCGGGATTCTCTGCGAAGGGAACGTCCTTGCCACAAGCCTTCTCCATGTCCTGTGCACCCTTGACGAGAGCCTTGACATCGAAGCCAGCCACAGCGATCGGCAGCAAACCTACCGGAGTGAGCACAGAGAAGCGGCCACCTACATTGTCAGGAATGACAAATGTCTTGTAGCCTTCTTTATCAGCAGCGGCACGGGCAGCACCCTTGTGCGCGTCAGTGACAGCCACGATGACATCCTTGGCCTCAGCCTTACCACGCTGAGCCTCGCACTGCTTCTTAAGCAAACGGAAGGTCAGAGCAGTCTCTGTAGTGGTACCGGACTTGGAGATGTTGATGACACCGAACTTCTTACCCTTCAGGTAGTCAGTGAGCTCAGCGAGGTAGTCCTCACCGATGTTGTTACCGGCAAACATGATGGTGGGGTTCTTCTTGTCACCGACAAGCCATGCGAAAGAGTTGCCAAGCGCCTCGATGACGGCACGTGCGCCCAGATAGCTGCCGCCAATACCAGCGACGACGACAACCTCGCACTTCTCGCGCAATGTGTTGGCGCAAGCCTGAATCTCGTTGAGGAACTCCTCTGTGATCTCAGAGGGCAGGTGCAACCAACCGAGGAAGTCGTTACCCTCGCATGTTCCATTCTCCAAGGCCTCCTGAGCGGCCTTCACCTTTGGCTCGTAAGCCTCCACTGTACCAGCCTTGAGGAACTGTACAGCCTTCGTTGTGTCTAATGCAATGTTTTTCATGATAATCTTTCAAGAGTCAGAGTTAGAATCACGACAGAATCACGACAGATAGACAGACTACTCTGTTGAAGGCAGAAAGACATACTTTTCTTTTTAAGACAGAAAGACATAAAAAACATATTCTCATTAATTCTTTTTTCAGACAGAAAGACATAAAGAACATATATTTCTTCTATTCTTTCTTAGACAAAAAGACATAAAGAACATATTTTCCTTCGGTCTTCTTTAGACAGAAAGACATAAAGAACATATAATTCATAAAGATATATTCTACCCTCCGTCTTTGCCTTAGTCTTTATTTCTGTCTCAGTTTCTACTTTCGTCTTCTATACGAATAGCCTTCTCACTGTGATGTGGTCTTGCCTAATCCTTTCTCATCATCTTACCTTATTAAATGAATAATACTAACTTATACTTGTTTTACTACTTTGTCTTCTTGTATTCCCTGTATTTACGCTTTATCTCCAGATTATCGCCTCCGAAGTTAATGAGCAATCCGGTATCGATATGGAGAGCCGTCAGATAATTGACTATTTGGACCTCATCCTGCCTCGTCAGACATTGCGTTGCCTTCAACTCAATGATGACATCATTGTCCACAAGCATGTCCGCTCTGTACTCCCCAACCACAACGCCCTTATAATAGACATCGATGGGTGCTTCGGGTGTCACATTCAGGTTGTGCTCTCGAAGTTCAAGATACAAGGCATTCTTATATACCTTTTCCAAGAAGCCTTTTGGCAACACGCCCCGAACATTATATGCACATTGGATAATCTTAGTTATCTTCTCTTCCAGCGCCTTTCTCTTTAACTCTTCTTCATCCATCTTACTCATTATAATATTATATTGCTCTCCTTTTCCTAAACTCAAAAATACTTCTTCATAAAAATATGTCCTTTATGTCTTTATGTCTAAAAACAAAGAACATATCTTTTATGTCTTTATGTCTTAAAAGCCAAAGAACATGTCTTTTATGTCTTTATGTCTTAAAAGCCAAAGAACATGTCTTTTATGTCTTTATGTCTTAAAGCCAAGAACATGTCTTTATGTCAAAGCACTCACGAGAGTTTTTCTGTCAAAGCGGGGATGACATCACGCGGACGCAGGTCTTTGTAGAGTATGTCATAGACAGCGTCGAGGATAGGCATGCTCACGTGGAGCTGTCGGTTGATCTCCTCCATGCACTTCGTACCGTAGTAACCTTCCGCGACCATCTTCATCTCAGCCTGGGCACTCTTGATGGAGTAACCCTTACCGATCATCATACCAAAGGTGCGGTTGCGTGAGAAATTGGAGTATCCCGTCACGAGCAGGTCACCGAGGTAGACGCTGTCACAGATGTTGCGGTGTACAGGGTTGACGGCAGTCAGGAAGCGATCCATCTCACGGATAGCATTAGTGAGGAAGACAGCCTGGAAATTATCGCCATAGCCCATGCCGTTGCAGATGCCCGCACAGATAGCGTAGACATTCTTCAGCACAGCCGCATACTCGATACCCGTAACATCGGTGGAGGTTTCAGTCTTCACATAGTCGCAGGCGAGCACACGCGAGAACTCCCTTGCCATCTTCTCGTCGCTGCCAGCCACAGTGAGATAGGTAAGCCTTTCGAGCGCCACCTCCTCGGCGTGTGACGGTCCCCCGATGCAGAGCAACTGTCGGTATGGCACGCCGTAGCGCTGATGGAAGTAGTCTGAGCAGACCACATCCTCGCCGGGCACGATACCCTTGATGGCGGTAACGATGAACTTATGGCTGATGTCGGCAGTGAGTTTCTTCAGATGGTCTTTCAAGTAAGGCGAGGGCGTGACGAAGACGAGCGTGTCGTATTCAGTGGCAATCTCGTTGATGTCCGAAGTGAACTCGATGTCGTCGATGTCGAAGTGTACACCAGTGAGATAGGCAGGATTATGTCCGAGTCGTCGGAAATCAGAGATGCGGTCGTCACGCCGCATATACCATCCGATGTGTCCCGTGTGCTCCACCACCACCTTAGCGATGGCGGTAGCCCACGAGCCGCCCCCGATGATGGCCACACGGCCAAAATCGGGGATGGAGCCTTTTTTCCGCAGCCCCAGTGCTCTACTGATTCTTCTGAACAGACGCATAGTCAACTTATCGTCTTAGAGATTCTTGGCACCGTCGATCCAGTGCTGGATGTCGTCGACTGTCGGTTTCTCGTATCCGAGTTTATATTTCTTGTTGATCTCACCGATCTTCTGCTGCAGGCCTTGCGCCTTCTCGTCCTTGATGTCAGAGATGAGGTTGAAGCCAGCCTTACGCAGCACATACACCCAATCCTCAGGTACGCCGAGGGCAGCCCATTCTTTGATGCTGCTCTGTGGCATCTTTGCCTCAGGCTTCATCTGCGGGAAGAGCATGATCTCCTGAATGTTTTCCTTACCGATCATCAACATGCAGAGGCGGTCGATGCCGATGCCGATACCGCTGGTGGGCGGCATGCCATATTGCAGGGCACGCAGGAAGTCCTGGTCGATGATCATTGCCTCGTCGTCACCCTTGTCGGCGAGCCTCATCTGCTCCTTGAAGCGGTTCTCCTGGTCGATGGGATCGTTGAGCTCAGAGTAAGCGTTGGCGAGCTCCTTGCCGTTGACCATCAGCTCGAAGCGCTCTGTGAGTCCGGGCTTAGAACGGTGCATCTTCGTCAGCGGACTCATCTCCACTGGGTAGTCAATGATAAATGTTGGCTGGATGAACGTACCCTCGCAGAACTCACCAAAGATCTCATCGATGAGCTTACCCTTGCCGAAGCTCTCGTCGATGCCTTCCATCTTGAGTTTGTTCACAGCGATGTCGCGGATCTCCTCCTCGCTCTTGCCGTCGAGATCGAAGCCAGTCTTCTCCTTGATGGCATCGAGGATAGGCAGACGGCGGAAAGGAGCCTTGAAGGAGATGACGTGGTCGCCGTTCTTCACCTCTGTGCTGCCGTTGACAGCCACACAGATGGTCTCGAGCAAGCGCTCGGTAAACGACATCATCCAGTTATAATCCTTGTATTGCACATAGAGCTCCATGCAGGTGAACTCCGGATTGTGGTATTTATCCATACCCTCGTTGCGGAAGTTCTTGCCGATCTCGTAGACGCCCTCAAAGCCGCCCACGATGAGTCGCTTGAGATAGAGTTCAGTGGCGATACGCATGTACATGTCGATGTTCAGCGCATTGAAGTGCGTGATGAACGGACGTGCGCTGGCACCACCGGGGATGCTCTGCAGAATAGGAGTCTCCACCTCGGTGTATCCGGCCTCGTCGAAGAAGTTGCGCATAGTCTTGAGCACCTTGGCACGTTTAAGGAATGTATCCTTCACACCATCGTTGACGATGAGGTCGACATAGCGCTGGCGGGCGCGCAGCTCAGGATCATCGAACTTGTCGTAAGCCACGCCATCCTTGTATTTCACGATCGGCAGCGGCTTGAGGCTCTTGCTCAACAGTTTCAGCGACTGGGCGTGAACAGAGATCTCACCTGTCTGTGTCTTGAAGACGAAACCTTTGATGCCGATGAAGTCACCGATGTCGAGGAGTTTCTTAAAGACCTTGTTGTACATGTCCTTGTCCTCGTCGGGGCAAATGTCGTCACGGGTGACATACACCTGGATTCTGCCCTTGCTATCCTGCAACTCCACAAAGCTGGCCTTGCCCATGATACGGCGGCTCATCATACGGCCGGCGATGACGACCTCCTGCTTCTCCCCCTCCTTGAAGTTGTTCTTGATGTCTACTGAAAAGGCATTGGTGGGGAACTCAGCTGCTGGATACGGGTCGATACCCATATTGCGCAGCTCCTGCAGGCTCTGGCGTCGTCCGATCTCCTGCTCGCTTAACTCTAAAATGTTCATACTAATAATTATATTCGAATATATTTTTCCTATATGCAAAGTTACAAAAAAGAAACGAGAACAAGAGCTATTTAATAATTAATAACCACCTCAGCCGGTGTGCAACATGCGCAACCCTGCACGATGACAGTGCGATAAGCGTGAGCGTCACTCACCCTCGCCAATGAAAGAAGATTACAGTTTGACGAATATCCGTTTCTTCCACAGCGCCTTTCAGGGGGTGCTAAGATTTACTCAGGCTATCCTATTTAGCAGGAAGTCTTCGTCCTGTTACTGCAATACCGACAGTCGCGGGGAGATTTTTCATCGTACCTTTAACCACATTTCTTGCTATCCCTTTGCGAAGAGCAGCAGGGAAATGGATTGTGCCTTGAGATCCGGAAACAATAGATAGCCCCACAAAGTATTCGTTTCCTTTCTGCAAAGTGATTGGCGAATTGGTCATTATTTTAACATCTGAATTCTTATTCGCTGAAGACAGATTAATATAGATAGGCTTGGAACTAACTGGTTCGAATTGGCCTTCAACCACTTTATAAACGATAAGTCGAAGTGTACATTGCTCATAGGTGCATTCTTCTATGTGCAAATTGAAATAATCTATAATGAAATTGTCACTTGCTTTGAATTTAGGACCTATCTCTATTTTTCCAGAAGGAGCATTTCCGAAAGCGACATCCCCTGGAAGTTTCATACCTTTCCGTAGAATGGTAGCGGTCTTACCCTTTCGGGCAGCTACAGAAGCCTCTGCTATGTCATACACTCTGTCTTCCATTACAACACAAACATTTCCACCCTTGTATTGTGAATATGGTATCATTTTTTTCTTATAACTAATATGCGAGCAGGTCATGGGACTTTTAATGTTACCTGGAATCTCTAAAGCAAAACGCCCTTCTTTGTCTGTAAGAGTGAAGATGCTGTCTACACATATCGTTGCATACTCAATGCCAACATGTTCTTCATTCTGTACTAATCCGTTAATTTTAACCTGAGCCTTCAAGTCAAAGATTGAAGCGACTAACAAAAAAACCAACAAATAGAGTTTTTTCTTCATCCTTGAAATTATTTATATTATATAAGTCTGAATCTCCTCTACCTTCACCAAGTCATAACCTTTTATCTGCACGACGATAGGATGAAGCTGTGTGCCGTGGAGCATGCTCTGCAGTTTCTTATCCGCAGCATAAGTTTTTATCTGCTGCTCGGCCTCTGTCCACTGCCGTTCCGCCTCTGTATCAGAGGCATCGGTCTTGAGGTACTTCAGTTCTAAGATATAGCTGTGCTTCACCATCGGATAGACCGCATAGTTGGGCAGCAGGAAGAAGTCGCAGAAGCCGTGGCTGAACTCCATCTCCGGCGCGACAAGGTAGTAATTAGTCAGCGTGAGGTAGGCGTTCATAAATCCTTGCAGATTGCGTTCGCCCTCGATTAACTGGCGCACGGCAGTGGTGTCGTGGTAAGCCTGGCAGATGAAGGAGATGAGCGGCTGCCAGTCACCGTCAAGGGCCGCGCCGTCAAAAGCCTTCCGCAAATCAGTGACCGGCAGCGCATAGATGGTCTGATATTCGTCCAACATGTAATGATAATACTGTAGGCGCACATTGTTGTTGGGAATGACCAACTTCAAGTTCTCACCACGCACACCACCGATGGTGAGCATGCCGTAGTAATAAAGCAGGCTGATAAAATTGCCAAACTCCATCATTCGCTCGGCCGGGAAGTGGCTGACCACCGGACTGTAAATGTATCCGTTCTCAGTAATCTCGTGGATAATATTCAATCGCTCACCGTCCAACTTGTCTATTTCTATCAAGCGCTTCATCTTGGCATAGTCGGTCATTGTGTTCGAATCAATGAGCTCTTTAGGGCGACGACCTTGCTCTACGAGGTTGCTCAGATAATAACACACCATATCACTGTTGAACATACTCGGCTCCTTACCGAAACTTTCCCCAGCAAAGCAGTAATTGTCATACCAAGGTTTGATATCGGCGATGATACCCTCCTCGGTCACCGTAGCGGGCAATGCACCAACACCTTGGTAATAACGTATCATCTGCCTGACATCGTCCTCAGAGAATCCGAGCATCTGATTGAAGAACGGGTGCATCGTGATGTTCAATGCGATATTATAGCCGCTGGTGAGGTCGTCAAGGGTGATGGGCGACACACCGAGCATGATGATACGGTCGAATACTGGTTTGAACTTCTTAAACAGTTCCCGATAGATACCCGTGCCATGCGTCAGTTCATGATAAGCCTGTTGTCCCTTGGTATTGAGCACGTCGTTGGTGAAGTTGTCATATTCATCAACGATGAGATAAAGGCCTATTCCCAACTGTCGGGACAGGTTGCCTATGAGCGTCAGCTTGCTTGCCCCTGTCGGGGTTATCTGCAACAGTTGCGTAAGCTGTGGAGGATAGAACTTCGCGTATTTCAACGCAAAGAGCTCACATTGGACAGACAGGTAATTATTCAGATTGTCTGCAATATGGTCTATATCCCCCTGCACTTGTGAAAAGTCCAAGTGCAACATCAGATACTTGTTCTTGTATTGCGTGGGATGGTCGGCCACATAGAGCCCTTTGAACAGCTCGTCGAAGTTATCCTTCTCACTGATGTCGTAGTAAGCCTCCAGCATACTGAGAAATAGGCTCTTGCCAAAACGACGCGGACGGACAAAGAACAGGAAATTGCCGGTCCGTTCCATCTTCTCAAAATACATGGTCTTGTCAACCAGATATTTGTTCTCACGCCGCACTTGCTTGAAGTTGGAAATGCCGTAGGGTATCAGCTTAATGTCGTTGCTCATCATGGAATCTGCTTATCGTTTCTGCAAAAATAGAACTATTTTCTCAGACAAGCAAATAAGATGGCAAGTTTATTTTCTAATAATACACATAATTTCGGCGCTCATAACTTGATGAACACCCGCTTCTTCCACAGTGCCCAGCCCATCAGTGCGTGCAGGGCGACAAACAGCGCAGCATAGGCGACACTGGCCCAATAGCCGTTGAGAATCACCGCATGGAGCAAAGAATAGGCTCCATCCTTAATGCCTATAGCACCGAAGAGTATGCCTACTACCTCGCTGGCCACATAGAGGAAGAGGGGATTCATGCCGAACCATAGCGTCAATTTCACCAGCCACGGTTGCCCGGCAGAGCCGCTGTTTGTCGTCTGACTTTGGGCTCTGTAGATGTCAAGCCAGCCTACAAGGAGGCCTTGCAAGGAGGCGGCAATGCCGCAGGTGAGCAACACGTAGGAGGGACTCCACACGCGCTTGTTGAGAGGCAGACCGAACTGCAGGAGCCAGCCCGCAAAGGCCATAATTGCGCCACAGACCAACAGCCGTGAGAGGGTGACGAGATGGGGGTGTCCCAACTCGGGACGCTCTTTCCGAAGTGCCCAGGAAGCGACGAGAAAACCTATCATCGTGTTGGTCATGGCAGACAGGCTGGAGAGCAGTCCTTCGGGGTCTACGGGTGACTTATGATAGAGATGGGCGTCGCCCAACAGTGCATGGTCCACGCGAGAGAGAATGTTGGTGAGGCTGTTGTAGTCATAACCGCCACCAGCAAGCAGCAAGACGGAATAGCCGGTCAACAACAGAGCTACGAGCACCCACAGTCCACGGAAGGAATGGGTTAGATGATGGATGGTGAGAACAGCGGCTACGGTGGCTCCATAGCAGATGGCGATGCGCTGCATCACGCCCATGATGCGCAGATGGGCAAAGTCAAGCGGTCGGCCGTCCATGGCCATGTCGAACCAGTTGATGAGCAGTCCGATGAGGAAGAGCAGCAGCGTGCGCTTGATGGTCTTACGGGCCTGCTGTGGTGTCCACCGGAATCCGCCTTTACGAAGACTGAGATAGGTGGAGATGCCCATGATGAAAAGGAAGAAGGGAAAGACGAGATCACAGGGCGTCATCCCGTTCCATTTGGAGTGCTGCAAAGTGGAGAAGATCTCCTCACCAGCTCCGTTGTTCACGAAGATCATAAACATGACTGTCAGACCGCGCAGTACGTCGAGGCTCACCAGTCGTTTCACTGCATTTGTATTTTGCTTCATCTTGTTCTTTCAATATTGTTGACCGACTACAAAAGTAATAAATATATTCTGAATCCAATAACTTTTATGCCACAAAATTGCTTGACAAAACGCCATCTGTTCTCTCTTTCATTCTAGAGAGAATATAGTGCGCTGGCTCAGCGCAAATCGACTTGAAAACACGAAAATCATGGGGTGATTTCATCAAAACAATGATTTTACCTCATCAAACTTATTGTTTTATGTGGTCATCTCAGTTGTTTTACACGATAAAACAACTGAGATGACGAAAAATTTTCTAGAGAATTTTCCCTCAGAAAGGGACTTTGAGAAGATCGGAAAATCGGGATAATCCACAAAACACTGTTAATCAGCGAATTAACAAAATCGCACGAGAATCGAGAAATCAGGAGCAAGAGGTCACTTGCTCGAGAAAATCGCCTTCTCGTACCCGTTTTTTTGTCAGAAAGCCCGACATTTTGTTTCACTCAAAAACGCCATCACCCGCTTCGCCATGTCGACGCAATCGCCTACCGGCACCGGTGAATAGGTGTTGTGTCGAAGCGTCCACGGCTCTTCCATCGCATACCAGTCGATAACCGGGGCTTTGGGCAGCGCCATGGCAAAAAGCTCTGTCGCCGTCTTGTTGGCATTTGCTCCCTCGCCAAGAGCCGAGGCGTCGGGGCGGCTGTCGTGGGCCATCTGTCGGGAGAGCGCATCGAGATAGGTCTGCCAGCGCACGTAGTAGAAATCGCTCAACAGTCCTTGCCACTCCTTGTGGGCATAGTCGCGGAGCCCTCCCCGGTCGGCGCAGTCGCGGTTGCCCCAGGTCGTTATCTGCACACGGGCGTTCCACTCATAGAGATCCTTCTCTTGCGGCGTACGTCCCAACGAGCGCGCTGCCTCGGTCCAATGGCCAAGGCGGAACTCACGCCGCGTGCCCAGGAGACTGTCCTGCAAAAGCAACATGTGAAGAAAACGGGCTGAGTCGGCCGAGAATGCACGGCGGTCAAAGCCACGGTAGTCCGCGATGGTACGCAGATATTGCAGTCGGGCCTGGTCGTCGAGGGCCTGACGGGTGATGTCCACCAAGTCATACTCAAAGTTGTTGTTGCCGCGGTATTTGTCGGCGACGCTTGTCATCAGCTCAGCGGCGCGACGGGTATCGTTGGGATCGTAGTAGTTGTGCATCTTCGACCAGCTTTTCACCTGGAAGTTGTCGGTCGAGGGACGTCCGTCAAAGATGCTTTCATGAGGCCCCTGCTGGTTGTTGCCGAGCGGACAGTTATAGATGCTGTTGGCCAAGACTTGCCAAGCTTGCTGCAGTGCAGGGTCTGCCACGCCATAGCGGGCACGCACATAGCTGTTGAGCCACCGCTGTTTGAAGGCAGCAATGTCCTCATCGTTGGGCAGCGAATCGGTCATCCACGGCAGTTCGCTCATCAGTTCAAACATCACTGGGTTGTTTTCCGAGCCCTCCATGGTGTAGCCCCAACCACGCAGATGCTGTCTGGCACTTTGCAGAGGAGAGGTCGGGGCGACTGCCAGCCGGAAGTTATGGAGGAGCTGGTCCATGCGTCCGTGAAGCCCCACGTTGGCTCCGAAGTTCTCCAACATACAGAATAGCCATGGGTGATCGCCGTAGCCCTTGTCACGCCGCCACACCGAAGGTGCTCCGAACATCGGGCGGCACTCCGAGAAGAGGTCCAGCACCATCAAGTCTTGAGCCGGCAGACTGTCGGCCATCGCCGGGCGCGGGTTCTCGGTCCAGCCCTGTACCACCCACACAGCCTTGGGGTTGACACGTTTCATGGCGGCAAGCAGCTTGCGTCCGCAGGCCGCGTAGTCAATGGCACTGTTGTCGGCACTCTCGTGGAAAGGATCCATCGAGTAGTAGCTTGCCTTGCCGTAGAGCCGCGTCAGCTCCTTGTAATAGAGGTCAGCGATACGGTCAAAGGACGGATCGGTAGCAATGAGATTGGACGGGCGCGTATAGCCGTTCCACTGTCCGCCATCGGTCACGCTGACGCCCATCTTTGTCTTGGCGTCGTGCGGCAACATGCCGCAGTAGCCCGGCAACACGGGGTGCATGCCCAAAGAGCGCTCGCGCTGCAGGATTCGTTTCTGCAATGCTTCCTGCTGTCGATACCAGTTGTCGGGCAGCGGTCCACCCCACCCCTCGAGATTGTTCATCGCCCACCAGGCCAGAAAAGCCGGCCCGGCAATGAAGCGTCCTATCTCTTCCTTGGAATAGCCCAGCTTCAAGAGCATGTTGCGCCATACCACTTCTTCGCCAGTGACAGCCAATGGCATGTTGATGCCGTGCAAGGCCATCCAGTCGATCTCTTCCTGCCAGCGGTTCCAGTCCCAAAAGGCCATGGAATAGGAAAACGTGCAGTAGTTGAAGTCGTAGCGGTCGGTGAGCCATGTGGTGCGACGTTCCTTGCCCTTGACAGCGGGCAGACGCTCCGGCAGGCGGGGGTGCATGTTGTTCCAACTGACCATGATGCCGGCATAGTGCTTGAGATACCAGTTGACCCCCGTGGCGATGTTCACCCACGTATTGCCTTTGACACAGACCTTGCCGTCGCGCTGCGAGAGCTCAAAGAAATCGGTATCTGACGGTTGCAACTCAGTGATAAACTTACGGGCCGCCCCTGCGTCCATGCGGTTGAGAAGGTCGTCAACAGGATTGGCTGCGGCCATCACTGGGGTCAGCAAGGAAAGCGTGACAACAAGAATTTGCCTCACTTTATTCTTAGTGTTATTGTGTTTAGACAGCATAATAGATGATTTGTTTGGCAAAGGTAATAGAATTTTTCGTATCTTTGCAAGGAAGAATAAAATAAAAACCAAAACCATGAACATAGAAAAAGAAAAAGCCGTCATCGAGAAGCAGGGAGGGCTCTCGAAGACACTGAATATGGAGTTCCTCTCAACCGAGGAGCCCGACACATGCATGGCACGCATGAAGGTCGACGATCTCAACCGTCAACCGTTTGGCTTTCTCTCCGGCGGTGCTACGCTGGCACTTTGCGAGAACCTTGCGGGCGTAGCTTCCATGGCACTTTGCCCGGGCAAGATCTGCGTGGGCATCAATGTCAGTGGCAACCATCTGCGTACGGTGCTGGTGGGAGATACCGTCACGGCTTATGCCCAACTGCAATACAAGGGTCGCACACTGCATGAATGGCAGATCAACGTGAAGAACTCCAAGGGTGAGCTGATCTCTACGGTACATGTCACAAACTATATCTTGTCGCCACGAAAGGAATGAGCACAACCAACTATGTCTGCTACCGCTTGCCGGAGCAGAAAGAATATGTACGACTGGAACAGCGTGAGGGTGAACCCGTGGCCATGAAGTCTGTCAAAGACCTCAACGGCCGCAAAGGTTTCGTCTTCGCGCCGTTCCAACCGTCGGAAGAGACACCCGTTTGGCTCTTGCAACCCGACAGCATCGAACGGAAAGCTGTGGGGGAAGGGGATTTCAAGCACTGTGAAGAACACAGCAACACGGAACTGAAAAGAAAGATAGCAGAATACGAGAAGTTGGAACGGAAAAATTACCGTCTGCGCTTCGGCCTCTGCAAGACGATGTTCAAGCTTGGAAAGGTTAGCAAATTGGTCATAGCCCGGCATGTGCATGAGATGCAATATGTCGTCGGAGACCCCGAAGAACTGTTCCTGCACGCTTGCCGTCTCTATCCCCATCAGTATATCGCCCTGGTGAACATGGAACATGCGGGTACGTGGCTCATGGCCACACCCGAAGTGCTCATCGAAGGCGACGGACTCAACTACCACACCATGGCCCTGGCGGGCACGCAGAAGATGCCGGTCGACTACAGACCTGGGCAGGAGCTGAAATGGTCGGAAAAGAACCGCAAGGAGCAAAGCTATGTGGCAACCTACATCGCCGACACGCTGCGTCCAATGACCAAGACCTTGGATCACGGACATCCCCACACCACCATGGCGGCGCAACTGCTCCACCTGCGCACTGATTTTGACTTCACTCTCAACGACGACGTGCAACTGGGCGACGTGCTCGATGCCCTCCACCCTACCCCTGCCGTGTGCGGCATACCCAAGGACGCTGCCAAAAAACTCATTCTCGAATATGAGAAGGATGAGCGCAAATACTACAGCGGTTTCTGCGGACCCTATGATCCGGAAGGAGAGACACAGCTCTATGTCACGCTGCGCTGCATGGAAATAATCGAAAGACACTATATCCTACACGCCGGAGGCGGCATCGTACCGGAAAGTAAGGAGAAAGAGGAATGGAAGGAGACAGAGATGAAACTCAACACCATGAGAGATGTATTGCGATAAAGATAATGTCAACACGCTCACTGCGCTGCTCATCGCTCACGGCGTGCGCCATGCAGTCGTATGTCCGGGGTCACGCAACGCGCCTATCGTGCACAACCTCGACGTGTGCCCTGAGATCCAGTGCTACCCCATCACCGACGAGCGCAGTGCCGCGTTCTATGCACTCGGACTCTGTCAGGCCACCGAGGAACCGGTGGTCGTCTGCGTCACCAGCGGCACGGCACTGCTCAACACGCTGCCCGCTGTCGCCGAGGCAATGTATCAGCATCTGCCTCTCGTGGTCGTCTCGGCCGACCGACCCAAGCAGTGGATCGGACAACTCACCGGACAGACGATGCCTCAGCCGGGGGCGCTGACCTGCTTTGTCAAACGCACGGTGGATCTGCCCGAACCGCACAACGACGAGGAGCACTGGTATTGCAACCGACTCGTCAACGAGGCACTCATCGCCGCCACACAACCTTGCCAAGGCCCGGTGCACATCAACGTACCCATCACAGAACCCCTCTACTCTTTCAATACACGCGAGTTGCCCTCGGAACGCATGATTGCGTTTAACTCTCTGCTGGCGGCTCACGATGGCGGAAAGGAAGCGTGCGTCTCGGCCAATGCAATTACAGCCGTAGCCCACGACCTTTTGCAACAGCTCGCCAAGGCTGAGCGACCGCTCATCGTCATCGGACAGATGAAGCCGTCGGACTTGGTCAAAGGCAGGATTCCGGCACTCACCGACAAACACTATGTGGTCTGGAACGAGGCGCTCAGCGGTGAGGACGGTACTACGGCACTGGAAGAGATGTTAGCTATGGCAGGAGACAATAAGGATTTCTTGCCCGACTTCATCCTCTACATCGGCGACACACTGGTCAGCAAGCGTGCCAAGCAGCTCCTGCGACAGGCTAAGGACGCTATCTGCTGGGAGGTGAATGCCAACGGCACTGTCCACGACCCGATGATGAACCTGCACGGCATCGTACAGGCAAGACCCGACGACGTGCTTGCCGCCATCACAGTGGAGGGACCGCGCGAGTGGTTCGACCGCTGGGAAACGCTGCGCTGGAAAGCAGAGGATCACCGCCGGACGTTCGTCCCTCGATACTCCAACCTGCAGGCCGTGCAACTCCTTGAGGAACGGCTCAGCCATACCGCGGAAGGCTACGCCTTGCACTACGCCAACAGCACGTCGGTGCGACTGGGCTGTCTCTATGCCCGGGAGCATGTCTACTGCAATCGTGGCATCAACGGCATCGAGGGCTCGCTGTCCACGGCTGCCGGTTTCTCGCTCGCCACAGACGATCCGGTGTATTGTGTCATCGGTGACCTGAGCTTTTTCTACGACCAAAACGCACTGTGGAATACCAATCTGCGTCAGAACCTCCGCATTCTGTTGCTCAACAACAGCGGTGGCGAGATCTTTGCCAAGTTCGACGGACTGCGCCAGAGTCCGGCACGCAGCATGGTCATGGGCGTGCACGCCACCACAGCAGAGGGCATCTGTCGCGAGAACGACATCATGTACTGTCACGCTCACAACGAGGAGGAGCTCTACAATCTCCTCGGTGCGCTCGTCAGCCCAAAGGCGGAGCGTCCTATGCTCCTTGAAGTCTTCACCAATGCCGAAGACGATCTGAGGGCTTATCAAGAATACTTTAACACCTTATTATAATATGGAAAAGAGAAATTGGAAAACCATACCGGGTTTCGACTTCAAGGAGATCCTCTTTGAAGAATACAATCACATCGCAAAGATCACCATCAACCGTCCACGCTATCGCAACGCCTTCACGCCACTCACGGTGTGGGAGATGAGCCAGGCCTTCACCTATTGCCGCGACCATCTCGACATCCGTGTGGTGATCCTCACGGGTGCCGGTGACAAGGCCTTCTGCTCGGGGGGCGACATGCACGTCAAGGGACGTGGCGGATATGTCGGAAGTGATGGCGTGCCACGCCTTAACGTGCTCGACGTGCAGATGCAGATCCGCCGACTGCCCAAGCCTGTCATCGCCATGGTCAACGGCTACGCCATCGGTGGCGGACATGTGCTTCACGTGGTCTGCGACCTGACGATAGCCTCCGAAAACGCTATCTTCGG
The DNA here is from genome assembly GCF_009695775.1 of Hallella mizrahii. Classification (GTDB taxonomy): domain Bacteria; phylum Bacteroidota; class Bacteroidia; order Bacteroidales; family Bacteroidaceae; genus Prevotella; species Prevotella mizrahii. Next base: position 4,200 of record NZ_VUNG01000050.1, on the reverse strand, counting down.
GCAGACAGGACCAAAGGTGGGCAGCTTCGACGCCGGACTGGGTGCCAGCTATCTGGCACGCATCGTGGGACAGAAAAAGGCACGCGAGATCTGGTATCTCTGCCGTCAGTATTCCGCAAAGGAAGCTGAGCAGATGGGACTCGTCAACAAGGTGGTGCCCTTTGACCAACTTGAGGATGAAACGGTGGCCTGGTGCGAGACGATCATGGAGCGCTCACCGCTCGCCATCCGCATGATGAAGGCAGGATTCAACGCCGAGCTCGATGGTCAGGCGGGCATCCAGGAACTTGCCGGCGACGCCACAATGCTCTACTACACCCTCGACGAAGCTCAGGAAGGCGGACGCGCTTTTCTGGAAAAGCGCAAGCCTGACTTCGACAAGTACCCTCAGTTCCCTTAAGACAGAGTAACAGAGTGAACATAAGACATAGTAACATAGTAACAGATATAATAACATAGTAATAGACATAATAACATAAACAAGAGTATAAATGGAGGACATCAATGATTTAATAAAACTAATGATTGAGTGTGCGAAAGCTGTCCGACGTCAGTTGGGGCCGGGTTACTTAGAGGCCGTCTACAAGAATGCGATGCTCATTGAGATCAGGAAGCACAAGCACGCTGTTAGAACAGAAGTTCCATTTGAGGTTCGTTACGATGGCATCGTAGTTGGAAGCTATAGGGCTGACATAATCGTTGACAACAGACTCATCCTTGAGTTAAAGGCTACTACCTGCCTTACCATGGCCAATGAAATTCAATTAGTGAACTATCTCAACGCCACAGGCATCGATGATGGATTTCTCATCAACTTCGGCTCAGATCAATTGCAATTCAAACATAAGTATCGCACCTACAAAAAAAACGTCCATAATACATAGCATGTACACACTGTTTGTTTGACAGAGTAACAGTGTATATATATAACATATTGAACAGACTAAGACTTTGTAACAGAGGAGGCCGAAAGATTATTAGACAATGTGTCTTATATCTGTTCAATATGTTACTATGTCTTATATCTGTCCAATATGTTACTATGTCTTAGTCTGTCCAATATGTTACTATGTCTTATATCTGTTCAATATGTTACTATGTCTTTATTTACCAATGTTACTATGTCTTCAGAGGTAGCGCATGAGGATGTCCCATACGGCAATGAGGTGGCAGACGCTGCCGGCGAGGACAAAGAAATGGAAGACGGTGTGCATGTAGCGACGACGGCGAAGGGTGTAGAACAGCGCGCCGGTGACATAGCACACACCCTCGGCGATGATCCAGATGACCGTCGCCGCACTCACAGAATCGATCAATGGCTTGAAAGCGATGAGCACACTCATGCCCATACCAATGTATACCAGCGTCTCCAGATTGCTGTGGGCCTTGAGCTTATGGAAGCTCGTGATCGTGCCCACGATGGCGCAGAGCCATACAAAGCAGAACAGCGTCCAGCCCCAATAGCCCTCATGGCGCAAGGCGATGAGCGTGATGGGAGAATAGGAACCGGCGATATGCCAGTAGATGGCCGCATGATCCCACTTGCGCAACCGCTCCTTCCATGGTGACCAGGCCGAGAGGGCATGATAGACGGTAGAAGCAATATACGAACCGAGCATGCCCACAAGGTAGAGGATGACGCCTGCTGTGGCCCAGCCATTGCCACGCGAGAAGCAGAGATAAAGGAAGATAGCACCAAAGGCCACGCCCAAGAAGATGCCGCCAGCATGGCTCCAGGAGTTCCACAACTCTTCTTTATGATTATAGAATATCTTTATTTTCATGATATGCTGTTGCTTACTGATAAATGATTTCTGTGTAAAGATAGCGTAATCTTAGTGAAAGACAAAATAAAACTTGCTTTTTTATCCTTTTTTTCTTACTTTTGCCTTCACGCAACAAAAGTAGCTTTATCATGAAATACGAGATCACCGACAGGGTGCTGCACTTCAAACAACCAGCGGGAACCAGCCGCGGCGTGTACACCACCCACCATTCTTACTATATCACCCTTGAGCGCGACGGCATCCGCGGCACGGGAGAGTGCTCGACACTGCCCGACCTGAGCTGCGACGCCATGAGCGACGAACGCTATCAGACGCTCCTCCGCGACACGTGCAATCTGGTCAACCGATTGGGCGGCATACCCTATGAGATGCTGCGCCCCTACCCTTCTATTCTCTTCGGACTGGAGACGGCCTTTGCTCAACTCGACGCTAAGGGCTCCACGGCACTCTTCGACACGCCGTTCAGCCGGGGCGAAGAGGGAATCACCATCAACGGACTCGTGTGGATGGGAACCTTCGACGAGATGTACACACGGCTGGAGGCTAAGCTCAAGGCTGGCTACCACTGTGTGAAGTTGAAGATTGGTGCCATCGACTTCGAGCGTGAGTTGGACTTAGTGAAACATATCCGTGAGTGTTTCAGCAAGGAACAAGTGGAGCTGAGGGTGGATGCCAACGGTGGCTTCACGCCCGACAATGCCATGCAGCGCTTGGAAGCACTGGCCCGTTACGACATCCACTCCATCGAACAGCCCATCAAGCCGCATCAGTGGAAAGAGATGGCGGAACTCTGCGAGCACTCGCCCCTGCCCATCGCACTCGACGAGGAGCTCATCGGCATCAACATGCCGTCGATGAAAGCCATGCTGCTCGACAAGATCCGGCCGGCCTATCTCGTGCTGAAGCCCAGCCTGCATGGCGGCATGCACGGATGCCGCGAATGGATCAGAATGGCCCAAGACCATAGCATCGGCTCATGGATCACCTCGGCACTGGAAAGCAATGTCGCACTCAACGCCGTGGCCCAGTTCTGTGCCGACGTGTACGGACCACACATCACCCTGGCGCAGGGGTTGGGAACAGGTCTGCTCTACACCGACAACATCGCCATGCCTCTGGAGATTAAAGACGACAAGCTATGGTACTCGAAGAATTCCTGAGTGAGTGGCGCAACAGTAGCGATCGCGTGCTCGTCCACACCAGTGGCAGTACGGGCGCACCCAAACCGATGTGGCCCGAGAAGGAGAAGATGCACAACTCGGCCCGCATCACCTGCGACTTTCTGGGACTGCAACCCGGAGACACGGCCCTGCTCTGCATGAACCTGAAGTATATCGGTGCTAAGATGGTCGTGGTCCGGTCCATCGAGCGTCGGCTGCGCCTGCTCAGCGTAGAGCCGAGTGGGCATCCCATGGCGGCCTTATTACAAGGGCAAAGTGTCACAGAGACCGACTTCCACGACCCTGCTGCCCTGCCCCACCCTTGTCCACAAGGACAGAAAATCCCGGCTCCAACCTTTGCCGCCATGGTTCCCCTGCAAGTCTACAACACCCTGCAAGTGCCCGAAGAAGCGGCTCTGCTACGTCAGATCCGTCATCTGATCATTGGCGGCGGTGCTATCGACGACCAGCTTGCGGCAGCCTTGCGTGACTTCCCCCATGCGGTGTGGAGCACCTACGGCATGACGGAGACGCTCTCGCATATCGCCTTGCGACGCCTCAACGGCTCAGAGGCCAGCGAGTGGTACCAGCCTTTCCCAAGTGTCAAAGTAAGTTTGGATAAAGATGATTGTCTGATGATCAATGCACCCTTGGTGCATGAGGGAACACTAAAGACCAACGACCGTGCAGAGATCGTCCCCGGCAAGGGCTTCCGAATCCTCGGACGTAAGGACAACGTGATTGTCTCAGGGGGTATCAAGATACAGATTGAGGAGGTGGAACATGCATTGAAGCCTTATCTCTCCGCTCCGTTCATCATCACACGGCGCAAGGACGTGAAGTTCGGCGAGGCCGAGATCCTACTCACCGAAGCCACCGACACCGATGCCGTCACCGCCATCTGCCGCCGTGTCCTGCCCAAATACTGGATTCCACGGGAAGTACGACACATCGATCACATCCCCATGACGGAGACGGGAAAGCCAAAAAGAAAAGTATAAAAGGAAAAAAGGAAAAGAGGAATAAAGTAAAAGAGGAAGATAAAAGGGTAAAAAGGGGAAAAAGAAAAAAGGTAATAAATGTTGCTTCTGCCACAAACAAAAAAATCCCAAGCATGGGACTCGCGCCTGTTTTCCACGTTAATAGCCGTTAACGGCCGTAAATCATTAAAAATCAATAAAGTGACACTTTGTATTTGGATTTTTGGGTGGCGCAAGCTATCTTTGCATCATGTTCGTACACAAGAAACGCCA
>NZ_VUNG01000005.1 GCF_009695775.1 Hallella mizrahii | reverse complement strand
GTTTATGAAGATAACCTATGCCGATGATGATGTGGAGCATGTCAATCCAATCTACCAGATAACCTGGAAACAGGTGGTGGCATTCCTTGAGATGCCGGTGGTAAACGCGATGAGAATTGCATCTAACACTGGTAGTAGTAATGTGAAATAAAGCACTGATTATCAATAAAATAACTCTAATAATATTTGCATAATCCAATAAATTTTCGTACCTTTGTATGGTAAATATTAAGGTACGGCACATGGATTTTGATAAGGAAATCAATCTCGACGAGCTCGCCAAGAACATCAATATGCGGCGGGAGCTGGAGGCTCAGGAGACAACTTCTGAGCCGGTGCAGGAGTACCTTAATATGGATAAGATTACTTTGGTCAAAATGCTTCTTGCCTCCAAGGAGGAGAACAAGAAGCTCCATGACAAGTTGGATAAGCTCAGAGAGGAAGCTCAGGAGCGTGAGGCAAAGGCGGAAGCCCGCAATGAGGAACTTATGAGAGCCAACCGTAGACAGATGGAATATCAGGTAAAGCTGATGGACCAGCTGACAGAGATGCAGCGTCAGTTGAACAAGACCAATGACCAGTATGCGGATCTCTTGGTTGAACTCAAGCGACAGAAGGACCTCAACAAGCAGGCCCGCAAAGACAAGTACGATACCACCAAGCAGGACGTGGACAGAGACGGGGACGATGAAAACAACGATGATGAGCAGCGTGGTGACCGTGTTCAGCAGAGTGAGGATTTCAACGGTGATCCCGGGACACTGAAGGATGCCTGCAATGACGTGCCTGCCAGCGGCAAGAGTAAGAAAGGCCCCAAGCAATCCAGACCAAACCGTCAGGGTATGAAATACAATAAAGGCGTGACTACAAGGACCTATCACCATAAATGTGACATGTCGCAACTTCCTGAGGGTTGTGTAGTTCTGAAGAGGAAAACACGCATGCTCAAGAATGTACAGATTATTATGAATGTCCATGAGTATGAGTGGCTGCTGGTCAAGTTCCCTGACGGTCATATCGACTGGGCTTACTATCCGGATATGAAATCTGCCGCCCAACATGCAGATGAAGAATACGCCCGGCATATCGATTATCGCCCGCTTGGCAATACAGGATTGTGTGTGGACAGCATGCCTACATTGGGCTATATGAGATATGCCCTTGACACGCCGGCCAACCGAATCGCCGTAATGCTGAAGGAGGCTGGACTTGGCGGATGCAGACAGACTATCATCAACTGGCTTCAGCATGGTGGTGAGCAACTTGCCTATCTACTTCCTGAGTTGAAGGATCTCCTTCTCAAGGACGGTGCAGTCGTAAACTGTGATGAGACCTGGGGCCGTCTCAGACTTGAATACAAGTCCGGCTATAAGAAGGTCTATGTCTGGTGCATGGTCAACAAAAAGGAACGCGTCTGCTATTACTTCTTTGACAAACCTAAAGAAGGTACCCGCAGCCGTGAGGTGCTCACCCAGTTCTTGGGCGATGCCAAGGTTAAGGCCTTGCAGTCTGACGGCTATGTAGGCTACGTCTTCCTTGATGACGATATCGTTGATATAGACCATGTCTACTGTCTGGCTCACGTCCGGGCTAAGTTCGTAACTGCCTATAATATAGGAAAGGTAAATGAGGCCAAACCTTTTATAGACTGGATTGCTGAGCTCTACAAGCTGGAAAGACACTACAAGGCTCTGGGGCTTACACCGGAAGAAATCAGGCGACGAAGGAATAACAAGGAAACTTCCAAGATCATCAATAAGATGAAACAAAAGCTTGACAGGCTTTGGCCGGATGATAAACAAAAGCAAGGCGGGCTTGATCCGGTTTTTGCAACTGCCTTGCGATATCTCCACAACCAGTGGGATGGTCTCATGAAATACAGGGAAGACGGAGAGTACAGTATCGACAATAACATTGCCGAGAGGAATGTGCGTCCGTTTACCGTAGACCGGAAGAATACAATGACCTTCGGAAGTGAGGAGGGCATCGATTGCGCGGCTACCTATCATACCATTATCCAGACTTGCCGGATGATGGGTGTGAAAGTGTTGAAGTATCTTCAGAGCTTCTTCAAGAAGTTCTCTGAGGGATGTCGTGACTACGCTCAGATGCTGCCCGGACAACTCGCTATTGATTAACAAGTCTTAAATCTTACTCAGCCTAGCATAAAACGGGGTACTCGAAAGTACTCTGTTTAAAGCTGATAAGCAACAATTGGACATTTACTGTTGCAGCATGAATTTGGTCATGTCCTTCAATACCGGAAAGTTGGTGCCATTGATTATTATGACGTCATTGCTAAAGAAAGCTTATTAAATTGCGGATATGACAAATTGTTTGGTACAAATACACATAGTACATATTGGACGGAGACTTGGGCTAACTATTTATCTAAGAATTACTTTGGCGCTGAATGGCTTGGAGTTGAAACACTTTCACGAAAGAATTGGCAGTTCTATTATCCCTCAAAGGATCCTAGCAGATTGCTTAAATTTATAAAATTTGGTATGAAAGGTCTCCGGATTTGACGATGTAATAGGATTTAGCCCAAATTGGTCAGAAATAATTAATAGAAACTATTCTTTTAATCTCAAATAGACCGATTTGGGCTTATTAAGCCAGAAAATTATGAATAAGATAATAAAGAAAATTATGAATAAGATAATAAAGAAAATTAACAAACAACAATCTTTCGTATTTCTTGTTTTTTGTACATATATGCTCACTTCCTGCGTTATGGACAGAATAACTTCATTTGGTATAAGGAATAGTTCAAATGATACTCTTTATATCGAACTTTCTGAGTCAGATTCTCTTGATAATTTAATATATTGGTGCGAGGATTCGAATGATTTTATGCCCCCAATTTGGCCTACAGACACAACCGAGACATATATAAATAACAAAAAAGTAGTCATAGATGATCGTTTCTATGCATTGCCAGACTCAACCGTACTCGTAAGTCCATACTCATTTGACACTAAAGATACCTGTTACATATATGCTATAAAAAAGCAGATAATTACACGTTATACGTTAGACGAGATTCGTGTGAAAAAGCTCTATGACCGGCGGGCTGTAACGAAAAAGGATTTCCGTCATCGCTTGTTCGAGTACAGACCGACAGGCTCCGTACTTATGCCACAACACTGACAATTGCCATTTTTCTTAAAAATGAGGAGTCTCTTATTTCTGGAAAATGTTTACCATTGCATTGAGTCAACCAAAATAAGGTTTAAGAACAAACAGTCAACATAATCCAGTAATAAGAAAAAAGACAACTAAAATTAGAATTACGAAAAAGCAAGACAACTTTATTTAGGTTTAAGACATGAAGGTAGTCAACCAAAATCAGGAAGCTACGTAAGCGTATCGGTATTCACGTATTGCCAAAAAAACTGAGCAAGGGAGGAGGCTTGCTCAGTTTTGTTAGTCTTCTGTGGATGGTTGCCAACAGTCAGGTAATAGATTTCTGTATTTCTCCAATGGCGTATTAGGTTGCCATGTGGCAGTCCTGTCAAGGATGTCAGTGAGGTAGTCGAAGAGGTTGAGATGGTTCATCTTGGCAGACAATGCTAGCGTATAGAGCACAGCTGCCCTTTCGGCTCCCTTATGAGAACCGAAGAAGAGTGAGCTCCTTCTGGACATGGAGAAGTAGCGGTTCATCCGTTCGACGAGATTGTTGTCAAGTGCGGTGTCGCCTCTCTTGAAGATGTCGACTACCGCCTCCCATTCGTTGGTGAAATAGCTGGCGGCCTCGGACAGCTCGCTGTCTGGAAGCAGGTCCGGCTTGTTCAGTATCCCATCGAGCTTGTCCTTTATCTCTGCCAGTATGGCGGGGGCGTACTGTTGTCGCCATTTGAAGTTGTCCTCCACCGTCCAACTGTTTTCTCCTATCTTGTGTTTGTGATCTTCGTGGTAGAGTTTGTTGATGAGCTTGACCATCTCCTTGGCTTCCGGCTCGGCGTCCATGCAGTCAATGATGAGGATAGCGCTCAAATGGTACCGCTCGTAGCGGTCAATATGGTACCACTTATAGCGCTCAATATGGTACCGGGTGTAGCGCTCAATATGGTACCGGGGTTGGATGCCCTCCAAGAGCGATAAATATATTTGACACAGGCTTTGATAATTGAGTATTAACAAATGCCGTTATTATAGTGTTCTAAACATTATAGTATATGGCTAATAAAGAAATCGCAATGTCAAAGCTAAAAAAGCTGATGCGCATCCTGAGCGAGGGCGGTTCCCTGAACGACGTCGTGAAGGCATGCAAGATGAGTAAGCGGGATGCAAGTTACTACAAGAAGTATCTCCAGACGATGCCGCTGCCGCTGAGTGAAATGTACAAGATGGATGAGTTTTCCCTTGGCAAGCTTATCCGTCCAGAATCTCCCAACGTTCCCAAGCCGGACGGGCGCAAGGAAGTCCTCGACAAGGAGATAAAGGAGTATGCTCTTGACTGTCTCCGTCCCCACAAGACTCTTTATTATGAGTGGGAGAAGTACTACAAGCTTCATCCCGACGGTTATCAGTATACCCAGTTCAAGAAGTATGTGAACGAGTATATCAAGAATCATGACTACAAGTACCGCAACCATTACAATCCGGGCGAGATGGCTATGTTTGATCCTGCAGGAGACAAACTGTATCTCAAGCCCCGTTTTGAGTTGGATGGTATACCCGTTACGGTGCTGTGCGCAGTTATGCCCTATTCTAATTTTGGCTATATGATAGCCCTGCGAAATGAGCGCATGGAAAACCTGTTTATGGGTATGAGCAATGCATTGGAGTACTTCGGTTGTCTGCCTCATATTGTGAAGAGCGACAACATGGTTCAGTGGGTCAAGCATACGAAGAAGAAGTACGACCTTCAGTTCACGGATGCCCTTGAACAGTGGTGTGTGCACTATGACGTCCAGCCCTATGTGGCACGCGTCCGTCGGCCCAGGGACAAAGGACCCGTTGAGGGAATCGTAAATAAGTTTTACCTTTACATCTACGCACGTATAGAGGACAAGACCTTCGAGACCATAGACGAGATGAACACATGTATCTGGGAGCTCGTGGATGAGTTCAACGATCGTCCCAAGCAGCGTGGCGGACTTACACCACGCGAGGTCTTCGAGACAGAGGAAAAACCATTGATGCGTCCTCTGCCGGACCAGATGTTTGTCTATCGCCATCGCAAGGAGTACAAGAGAATATCTTCATCATACCTTCTCTCCGTAGGCGAGGAGCAGCACTACTACAGTGTTCCCTATCAGTATGTAGGCAAGAAGGCTGTCGCCATTTGGGATAATGAGACAGTTGAGATATATGTTGACAATGAGAGAGTTGCAGTCCACAAGCGTGACTTCCGGCCGTATGGCACAACGATAGATCCGTCACACATGCCTCCGAAGCACAGAGCATGGGAACAGGGCAATGGAGAATGGAATGCAGCCAGCTTCGTGTCGGCCGCCAGACGGATAGGTCCATATACAGCCCGTGCGATGCAGGATCTTCTTACCAGTGCTGAGTGGGAACAGCAACAGTACCGCCAGGGATATATACTTCTTGGATGGGCAAGAAACAAGAAATACGGACCCGAGGCCGTTGAGAGTGCCTGCCGTCTTCTTCTCACTAATGGCCCAGTGGCTCCAATGTTGGCTATAGAGAATGCACTGAAGCATAACATGGCCAGCAAGCCTGTGGCAAAGGTAGTCTCCATGACTCCGAAGAATGAATATGTCAGAGGCAGGGAAGCATTTAAGATCACAAAATAAAGGAGTATGCCAGGCCGGCTGTAGAGTCTGCCGACCTGCACTCCGGCCCTGGCGTTATTTTTAGTATTAACCATTTAAAGTTGGACAAAAATGAACAATCAAGAAACAGTGGACGCACTGGAGAGCCTCAAGCTGCACGGTATGGCGGTAGAGTTCAACAGTATCATTACATTGCCTGAGCAGAAAAGGCCCGGTCGGGAGATGACTGTCGCAAAGATGATTGACGCGGAGCGGCAGTACCGTCAGGAGAAGAAAACGGCCATGTATCTCAGGACCAGCAAACTTCGTTATAACAATGCTGTCATAGAGGACGTTATCTGTTCCACGGCCAGAAACCTCACGGAGGCTCAGCTGGCAGAATACAGCGACTGCAACTTCGTCCGTAGAGCTGAGAATCTGTTGGTTACTGGCCTGACCGGATGCGGAAAGTCCTTTCTCGTCAATGCTCTGGGGAGACAGGCATGCTGTCTGGGACTTAGAACAGAGTATTACAACATGAACAGGTTCATAGAGCAAATCTCAATAGCTAAAAGCGATGGATCCTTCATCAAGCTCCTCAATCATCTTAACCGGGACGACCTTCTAATCCTTGATGATTTTGGACTGGCTCCCATGACAGCCAATGCAAGGCTGGCTTTGCTGCAAATCCTAGAGGACAGATATGAGAAGAAGTCCGTCATCATAGCCTCTCAACTGCCAATCGATAAGTGGTATGATTATATCGCAGAACCGACCCTGGCTGACGCCATTATGGATAGAATCATAAATAATGCTAACATTATCCAACTTCAAGGTGAAAGTCTGCGCCAGATGAAGAAAAAATCATTACTTTTGCAAAAGTAAAAATAAGGCCTGTAGCCAAATGTTTTTCAATCCGGTAAAACCATTTTTGCTTCGCGCTTTTGCCGGTACCATTTAGAGCGCTACAGCCGGTACCATATGCGCGCTATTGTCACAATGAACTTCCTCTTGATGTGCTGCAGACAGGCTATCCTTGTTATATTTGGGAAATCATCGCCCTGTATCTTTCTGTAGAAGCTTGCCGCATCGCTGTGCATGGTGCCGTGGTAGTCGTGAAGCTCATCGTAGATGACATCTCCGGCGCGCGAGCCGTCTCGGTAGACGGCATACAGCAGTCCGCTCTTCTGGCCCACGATGACCCAGAAGTAGCCTTTCTTCACTCCCTTCCCCTTGGAGTTCTTCTCCGGGACAAGTATCTTGAAGTAGGTCTCGTCCGAAGCGATGTAGTCGTCGCTGAGCACCGCCTTGCGTATGGCCTTGTAGAAGTTTTCCAACGTCTCCGCCGCCCTGCCCAAAAGAAAGCCGGCTGTCGGCTTCTTCAGGTTGAAGCCCTAGTCTTCAAAATAATGGATGATCCGCTCCACCGGCATGGCGTACATATAGCGCAACTGAAGAAGTCCGGCGACAAAGGACGAGGTGTAATTGGAGTTCATAAATACAGCCGGTGGGGTCTTTGGCTCAAACACCTTGCCGTCCTGCGTGAAGCGGTGCAGCCTGTAGATTACTTTCTTGAAGTGGCCCGGTACATAGACGTATCTCGTACAGGTCTGATAGTCCGGCGTGCCGTCCCCCTTCATCTTTTCCAGCGGATGCGCCTTGAGCTTGTCGAAGGACGGGGCGTCCGGATAAACATCCTTGTATTCCACCTCGCACTCCTCATGGACGTCTCTCTTGGCGCCGTTGTTGCCACGGGCCTTCCGGCGGATGCTCCTGGCCTCGTCAAGGACTTTCTTTTCCTCATCTGTAAGCTGCGGCTTCTCCACCTGTTGCTCGTTTTCCTTTTCGAGGAGCTTCCCAAGGCCCTTGATGGTGTTGTTGGCCTTCCTGAGAGTCTTCTCCTTTGCGCCTTTCTCCTCCTGCAGGGCTTTGATGATGGCGGTAAGTTCGGCGACCTTGGCCAACAGCTCGTTTACCCGCCCTGTAAGAGCAGACACTTGGCTGTTGGTGTCCTTCAGCCGGTCCAGCAAAGATGCTATGATTTCGTCCTTTATCATAGTACAAAGGTACTAAATTTATCTGACAATCAAGCATATTTTGGCGATTATTTTGCAGATTATTTTACTGTATATCAAATAGTTATATCTACTCTAAACTTCAATCTTAAATCTCTTTCGGTATCTCGCAGACCGGAGCGAAACACCCTGCATGATCAGAGAAAACGTCTTCCAGGGCATTCTGTAGCCCCCAGCGGCCTCGTCGAACTTGGGTATCTCGAAGGTGCCTTTCTCAAGGCGTTTCTGGTAAAGGACAAAGCCATCAGTGTCCCAGCGAAGCAGCTTGACGCTCTGATGGTTCTTGCCATAAAAGATGAAAACGCTGCCCGTAAGGGGCGACATCTTCATCTCTGAGCGCACGAGTTTGTACAGCCCGTTGATACCCTTGCGCATGTCCACCGGATGTTGGCACATGTAATACACTGTTGATTCTGAAAGTCCGAACATAGCAGTTACTTTAATGCGTTCAACACTGCCGTGATGATGCCGGCATCACAACGGGAAACCGACACCAAAGTTCCGTTGGGTAGTTGGATTGTGACGTCCGCACGGTCGACGTCGGAATGTGGGCTGTCTGCCGTAAATGGTACAAACACTTCGCAATTCTGATGCTCAGTAGCTTTCAGAACAGCATCACGGATGGACTTGACCGATTGGCCGATATCCTCAATGTAATGATGCATGCCTGAGACACTGACGTCGTTTAACCGGCAATAAGCCGATAGGTTCAGCTTGGGATTCTTGATAAGAGCCTGCTTGTATCGTTCAAGCAGACTCTTGTACTTGTCTTTGCTTACCATACTCATAATAATTTGTGCGCGCAAAGGTACGGACTTTTAAGCGAGGCTGAAATACGGTAATGCCGAGACGCTTACGATGAACTCTGAGAAGAAAAAGGGGCTTAACATAATATATTTGCATATTTCGTTGGAAATCAGTAACTTTACTGAATAATTATAATGTTAATCCATAAAGATAATGACTGTTAAGAGAGGTGAAAATAATAAGCTAATAGCTAAGCTTCAGCGTAAGTTGGAAGCTCGGGAAAAGGAGATTGCAAAATTGAAAGCAGGACGTAAGGCTGACAAAAAGCAGATAAAGAACTTACAACGTGAGAACAATAAAAAAAGACAAGACGGTAACTCTGACAAGGAGCCAAAGCAGATTACTTTCAGAACTATTAGGGGATTCAAGTTCAAGTAATTCGTAGTCAGCCTCGCTACCCGCCTGAGGACAAGGGTCAAGGTCTCTGGTGTCCGCTCCATAAGGTCAATCCTAGATATCGTCAACGAATCTTTCCATGGGGAGCTGTTCGATGAGACTCCCAGCCACCAAACGATAGAGGATTGGTGTGAGAAAGCGGGTCTGGATGTATGCACCGGGGCAAAAGACCTGTTCAAGAACGAAGAGTATGTAAGCATTGTGGATGAGAGCATATCTGTAGGCAAGCAGAAGTGCTGTTGGAGCTTGCTGCTCCTGCCAAACACCCCGGCAGGCCGTTGAAGCAATCCGATGTAAGTATAGTGAGTATGACAGTCAGCCCCTCATGGAACACAGAAGCGACAAAGCAACAAATGGACAAGACGCACAAGCGCATAGGGAATGGCCCTAAATACTCCGTCACCGACAACGGATATAACTTGTGCGGTGCATGCCGGCAATTGGGCATAACGCACCACCGTGACATCAGCCACACTTTTGGAGTGATACTGAAGAAGCACTACGGTAACTGCATTAACTTCAAGAAACTTACAGAAATAATGGAGAAGAACAGACTGAAATACCACTTGACGAACAAGGCCATATTCCTGCCACCAAAGCAAAGGGCGATTGCAAGGTTTATGAACTGTTCCCAGTGGATTGGATGGGCAAAGAACACGGTTGGCAAGTACGACACGCTAACATCGGAAGGAAAGGAAGCATGCAAGTTCGCGAAAGAATACGAGAGCCTTATTACGGAGTTGGACGCGGTCATTGAGTGCATGGCATATGTAGAGAAAAGGTGCAAGCAGGATGGATTGAGCAAGAACTTGGCATATTTTCTTCAATGGTACATTGCGAGAACCCTTGTCACTGCAAATGGTGCCACGCACAGAATGAGAATGACGGGCATAGACATGTACGAGTACTTGCGTGACGAATGCAAAGTTCTGAAAACAGATAAAGACTTGCATATAATATCTTCAGACATAATAGAGTCGTGTTTCGGAACGTTCAAGGCAACCAAATCGCCAGACAAATTATGCGGCATTACAAAGCATGTGCTGATCTTGCCTCTGGCTATGCTGTTCACTTCGAGACAAAAGCGTTTGGAGTTTGACTTCAAGGCCGCTATGGAAAATGTGCATTACAAGGATTTGAGGGAGTGGAAAGACTTAAACCTATACGGAAATCCAGCAATGGAACGAAGGGATATCCTCCGAAAAGCTTAATGATTAATGAATATCCGCAATCATCCAAATTAGCAAAGTTTACACTGCCTGGACAATCCTTGGTATAAAAATTGTGGGCTTATATTTGACTATTGGAAAGGAATGATTATGAACTTGACTGATTTCTATGAAGTTTATCCTGACGAGGAAGCCTGTGAGCACGCTCTCAGGGAATTTCGTGAATGCCATACTCTTTATTGTCCGGAATGTGGCGGCTTGCACCTCAGTTGGAATCCGAGCCATAAGTCTTGGACATGTATGGATTGCGGTCATGAGGTTACCCTCCGTTCCGGCACAGTGATGCAAGGCTGTAAACTGCCAATTTTCGATTGGTTCGTGGCAATGTTTCTGATAGTAAGTACGAAGCGGGCCATATCCGCCTTGGAGGTACAGCGCCAGCTTGGAAGGGAACGCTACCAACCCGTCTGGGAAATGCTGCATAAGCTGCGTGACGTGATGGGCAAGCGTGACAGCCTCTACAAGCTGTTTGACCAGGTGGAACTTGATGAAGGATTCTTCTCCACGGAGACGCCTGAGAGTGAAAAATGACTTCCTCTCAAGCGTGGACATGGGAGCCAACGGAAGACGGCCGTGCTTGTCACGGCGGAACGTTCTGTTCCTACAAACACACCAATGAAGAAGTACAGCACCGGGAACGGGTCGGTCATATCAAGATGGAAGTCATACCGGACTTGAAGGCGGCTACGGAGGAAGACAGAATAAAGAATTTCATAGATGCCGGAGCTGATGCCACCACAGATGCCACGAAGTCTTACGCGGCACTTACAGCGAACAAAATTGTCGCTAAGCATAAAGCATATGAGATGAAGGACAAGACCATGATCGGCAAGGTGCTTCCATGGGTACACATATCCATAAGCAATGTAAAGAGGAGTATCCTTAACACGTATCACGATGTCAAAGCAGATTTCCTGCAGCTCTATCTCAATGAGTTCTGCTATAAGTTCAACCGAAGATATTTCGGATTTCACCTGTTCGACAGGCTTGAACTTTGCGCATGCACTTATAGGACGAGTTTCAAGCATAGAATCTACTGATTTGGATGATTGCGGATATTCATATAATGATTTGTAGTCAAAAACTTGACACTCTACTTTCAAACACTATACCGTCATGGGCTTGTTACGAGTCCGTGGCGGTTGTTGCGTATAAAATGTACATGATATAATTAGAAAACAAGTTGTAGATCCACTGTTCTCAAGCTACCCGATTAGAAATGTGCTTTCAAGGATTGGTAACCTCTGGTCGTTGCTGGTACTGTTGACCCTATAAAGCAGTTCGCAGCCCATGCGCTTCCGCGATCTCTGTAAGGCGATACCCGATGTGTCGCAAAAGATGCTGACATCGACACTGCGTGAATTGGAAGCTGATGATCTTATCAAGCGAACTATCTATCCGGAAGTGCCATCTCGCGTGGAATATGAACTGACGAAGCGCGGGTTGTCGCTCATCCCTCTTCTCAACCAACTTGTAGATTGGTCGTTGGAGAATATGGATGCCATTATCAATCACAGAAAGAAATTTGCATTGTAAGCATGATACTCAATACTGGAGGACGGACTGATATGGTGAATAATTTCTCGGAGTGGCTGTTGAACCACTTATGGGAAGGCTATGCCTTTAGCCGTAATCCATTCTACCATGATGTGGTTAACCGGACAGAACTTTCGCCGGAAACCATTGACGTGGTAGAGTTCTGCAGCAAGAACTATCGTCCGATTATGCCACGGCTGCATGAGATTACCGGCCGGTTCAACTGCCACTTCCACTACACCATTACCGCCTATGGGAAGGACATAGAGCCAGACGTACCCGGCATTGACGAGAGTATCGAGACCCTGAAAGAACTGTCGGCTCAGGTCGGCAAAGAGAAAATCATTTGGCGGTATGACCCAGTGCTGCTGACCGCTAAATACGCCATTGAACGGCATTTCGAGACTTTCGACAATATGGCCAGGCGGCTTGCGCCATACGTTGACCGCTGCCTTTTCAGTTTTGTAGTGTGGTATAAGAAGTTGCACATGCCGGAACTGCTGCCGATTTCGGAACAACAGAAAGACATGATTGCAAAGGGATTGGGCGAGATTGCCGCCAAGCACCATTTGTATATTCAGACATGTGGTACGGAGGAGAGTTATGAGCAATACGGCATCCATAACAGTGGCTGCATGACACGGGCAATCTACGAGCATTCACTTAGCCTTCACTTCAAGAAGGTAGCTGAGAAAGGCAACCGTCCCGGCTGCAGGTGCATGGAGAGTCGTGGACTTGGCGACTACAACACCTGCATCAACGGTTGCCGGTACTGCTATGCCAACTACGACCATGTGAAGGCAAAGGAGAATTACGCTCTTCACGACCCACATTCTCCCTTGATGATAGGTCATCTATTGCACACTGACAAGATTGTCCCTCTGCATCAGGAAAGCTACCTCGACAAAGAGCCCAGGTTGTTCTAACCGTCTATCGCCGCCACTTAGCCTGCTGACTCTGCTCGTCGTCCACATCATTCACGTTCATGCCGTGTCCGACTTCATTTTCACGATTAGCATCCTTAGATCCAGCCTGGCTGTCCATCATATTACTGATATTAGGATTAGAACCTGGGAGAGATGAATGCCGTGGCTTCTCTGCCTTTGGCTGATGAGTGCTAACGTGTTTGACAATGCCTCTTGACTCCAAGTAGTTGTCATGGAGCTGACGAACAACAGACTCTCGCAGGTTGATGGTATCTCCGTTCCATGAAACCGTTCCTCGATGAATGCGCGTACCAAATTGGCGATAAAGGACGCGGTTGATGTCTGCTGTTGTAAGCTTCGGGTTGTCGGCAAGCAGGTCGTCGATAGTCTGCTCAATCTTGGCAAAGCGAGTGGCTGCATCCTCGAACTGGAGCAGCTCTTTGATGCTTAGAAACTCTCCACCTTTATAGACGGTCTTGTTCTTGTGGTCGACAACAATGTAACCGTAAGGCGTGTCGGGCTTGCCTACAAACACCAGACTGATGCCGAACTTGCGTTTCATGTGAGCTGCAAGTTCTTCCTTGTTGGCAGACAGGTTGCGATACTTTTGCAGGATGGCACGCAGCTGTTGGCGTCGTCTGTTGTCGGGGCGGTTCTCTTTATTAGCATGACGAAGAATCTCTTGGAGTGACAGCTTTCCTTGACACGTGCTGTTCTTATAGAAGCTGACGGAATAATCCTGCTCATCTTCCTTACAGTCATAGCCCATGCTTTCAAGGATGGCGTAGAACTGAGCCTTGGAAGTATAACGGTAAGAAAGAGCCTCGTTCCAGACTTCGGTGTTGGCGGTTTCGGACGTTGACTGCTGACCATCTATGATCTGTCCTGCTTGCTGTGAGTGATATTCCTGCATGATACGCTCACACACTTCACGGCTACGCCTTTTCTCAAACTTGTCGGATATGCGATGACCATCCGGTGCGACGCGGCTGGTGATGATATGGATATGATTGTTCGGTGTGTCACGATGGGCATAGGCCAAAAGCGGTTGCCCTTCCTCCGCATAACCCATTTCCTTGAGGTAGCGATGAGCGATGTCAAGCAGCTGCTCATATGAGTATTCATTTCCCTTGCAGCTGACAGCCACATGGAACTGGGTGTTCTGTATTCGGGTGTTACGGGCAGAGTACAACTCGAAATACCCACGAAGATTGTCAGCAGTATAAGCTTCCGGCCGGAGTCCAATGTTCTCTGCCTCTATAAGCGATGCCTGTCCTTTCTCGACCTTTTTCTCGTTATAGGCGATGGCGTGGAAAGTAGTGGATGATGGGAGAATGGTGATGATCATCGTTTGTTTTCAATTTGCGCGTGGACTTTGTCAAGTTCGGCTTTCAGCTGTCGAATGATGGAGATAGCCTCCTTTGTTTTTGGTAATAAGACGTTCGAGAAATAGTCGGGCGACAATTCACCGGCGATGGCCAGCTCGTTGGCACGGTGCATACTTTGGTTGAAGTTGCCGCCCAACCAGGAAAGCTGCTGTTGAAAAGTTTTGTAAAAAGAAATCAGTGTGTTCATTGAATTGACTTGTCCTCTCACGCCCTTGTCGTCCAAGAGCCGGACGGCATCCCGCACCATAGCACTGGCGTTTCCGCCATAGTTTCCTGCTTTCTTTTGGAAGAGCTGCAGCTCCTCCTGTGTCAGTCTGAATTTAAAGATGATAGTTCTTCCTTCTTTCATGATGATTGGATTTCAAATGATAAAATTGGGAGTTGCGACCTCATTTTCCCCCTGCTCCAGCAGGCAAGTGAGACTTTTGACGCAACATCGGCCTTAGCCGGTGTTGTGGACACAAAGTCACAACTTGCTACTCCCAATTGACTGCCGTAGCGGTGGTAAAGCCGATCAACAGGGCGTAAATGCCGATTTTCAAGTAGATAAGTGTCGTTGTTCATGTAGATGTGCTTCAATTTACAAATAATATGGTCATGTTCCTCAAACGGATATGCCGTTTTGCCTGCAAAGTCAGCTATTCTCGTTTTTCCGCAGACTCAGTATTTTCCTGGCTCGAACTATGCGATTGCAAAGTCTTATCATGTGCTTAGTGTAATCATGTGATAAGTCTGCTCAGTCTTATCACGTGATAACTGTGATAACTCTGCAAAGTATGAGCACATGATAACTGTGCAAACACTGAGCACGTGATAAATGTGCAAAGTCTAATCACGTGATAAATGTGCAAACACTAAGCACGTGATAAATATGCCAACACTTTGCATGTGATAACAATGATAATTGTGCAAAGTCTTATCTTGTGATAACCATGCAAAGTGTCATCACATGATTATACTAATCAATCGGTCAGAGTTAGAGGCTCGGGGTTCACAGGGCAATCACCGTGCATTCCCAAGCCTCATGGTATTGTCTTACAGATTATGCGCATGATATTTTGTCAAGAAATCTACATTAATGAACACCCCGTTCTGGCTATAGCCGTGCGTGAAGATGTTCTTGCATTTCACGTTACTGGAAGCGAAAGACAGGAGTTCTTTAGGTGTCTGACTTGCCACATAGGCATCATCCACCATCCATCCATTTGCAACCCCTCCCTCAAAGCGGAGGTAGAGGATGTAATCGCCCGAAGTGATTTTGATGTCCCTGCAAAGTATCGGGTTGCGTTTCGTCGCAATCTTAACTTTTCGGCATGCGACCTTGGCGAAGCACTCTTGCAGGAAGTCGTTACGATGGTCGGTAGTGTCGAAAGGCATGTTAGCGGTTACATCTTTCCCTGCATGTTCATTACGAGGAGCATGCTCTTTGTGCAATGGCGACAGGATCAACGTAATGTTCTCCATTCCGACTTGAAGTTCCTCTTCCAACTGCTTGCAGAACAATGCTACCAACAAGCAGTGGAAAGGGGTCTCGATGGACTTGTCAACAATGGTGAGCTTGCAGTCCTTCTGCTCTGAAAAGACGTTGCGGAAAAGAGCCCAGTGCTCTGGTGACTTAGAAATGATGCTGGGCAGAAACGACTGCGTGGTGGTGTCCTCTCTGAAGAAGACGTTGAAAGTTAGGATTGCTTTTTGAAGATTTGGAGCAGTATATGTAGTCATAAAAATTGTGTTTGTGTTGTTGTGACAGATTGAATATTATTGCATATTTATTGAAAATAGATGGTCGAATACTTGTGTAATTCAAATATTATTCGTATATTTGCATAAAAATAAGGAGATTACAAACATCATCATTCACCCTTAAACAGAATTCATCATGTTCGCACTCATCTTCCTCTACGGCCTTATCATCTCTGTGATACTTGGTGCTGTCATTCTCGTACTGAAGATTATCGGTTTCCTCCTGATGTCTATTGTCACGGCATTGGGCTTCTTCCTCCATTGGTTGGGTGGGAAGATATACCGGAGTATATTTCCTCGCAGGGAAAGGGTATGTCGGAATTAACCTGTTCATGTTTTTGTCTTGAGATTGTAGGAGGGGCATTCCATCACGGAGTGTCCCTCCTGTTGTTTAACTTATAGTCATCGTATGAAATCTATTGTTTCTTGGCATCTGCTTTGAGATGGAGCAGATAGTCGTTCAGGTCGTTGTGCCCCTCAAACATAAAGGAGAGGTCAACGGTGCGAGGTGCATAGAGGCCGAGTATGGTCTCCGTCGCTTTCCGTCCTGCCTGGTCGTTGTCGAGGTAGGTGAAGATGCGCTCTACATGTGTCATTTCCCTCAGTGCCTTTCCGAGATTGTTGACAGAGTTGAGAATGATATAGTGCGTCGAGCCATAGGCTGGCAGCCGCAGCTTGCCCATAGCTTGCAGGACACGGAAGGAGAGGAAGTCGAAGAAGCCCTCAAAGACGTGGCAGCAGGAGGTGTTCAGTTCAGCGACCTTTTCACCTTCGAGGACGGTGATGTCCTTTCGCCCCATGCATCCCTTAAAGTACGGGTTGCGAAGCTCATAGCCGCCGGAGCTGTTGGGGAAAGCAATCGTGAAGTAACGCCGTCCGTATATCTCGTAGCTGATCTCCTTGCAATAGCATTTGGCCACTTCGGATGAAATGCCGCGACGACGGGCATAGTCGAGGAGAGCCTGGCTCTCCAATGGCTTCTTGACGACGTTTTTCATCGTACACTGAGGCTCACGCGGCTGGGCTGGGCGAGAAAAGTACACGATGGTGGAAGGTGCCTTGTCCTGAAGTCGACGCAGCACCATGGACACGTCGTTGGTGTTGTACACTCTTTTGGCGAGCGAGATGATGCCGCCGCCCGCGCCTTCACCAAAGTCATACCACATGTTAATTTCCATGTTCACCTTGAACGATGGCTTTGTCTCATTACGGAAAGGAGACACATACCAGAATTTTCTGCCCTTCTGGGTGACAGGGCGATGCCCCAGCCATGAGAGAAACTCCACGATGCTGAGACGGGTTGCTTGGTCGATGTTCATAAACGTATTGTTATTGGTTTACATTGATTTATTCTTATATACCCGCGGACTAAACCAAACCACTATTCCCCTTGATGTGGAAGTCTGGGTTGTAGCTGTAGTCACGGTCGGTCTTAACAATGGCTCCGCTGTTTTGCAAGAACTTGATAATATTGATGATGGTGTTCCGTCCACGCTGATAGCCAATACTCTCATACCCCTTTCTGACTGCCTCTACGAGTTGTGCGTAAGACATCTGACTGGCCTCCTTGAACGCTGCCTCCAATGCCTCTCGGTGCTGCTCTTCGGAAAGTTGCTTATAGGACAAGTATTTGGAAGCCGACTTTTGCGCCTGGTAGTTCTCAATGAGGTGGGGCAGCGAGTCGTCGCCTATCTCGAAGGCAAACGGCGTGAACTCCTGGTCACGGATGTGCATGGCCTTCACCTCACTCATCTTCTCATTGTCTATCTTCTTAGTGATTTGCAGGATGGTCTCGGCCTTGTTGTTCAGCTCCGTGCCGATATGCCCTCTTGTGTTGTCGTCGGCTTTGTTCAGGTGGAGGACAGTATGGATGTGCAGGTTGTAAAAGCTTGACCACCTCATCAAGTCGTTGATGACATCCAGCGACTCGCTCGGACTGTTGATGTCGCGCAACAGGTCACGGATGCCGTCTATCACGACCAGTCCGTAGTCACTCCGCTTGGCAAGGGTACAGTCTATGATCGTCCTGCGCTGTACGGGAGAGAACTCCCTCAGTACAAGGAAGTCGATGTCCTCACACTCGCTGTCAACTGGCAAACCGGCCAACCGAAGGATGCGTTGCAGCACCTTGTGGCAATGCGGACGGCTCTGCTCCGTGTCAACATACAGTATGCGCTTCTTCTCAGCAGGAAGGCAGGTGGTGTAGCAGAGCACTTCCTTACCAGACAGTGCAGAGGCGACAATGGCAGAGACATTGAAGGTCTTCTTGCTCTTGGGCTTTCCCGTAGAGGCACTGAAGTTTCCGACAGTGGCGATGGTCGTGCCTTTCACTTTCACGATCTGGGGCGGGAATGGGTATTTCTCGGTCACGTTCAGTCTGACGTATTGAAGAATCTCTTGGATGTTGTCTGAGGTGATATTCTCAACCACATTGAAGAATTCCGGCTTCATATCCATCCTCAATTCGACTTGCGGTTCAACATATAGGCGTTAGCTGCAATTTCAGCCTGTCTCTCTATTTCCTCGGTAGATGAGACGCGTGTCGAGCGGACCCAGTCATTCAGTTCCTCGCGTGCGAAAAAGACATTCTTCCCGTTTGGTTTGTATGAAGGGACCTCGCGCTTTTCCGCCATCTTGTACATTCGGCTCTTCGAAAAGCCAAGATAGTTGGCAGCCTCTTCCACACAAAGGAATTCCTTTGACGTATAAAGCAGCTTCTCAAGGTGCTGGTAGCTTTCGATGAGTTTCTCAAGACCGTCGAACTTCACTAAGAACTGCTCGAACCGGTCTATCTTCTTCAGCATCGTGCCGACTTTCTCACTTTCGAACATTTCCTGGGCTTCCGCCAGAACTTGCATGGTAGAGAGGACTTGTTTGTTCATCTTCTTTCTTTGCTTAATTTTTGGTGTGATTAATATTTTATCGATTGCAAAGATAGAAGCAGAGAATGATAAATTAGAGAAAAAGGGTTAGTATCAACTTCATTATGAATGTTAATACTAACCTTTTATTGTCAGATGTTAACTTTTTAGTTGAACAGATAGTATTTCTTGATTCGTTTCACGATGCCCTCCATGACATTTTGAAAAGGCGCTTTTTCTTTTTCGCATGTTACGGAATACAATGCCGGCGAGATGTCCTTGGCCGTCAACGGTGTGATTCCATCTCGTTTGTAGAACATCCTTGTGTCCTCGATGACCTTTTGCCAGTTGCGGCAGATGTAGTTCTCCCGTCTCAGGAGATGGAAGAAATAGGAGAGCCGCCTTGTGTTCTGCACGACCAAAGGCAGCTGAAGAGTACCGCCAAACAACTGAGCCAGAGTACAAGGATTGACAGGCCTCATGAATACCTTTGCGATGTTGAGCCCCTCGGCAATGATGCCAAAAGCATCATTTGACAAATGGCATTCAAAAGGGTTGCTTACGGTTAGTGCGGTTACATCATTTCTGTCATCCATGGAAGGCTGGCCAAAGAATGGTCGTTTGTAGACTTCGGTTTCAGGAGCTTCGGTTTTCAGCTCAGTCCAGAGGTTGTCGTAGTCGTCGCGAGAATTACTGGTGGACAGATACTTGCCGACAAGGTCCCTTCGCCTTTTCAGAAGGAAGCTGATGGAGTTCAAGTTCCTCGCATGCTCGTTCTTGCAGGTTGCGTCAGTTGCATCAAGATGCTTGTGACTGGAGAGGAATTGTTCGACGAAGAGGTCATAACTGTGGTTCTTGACAATGACCTCATAATAATAATGATGGTGCAAGTGTTCCAGGAATAGCATCAACCCGTCCTTACCGCAATAAGGACGGGCATTGCATTCTGGAGGTGTTCCGAAGAAGACTTCTCTTTTCATCTTCATTATCCATTTATAAAAAAATTAAACATACCCCACAGCTGCGTGCCATGGGGGAGGAATATCGTCAATCTGATTCAGATAATTCCTTGAATGTTTTAGCAATGTCCAACAGTTTTTTGTCAAGTATAGTTTCGTCTCTTATAATTTTGCCAGTATGGGATTTTAGAGTACATGCATTAGGTTTCTTTCCATTCACGGAGAAGCACTCACTGGTTGTCAACCACAGTTTGTCGTTGGGACGTTTGAATGCATGGTAAACCAAGTAGCCCAAAAGGCATTGCATGGCAATCCACTGTATAGGCTTGCGTCTTGTGTTACTTGCAAAGATACGACAAAATTGCTGAAAGGAAGTGGTTTTGCTTATATATTCTCCGTTTTTCAGTACAAAATATAAGTATTCTTTGCTTTTTTGAGTAGTTTTGCAAGAATAATACAAATATCGGTTCTCAGGTTCCAACAAGGGCTTGAAGTCAACGTCCGGGTAAAGACGGATGACGTTGTTGATTTTTTCCATCCTCTCACGTGGAATATAGGCATGACGGATATTTCCGTCCGAACATGACCATTGCTGCTCAAAGAGCACCCATTTCTTACGAGGAGACAAGTGCATGAGCGTGCCGACGGCATAGGCGATTGCCTTCAGCTCGGTAAGGCTGGTCTTGCGCGTGGGCTGATACCTATTGGTCAACAGCTTTGCGTCAACCGCCCTTTGGAGAAAGGCAGCAGCTTTCTCATTGGCCAACCCGTCTGCAAGGAATAAGTACTGCCCTTTTTCCTTGCGCTTCCGGTTGCTGATGAAGCGGCGGAGCGTAGGGAGCAGGACAACAGCCTTGGAAATGGAAGAGGACACATTGAGGGGCATCACGCTACGGTGACGCTCCTGGTATTGCCGCAACTCAGGATAATCATACATCAGCTCTACCAGTTGGCCTACTATAGCGGAATCATCCTCCTTTATATAGGCATAGACCTCTGCAGTCCACTCGCCGAGGCTGGCAAGCTCATCATCCAGCATGGGATAGTAAGAGCCTGGCCTGAGCGCAGAGCAGCAGGCCAGCTCTTTCATCACCTTGTTGATGCACGCAATGTCATAGACTACTTTCTGCCTTGGCTTCATCGTCTTTCAGTTTTGGGATCAGGTCGATGGCATTCTGTTTCTTTTTGTCTACCACCTTGGCGTAAATCTCCGTAGTGGAAAGGTACCGGTGTCCAAGAAGCTTCGAGACGGTGTAGATGTCTGCACCGAGCGTGAGCATCATCACGGCAAACGTATGACGGCCGGAATGGAAGGTCACATCCTTGTGGATGCCAGCAGCAATGCACCAGCGTTTCAGCTCCAGCAGTGTCTGCGAAGAGTAGGAGAAGCCTGAGAAGACCTTTTCATCCTCGTCACCAGGATTGCCGAGAAGGTCATACGCCTGGGCGTTGATGTCAAGATATTCTTGGCATCCTGTCTTTTTCTGCTTGAAGATAATACGGTGGTAGTTCTCGAACTTGTGGATTTCTCCCCACGTCAACTTCTCTATGTCGCTCTTGCGTAGGCCGGTAAGGCACGAAAAGAGAAAGGCTGCACGCATCCATTCATACTTGCACGGAGTACGTGTCAGAGCCTTCAGTTCGTCCATGGTGAGGTACACACGCTCCACATCTTCTGCCTTGAAGCCTTGTACGCCTCTCAGTGGATTGATGGGAATGATTCGTTCCTCGTAAGCCTGGTTGATGCAAGCTCGCAGTTTATTGAAGTAGGACACCTTCGAGTTCTGTGACAAGCCACGGAAGAGGCCGTTGTCCTTGTTGCGCGTCCGCTTGTAGGTCTCCCGTTCCACAACGTCAAGGTAATCCTTAAACCCCTCTATCCATTCCTTGTCGATTTCCTTGAACGTCGTTGCCTCGTCACAATAGTGTTCCAGGTATTTGAGACAGCTGTGCCAATTGCCCCAATTACCTTTCGACTCCGTGGCATTGAACCTATTCTGGCACATCTGACGGAAATAACCGAGGAAGGGAGTGCTCTCGGCAAACCGTCTCGTGAAGGAATACTCGCCGTTTTGGAGCTCTATCTGTCTTTTTCCCTTGATGGCTTGCGCTGTGGCCAGCGTCTGCATGTTGAGTTCCTTGTCCTTCTTCGTCTTCTCGGGCACAAGGTACAACTTCAGGTACTCTTTCTTTCGTCTGCCATTGCGATAGACATCCAAGTACAGGCTGATGTTGCCATTGGCAAGCACTTTCTCGCGTAAGCGGACAGGCTCCTTGTTGATGCCACTGGCGGTCTTAGTCTTAGTGGTTCTTTTTGTTGCCATAATCAGTCTTCTTTATTTGATGAGTTATACAAATGTTATCAAAACTTAAATCAGGTTGATTTCTTGTCCCTCGCCCCAATTTTGTCCCACGGGGGACAAACTGGGGACAAAAATAGGCATTTCTTTTTGATAACAAGAGATAAAACGAAAAAATAAAGCTAACCGTTATAGATTTTTAAGAACCTATTAATCAGTGTTTTACGGCGTTATTTTATCTTTTCCTTGTATTTTCTTAGCAATCAATCACTTTCCGATGCAGAAGTGCTGGAAGATGTTGCCAAGCGTCTCTTCGGTTGTTATTTTTCCGCCCGTGATTTCAGCGAGGTTGTCAAGACATTGGCGGAGATCTTCGGCGACGAGATCAGAGCTGAGGCCTGTGGACATACCTTCTATGACACGAGTGATATCGGCGTGAGCGCGGAGCAGGGCTTCATAGTGCCGGGTGTTGGAGACAATAACCGTATCTTCGGAAATGTCGGGAATCTTCGCTTTTCCAAAGATAACCTCTTTGAGAAGGCTGATATGGGAGCCTTTCTTTGCGCTAATAGCGACCTCACCTTCGAAGAGTGGAGTAGGAGAGAGATCGGCTTTGTTGTGGACCACGATGAGGGCTTTGTCTGAAGCATTCTCAGCAGAGTGCAGACGGACATCATAACCAAGATGTAAAGATAAGTCTTTTATCTCATCCTCAGATGGCCGTGAGTCTATCACCCAAAGGATGACAGTGGCCTTGTTGATCTGCTCATACGCCCGTTTGATTCCTATTTTTTCGACTTTATCATCAGTCTGCCGGATCCCGGCAGTATCAATGAATCGGAAGGTAACGCCATTGATGTCTATGGTGCCATCAATTGTGTCGCGTGTAGTGCCATCAATATCACTAACAATCGCTTTGTCTTCATTCAGCAGTTGATTGAGCAATGTGGACTTACCGACGTTTGTCTTTCCAACAATAGCCACGGGAATACCCTTTTTCAAGGCTTGTCCCGTCTCAAAACTTTTGGCCAGCGTCGCGATTTTATTGTTAATTTTTTGCGCAAGGTCATAAAGTTTCTTCCGGTCAGCAAATTCGAGATCTTCATGGTCCGAGAAGTCGAGTTCCAGTTCCAGCAAGGAAGTGAGTTTCAGGAGCTGTTCGCGAAGTCTTGCGAGTTCAGAACTGAAATGTCCTTTCAACTGGCTCATGGCCATATCGTGCGATGCTTTGTTGTCAGCGGCTATAAGGTCAGCGACAGCCTCAGCCTGGCTCAAATCCATCTTTCCATTAAGGAAAGCGCGTAATGTAAACTCTCCTCTTCGAGCTTGGCGGCATCCTGAACGGATGAGTTCCTGTAGGATATTCCGTACAATATATGCGCTGCCGTGGCAGCTGATTTCTACGGCATCCTCTCCGGTATAAGAATGCGGAGCCCTCCAGACGGAGACAACCACATCGTCGATAACGTCCTGATTTTTCTCGTCCAGGTTGCTTTTCTCAGAATCAGGATGAGAGTCAGACGAGGGCAGGATTGTGCCATAATGGAGGCTGTTGGCTTTTGCGTCGATCAAGGAATTGTGTGACGCCGGATGAAAAATCTTTGCGGTGATGGCCAAAGCCTGTGGTCCGCTGACACGAACCACCGCAATAGCCCCACCGGTAGGAGTTGCAAGTGCGCAAATAGTATCTGAATAGGAATTCTGCATATATTTTGTTAAATTCTATCGAGGACCAAAGTGATGAGTCCATCAATATCGCCCTTATAGTTTGTCTCCATCTTCTTAGCCCGTCGGTTGGCTATCACCATACAGCAGGTCATCGCCTTGTGTCCCATGAGGGTAGCGAGTCCGGCGAGGGCAGAGGATTCCATTTCGAAGTTATTAACTTTCAAGCCATTATATTCAAAACTCTCAATTTTCTCATTAAGGTCTGGGACCATCAGAGGCAAGCGAAGGCGTCGTCCCTGTGGGCCAAAGAAGCCACCACATGCGATGGTGATGCCCTTCACCATATCGTTGGCGGCGATAGTATTGATTAGCTGCGGATCAGCAGTAGCCACATATGGGTTTCCCATTTTCAGGTTCCATCCGACATGCTCTTTGAAAGCCTTTTCGAGTTGTAGGTCAGAAGCCTCGTCGCGACCGGCATAGAAGTTGAGCAATCCGTCGAATCCGATGCTTTTCACGCTGGCGATGTAGGTTCCCGTCGGAGTGTTTGGCTGCAAGCCGCCACATGTTCCCACTCTGACGAGTGTCAGCGTTCGGTGTGCGGATTTTTCTGTACGTGAAGAGAAGTCAATGTTTGCGAGCGCATCCAGTTCATTCATGACAATGTCAATGTTGTCGCATCCGATGCCGGTGCTCAGTGCAGTGATTCGTTTTCCTTTGTAGTAGCCAGTGATGGTGTGGAATTCTCGATTGCTGGTCTCACACTCTTTTGTGTCGAAATGAGAGGCGACGAGATTGACACGTCCAGGATCGCCTACGAGGATCACTTTATCGGCGAGCTGCTCGGGTTTGAGATGGAGATGAAAGATAGAGCCGTCGGAGTTGATGACGAGCTCAGAATCAGGAAATATTGTCTTTGTCATGGTTGTCAAGGGTTTAAAGATACAATAACGACTGTCTACTAACTGTTGCCAGTTTACATTTACAGTTTACCAGTAACGTTTACTGTTATCAGTTTGTATTTTTTATCATGAACTGTTTGCAGCTATTGTTTGTTTTTCATTTCTGCCATTCTGATTTTTTTAGCCACGTTGTGCAGGTCAGTCAACTGCTGTCTCAAGCTGTTTTCCTTTTCGAGGATATTCTGTTTGAGTTCGCGTTGTCCTCGAGCGTAGAGGTTGCGTTTCTCGTCGAGGCTTTTTCGTGTGTTGTCGATCATGCTGCAGAGCTCCACCCATTGCCGGAAGAGGTTGCGTGCCAAAGGAGAGTTGAGTTGTTTTTCATCGGTGATAACCGTGTTGTCGTTGAGGACAAACGCTGTTCGGTTTTGTGTTGTGGTGGTTGTCGCGCGTGCCATCATCGCGTCGCGCCTTCTCAGTGCAGCATTCCGGTCGCCGAAGGTCCATGTATCAGCGATGCTGTGTATTTGCGCGAAGTGCTCCAGTTGTGTTGCAGAGAGGTTGTCAGCGGTGAAGTTTTTTCTCACCTGAGTGGGTACAAAGGTGTAGATACACACGCTGTCGGCGTGCTGATGTCTGTCGGTGACAAGCCATCCGAGCGTGTCGAGGTCATCGATAGCCAAGAGATAGTCGTTGGCCGTGGAGTTGAAGGGCAGTCCGTAGTTTTGCGGTTGTAGCCACTCATCCTTGTCGCTGTCGTATGAAGTCATGAAGATGTCTCTTCCGCCTATGGTGTTTGGTCCTGTTGCCGAGAAGAAGAGCGTGACACCGTCGGCGCAGAGGAAGGGAAAGTTTTGGTAGTGATAGTCCTCGTCGCTGATGTCGGCAAGAGACGACTGCTGGCTCCATTCTCCGCCTACCTTGGTCTGCATGTATAGCGCACTAGAAGTGCTGTCGCCCACGGCATAGAATCGTCGGTCGCCCAGTTCGGTTTCGTATTGAGCCAATACGTTGTTTCCGATTTTTCTTTTTACGGATAGTTTCCCCGCCTCCTCGTTGAGAGGAATATGTCTGAGGAAGTCGTTTTTACCAACGACCACGCTGTCGATGACCATCACTTTCGCCGTGGCGGGGAGCAGCGTGTTGAAGAGTAGCCTTCCGCCATTTCCGTTGTTCCTCATCGCAGCGGCCGCCTTTCCTTTCACCGCAGCGTTTCGTTTCTGAGCCCCCGCGGGCACAGCTACGAAGAGCAGTGCCGTGAGGATCCATGCCTGTATTTTCTTCATATTAAAACAGAATGTCTATTTAGCTTCTTTCAGATGCTTGTCCATGTTGGCGGCGGCGCGTCGTCCGTCACCCATGGCCAGTATGACCGTAGCTCCGCCGCGTACGATGTCTCCTCCGGCGTAGATGTCGGGTTGACTCGATCTCATTTCGTCGTTGACCACGATTGTATTTTTGCGTCCGAGTTCCAATCCTTGGATGCTCTTTGGCACCAGTGGGTTGGGCGAGACGCCTACCGCCACGATGACCTGGTCGCATTCGAGGGTTTCAATTTTCCCGGTAGGTACCGGGCGTCGTCTTCCGGAGGCGTCGGGCTCCCCGAGTTCCATGACGTCGAGCACAGCGGCGCGCACGCGTCCGTTTTCGTCAGCGAGATACTCCTTAGGGTTGTGTAGGGTGAGGAAGTGGATGCCCTCTTCCTTTGCGTGTTTCACCTCTTCGAGTCGTGCAGGCATCTCAGCCTCGGAGCGACGGTAAACGAGTGTCACGTTGGCACCGAGTCTTTTAGCCGTGCGGCAGGAGTCCATTGCCGTGTTGCCGCCGCCGACGACGATCACCTTTTTACCGATGTTGATAGGCGTATCGGTGTCGGGGTTAGCCGCATCCATGAGGTTGACGCGGGTGAGATATTCGTTGCTCGACATCACGTTGATATAGTTTTCACCGGGGATGTCCATGAAATTGGGCAGTCCGGCTCCTGAACCGACGAAAATGCCTCGGAATCCCTTTTCTTCCAAATCTTTCACCGTGATGGTTTTGCCCACGATGCAGTCGGTTTGGAAGTGCACGCCCATCTTTCTCAAGTTGTCGATTTCCACGTCAACGATGCGGTTGGGCAGTCGGAATTCTGGGATGCCATATTTCAGCACGCCTCCGATTTCGTGGAGAGCCTCGAAGACATAGACCTCGTAGCCTTTCTTCACCATGTCGCCAGCAAAGCTGAGTCCTGAGGGTCCTGATCCCACGACAGCCACCTTGATGCCGTTGGCGGGTGCCACCTCCGGCAGCACGCCACGTCCGCTCTCGCGCTCATAGTCAGCGGCGAAGCGCTCGAGATATCCGATGGCCACGGCGGGCTCTTTCATCTTCAGGTGTATGCACTGACTCTCGCACTGTTTCTCCTGAGGGCATACGCGGCCGCAGACGGCGGGCAGGGCAGAGGTCATCTTCAGCACGCGGGCAGCATCGAGGACGTGTCCGCGCTCGATGTTCTTGATAAACGAGGGGATGTTGATGTTCACGGGGCATCCCTCGACGCAGCTGGGTTTGCCGCAGTCGAGACAGCGTCGTGCCTCGCCCATGGCCATGTCGAGCGTCAGCCCTTTGTTGACCTCCTCGGTACGAGTGGTGGCGCGGTAGGCGGGGTCGAGTTCGGGCATTCTCACGCGCACGATTTGCTTGCGCTCCTTAGCTGTCATCTTTTTCCTTAGTTCCTCACGCCAAGGGGCGTTGCGGTCAACGAGGCTTTCCACGGGTTCCTTTCCGTCATTGGGCGAGGTTGCTACCGTTTCAGCCGTGTTGCAAGCCCCACAGTGTTTCGTTTCATCGACGTGGTGGAGGTGTTGCTCATAGTGTTCCATCTCCTCTTTTTCCACGCCTTTGAATGTCCCCATTCGCTTCATCATCTCATCCCAGTCGACGAGATCTCCGTCGAACTCTGGGCCGTCGATACACACAAACTTCGTCTTTCCGCCGATTGTCAGACG
Organism: Hallella mizrahii; assembly: GCF_009695775.1. Classification (GTDB taxonomy): domain Bacteria; phylum Bacteroidota; class Bacteroidia; order Bacteroidales; family Bacteroidaceae; genus Prevotella; species Prevotella mizrahii. The sequence continues at coordinate 126,035 of NZ_VUNG01000005.1, read as the reverse complement.
GCAGGCTCCGCACATACCGGTTCCGTCGACCATGATGGTGTTGAGCGATACATCGTTGGGTATACCATATTTATGAGCCAGCAGCGAGGTAAATTTCATCATCACCGGAGGCCCAATGGCAAGCACCTTGTCGACATGCTCGCGCTTGATGACCTCTTCCACGCCGACGGTGACCACGCCTTTCTCGCCGTAGGAGCCGTCGTCGGTCATGATGATGACCTCGTCACTGTATTTTTTTACGTCATCGACCATGATGACAAGATTCTTCGTTCGTCCGGCGAGCACCGAGACGACGCGGTTTCCGGCCTGTTTGAGTGCCGTGAGGATGGGCAGGATCGCTGCAATGCCGATGCCTCCCCCGGCGCAAACCACGGTGCCGTGTTTCTCAATCTTCGAAGCGTTGCCGAGCGGTCCCACGATATCTTGCACCTGGTCGCCGACATTGAGCTGGCATAGCTTGGTTGAGGACAGTCCCACCTCTTGCACGACGAGGGTGAGCGTGCCCTTGAGAGGGTCGGACTTTGCGATGGTGTAGGGCACACGCTCGCTGTCCTTATCCACGCGCACGATGATGAAGTGCCCGGGGCGGCAGCTGCGCGCGATGAGCGGTGCCTCTACCTCCAGGCAGAACACCTTTTCCGAGAATTGTGTTTTCTTAAGAATCTTGTTCATTTCAGTCTTTGTCTTTGGTCTATTCTTTTGTACAAAGATAGCAATAAAAAATGAGTTTTCTCAATGAATATTCGTTAAAATAGCTCATAGCAGAGAAAAAACTATGAAAAAAGTCATGCTGTTGGCAAAGAAAGCGCGGCATGGGCGAAATAGTTGCAAACAAAATACTATTATTTGCAAAGATAATGCAATGAGGTTTCGATGATTTGCAGTATCTTTGCCTAAGTGAATATTCTAAACCTAATAATGACATCATGAATTCAACATTGCGACATCTGTTATCGGCACTCATCATGCTATTGTTGTTACCTCTTACGGCGCAAGCCCAATATGTGCAGTGCCACGGCGGCAAGTTCTTTCGCGGCGGCAAACCTTATTATTATGTTGGCACCAATCTATGGTATGGTGCCATTCTTGGCTCTACGGGTCAGGGCGGTGACCGCGCGCGATTGTGTCGTGAGCTTGACCGGCTGAAGGCGGCGGGCATCGACAACTTGCGTATTCTTGTGGGCTCTGACGGGCAGCGTGGTGTGAAGACCAAGGTAGAGCCCACGCTGCAGGAGGCTCCTGGCGTCTACAACGATACCATCCTCGCCGGCCTCGACTATCTGCTTCAGCAGATGGGCAAGCGCAAGATGGTCGCCGTGCTCTATCTCAACAACTCGTGGGAGTGGAGCGGCGGCTACGGCTACTATCTCGAGCAGGCAGGGCTGGGCAAGGCACCGCGCCCCAACGAAGCCGGCTATCCTGCTTTTATGAACTTTGTTGAGCTGTTTGCCGGCAACGAGAAAGCCCATCAGCTCTTCTACGACTATGTGCGCTTCATCCTTGGCCGCACCAACCGCTACACCCATCGGCGCTATGTCGACGACCCCGCCATCATGTCGTGGCAGATCGGCAACGAGCCGCGTGCCTTCTCCAAGGAGGCCATCCCAGCCTTTGAGCAGTGGCTCAGCCAGACCTCGGCACTCATCCGCAGCATCGACAAGCACCATCTCATCTCCATCGGCAGTGAGGGCGCGTGGGGCTGCGAGGGCGACTACGGATGCTATGAGCGCATCTGTGCCGACAAGAATATCGACTATTGCAATGTCCATCTGTGGCCCTACAACTGGGGATGGGCAAAAGCCGACTCGCTGGTGGAGAATCTGCCGCGCGCCTGTGCCAACACCCGGGACTACATCTCGCGCCATCTTGCCATCTGCCAGCGGCTGGGCAAGCCCCTTGTCATGGAGGAGTTTGGCTATCCGCGCGATGGCATGAGCTTCCGTCCGGGCTCTCCCACGGTGGGGCGCGACACCTATTATAAATATGTCTTCCAGCTTGTGGCCGACAATGCCCGTCGGGGCGGATGCTTCGCCGGCTGCAACTTCTGGGGATGGGGTGGGGAAGCCCGGCCGCGCCATGAGCAGTGGCAGGTGGGGGATCCATACACCAACGACCCTGCACAGGAGCAGCAGGGGCTCAACTCGGTTTTCGACTGCGACAGCTCCACGCTTCGCATCATCAGCGGCGTGATCCGTCAGTTCAAGAAGTTGCATTGATCAACACATATTATATTATTATACATCATTACTTATTATTATTATGAATAAAAAACTATCTACAATGGTGTTGTCGCTTTGCGTGGCGAGTGCGGCATCGGCTCAGGCCCCACAACTCAATGCTCACAACATCGACCAGGTGCTCCAGGCGATGACCCTGGAAGAGAAGGCACAGATGCTTGTCGGTGGCGGCAACGACGGCTTTGTCGGTTCGGGTTCCATGCTCGGCCATCAGAAGAAATTAGTAGCTGGAGCAGCCGGTATCACCGTGGCCATCCCGCGGCTGGGCATTCCCGCCACGGTAGTCTGCGACGGTCCTGCCGGTGTGCACATCGACGCCCACCGCGAGGGAACCAGTCAGACTTTCTTTGCCACCGGTTTCCCCGTGGGCACCTGTCTGGCCTGCACGTGGAATACCGACCTCGTGGAGCAGGTGGGGCGCTGTGAGGGCAACGAGACCCTGGAGTATGGCTGCGACGTCATCCTCGGCCCGGGTATGAACCTCCACCGCAATCCGCTCTGTGGCCGCAACTTCGAATACTACAGCGAGGACCCCATAGTCACGGGAATGATCGGCACAGCCATGGTTCGTGGCATACAGAGTCAGGGCGTCGGTGTGTCGATGAAGCATTTTGCCGTCAACTCACAGGAGAGCGACCGCACGCGTGTCGACGAGCGTGTCTCGCAGCGTGCCCTGCGCGAACTCTATCTCCGTGGCTTCGAGATGGCTGTGCGCGAGGCAAAGCCGTGGACGATCATGTCGTCCTACAACAAGATCAACGGCGTCTATGCTCAGGGCAACCACGACCTGCTCACCAAGGTGCTCCGCGATGACTGGGGTTTCAAGGGCATTGTCATGACCGACTGGATCGGCAAGCGCGCTGATCTGCCCGTCGCCGATGAGGTGCAGGCGGGCAACGATCTGCTCATGCCGGGCTATCCGGCTCAGGCTGAGGACATCATCAAGGCCGTCAAAGAGGGCAAGCTCGACATCAAGGATGTGGATCGCAACGTGCGTCGCATGCTGGAGTATATTGTCAAGACACCGCGCTTCCGCCAATACGCGTTCAGCAACAAGCCTGACCTCAAGGCACATGCGCTGGTGACCCGGCAGACGAGCACTGAGGGCATGGTGTTGCTCAAAAACGACATGTTCAACGGCAAGGCAGTACTGCCCATGGAGGGCATCAAGCGGGTGGCACTCTTCGGTGTCAATAGCTACGACTTCATGAGTGGCGGCCTGGGCTCGGGCTGTGTCAACGTGCCCTACGTCGTGGATATGGTCGACGGACTGAAAAACGCCGGTGTCTCTACCACACCACAGCTCACCGACATCTATACTAAATATGTGGCTTATGCCAAATCCAAGCTCAAGGCTGACAAGAATCCGTGGATGTGGTTCCTCGACCAGGGTCAGCCTAAGCTCGACGAGATCGACATCACCGAGCGTTGTGTGGAGCATGAGGTTCCCGAGGCTGACGCTGCCATCATCACCATTGGGCGCCAGGCCGGTGAGGGCATGGACCGCAACATCGAGGGCGAGTTCAACCTCACCCCGCAGGAGAAGCAGATGATCAGCTGCGTGAGCAGCGTCTTCCATCAGCAGGGCAAGCCCGTCATCGTCGTCATCAACTCCGGATCGGTGATGGAGACGGCGTCTTGGCGCAGTCTTGTCGACGGCATCCTCGTGGCATGGCAGCCGGGAGAAGAGGGAGGAAACGCTGTCGCCGACGTGCTCACGGGAAAAGCCAATCCCTCCGGACATCTGACGATGACGTGGCCGATAGCAGCCACCGACGTGCCCTCGACGGCCAACTTCCCGAGCCAGCCCGACTACTACGGTCTGACCGACGCTCTCTATGACCATCGTGTCAAGGGAGTCAACTACACCGACCACGACGAGGACATCTATGTTGGCTACCGCTATTTCGATACCTTCAACAAGCCCGTGGCCTATCCTTTCGGCTATGGTCTGAGCTACACCACCTTCTCCATGTCTGGATTCTCGGCTAAAGCCGACGGGCGGCAAGGCGTCACGGTGAAGGTGACCGTGAAAAACACCGGCTCGCGCCCTGGCAAGCAGGTGGCACAAGTCTATGTCGCCTCACCCAAGGGCGGGGAAGAGATGCCCGCCAAGGAGCTGAAGACCTTTGCCAAGACCCGTATGCTCAACCCCGGCGAGAGTCAGACGCTGACCATGAGCGTGCCGCGCCGTCTGCTGACAAGTTTCGACGAGGCTGGCAGCCAGTGGAAAGGTGAGGCCGGTGACTACACCTTCATGGTGGGCGACAACGTGGAGCATATCCTCGGCAAGACTACCGTCAAGCTGGGTGCCTACACCGAGAAGGTCTCCGATGCCCTCAAGCCGCAGGTCAAGCTCAATCTGCTCAGAAAGAAATAACGGCCTCACCCCACGTACTCCTCAGTCTCCCTGTACCCCTCTCCTTTGTGAGGGTTACGGGGGGCTGTCATTTCGTCAGCCCGTTAACTGACATGTTGGCCAGTATTGTCAGGTTAATTGTTTAGGAACAAACTTTGCAGGAAGCATAGTGAAGTTCGGAAGTCCGAAAGGATGGAAGAGCTCCAAATAACTGAACAATAACCATTAATACGATAATTAGGAGGTATGTCTTATGTTACTTGCTAAAAGAAATGATAACAACTGGATGTCAAACTTCTTTAACGACTTCTTCGACACGGACATGATGCCGCGGATGAACGCTACCGCACCGGCTGTTAACGTCAAGGAGTCTGACAAGGGCTATGTGATGGAGATCGCTGCTCCGGGCTTGAAGAAAGAGTATTGCCGCGTCAGCATAGACAAGGACGGTAACCTCAACCTTAAGATTGAGGATAAGTTCGAGCATAAGGAGGAGGACAAAGCCGAGGACAAGAAAGAGCACTATCTGCGCCGCGAGTTCAATTACAGCAACTATGAGCAGACCTACGTGCTGCCCGACGACGTGGACAAGGAGAAGATCTCTGCCAAGGTCGAGAACGGCATCCTCACGGTCGACCTGCCCAAGATGAGCAAGGAGGCTGAGAAAGAGGAAAACAAGAGCATCGAAGTGAAGTAATCCATATAGCTCATCTCTCTTACATAAATTCATAATATTTCCCTCTCGTCTCAAAGCGATACGTCGCCGAGAGACGAGAGGGATTTTTTTTTCTGAATTCTCACTGAGATACACATTTTATATCTTTTGCGGGGTTAGGGCGGGGATGAACCCCGCCCCTACATTGTCACCCTTGACACTGAATTGCGGGGAATTGTCTCCGACCCTAAACGTCGTTTGAAGTGGTGGGTTCGTAGTTAGGGCGGGGGTTATCCCCGCCCTAACCCCCTTGTCGGTAATCATTCTCCCCCCCTTGTCGGTAATCATTCCACCCCCGTGACGGTAATCATTCCACCACCGTGCCACATGTTTTTATATCTTTTGCGGGGTTAGGGCGGGGATGAACCCCGCCCCTACATTGCATTCCACAGGAGCTGCGCATCCTTGAGAATCGTAACTTCCTGATGACCCCGCCCTAGCTGCATTGCATTCCCCCCCGTGCCATATGTTTTTTTATGATCTTTGGGTTTTGATTTATGATTTTCTGGCAATTAGCATTTATTAAGTGGCTGACATTATGGCTGTACAGAATCTTTTTCGTAACTTTGCGGATATGAAGAGACTGTTGCACATATTTCCGGCATTGGTGTTCTCATTGCTGATCGTGGCGATGAGTGCAGGACTGAGTGTGGAAGTGTGCATGCACTCAGGCCGTGCCGAAGTGGCGCAGATCGCCGAGGCACAGGGCAACCACGACTGCCATGGCATGAAAGGCTGCATGGTGGTGAAGACCATCAAGCTGGCACCGAGCTCGCTGGCCGAGAGCCATCTCTTCGACTTCTCGCAGCACGGGGTGACGGTCGTGCCTACCACGGGACTGCTCTCTCTCGCACATTCATTCATCCTCATACATGCGCCCAGCGCATATATCCCCACATGGTGCTCGCCTCCGCGGGAGTACCTGCACCATTTGCGTGTGCTCAGACTTTGAATCATCATTGACGCAAGCTATATAATATAAGGTGTATATAGCAACAGAAAGAAAGGAGAATCATTTTTTTCGCAGTCAATGAATCATTCAAAGGAAATTCATCAATGAATAAGAATATTTTGCTTGCCGGCATGATGGGAATGCTGGCACATCCCTCTTTTGCCCAAAAAGCACCCGTCCAGAACACTGATTCCACAGCTACCAGTGCCCTCGACAGCGTAGGCATCATGCCCGACCAGACGCTTCACGAGGTGCAGGTGGTCAGCCGCAAGCCCGGCATGATGCGCATGAAGGGTGCCATGAACGGACAGATCATCTCTCAGGACGAGCTCTTCAAAGCTGCCTGCTGCAACCTCGGCGAGAGTTTCACCACCAACCCTTCGGTCGACGTGAGCTACAACGACGCCGCCACAGGTGCCAAGCAGATCAAGCTGCTCGGACTCAGTGGCAAATACGTGCAGATGCTCACCGAGAACCTCCCCAACTTCCGTGGTGCCGCAATACCCTATTCCTTGGGCTATGTGCCCGGCACGTGGATGAAAAGCATACAGGTGAGCAAGGGCAATGCCAGCGTGAAGAACGGCTACGAGGCCATGACCGGACAGATCAACGTGGAGTATCTCAAGCCCGAGGACGACGAGAATGTGCACGTCAACCTCTATGGCAACACCATGAGCCGCATCGAGGCCAACGCTGACGGTAACGTGCATCTTGCTAAAGGACTGAGCACCGAGATCCTCGGACACTATGAGGACAATCTCAAGGAGCACGACAGCAACAAGGACGGATTCATGGACGACCCGCAGACACGGCAGTTCAACTTGCAGAACCGCTGGTATGGCAAGACGGGCAACTATATCTTCCACGGTGGTCTCTCGCTTTTGGACGAGAAGCGGGAGAGCGGACAGACCAACCACGAGGGAGTGCTCAGCCATCAGACCGAGCCGCTCTACCGCATCGACCTCAACACCCACCGCTACGAAGGCTATATGAAGCACGCCTTCATCCTCGACCCCAGCCACGGCACAAACATCGCCTGGATGTCTTCCGCCTCGATGCACGAGATGGATGCCACCTATGGCCGCAAGGACTATGATGTCAACGAGAAAAACGTCTATTCGCAGTTGATGTTCGAGACCAACTTCACTCCTGAGCACAACCTCGCAGTCGGTGCCTCGCTGAACCACGACTATGTGGGTCAGACCTACCTCGGCCAGCGGCTCAACGAGAAGGAAAATGTGGTAGGCGGCTATGCCCAGTACACCTACAACCTCCACGAGCGTCTCGTGGCCATGGCGGGCATCCGCGTCGACCACAGCTCGGAATACGGCACCTTCGTCACGCCCCGCTTTCATGTGAAGTGGCAGGTCAACGACCTGTGGAGCCTGCGCGCCTCTGCCGGTAAGGGCTATCGCACGGTGCACGCCCTGGCCGAGAACAACTATCTCATGGCCAGCGGACGCCAGCTCGTCATCGACAAGCTCGACCAGGAAAGCGCATGGAACTACGGACTGAGCACAGCACTGAACATCCCGCTCGGCCGTCAGACGTTGAAAGTCAACGCCGAGTACTATTATACCCGGTTTGGCAACCAGGTGGTCATCGATTACGACACGGATCCGACGCAGATCCATATCGGCAATCTGCACGGCAAGTCCTACTCCCACACCTTCCAGATCGACGCTACCTATGACCTCTTCCGGGGCATGACCATGACGGCAGCCTATCGCTACAACGATGTGAAGACGACCTACGGCGGCGAGCTCCTGCGCCAGCCGCTAACCAACCGCTACAAAGGTCTGCTCACTGCCTCGTACAAGACACCGCTCGGCCTGTGGCAGTTCGACGCAACCTTCGCCCTTAACGGTGGTGGACGTCTGCCTAAGGCTTACACCTTGGCCGACGGCACGTCTTCTTGGAAAGAAAGCTATCCCGCCTATGGACAACTCAACGCGCAGGTCACCCGCACCTTCCGCCATTTCTCAGTCTATGTGGGTGGTGAGAACCTCACGGGCTATAAGCAGAAAAATCCGATCATCGATGCCGCGCATCCTTGGAGCAGCACCTTCGATCCCACCCTTGTCTGGGGTCCCATGCAGGGCGCAAGAGCATATATCGGCATACGCTATAATTTGAAGTAAGAGAACATGTATCCTAAGGCCAAGGCTCCTTCGAGGAGCTTTGGCTGTTGTCAATAATTGTAATTATCAATCAAATCAATCATTTTTAATCAGAAAGCGATATGAAGAAGTTATTCTTTGCTATGATGCTGGCAGCCATGAGTACTGCCGCCAACGCTAAGAGCGCCAACGATACGCTCGTCGTCACCACCACACCGCAGATGCACTGCGCCAACTGCGAGAACAAGATCAAGAACGGACTGCGCTTTGAGAAGGGTGTCAAGGACATTCTTACCAGCGTGGAGAACCAAACCGTGACCATCGTCTACAACCCTGCCAAGACCGACAGAAAGAAGCTCGAGGCCGCCTTCCCGAAGTTCGGCTATAAAGCCCGTGAACTGAAGAAGGGTGAGAAGGTGGAGCGCGACATGAACGAGCAGTGCGACAATATGTAAATTGAGAGATTCCCCTGAACTGTGGGAATTATTCTTGCTCCTAAATCCGTCCGAAGTGGTGGGTTCGTAGGGGCGGGGTTTATCCCCGCCCTAACCCCCTTGTCGGTAATCATTCCATCCCCGTGCCATCTGTTTTTATATCTTTTGCGGGGTTAGGGCAGGGATAACCCCCGCCCCTACGTAAGCATCCGTTGCATATGAATTGCGGGGTTAGGGCGGGGATAACCCCCGCCCCTACATCAAAACCCTTTGGGAGTAACATGGGTGGAAATAAAAATACCGTATTTTTAATTTGATAACAACAACAAAATGGATAAGAATTTTCTTCGCAACAACGACCTTGGTCTGCTGTTGCTGCGTCTGACAGTGGGAGGCCTGATGCTCTTCCACGGTGTTCACAAGCTCATCTATGGCGTCTCTGCCATCGAGGGCATGTTGGCAGGCATGGGCCTCCCCGGCTTCATTGCCTATTTCTCTTTGGCAGCCGAGTTGCTTGCCTCTGTGCTCATCGTGCTGGGTGCGTGGACGCGCGTGGCTTCCGTGGTGATGGTGGGCAATATGGCAGTTGCCATCCTCATGGCTCATCTGTCCGTCATCTTCTCCGTGGATCCGATGACCGGTGGCTGGGCGATTGAGTTGCCGATGCTCTACCTCCTCGGTGCCGCCGTGCTTTGCTTCACCGGTGGCGGCAAGTATGCCGTGACCAAGGGGCATGTGACCGACTGATACGGCCATCAGCTTTTCTTACAAAACCTCTTCTTCCTGACGGTTGCTTCTACGTCGTGGTGGTTGGCTTTCATGGGGCTTTGGCTTCGTCGAAAGTGGCATCTTTGATAGAAATCACTGAGATGACACGATAAAACAACTGAGATGACACGAAGAAACAAGTGAGATGATGAGGTGAAACAAGTGAGATGATGCGCAAAAACCACTGAGATGACAAGGCAAAACCACTGAGATGAGTGCTTGAAAAGGCGTTTCTCTTTTCAAGAAAGCAGAGGCTTTGCTATAAGTGGTTGATTGTAAGTAGATTATAGAAAATGCTCTAAAAATCGCGAAAATCGGAGCAGAAGAGGACTTGATTCAGAAAAACGTCACCACAGAGGCGGAAAAATGTCAATATCTTCAACAGATATTGTCTTTTTCTCTCTGTGGTGACGTTTCTTTTTGATACCTTGTGCAAACATAAATGCTTGGTCAATGCACGGCAATGTATGTAAGAATAATAACGTATATATCCAAACAGGTTATAAGTAGTGTACCTCTTTACGAGCTAATACAAGTAATTTATAGCGTATGGCAAGACGAATAAATGATTCTGCTGTCAAAGAAGACTGCTTGATAGGAATGCCACCAATAACTTTTTCCCCTTTGTATTTTATAGTAATCCCTGCGTGTGATTTAAATTTTTCACTCGGATAAGCTACGACATCAAAAATTGTGTCGTCGTCAGACAAAGCTCTTGTTTCCCCTACATTTAGAGTGGAATATGCTATTGCTGTTCTATTTCGTCTGTTAGGAACAAGTTGCATCTCTTCTTTCCATGAAGGAATAGAGGTTCGTAATACAGAAAGATAGTCTTCTGATATATGGCTACGGAGTTCAAATGCCGCAGGCAACAGCGTTCCATTGTGTATCATTTTGGGTGAGAATAGTATTCTCGCTACATCTTCTCTATTTTCAATCATGGTTGATGGCTTTGATGGCTTTGAGTAATCTGCTTGTTGACAATTTTATATGATCTTCTCCTTTGAGTCCAGAGTCGGCCAAAATAAAGTATGAAAACTCCTTTTCTGCCAAATTGATTTGGGCTTGGCGCTTTGAGTTCTCAAGGATCATCGTACCATTTTTCTCTGGGAAAATGTTCCAATCTTTTAGATCGTCTTCGTTACTCTTTTCAAGAAGACGTTTAAAGGACTTGATAACTATAGGGCTAAGGGGAGCTGCAGACTCGTTGTCCCATCCTTTTTTATAGGACTCATAGTCTGCTAAATCTTTCAGAAGACGTTGTGCCGTTGGAGATATAGCAGGTGTAGTCGTCTTCAAGGCTATGCTTTTTACTCCTTGAATGGATCTCATTACTTTTTTCAGGCTTGGAAGTATAGTCTTGTCCTCTATTTGTATTATCAGTTCTGTCATCGTCTCTGCTTTTTTCTGCAAATATACGAGTTTTACGCTATATCTGCAAACGAAAAGGGCGAAAAGCATCAGGATCTGATGCTTTTCGCCCTTATGGTTGTATCGCCGGTAACTTTACTTCACGGCGATGGTGATGGTTTGTCTGATGCCGCTTGCCGTGCTGACCTCCACCGTGATGGTTCCCGGCTTGTGTCCGCTTCTGACAGTGGCTACGAGCATGCCGTGGAAGAGATGCATGTGAGGTTCGGTGAAACGCTCCAGCGAGGTAGCGTCGCCATTGCAGATGCCCTGGAAGGTTCCAGCCCCCGAGACCTCGACGTGGATGTCATCGGCAGTGTCGGGGCAGGGGTTGCCGTCTTTGTCGGTCAGTGCCACTGTGATGTAGCTCAGATCGTTGCCGTCGGCATGGAGCGTGTCTTTGTCAGCAGTGAGGCTCAGAGCGGCAGGGACACCGGCGGTGCGCACGGTTTTCTCCCCGGCGGCTTTTCCGTTTTTGTCATAGACGACCACCTTGAGCTCACCGGGCTCGTAGACCACGCTGTCCCACATCAGACGGTAGCGCGAGAGGAGGCTGTCGGTGATCTCCTTGCCCATCTTCTCGACGAGCTTCCCAGCGGTTGCCGACACTGACATGCGTCCCGTCTTATGGCGTCTGCCCTGGCTCTTGCCGTTGACGAAGAGCTCAGCCTCGTCGTAGTCGGTGTAGCACATCACCGGTGTCACCTTGCCTTCGCGTCCCGGCCAAGTCCAGTGGGGCAGCAGATGGACGGTGTGGTCGCGGTGGTTCCATACCGAGCGGTAGAGATAGTAGCGGTCCTTGGGCAGTCCGGCGAGGTCGCAGATGCCGAAATAGCTGCTGCGCGACGGCCAGTAGGTGTCGTAGGGCGTGGGCTCGCCGAGATAGTCAAAGCCCGTCCAGACAAACTGCCCGATGGTGTAGTCCTTGTCGTCCTGAGCCATGAAGTCGCTTTCGGGCAGGTTGCTCCAAGAACAGTACTCGGTGTCGTAGCTCGAGCATTGTCCGTCGGGGTAAACATTCTTGTCCGATACGGTCACGGGGAACTTATACACGCCACGGCTGCTTACTGTAGAGGCCGTCTCGCTGCCAAGGAGAAAGCCTTGGGGCAGTTTCGAGATGTTGCGGTCATATTTATACACGCGGTAGTTAAATCCCGGGATGTCCATCACTTGTGCGAAGCCCGACTTCAGTGCGTCCTCGGCACGGTCCATGCCTTGTGTGACCTGTCGGGTAGGGTCGAGGCGATGGCAGATGTCCTGCAGGCGCCGTGCGATGTCGACGCCCTCCTGGCTCCACTGCTCCGGTATCTCGTTGCCGATGGAGTACATCACCAGCGAGGGATGGTTGCGGTGGTTGCGTACGAGGTGCTCGATGTCCTTGTCGGCCCATTGGCCGAAGAAGCGGGCGTAGCCGTTCTTGCACTTAGGATAGTGCCACATGTCGAAGCTCTCGGCCATGACCATCATGCCCAGCGAGTCGTAGACCTCCATCTGCATTGTCGACGGCATGTTGTGGGACGTGCGGATGGCGTCGCAGCCCATGTCCTTGAGAATCTTCACCTGGCGGATGAGCGCCGCCTTGTTGACAGCGGTGCCGAGCGGTCCGAGGTCGTGGTGGAGGCATACGCCTTGGAACTTACGGCTCACGCCGTTGAGCTGGAAGCCATGCTCACGCGAGAAGGCGATGGTGCGGATGCCTGTCTTCATCGTGCGGCTGTCCACGACGGTGGCGTATCGGCCTTGCCCTTTGACGAGTTCGATCTTGACCTGATAGAGCGTTGGTGTCTCCGGTGACCACAGTTGTGGGCGGGCTACCCGGAGGCGCAGACCGATCTTTCCGTCGTTGCCCACCTTGCCCTCGGCTGTTGCCACCACTTTTCCGTCGGGTGCGTAGAGCTGTATCCGCTCACAGAGCTGCTCGCCCTGTCCACCCTTGACATGGTCGCTGTAGACCAGTGTAGCCTCGTTGGCGTCAGCCTTCTCGGTATAGAGAAAGCTTTGCCACGGGTCGAGAAATGCCTTGCCGGTGAGGATAAGGCTGACAGGGCGGTAGAGCCCTCCGCCCGGGTACCATCGACTGCTCTCCTCGCGATTGTTGAGGCTGACGACGACCTCGTTGCTGCGTCCCTTCATCATATAAGGAGTGATGTCGATGCGGAAGGCGTTGTAGCCATAGGCCCACCATCCTGCCAGTTTGCCATTGACATAGACGTGAGGCTCGCTCATGGCACCGTCGAACTGCAGGTAGGCGTGGGTGGCACGCTTCGGTACGGACAGCGTGCGGCGGTAGAAGCCGCGGCCTATCCAGGGCAGTGCACCCGAGCGTCCCGACTTCTCGCTTTTCTCCTTCTCGCCGTTTTGAGTGATAGCCACATACTGCAAGTCCCATTTCTTGTCAAAGGGGCCGCTGATAGCCCAGTCGTGGGGAATGGAGACGGATTGCCAGTGGAGGCTGTCGCGCGAGAAAAGCCAGCCTTGTTGCAAGTTGACTTCCTGGTGCTGACTCAAGACACGGCTCTTGGCGAGTGCCGATGCAGGCGCGGTGGCCAGCAAGGACAAAAAGAGGATGGTGAATGGTTTCATCTGTATCGTTTATTTAAGTATGTTACTTCATTTGAAGGCATCGAGAGCCTTGGTCGGTTTTCCACTGTTGTCGAAAGCTCCTTTGGCATATTGCTTCCATCCGTTGTAGCATTCAGGCTCCCAGTAGAAGACGCCCTCGCAGGCCGGCACCTTTTTCGCCCCGTCGACGAGATGCCTGAGGCAGGGCTCAGCCTGCTCCGAGTTCCAGTCCATGCCTACCTCGCTGATGACGATATCGGTGCCATAGCGTTGCTTCAACTTTTCGATGTTGGTGAGGCAGTCGGCTACTTCCGTGGTCCAGTCACTGTCGCCGGGATAGAGACTCATGCCGATGACATCCCACTTGCCCCCGGCGGCTTTCAGTCCGTCGAAGAGCCAAGTGAACTTACCGAGCTTGTTGCCCTGGTCCACGTGCACGATGACCTTGGTCTTGGGATACACCTCTTTGGCGGCATCGTAGCCCGCATTGACCAATTGGGCGAAGTTGGCGAAGTTGCCGTTGGAGACTTTACCCATTGGCCAAAGCATTCCCGTAGTGGTCTCGTTGCCCACTTGCACCCATTCCACGCTGTCGATGCCAGCCTTTTTCAGTGCTTCCAGCACGGTCCTGGTATGGTTGGCTACGGCTTGCTTCATCTCCTCCAGTGTGTAGTTTTTCCAGGCTTCCGGAATGTTTTGCTTGCTGGGATCAGCCCAGGAGTCGGAATAGTGGAAGTCGATCATCAGCCTCATGCCGAGGTTGTGGGCACGGACGGCTTTGGCGACCACGTCTTGCTGACCGCACCATCCGTCGGCGGGATCCACCCAGACACGCAGTCGGATGGCGTTCATGCCTAAGGACCGCAGGATCTTCATGCAGTCATTCTTGCGTCCCGTAGCATCGTAGAAGGCAATGTCGTTGGCCTCCATCTCGGTGAGCCAACTCACGTCGGCACCCTTGGCAAAGCCACCCATGTCGTAGGTCTTTGCTGTCTGTGCTCCCACCGTGTCGTCGTCGCTGCATGCCGAGAGCGAGACGGCAAACAGACTGAGCAGGGCGGCAGTGGCCGTTTTCAGAATATTCATTTTTTTCATGTGTTCCTTATTTATATATGTTGATGATTGAGGATTTATTATTTTATGGTGTGAAAAAAATTATTTGCTGTAGCTCCACTTCAGCGTGTTGAGGTCGGCAGTGACGGTCAGCATGGTTCCTGACTCAAAGTCATCCTTGAACCAGATGTTCCAGGCATCCTCGGCAGAAGAGAGCGTGAACAGGTCGCTGGGGTCAGAGCCGTACCAGATGTTGTTCTCTGTATCGACAAATTTAAAGTTTTCCCACTGCGAGGCTTTGTAGGTGCCGGTATACACGCCCTTGGTTTCAGTCTGATTGAGGGTGGCAAGCAGCGTGCTGCCATCTTTGGAATACATCGAGAGGGTAGCGGGCAGTGGCGTCTGAGGCTTTTCGTTGGGTTTTTTCTCACCCTCCACTACAGAGAAGTGGAACTGCGCGTCGGCGGGCTGAATGGCGAGTGTCACGGTGTATGTGCCGCCCTTGGCGAGCGTGGTGTCAGCGAGGGCGAGGCTGATGTCCTTGGAACTCGATGTGCGAGTCGTTGTGTTGTACTCCTTTGCGTCGGCCTGTGCGGTCAGTCGGGTGTTGTCGTCCACCTTCATCACGGCGCTCCACGAGTCCGTCGAACTGTCGTAGGTCAGGTCCATACCGTTTACCTTCACGGTCATGATGTTGGCAGCACTCCAGGTCTTGCTCTTCGTGTCCACGGTGACATACCAGTCGCCCTTGCCGTCGGCAAACCAGCAGTTCCACGCGTCGGAGGCGTCAGAGAGTTCAAACTCGTGTCCGTCGGCGCCATAGTTGCCCCACAGCGTGCCGTCCTTTTCCTGGAACCAGCAGTTGAGCCATGCCGTGGCTTTCATGTATCCGGTGTAGATGCCGTTTTCCGAGGGTGAGAACAGTTGAGCGATGACATCGGTCTTGTCCTTGTTGAGCACGTCGACGCTGTTCATGTGTATGGTAAAGGGCGTGACCATCACCTTGCACACATTGCTGTAGGCAGGAGACATGTTGTCGCCCTCTTTCGACATGACGCGGAAGTAGAGTGGAGACTGCGCGTCGGGTGTCAGTCCGAGTCCTTTGGCCAGACTGTTCAGGTCGTCGCCGGTGTAGGCTTTGGATAGATTGGTCACTGTGGTTTGTGCGCAGTTTTCGAAATTCTCGTTGGCCGAGACTTGCAGATAAGTCTTCAGCAGTCCGTCGGCAGCAGTCTTGGTGGAGTCGGATGTCAGCAGGTCGGGATTTTTCCATGCCAGCGACAACACGATCTTTGCTTTGTTGGCGGTAGAGAGTGCTACCTCGTCGGTGGAGGCCACCAGCGAAGAGGCACCGAAGCCGTTGAGGAAGATAAGGTCACCGTCCTTGTTGCAACTGCACAGGCTGGCAATGACGGCCGCCACGATGATGAAACGATATAATAGTTTGTTCATGGTGCTTGTTGATCAATAGTTTTCGTTATACAGGTTGGGATTTGCAGTCAGGTCGGTGGTCGGTATGGGGTAGATGTTGTACTTGTTGTCTACGGCCATGCCCTCCTTGGTACCGCCTTTCCACTGCCAGAGATATTTCGAGGTGGTGAAGGCACCGAAGCGGATGAGGTCTGTGCGGCGCTGGCATTCGAGATAGAGTTCACGTGCGCGCTCGTCGAGCAGGAAGTCGGTAGTGAGCTCGTTGACCTTGATGTTGCCGCTGTTGTTGCCAAAGGCACGCCGGCGCAGAGCGTTGACATAGTCGAGCGCCTGGTTGAGCGATCCGCCTTGCCCACCGCGAACGACAGCCTCGGCATACATCAGGTAGACGTCGGCCAGACGGAAAAGCGGAAAGTCGGTGTTTACGCCACCGTCGGCTGTGTTGGAGGCTTGTTGCCCGTCATCGGTCATGTTGGTCCATTTGATGGGGAAGTAGCCCTGAGTCTGATCGTCGATTTTGTCTAGATACTGGCTTTGTCCCTTGGTGAAGAACATGAAGCGGTTGTCGCCGTCGGCAAACTTCGAGGTCAGTTCGCCACGAGAGCGGAACATGCCCCATGCCTTTGTCACGCCGTAGTCGGCAGGATTGAGGTCGGCAGAGGTGTTGCCGAGTTCACCGCAGATGATATAAGTGGTGGTGCCCCACGTCACGGTGTGCTTGGCGTCGACGGGCAGCGCGAAGATGATCTCGTCGGTGCGTTTGTCGTTGTCGGCGTTGAAGAGCTGTGCATAGTCGCTGTGGAGGGTATAGCCCTGGTCGATGGCATTGTTGCAGGCTTGGATACATTCGGTGTATTTCTGTTTGCCCGTGTAGACCTCGGCATTGAGATAGAGACGGGCGAGCAGCGTGTAGGCGGCTCCCTGCGAAGCACGTCCGTAAGGACATTCGCTGGCCGGGTAGAGGTCGGTCACGCAGTCCTTCAGTTCACTTTCGATATAGTCGAAGGTCTGCTGTGGCTCGTAGCGCGGAGGCGTGAAGCTGCCCACGGGATCGTTTTCCGTCACGAAGGGAATGTAGCGGAAGAGGTCGAGGGCATGGTAATAGAACAGCGCACGCATGAAGCGGGCCTCGGCACGATAGTGCCGCAGGTTGTCCTGGTCAGTGCCGGTGGCAGCAGCTACCGTCTCCGGTGAGCAATGACGCAGAAACTCGTTGCACAGCGCGATGTTGTAGTAGATGCGGTAATACATATCCGCCACCCACGGGTCGTTGGCATCCCAGGAGAGATAGGTCAGGTCGCCCGTCTTGTCGCCCGACAACCAGGTAGAGGCCACCTCGTCGGTGCCATCCTCCTGCAGGTTGAAGAGGTCACGCATGTAGTCTTGTCCCTCGTTGCTGGAGAGATCAGGATTGTCACCGCCCTTGCCCTGGCCGGTGGTGGTCATCGACGTGTAGATCTTGCCGAGCACGGCGCGATAGTTTTCTGTGGTGTTGTAGACCTCTTTTGAAGTGGTCTCGGTGTGAGGGAACTGGTCGAGGCTTTCTGTGCACGCCGAGAGCGAGACCGTCAGAGCGCCGGCCAGAAGTATGTGGTTGATAATAGATGTTCTTTTCATGGTTGAGAGTGTTTAGAATTGTAGTCCGATGCTGAGCGAATAGGTTCTTGGACGTGGGTAGAAGCTGCTGTCCATGCCGTTGGGCACCTCGGGGTCGACACCGTCGTAGTTGGTGATGGTGAACACGTTCTGCACGAGTGCCGAGACGGTCAGGTCGGCGATCCAGCGGTTGAGTCTGCCGAAGTCATAGCTCAGCGAGAGATTGTCCATCTTCACAAACGAGGCATTCTCGACATAATAGTCTGAGAGATGCTGGCGCGTCTGGAATCCTGTGGCGAGATAGCTGCGGTTGAGGTTGTTGAGCTGGTAGGCGTTGTAGCTCACGGTCTCCCAGGCGCCGGTGTTCATGGCCATGCCGTTGTAGACATAGTTGCCGATGTTGGCGCGCAGCGAGGTGCTCAGTGTCAGCGAGCGCCAGCGCAGCGAGGTGCTCAGTCCCATCATCACGTCGGGAGCCGGCGACTTATAGCGGTAGCGGTCTTCAGAGTTGATGACGCCGTCGCCGTTGAGGTCAGCATACGCACCTTCGATCGGTTTGCCCGTGGCAGGGTCGTAGAGCTGATGATAGAGATAGAACATATAGGGCTCGTAGCCCTCGGAGAGCACTTGGAACTGATAGGAGTCGATGCTCGGTCCGACGAGCACGTTGGTAGTCTGCGAGCCCTTGACGAGCGAAAGGTTCTTGACCTTCATCTGTTCCCATGTGATGTTGTAGCTCAGGTTCCATTGCCAGTCCTTGGTCTGTATGGGTGTGACGTTGAGCGAAGCTTCCAGTCCGTGGGAGTCCACGTTGCCCACATTGGTCAGAATGCTCTTGGCGAAGTTGGTACCGGCGGCAGAGGGCACAGTGGCGAGCAAGTCTTCGGTCTTGCGTGTGTAGTAGTCCAGGCTGCCGGTGATGCGGTTGCCAAGGAATCCGAAGTCCAGACCGAAGTCCCATGACTTTGTTGTCTCCCATTTCAGGTTTGAGACGTATGCCTCGGGGCGATAGGTGAGGATATACTCGCCGTTCATCATTGCCTCGGCACCGGCGACGCTTTGTGTGTAGACCGGCAGATAGTTGTAGTTGCCGATGCCGTCCTGCTGTCCTGTGACACCATAGCTGGCGCGCAGTTTCAGGTTGCTGAGGACCTTGCTGTCCTTGAGCCATTTCTCCTGAGTCATCGTCCATCCGAGTGCTACCGAGGGGAAGGTGCCCCAGCGGTTGTCGCCGGAAAAGCGTGAGGTGCCGTCGCGGCGGAGAGTTGCCGTGAGCAGGTAGCGACTGTCGAAGGAATAGTTCAGACGGCCATAGTAAGATTTCAGCACATGGCGGTAGTCGCTGGCCTTTACTGTGGAGAGCTCGTCGCCCTTGGCGTTGCGTGTGACATACATCGGTGTGGTGCTCTTCCAGTACTGGTAGTCGTATCCAGCAGTCACCTCCACATTGCTTCGTGCGGGTTCAAAGTAGTGGCTGTAGTTGGCGTAGAGCGTCATCAGCTGGTTGGTGTTTTTCTGAGGGCCATAGCCGTAGTCCAGTCCCAGGGTGGAGAAGTTAGAGGCTGCCGTGGTGGGCACATATACTGTGCCTTCGCCTCGGGCGATGTCAGTGCCCACGGTGGCGTGGAGTTTCACGTCGGGGAAGAAATGGAGTTTGTAGTCCACGTCAAAGCTGCCGATGAGGCGCTTCACCGTGGAGCGCGAGTCATATTGGTCGACCAGTCCGCGTGGGTTGCACACGCCGCCGTTGACAGGAACGCCCGAGGCATCCAGTGCCTCGTTGTATCCGCCATAAGTGGTATTGTCGGCGTAGACAGGCAGGGTGGGGTTGAAGGTGGCGGCGGCCCAGATGGCACTGCCGTTGTAGAAGCTGTTCTTATTATAAGTACCCTTGACGTTGAGTGTGAGCTTCAGATGGTCTTGGAAAAAAGAGGGGTTGAGCACTACGTTGCCGGTCCATCGCTTGGCGTTGTCCTTGCGCACGAGTCCGTCCTGACTGTAGAATCCTGTAGACACACGGAAGGGCAGGAACCCCGCAGTGCCCGAGAGGCTCAGATTGTTGTCGGTGCCGAAGGCGGTGCGATAGACTTGGTTGTTCCAGTCGGTATTGTCGTTGCCAAGCAAAGCCCGCTGTGTAGCGGTGCCTTGGGTGTTGATGGTATTGACAAACTCGTCGCGGCTCATCATGTCGATCATGCGCGTACGGGTCTGCAAGCTGTTGGTGGTGCTAAAATTGACGCGCAGCTTTCCCTTGGCACCTTTTTTCGTGGTGATGATGATGACACCGTTGGAAGCACGCGAACCATAGATGGCCGTAGAGGAAGCGTCTTTGAGTACGGTCATGCTTTCGATGTCGTTGGGGTTGATCAGGCTCAGGAAGTTGCTGCCGTTGCCCGATATGCCGCCTTGCTCCAAGGGTATGCCGTCGAGGACGATGAGCGGGTCGTTGCTGGCGTTGAGCGAGGCACCGCCACGGATGCGGATTGTGGCGCCCGCGGTAGCCGAACCGCTGTTTGACATGATCTGCACACCGGCTACCTTGCCGTTGATGAGTTGCTCCGGGCTGCTCACCAGTCCCTTGTTGAAGTCCTTGGACTGTACGGTAGACACCGAACCGGTCAGGTCGCTGCGCCGTGTGGTACCATAGCCCACGACGACCACCTCATTGAGGTTGCGCTGTGTGCTGTGCAACTTGATCACGAGCGTACCATTAGTGATACTTACCTCCTGGGTGTCGTAGCCGAGATACGAGACGCTTAACTTGCGGGAAGGACCATTGACGTTCATCTTGAAATTACCGTCCATGTCGGTGACGGTACCGTCTTTACTGCCTTCCACCATGATGGTGGCACCCATGAGCGGATTGCCGTCATCAGCATCGACCACGCTACCCGTGATGGTCTTTCCCTGACTCCACACGCTAAGCGGCAGCGTCAGCATACAACCCATCAATGACACATAGAGCCATTTGGGCAATGTCTTGTTGTTGTTCTTCATTTAGGTTCTGATTAAAATGTTATTAGTGTTTCAATGTCTTCGTGCTGCAAAGTTAGGCTTCTCTGCTTAGTGAAGGGATGTTATTTTGGACAAATGAGGGTAGAAATTGGACAACCATGCTGTTTTTCCTTGTCTTTTTTGTACTTTTGCAAGTATCTAATAACTTAGCTTATGCCAGATCTTCAATTTAAGAGGCACTACACCTTATTATATATATATGTAGCCGTCGCGTTGCTGACGGTATTGGGTTCACTGCCTATTGCAGCCCAACCACTGCGTTTCAACAATTATGCCTTGCCCGACGCGTCGACCGTCCTTGCTGTTGAGCAGGACGGGCAGGGAATCGTCTGGCTGGGCACAGAGCGCGGACTCTATAGTTTTGACGGTTACCAGTGCTATCCCCGCTACCGTGCGCATACGTTTTGCGAGAGCCGTGTGCATTGTATCCTACGTATTGGACAGCGGCTCTATCTCGGAGCCGACGATGGTTTGCTCGTCTATGACATCCGGCGCAATGCTTATGAGCGTGTGGCGAAGTCTCCCAAGGACATTAGGGCTCTGCTGTCCGTGGGACAGCGAATGTATATCGGTGCCTCGTCGGGTCTCTTTGTCTATGACCATCATGGCGTGAGCCGTGTCAAGGGCATCGCCTCCGCCGTTTACTCGTTGTTGGCAGACGGGGGCACTGTGATGGTCGGTACGCTTGACGGTCTCTATACCCTTCGTGGCCGTGTGGGGCGCGTCCTGCTCAGATCAGGTCGTCAACCTCTTGTCAACGCCATGATACGCGACAGCCGCCGGAATTGTGTATGGTTGGGTACGGAGGGAGCACTTTATGCCTTTAGGCAAGGACATGTCGTGGAGGAAAAGGCACTTCGCGGCAATTCGGTAAAAGCCTTCTCCCTGAAAGCAGACGGTACCCTCTTCATCGGTACTGACAACGGGCTTTATGCCTATCGTGCCGAGAATGATGTCACACGCTATGGTCACGACGCACGCGTTCCGTCGACGATCGCCAACAACATTGTCTGGACACTCTTTCGCGACCGATGGGATAATCTATGGCTGGGCACCGACAACGGACTCTCGCTGTTGGCCGAAAACAGTTTTTTCCAATGGGTGCCCATCAGTGACATCACGAATAGTGGAGATGGCAATAGACTGCATGCTTTCTTTCAAGATCGTGAAGGCTATAACTGGGCAGGTGGTACCGACGGCATTCTGCGCTTCCGTACGCAGGGCGACGGTTACAGCCACGTGGCCTGGTATCGGCAGGGCGACGCCGCCTATTCACTCTCTCACAACCGAGTGAGGAAAATCTATCAGGATGCCGACGGCACACTGTGGGTTGCTACCGACCACGGCATCAACTGCTATGATCCCGCTACCGGACAGTTCCGTAACTTCATCGTGGCTGATCCATCGGGCAAGTACACGACGACATGGGCCTACGACATCGTGATGGACCGGCAACATAGATTGTGGATAGCGTCGTACATGGGCGGTATCTTCATCATTTCCAAGCAGAAGCTCTTGGCTTCCGGCGGTTACTGCATGGCAGACCACCATCTGTCAACAGCGGACGGATTGCCGAGTATACATGTCGGCCAATTGGCTATCGGCAACGGGAATAATATCTGGGCACTCTTCTATGACAAAGGCTTGGCGTGTGTGCCCCACGGACAGGGTAAGGCTATCCCCGTGAAGACCGGCAGAACCTATAATTTCATCGCCACTGACGTGCGTGGGCAACTGTGGGCCGGATATGACGGAGGTGTGGACATCTTTGCTTCACCGGCGCAGGCTCCGCGTACGATCAACTTTCACGATGATGGTCCCGAGGGACGCGTATCGACGATCTGTCCGGTTGGCGACCGCATGTGGGTCATCACCGGCAATGTTTGCCGCATCATCGGCAACAAGGGCGGTAACGTCAACTATCGTCTGCCTTCAGCCGATGTGCTTGCCGCAAACTACAGTACCCGCGACGGTATGGTCTGTCTGGCTGGCAGCGATGGCTTTTATCGCGTCGATGCTGCCAGTCTGACAAGATTCTCGGTACAAGAACCCGTTTCGCTGGCAGCACTCTACGTCAATGGCCGGCTCTACAATCCTTCTGGCTGCAATCTGTCTTATGCCCGCAGCGTCACGCTGAGCCACCGTGAGAGCACTGTGGCATTTTGTCTGACAGACATTCCTTTTGCCGACCACCCCTCGGCACTCTATGTCTATCGCCTTGAAGGACACGACAAGGGATGGACAGCATTGGATTCCGAGAATGGACACATTGCCTACAACGGACTGCCATACGGCGATTATCGCTTGGAAGTAAGAACGCTTGACGGCAATGGTCGTCCTGCCGACGAAGTCTATGGTTTCGACGTTCATATCTTGCCGCCTTGGTATCTCAGTATGTGGGCAAAGGCAGTGTATGCCCTGCTCTTCGTGGCACTGTGTTGCTGGGGGTGGAACTTCTGGCGTGTGCGCCAGCGTCTGCGTCAGGAGCAAAGAGAGAAGGCAAAGATATTGGAGCAGGTTCACAACAAGGCTACGTTTTACTCTCAGTTGGCCCAGCGCCTTAACCACCATCTGCGCACACTGATGGCTACGGCCAACACGATGCTCGCAACAGGCAACGCTAAGACAACAGGAGCGACGAAGACACGACATGAGTGGGACATCGTAAGAAAGGAGTCCGGGCAGTTGGCCACGCTCGTATATCGAAAGCTGAATGTCGATGACGGACAAGACACCTCCCCGGCAGACCCACCGGTGTCTGTCGACACGGTGGCTTATCTGAGACTACTGACAGAAGACAGCAAGGAAAAGGCACACGGACGAAAGGTCAATGTGGCATTTACCACCAATACCGACGCGCTTATTGCCGAGGTGGACATCATCAGTTGGCACCATCTGTTTGGCTCGCTTATGGACTATCTCATCGACGGCTCGCATCCGCAGGCAACAGTGACCGTGGCTGTGAATGCCGACATGGTGGGGCAGCAAGTCAGCTATGTACTCACCAGCACGGACTTGCCACTCACGCCGGAACAGCGGATCACTCTGCTACAATCGCTTACGCCGCTGAGTGATGTGAGGAGAGAAGTGGAGCTGGGACGAGGCACCATCGACGTAATGTCCGAGGACACGGCACTGAGCTTTCGGCTGACATTCGGCATCAAGCGTGATATGGCCAAGCCTACTGTCGGCCAAGCGCAGGACAGCACGGAGAAGAGTGCCGACGAGCGCTTGCTGAACGAGGTCTTTGAAACGATAGAGAAGAATATATCAGACTCAGACTTTAACGTCTCACGACTGCAGGAGACTGTTGGCATCGGCAGCAAACAGCTCTACCGAAAGGTGAAGCTCATGACGGGTATGACACCTGTGGAGCTGATTCGCAGTCTGCGCATGCGCCGTGCCGCCTCACTGCTCAAGGAGGGACAGTTCTCTGTGTCGGAGGTGATGTATATGGTAGGCTTTTCTGATTCTGGCTATTTCTCGAAATGCTTCCAAAAAGCTTTCGGTGTGACCCCAGCCAAATACAAACCATAAAAAAAGCCCATGCCACGGTGGCATGGGGCTATATGCTTGTATAGATATGTTTAGAACTTGATGAAATGGAGGCGGAGCGTGCCGTCGTTGAGGACGAGTTTGCCACTGGTAAGCTTCTCCACGGTGAAGTCCTCCTCCAAGTTGTTGAAGCCGAAGGGTCTGATAGCTTCAGGATCAGTCAGCAAAGGGTCACTGGTGGTACGGTTGCTCTGTCTTGCGTCAAAGATCTTGAGATGGCCGTTGGAGTTGTTGAACTGGAAGATGAATTCAGCACCGTTGTCTCTGTTGTTGAGCATCATGATCTTTCCCTGAACAGCCATAAACAGACTCTGTTCGCTGACATCTTTCTGTCCGCCAGTAGTCAGCGTGTCGATGGTGGTCAGTTTCCAGTAGCCGTCGAGCTTTCCGTTTTGGGAATGCTCTAACAGATCGCCGCATGAAACCAGAAGGAGTGCAGTGGCAATGAGGGAGAAGAGTATATTGAAGCACTTGGTCATATTGTAATTTTTTGTTTGTACTTGGTTAAAGTCACTCGAATATTATAAGTTGAAGATGCCGGACTTGGAGATGGTGATCTGAGCCCCTCTGTTGTGTCCGAGGATATGGCCGAAGTCCATGCCATAGGCAGCCTTGACATTCCACTGCCGGGGCAGAGCATACCGCGCCTCGATCATGAAGCTGGCGTTGTGGTGCTTCTTGGTGTAGGGATGTTCGTATGTACCGAGTCCCTCCTGCCAGGAAGCCAACACGCGATAGGAGAGGACGTCAGTGGGTTGTCCGTCAAAGCCGAGGTGGAAAGCCGTGAAGCGAGTATTCTGAAATGTGAGTGTGCCATCGGTGTTGTAGATCGGGGAGCGGTAGAGCGGGTTACCCATGGCTTGTCCCCAGTGTTGCCATCCAGGGAAGATATAATGATTGTAGTAATCATCCTTGCCGCTGATATGCTCTGGCCTTCCTGCTGTATGGTCGTGATAGAGGGGACCACTCTGGTATTTGGTATAGAGATATTCCACGACGATGTCTTTCAGCCAAGTGCCGTTGCGCAGGTTGAGTTCAACTCCGAGCAGCCAGTCTTTGAAGTCATACAGGAAGAAGTGATGACGCTTTTTCACATTCCACTCGTCGCCCGTGCCGTAACCGTCGTAGTCGAGTTGCAGCATGGAAGAGTGGTCTTCGAAATATTTGTCTGCATAGACTCCGAGTTTCCAACTGTCAGCCTCGTAGTTGAATCGTGCCACCCATGCGCCGAGGATGTCACCTTCCGCGTTTTGATAATCAGATCCAAGTTCAGGAGTATCGGCATCGCCAGGGACGAATGCCTTGAGATAGTCTTTCAATCCGGAACCATTGTGCACAGGCGACATCTTGCCATTACCATCGGGCCGGTATGCGGTACCTCCGAAGATCGTAGCCATCTCCAGTCCGAGTTCCAGCGACCAGGGGCAGAATCGGTCGGGATTGCCGATCATCAGATAGCCGGCTTTGGTGTGCAGGAGCACGTCGTCGGCATATTTCGATTGTTTCTGGGTGAAGTCATGCTGCCAGTTCTGGTCGGTCAACCGCCCGTAGGCAATGTGTCCTTTGAGATGAAGCCAGCGATTGGCAAAGGGCAGCGTCCAGTATTGTGGCAGTGCCAGCCGCACTTGCGGTACCGGCCGAGCGTTGATGCCTAAAGCCTGAGAGCCAGAACTGAGGGCATTGTTTTTCAGTTCCATTGGCCACTCCTTGGCACCCACGGTGAGTGTGCCGTGAAGCCAACGCAGTTCGGCAAAGGCCTGCTGAACGACGACGTGGCTGGTGTAGTGAACGGGTGCCACCAGGTCGAGACCGTAGCCGAGTGCCCAACGTCTGGCAGAGTCGGTGCTCAGCGGTCTGATAGCCTGCATGCGCAGATAGCCGTTGTTCTCTTCGAGTGAAGAAAGACCATATTTATTGGCGTTGAGCCAAAGAGGCGTCTTGCCGCTGGACATGGAGCCTTGCATCTCCACTTTGTAGTGGATGTCTTTGCCAGGTTGCCACTTTCCGGGATCAGCACCTTCCTGCCATGCATACTGGGCAGAGACAGCACTGGCGAGGCAGAGAGCGGCGAAGGAAAGAAGGATTCTTTTCGTCATTTTTTTGCCTGTGATCGTTAATTCTTTTGCAAAGATACGGCTTTTTAGGGATTTTCCTCTCCACGATAGGGGAAAACCTCTCTTGAGTCTTTTCTTTTTTATTAATTTTGCAACGTGAAGAAGAGGAAAGAGCTGTTTAGACGCTCTGCCCTCTGTCTCTGAGAAATGTTGAACAATAAAAAGAAGAAGATATGAAAAAGTTAGTTTTGACTCTTGTCGCCCTCTTGGTTATGGCTGTGCAGGCATCGGCCATGAGTTATGAGCAGGCACGTCAGCAGGCTTTGTTCCTGACCGACAAGATGGCTTACGAACTCAATCTCACGGATGCGCAGTATGAGGCTGCCTACGAGATCAACCTCGATTACCTGATGAGTATCAACACGTATGACGATCTCTATGGGGTCTATTGGCGTCAACGCAATCTCGACTTGAGCTATGTGCTTCTCGACTGGCAGTACCGTACCTATGTCGACGCAGCCTATTTCTATCGCCCGCTTTACTGGGACGGCGGGTACTGGCACTTCTGCATCTATGCGCGCTATCCGCATCGTGATTATTTCTTTTTCGGTCGGCCGAGTATCTACGTTACTTACTATGGTGGTCACAGCTGGCGGATGAATGGCGGACGCAGCTGGTACTATGGTCGTCGCTTCGACGGACCGCGCCGCGGCAATGGTGGACGCTATATGGGAATGCGCGACGGATTTGACCGCGGTGACTTTGGCAGGGGCACACGCTTTGACGGCAGAGACTTTGGTGATCGTGGTAACGGAAACCGTAGCTTTGGCAATGGCACACGTTTCGGCGGCAACAACGGCAACCGTAGCTTCGGTGGCGGCAGCCGTACCTACAGTGTGTCGAGTGCGCCCTCAGGCTATGACCCACAACGCGACCGCACACGCTCGTTTGGAGCCCGTCAGAGCAGCACACGTACTACCGTGACACAGCCGAGCCGCTCGTTTGGTGGAAGCACCACGACGGGAGAGCCCAGCCGCACGTTCTCCGCGCCGAACCGCTCGTTTGGAACACGTAGCAGCGAGACCAACCGTTCGTTTGGCAGCAGCGCACCGAGCCGTTCTTTCGGTAGTGGGAGCAACGCACCGAGCCGCTCTTTCGGTAGTGGCAGCAGTGCGCCAGCCCGCTCCTTCGGTGGTGGTAACAACGCACCAAGCCGGTCCTTTGGTGGTGGCGGAGCTTTTGGTGGCAGTCACAGTTCTGGTGGTGGCCACTTTGGAAATGGAAGATAGAAATCAATAGATATTAAGAGTCGTATTTTGGATAACATTTTGCCCGTTCTCCTGTCCTGGGAGAGCGGGCTTTTTTGTATGGAGAGGGAAGGGCTGCTGCACAGCAGCAGCGAACGGAACGCAGAGGAAGGGCTGCTGCACAACAGCAGCTAACGGAACGCAAAGGAAGGGCTGCTGCACAACAGCAAACCGAGCGGCGAGGACGGCGCTCAAGACCTGCTCCCCCTGACAGAGGGATTCTTGCCAAAAGGGCAACGGGAGGCTTGTCAAAAGGGCGGCGGGGCTGTTTTTTGCAGCAGGCGGCGGAGCGATTATAGGACGAGCTTGCGGACTTCAGCGTTGGTCATCTTCTGAATCTCGTTCATCGGTTTGCCAAAGTAGATGCTCTGGATGGCTTTGTTGACGATGCCGTGGCCGACAGCCAGCACGGTTTGGTTGGGGAAGGTGGCTTTCAACCATGCGATGAATTGCTTGGCACGGCTCTTGAGGCTTTCAAGGCTCTCGATGTCGTCGGGCCATTGTTTCACGGCTTGCAGGTCGGGGATGAACTTCCCCGTGAAGCTGCCCCAGTCGCGCTCACGGAGCAGGGGTGTGGTGATGACGGGCTTGCCATGTGGCTCAGCAATGATCTCGCATGTCTGGATGGCACGGTGGAGGTCGCTGGCTACGAAGGTGTCGATGTGTATGTCTTCCATCCGGTCGCGTACTGCACGGGCCTGTTCTTTGCCAGTGTCGTTGAGTTCACCGGGAGTTTGCCCTTGAAGGATTTGTGCTTTGTTGGCCACGGTCTCGCCGTGGCGTACTAATAATAATGTGGTCATATCCTGATTGAATCTATAATTTTTTCAAACTCATATCTTGTTATCGTTATCGTTTCCGTTTTTTTCCTTATCTTTGCAAGACAGAAATAAAAGGAGATAATATCATGAAAAGATTTCCCAAGTCCATTTTGCGCGCCTGCTGTGCTATTGCCGGAGGAGTGGTGCTGGTGCAGTATCGTGAGCAAGCCGTGATGTGGATCACGGTGGGTATTGGCATTGTGTTTTTTATATCGGCAGTCATCAGTTTCATTGACTATCTGGCTTTGCGCAAAAACAGTGAAGAGCAAGTGGAGCTCTACGATGCTCAGGGTCGCAAGCTGGGGCAGCGCCGCCAGCGGCGTTTCCCCGTTGTCGCAGTGGGCTGTGGCATATTGGGCAGCGTGATGGCACTCAGCCCGGGCACTTTCGTCGGTGGACTGATGTTTGTGTTGGCAGCTCTGCTGATTGCCGGTGGTGCTTATCAGCTGTTCAGCCTCTCGCTGGCTACCCGCTTTGCCCGTGTTGGCTTGGTATGGTGGGTACTGCCTGTTGTCATTCTGCTTGTGGGTATGGTGGCTTTGATAAAGCCGAGCGCAATAGCCTCCGCGCCATTACTGATTATCGGGTGGTGCCTGATGGTCTATGGCGTGGTGGATCTCATCGATGCCCTGAAGATCTGTCGCTGTAAAAAGCAGTTCGACAAGGCGGAAGAGATCTCGTCTGTACGAGGGGATGCAGAGCAGACATCGGATGATGTGGCAGGACAAGCCAATGACACGGTGTCAGAGAACGGGCCTACCGTATAGCGTTTTTTTCCTTATTTCTTGGGTACCAGTCCCTCGATGTAGTTGCAGAGGATGCCGATGCCCTTGACATTCTCACCTCCCTGTGGGATGATGAGGTCGGCATAGCGTTTAGTTGGTTCGATAAACTGCTCGTGCATGGGCTTGAGGACTTTGAGATACCGGTCCACGACCATGGACACCGTACGTCCGCGGTCGATGGTGTCGCGCTGGATGTTGCGGATGAGACGCTCGTCGGAGTCGCAGTCTACAAAGACTTTTAAGTCCATCATATCACGGAGAGTCTTGTTGAGTAGTGTCATGATGCCCTCAATGATGATGACAGGCTTGGGGTCTACGTGGATGGTTTCCGGCAGTCGGTTGCTGAGGATATAGCTGTAGGTGGGCTGCTCGATGGCGTGACCATGGCGCAACTCGTTGACTTGCTTGATAAGCAGTTTCCAGTCGAAGGCATCGGGGTGGTCAAAGTTGATGGCAGAGCGTTCCTCCTGGGTCATGCCCGTTGTGTCGTTGTAGTAAGAGTCGAGCGGTACCACGGTGACATAGTGTGGTGGCAGCATTTCTACGATTTTCTTCACCACGGTGGTCTTGCCGGAACCAGTGCCACCGGCAATGCCGATGATGGTGACTTTCTTATTTTTGTTTTCCATATTGCTTGTATTTTCTTGTGGATACTCTTTTTCTACTCTTGGAGCTATTTCAGTCCTATCTCTTGAAACATCCGGTCGTAGTATTCTGCTTTCTTTTCCACCTTCATCGGGTAGGCGCGTGAAGAACTAGGTTCTCGGTAGAGCCGGATCGTACGTGATTCAAAGGTGAAGTCGAGATGGTCCCCCATCTTCATTTTGCGGGCGTCGATATGATAGTGGTCGGTGAAAAGCGTGGTGGCCAACTGTCCGGCGGCGATCACCGCCTTGCATTCCGGCAGAGAGCGCAGCATGCCGTCGAGGTCGGCTTGCTCCACGACTTCCAGGTCTTTATCAGAGGCAGTGCCCTTGGTGCGGCGGATGCGCAGACAAGTGTCGAAGATGGCCACGCCACGGTCAAGAAGGAAGTCTTTGAGTTCTTGCAGCCGATAGGTCTTGTGGTCAGTGTCTACAAATCGCAGTTTGTCGCCAAAGAAGCATAGGCCGAAGATACGCCACATGTCGTTGGTGTAGTTGGGGTAGTACCATTCCATGCACCAACGCTTGGGTGCAGGAGGGAAGGTGCCAAGCATCAGCAGCTTGGCATTCTTCGGAAGAAATGGCTCAAAAGGATGAATTTCAATCATGATGAATGACGAGTGATGAATGAGCAGTGGGCAGTGGGACGGCGCACAACGCCGTCATACCAAACGGATCCTCGGTTCTATGCAGGGCACTATGCTCGGTCCTATGTAGGGTGCTATGCTCGGTTCAAAATAGGGGGCTTGGTTTGATCCTTTACGGGACGTTTTGATCTGCCCTTTGCTTTTTCTTGAAGCATATTATTCCCCTCCCTTTGGGGAAGGGGTTATGGGAGAGGCTTTTCTTTTACCAAGTATACGCACACGGGCAGGTGGTCAGAGAAGCCGTCGAGCCATACGCCACCAGCAGTGGTACGCTTGGGTTCACCCTTGTACTTACCTTCTGTTTGGAAGAGATAGGGCATGCGCTGAATCTCGCATTTCAGATATTTCAGGGTCTTAAAGTCGTGCGTGCCCTTCTTGTCAAGCAAGGAGGGACTGAGGAGAATCTGGTCGAAGAGATTCCAGGCTCCCTGATAGCGCAGTGTGCCGGTACCTTGTTTGGTCAGAATGTTGTACCAAGGATTATACATGTCATCGCTTCCAACCTTGCTGATGTCCTCCTTGCCCCCAAGTACCTCATACATGCTCTTGTTGGTCGGGTCGTCGTTCATGTCGCCCATGATAAAGACCTTGGCGTTTTTGTCGAGTCGGAGCAGCGAGTCCTTAACAGCTTTTGCCTGAGCGGCACCGACTTCCCGGTAGTAAGATCCATTGAAGCGGCTGGGGAGGTGGCAGACGATGAAGCTCACAGGTTCGCCGGCCAGCGTGCCACAGACGGTGAGGAAGCCGCGCGTGGTGAAGCCCGAGTCTTGTTTTGCCGTGGGAATGTAAGGTACGAGTTTGACAGTCTTCACTTGGAACATTTGGGGATTGTAGAGTAAGGCGCAGTCAATGCCGCGCTTGTCGGGACCCTCGACGTGGCAATACTGGTAGTCGCGTTTTCTCAGTTCCGGCTGTGCACAGAGATCTGTGAGCACCTTGGCGTTTTCCACCTCTGCCATGCCAATGACCGAGCAGCCTACGCCGGGCAGCATGGTCGTGCCCATTTCGCTCAACGCGCGTGCCATGTTGTGGAGCTTATGGCTGTATTTCAGTCCATTCCAGCGATAAGAACCTTCTGGCAGAAAGTCGTAGTCGCGTTTGCCCTCGTCGTGACAAGTGTCGAACAAGTTTTCTTGGTTGTAGAAGCCTACCGCATAAACAGCGTATTTCTTCTGTGCTGATGTCGCAAGGCACAGCAGCAGAAAACAAGCAAATGCTAAAAGATGTCTCTTCATTGTCGTAAAAAACATGTATGAAATATTGTGCTGCAAATATCGCAATTTATTTTGAGATAATAGACCTTTTCTTAGAATTTTAACAAGGGAAATCGTAAACTCTCCATTTATTTTGGTAATTTTGCACATATTATTAATAGTATTATAACAACTGACAATTATGCAAAAACAGCTTATCTTAGCCGTGATGGCCATGAGCTATGCTCCGCTGGCATTTGCGCAGAGCGATTCGACCAACGTCGGTGAGGCTGCGTTCACCTTCACAGAAGCACAGTTGGGTGAGGACGAGAACATGGGGCAGAATGTCTCCATTGTCTCTTCTGGCTCGAATGTGTATGCCTCGGAGGTGGGGTATTTGTTCTCGCCGATGAGGTTCCGTTATCGGGCGCTCAACCAGAAGTACAACGAGATGTATATCAATGGTGCGCCGGTCAACGATATGGAGACAGGACAATTCCGCTACTCACTCGTCGGCGGCCTCAACCAACAGACACGCAGCATGGAGGCGGCACTGCCTTTCGAGTCGAACAACTTTGCGTACACGGGTATTGCTGGATCGAACAACTACAACTTCCGTCCGGCTGCCATGGCCACAGGACAGCGCATCACGCTTTCGGCGGCCAACCGTAACTATGTACTTCGTGGCATGTACACCTATAATAGTGGTCTGACCGACAAGGGATGGGCTTACTCTGCCAACATCACCTATCGCTGGGCCAATCCGGGATATGTCAAGGGTACATCGTACAATGCGCTTTCTTATTTCTTTGGTGTACAAAAGCTCCTTACCGGTGGTCATAGCCTGGCCTTCTCGACATGGGGCAACCCCACTGAGCGTGGTACGCAGGGGGCATCCACTGATGAGATGTACTGGCTCGCCAACGACAACCAATACAACCCATACTGGGGCTGGCAGGACGGCAAGAAACGCAACAGCCGCATAGTGCGCGACTTCGCTCCTTCAGCCATCTTCACTTGGGATTGGAACATCAACAATAATAATAAGCTGACGACTTCGCTCTTTGGAAAGTACAGCATCTATTCCAGTACGAAGCTCAACTACAATAACTCTGAAAACCCGCAGCCCGACTACTACAAGCGATTGCCGAGCAACTTCTACGATGTGTGGAACAGCAGTAACGTGCAAAACACAGAGTTTGCGCTGGCTGATTGGGAGAATACCCGTGACTATCTGTCAAGCAGTGAGCGCAACAGGCAGATCAACTTCGATGAGCTGATCTATGCCAACCGCCAGGCGGCTGCCAACGGGCAGGATGCGCTCTACTATATCCAGAAGCGCCATAACAACGAGCTGAACCTTACGCTGTCCACTTCGCTGACCACCAATCTGACGAAGAACATCACGTGGACCAACGGAATCTTCGCCGCTCATAACGTCAACTACCATTATCAGACAATGGATGATCTGCTTGGTGCCACTTCGTATCACAATACCAATAACTACGCGCTTGGTACGTTTGCAGAAGGTTCCGACCAGTTGCAATACGATCTCAACCATCCCAATGCTGTCGTCGGCGAGGGAGATAAGTTCGGTTATGACTACACCATCCTCACCAACCGTGTGCAGGGCTGGACAAGCTATACCGAGGACTTCGGCATTGTGCATTATATGGTTGCCGGTCGCCTGGGCTACCAGAGCATGCAGCGCAACGGCAAGATGCGCAACGGACTCTTTGCCAACAACTCTTACGGTAAGAGCGGTACAGCCAACTTCGTGGAGGGCGGCGTCAAAGCCAGTGGCAATTTCAACCTTGGCGGCGGTCATACGCTCACACTTGGCATGGGTTATGACAGCAAGGCACCGCAGGCTTCAGTAGCTTTCGTGGCTCCGGAAATGAACAATGACTTCGTCGCTGGGTTGCACAACGAGCACATCTTCTCCTCAGAGATCGGTTATCAGTTCCTTAACAGCTGGTTACACGCCAACATCAGCGGTTACTACAACCACATCACACACGCTACGGAGTGGACTTGCTTCTACTTCGACAACATCAACAGCTTCTCCTACAACTCGTTGAATGGATTGAAGAAAGACTACTACGGCGTGGAAGCAGGACTCGACTTCAAGCTCACCTCTGCCTTCAACCTCAAGCTCCTTGGTACCATCAGCGATGCCAAGAACGTGAGCAATGCACAGGTCGTCTATCTCAACTCCACGCAGGGTACTTACAATCAGGATGTAGCATTGGTGAAGAATATGCGTGAGAACGGCACACCACTCACTGCCACGAGCATCAAACTGAGCTATCATCAGGGTGGCTGGTTCATTGATCTGGCCGGTAACTGGTATGATCGCATCTACCTGAGCTATTCACCGTACTATCGCTATCAGAGCTATCTGGAGAACTCGAAAGATTTCGATGAGGCTAATAATCTGATAGTCCCGTCACAAAGTAAGGGTCACGGCGGTTGGATGATGGACGGTTCTATTGGCCGCAGTATCTATCTGAAGCATGGCAGCCTGAGCATTAATCTCATGGTGACCAACATCCTCAATAACACCCATCTGGTGACCGGCGGTTATGAACAAAGCCGCTCTGCGATTAAGTCTACGGGCATTTTGCGTACGTACAGTTTCCCAAAGAACCCGAAGAAGTACTATGCCTACGGTACCAACGGCATGTTGAACATCGCATATAAGTTCTAATTGCAGACTCAATTCATTACAGACATGAAAAACAAGATATTTTATCGGTTGGGCTTTCTGGCCTGCATTCTGGCTCTGACCTTCACGTCCTGCCAGGGCGACTACGATGAGCCGGTGAAGACCGCTGACGAGGCCGGTATCGGCAACAGCAGCATCAGCGAGACCAATGTAGTGACCATCGCCCAGCTGAAAGAGACATACAAGAGTGCTATCACCACAAGCTACAGCTACAAGAAGGTGGAGCAGCCCACTGAGATTAAAGGCTATGTCACCGGCAACGACGTGCAAGGCAACCTCTACAACGAGCTCGTCATCGATGACGGTACAGGTGCCATCACCATTGGTATATCACAGGGTGGTCTCTATGGACTTTTCCCCGTTGGAGCCGAGGTGATCATCGAGCTCAATGGACTCAGCGTGGGCAACTATGGTCTTCACCCGCAGATTGGTACTCCTTATACGAGTGCCAAAGGCCAGAACTCTATCGGACGTATGAGCCGTGCTGTGTGGAACCACCACTTCCGCCTGACGGGCAAGAGCCAGACGATCGCGCCCATCGATTTCAACAACAGTTGGAAGCCTGCGTCCGACGGACTGACCTACAGCGGTAAGCTCGTCACCATGAAGAATGTGAGCTTCAAGGGGGCTGATGGTAAGAAGACATTTGCCAACGCCAGTGCCGGATCAGGCTCTGTGAGCGTCTACTTCAATGAATATCCTACCACGACGATGGTCTACACCAGCAACTATGCCGACTTCGCCAGCAATCCACTGCCACAGGGCAAGGTCAACGTCACGGGTATTCTCAAACGCTACAACAATTCTTGGGAACTTATCATTCGCAGCCTCGACGATATCGAGGCAGTCAAGTAAACACACCTTATTATATATATAACACAGAACAACAATGAAAAAGTTATTATCATATCTCTTTGCGCTGGCTGCCGTCGCCTTTGCGTTCACCTCTTGCGAGGACGTGCCTATGCCGTACGACTACCCTAATACGGGTAACAACAGTGAGAATGTAGATCCCAACGCTAAGGGACAGAGTGCAGACAATCCTTATACTGTACAGGAGGCAGTGCAACTTATCAAAGATGGCAAGGCACCTACTACAGAAGTCTATGTGAAGGGCATTGTTTCCAAGTTGGATTATTATAATGCTAATTACAAGAGTCTGAGTTACTATATCTCTGATGATGGTAAGGCAGAGGATATGCAGGTATATTCAGGCAAGGGACTGAATGGAGCAGATTTCAACAGTAAGTCTGACCTGAAAGTTGGACAGACTGTAGTTGTCAAGGGTGTCATTAAGTCCTTTGATAAGAATGGTACCACTATCTATGAAGTGGACAAGAATAGTCAGATCGTCAGTATTGAAGGTGAAGGCACACAGGAGCAGCCTGGCGATGAGAAAGGTCAGAGCAAGGAAAATCCTTACACGGTCAAAGAGGCTGTGGATCTTATCAAGGAAGGAAAGGCACCTACAACAGAAGTCTATGTGAAGGGAGTGGTGTCAAAGGTAGACTATTATAGCGAAGATTACCACAGCCTTAGCTATTATCTCTCCGATGACGGCAAGACAGAAGACTTGCAGGTATATTCTGGCAAGGGACTCAATGGCGCAGACTTTAACAGTAAGTCAGACTTGAAGGTTGGACAGACAGTTATTGTCAAGGGTGTCATAAAGCCTTTTGATAAGAAGGGTACCACTATCTATGAAGTGGACAAGAATAGTCAGATCGTCAGCATTGAGGGAAGTGGCGAGACTCCAAGTGCAGGCGATAAAGGTCTGAGCAAGGACAATCCCTTGACTCCATCTGAGGCTTTGGATATTGCCAAAGCTCTTGGCAAGGGCAAAACTTCAACAGAGAGCTATTACATCAAGGGAAAGATCACTTCGATTACGTACATCTTTGATGCTAAGCATGGTACTGCCACATTCAATATCTCGGCAGACGGTTCTAAGTCCGCTGAGTTCACCTGCTACAGCGTGTACTATTTCGGTAATAAGTCATGGGTAGAAGGTAATACCCAAGTAAACGTCGGTGATGAGGTCATTGTCTATGGCAAGTTGACCAATTTCAATGGCACGCCGGAGACAGCCTCTAGAAAAGCTTGTCTCTATTCCTTGAATGGCAAAACGGAATAGTATCTCATAAAATTATAATTAAAGCCCTGCACTGCTCCTTGCGGTTTGCAGGGCTTTTTCTTTCTCATTCCCTTGAAATTGTGTACCTTTGTGTGCATGAAACAAGCAACGGTCATACTTCGGAATCTTTCTATCGGCTATCGCAGTGGGCATGACGTGCGTACAGTGATAGCCGACATCAGTGCCCGGCTCTTTGCCGGTGAGGTCACCTGCCTGTTGGGTGTCAACGGCGTGGGCAAGTCCACGCTGCTGCGTACACTCTCCGGCTTCCAGCCGTCGATAGCAGGCAGTGTGGAGATTAGTGGCAAGGACATCAAGGACTATGGCAGTCATGAGCTGGCACAGACCATTGGAGTGGTACTTACCGATAAGCCTGACGTGAGCAATATGACAGTGGAGGAAATCGTGGGCATGGGACGATCGCCCTATACCGGCTTTTGGGGACGGCTCAGCGACGACGATCATCGCATTGTGGACGAAGCCATGGACATGGTTGGCGTCTCGGTGTTGGCTCCGCGCATGATCCAGACGCTCAGCGACGGTGAACGACAGAAGGTGATGATTGCCAAGGCACTCGCGCAGCAGACACCAGTCATCTTCCTCGATGAGCCGACTGCCTTTCTTGACTTCCCGAGCAAGGTGGAGGTGATGCAACTCCTGCACCGCATTTCACGCGAAGCTGGCAAGACCATTTTTCTCTCTACACACGACGTTGACCTTGCCTTGCAGACCGCAGATGAGCTTTGGCTGCTTGACCGGGATAATGGTCTGAGTGTAGGTACACCGGAAGACCTGTCGCTCAATGGGCAGATGTCTTCGTTCTTTGCGCATAAAGGCATTGCCTTCGATGCTGAGAACGGTTTGTTCCGTATTGACAATGCCACACAGCGCGATATACACATGGATGGCAAACATGGCGTGAGCTATCTGATGGTGCGCAAGGCGTTGGCTCGCAATGGCATCCATGGCAGCAGACATGTCGAATCAAAAGATAGTATTGAGGTGATGGATGAAGGCTATCGTTACCATTATGATGGAACGGATAGGCAAGTAAAGACTATCGGTGAATTACTGGAGTTGATAGAAGGCGCTACACCTTATTCTTGTTAAAGTGGCTCATGATGAGTCGTCCGCCAAGACTGAGGACGAGCACGATGAGTGTGAGCACTACTGCGGCAGCGTAGGCACGATCCTGCACAGACTGTTGCGGAGCCGTGAGCTGATAGAAGACACAGAGGGGCAGGGTGGCTGCCTGTTGTGAGAGTGATGTAGGGATATGGTCTGAGAATCCGGCGGTGAACATCACGCCGGCGCAGTCGCCGATGGCACGTCCTATGCTCAGCAAGGTAGCTGTGGCGATGGCCGGAGCTATCTGTCGGAGCACGATGCCGATAGTCTCTATGCGTGTGGAGCCAAGGCTATACGATGATTCCAACAGTCCGTGTGGAATGTTCTTGGCCACCTCGTCCATACTGCGGATGAGCATGGGCACAATCATGATGGTCACTACGATGATGCCGCCCAAAAGCGAGGCACGCATGCCCACAGCCACCATCAGCGTGAAGGCAAAAGCGCCATAGACGATGCTCGGAATGCCGAAGAGTGCGTCGAAAGCCAATCGGGCGATGGCAGCAAAGCGCGACGTAGGCTTGAGATAGACATTGAGGTAGAACACGACGGGCAGGGCGATGAGCAAGCCGAGAATGGTGGAGCCTCCTACGATGTAGAGGCTGCCGACAATAGCATTGAGAAAGCCACCCTTACCACCGATGAAAAATCCTCCGCCTGGCACCTCGCTGACCATTTGCCACGACAGCACAGGCAGTCCGCGCTGTAGAATGGTTCCAACAACGCTCACCACACAATAGGCCACGATGAGTACACTCAGGTACATCAAAGCCTTGACCAACTTCTCTTCATAAAACGGTAACTTATTCATAATAGCCTTCCTCCCTAACCCCTCCCCGAGGGGGGAGTCATATGCTTCAAGGGCTCTTCCATCTTTTTGGTTAATGATTATATGTTCTTTGGGTATGGGTTATAATTAGAATCGTATCTATTCCCCCTCCTCGCTTTCTTCTAACTCCTGAATCTTTTAAGGATGATTCTCGACCCTATATTCATCATCACTACAAGGATGAAAAGGAGAAAGGCAGCGAGCATTAGTGCACTCTCGTACATGGGTACCGAAAGCATCTCGCCATAGTTGTTGGCAATGAGAGCCGGGATAGGGTAGCAAGCATCAAGAAGCGAGTTGGGTATGATGATGAGGTTGCCGCAGACCATCAGTACTGCGATTGTCTCACCCATCGTACGGCTCAGGGCCAATACGATAGCCGCCATCATTCCTGGTGCTGATTGTCGGAGCACAACATGTTTTACCGTTTGCCAGCGTGTGGCTCCCAGTGCTGTTGAGGCCTCGTGCAGATTTTGGCTTACGTTGGCGAAGAGCTCCATGAAAAGAGAGATGAGCAGCGGCAGAATCATCACGCCAAGGACGATGCCACCCGCCAACACGGTGTAGCCACTACTCTGTCTGTCTGCGAAAGGAGCAACAGTATGTGAAATCCACGGTACAATGAGCAGCGAGCCCCATACACCATAGATGACCGATGGCAGTCCGGCCAGTATGTCGAGCAGCGGGTAAGCATAAGTGCGTAATTGTGGGCGGGCATATTCTGTGAGATAGACAGCCATGAGCAACGATACGGGCAGTGCCAGTACGATGGCCACTACTGTGCACCAGAACGTACCGGCCAAAAAAGGCAGAAAGCCAAACTCGCCTTTCATGGGTTTCCATTGGCTTTCGGTGAGCAACGTCCAAAGCGAGTAGTGGCGAAGGATGGGCGCTGACTTCACGCACAGCTCCATTGCCATGACCACCACCAGCAGAATAGCTGCCAGTGTCAGGGCGGCCATCACGCTACCAGCCATCTTATCTTTAAAAATGCGATAGGTCATTCTGCTCATTTTACTCACTTGCTTTTTGCTTTTTCTTAGTTTCTCTGATGCAGTCCGCATTCTCGGTGGTTGGGGTCTTCCCACCACCATCGTCCCGATCGGATATCCTCGCCAGGCTTCACGGCGCGTGTGCAGGGCTCACAGCCAATGCTGGGGTATCCCTTATCGTGGAGCTTGTTATAGGGCACGCTGTGCTCATGAATATACTCCCATACTTGCTGCTCAGTCCACTCTATGAGTGGGTTGACCTTGATGAGCCCGTGCATGTCGTCCCATTCCACGAGGTTCATGTCCTTACGAGTCACGCTCTGCTGTCGTCGCAGCCCGCACACCCATACGTCAAGTCCTTGCATAGCCCGATGCAGCGGTTCCAACTTGCGGATCTGACAACAGCGATGGCGGCTCTCTACAGAGTTATAGAAAAGGTTGATGCCTTCTTCTCTTACCATGCGCTGTACCTCGTGGTAGTCAGGAAAGAATACCTCTATCTTAATGCCATACTTCATGTCGGTACGGTCGATGAGCTGATAGGTCTCGGGAAAGAGACGGCCGGTATCGAGCGTAAAGATGCGTGTCGCCGGTGCCTTTTTGACGATGATGTCGGTGAGCACTTGATCCTCGATGCTCAGACTGGACGACAGAGCGATGCGTCCCTTGTAGTGTTTCAGGAAATAGCGAAGCACCTCTTCTGCGCTCTTCCCTTCCAACTCAGCATTAAGGCGTGTGATTAATTCTTCATTCATCTTTGTTGTCATTCATCATTCAACATACTTGATCATTCCCGCTCCCACCGTCTCGTTGGTGTCAGGGTCGATGATAATGAGACTGCCAGTGACTTTGTTCTCATCGTAGGCATCGAAGACGAGAGACTGAGCCGTGTGGATGGTAATCTCGGCGATGTCGTTCATAGCGAGTTCGCTGACGTTTTGTTCTTTCTCCAGTGTGTTGATGTTTCGCCGGAAGTTGATGCTTCGGATCATGCCCTGCGTCTCGAAGGTAGCCTGTCGGATGATATATTTCTTGCGTATCTGGGCTGGTGTTTGATTGAGCCAACACACGTCCAACGTCACGTCCTGCTCCACGTGTGGCTGTTTTTCATCTGCTTTCACGAGCGTGTCGCCCCGGCTGATGTCTATCTCGTCGTTCAGACGGATGGTGACGCTCTCTGGAGCATAAGCCTCATCGAGGCTTTCACCAGCGAAGTCAATGCTCTTTACGGTGCTTTCCAGTCCAGACGGCAATACGCGTACGCGGTCGCCCGGACGGATGATGCCACCGCTGACACGTCCGGCATAACCACGGTAGTCAGGGAACTTCTCGCTGATGGGTCGGATGACATACTGTACTGGGAAGCGGAAGAAGTCGCTCACAGTCTTGTGTCCCACGGGTACAGTCTCGAGATAGTCGAGCAGGGCTTTACCCTTGTACCAGGGTGTACGCTCGCTTTTGTTCACCACGTTGTCGCCATCCTTGGCGCTGATGGGGATAAACACCACGTTCTTGATATGCAGCGTTTCCGACATCTTTCTGTAGTCTTCGACAATTTTGTCATACACTTCTTGAGAGAAGTCGACAAGGTCCATCTTGTTGATAGCCACTACAATGTGTGGGATGCCAAGGAGCGATGAGATGTAGCTGTGACGCACCGTCTGTTCGAGCACGCCGTGACGTGCGTCCACGAGGATGATACTCAGGTCAGCGGTACTGGCACCGGTGACCATGTTGCGTGTGTATTGAATGTGTCCCGGGGTATCAGCGATGATAAACTTTCGTTT
The DNA here is from genome assembly GCF_009695775.1 of Hallella mizrahii. GTDB lineage: Bacteria > Bacteroidota > Bacteroidia > Bacteroidales > Bacteroidaceae > Prevotella > Prevotella mizrahii. The sequence goes on along the minus strand of NZ_VUNG01000005.1, from coordinate 84,779 downwards.
TGGGGTGGCAAAATATCGGTAGGCCACGTCGATGGTGATGCCTTGCTCGCGCTCGGCCCTTAGTCCGTCAGTGAGCAGGGCGAGGTTTACCTCTTCATTTCCGCGGCTTTTCGATGCGGCCTCCACGGCTTCGAGCTGGTCTTCAAAGATCGACTTGCTGTCGTAGAGCAGTCGTCCGATGAGTGTGCTCTTGCCGTCGTCTACGCTGCCTGCTGTGGAGAAGCGCAGCAACTCCATATCTAAATATCCTCGTTTGGTCATAATCTTAGTTTCTAATTTCTAATTCGTAATCCGTAACTCTCAACTCTCAACTCTCAACTCTTTAGAAGTATCCAGCTTTCTTGCGGTCTTCCATAGCAGTCTCCGAGCGTTTGTCGTCAGCTCGTCCGCCACGTTCTGTGACTCGCGTGGAAGCGATCTCGTCGATGATGTCAGCCACGGTAGTTGCCTTTGACTCGGTGAGTCCCGTGCAGGTGATGTCACCGATGGTTCGGCACCGCACGAGCTTCTTCACTACTTGCTCCGTAGGCTTGCGCTTGATGACGGGAAGGGCTGCCAGCCATTGACCATCGCGCTGAAACACCTCACGCTCATGAGTGAAGTAGAGACTCGGCATGGGGATGTTCTCCTGGTAGATATATTGCCACACGTCCATCTCGGTCCAGTTGGAGATAGGGAAGACGCGGAAATGCTCCCCCATGTTTTTGCGCCCGTTGAAGATGTTCCACAGTTCGGGGCGCTGGTTCTTAGGGTTCCATTGTCCGAACTCGTCTCGATGGCTGAAGAAACGTTCCTTGGCGCGTGCTTTTTCCTCGTCGCGTCGTGCGCCTCCGATGGCAGCGTCGAACTTGTATTTGTCGATGGTGTCGAGCAGTGTTGTAATCTGTAGTTTGTTGCGGCTGGCATAGTAGCCGGTTTCCTCTTTCACGCGTCCCGTGTCGATGCTCTCCTGTACTGATCCAACAATGAGTTCCAGTCCGAGTTTCTTCACCAGAGCATCGCGGTAGTCGAGGGTCTCCTGGAAGTTGTGTCCCGTATCGATATGGAGCAAGGGAAAGGGTATTTTTGCAGGATAGAAAGCTTTATAGGCCAGGTAAGTGCATACGATGCTGTCCTTGCCGCCGGAAAAAAGGATGACAGGTCGCTCGAACTGTGCCGCTACTTCACGCAACACATATATGCTCTCCGATTCGAGTTCCTTGAGGTGTTGAATGGTTTTGTTGTCCATATACAAAAATGTGATGTTATCTCGTTTACTGTTTGCAAAGTTACAGCAAATCCATGATTGTAGAAATACCACACTATGACCATTTGATATCCCATCAATGTGGTAGAAGATGATACCCCAAAGAGGGTATTATGTAGTGATATGGATGAATATAATAGCAAAGAGTAGGTGTAGAAGTACAAAAAAGTGGTCAGCTCATGTCGAGCAGACCACTTTCTATCAATGCTTTGATGCGATTTCGGATGCGTATGGATCGACGCACGTCACTGCCGTCGGATCCGACAGCTACGGTGATATTGTCTTGCCGGATGATGGCGGGTGAGATGAAATCGCAATAGGGCTTGTCGTCACAGACACAGGCAAGGATGCCTCGCTCGTGAGCCATGCGGTAAATGTCGTGGTTGCGGCGTTCATCGTCGGTACAGATGAAGAGCACCTTCACACCGTCGAGGTCGTCGGTCTCGAAGTCCTTTTCCTTGAGTCTGAAGCCGAGGCTTCGTACACTGTCAGGAATGTGAGGAGCGGTGAAGGTGACATCGGTGGTCAAGCGGGCCAGGCGCTGTGCCTTGCGCTCGCCCTCGTCGCTGCCTCCGATGATGAGAATGGGAGCCCCGGCGAGGGCAAGGGCGATGGGAAGATAATTCAAAGCTGTGTTGTGTATTGAAGGGTGAATGGTGAATGGTGCGTGTGGGTGGGTCGCTACTCAGTAGCGACATACAGAACCCAGCACAAAAAGCACCACATTTTGAAGGGAGGGCATAGACGCGCCGCTACTTCTTTTTGATGAGTACTTTCCAATAGTTGTCGACCTTCTCGGTAGACAGCACGGTGTGACCCTCGTTCCTCACGCTTCCCGGTACGTTTTGTATGGGCTGGCCGTCGTCGAGGAGAATCTCAAGTACCTGACCGCTCTTCATCGGTGAGAGCGCGATCTTTGTTTTGACGAAGTTCATCGGGCAGGATACACCGCGGAAATCTTTCTTCACGTCGGGCGTGAGACCATCTGGTTTTGAAGGCGCGGCTGCTGACGTTGCCGGAGCAGGGGATGCTTTCGCCACTGCGGGCTCCGGTGTAGCATCTGTCTGCTTCGAAACTGCTGGCTGAGGCTGAGCAGTCGCTGAAACCGTTTTGAATTGCAGGTTGTCGTCCATGCCTTTGTATAGTTCGTTGAGCAGGTCGGCGAGCTCATAGATGAGAGGCTGCTGATCAGCGAGGGACTCGTGACGGCGGGCCCGGTCGGTGAGCACGCTGAACTTTTGAGGAACGATGCCGGTAGCGATGAACTCTTTGAGGAAACCGTTGTATACATCGTCGTCGGTGCGCGGGTCTATGCCACGTGTAACGAGGAGCATACGGTTCTCGGCGAACACGATGTCGTGGAGTTCTTTCTCCAAGTCCTTGGCCTTGCCTGTGTCGATGGCCTTGCGCTTTTCGGCGATAGTATCCTGATCGAGCTCTATAATGTCGAAGAGTCCGGCCGAGCACTCAGCCTGCCCATATTTGATGAGGCTGAACTTCTCGTCGTCTTCCCAGTCGTGGTAGGCATCCGGTTCCTCGGCATAGGGTTTCACAGTCTTATATTTCTCAAGCAGCAGCTTCACCACCTCGGCACCGTGCTTGACCACATAGTCGTAGTAGTCGGCATAGTTGTCTTTCTCGGCGATGACATCACGAAGATAGTCTTCGACAAATCCCGGTAGATGGCGGGCTGGGATATATCCTACGCTAAGGTCGATTTCGTTGCGTCCCTTGAGAGGCAGCCATACCGTGTAGGCAGGGAACGGGTCGTCGCCGACGCGACCGATGCGTCCGCTGAATCCCAAGTCGGCCCATGTTGCATTGGCACAAATATTTGTGCAGCCGTTCATCTTCAGCTCAAAGTCAGGGATGGCATCAAGGTCGAGGTCGCTGGCGAGCAATTTCTTGGTGATGGCATTGATGGCACCTTTTGGCAGACAGATGCCCAGACGGCAAGTGTCGGCTCCTGTGCATGATGTGAAGTTCGTGACGACAACGGGATAGTCGACCTGATAGTCGCCTAAACGCTTGAAGAAATGGTAGATGTTTGGGAGATATTCCTCGGGGATGTTGCGCACCTGGATTTGTTCGCGTTTGGTGAAACGGATGACATCGTTGCCATAGTTGGCCAGATAGTCCGCCACCTCGGCGAAGAACTCCGGGCGGTTGTTGCCATGGTCTACAGGCAGGTAGGCAAACCACAGATTCTCGCGTCGGCCTTCGTCAGTGGTCTGGGCGTGGGCATAGCGCTGCTTCCAACGAAGAAATTCCTCACTGTCATCTTTTTCGGGCGTAAATTCGGGACGATGATGCTCGAGGGGCAGTGTGGGCACAAAGAAATCGAGTGAGCCGTCTCTCTTCAGTTCTTTGAACTCTTCAAGATAGAGACGTTTGGCTTCTTCTTCACCATATTTATAGAACACATAGCGCATGCGGGCCTTGTGGCGGTTGCGGCGGTTGCCATATTTGTTGAACCAGTTTTTCAGAGCTTTGGCAGCCCGATAAAGGTCTACCTCGGGCAGAAAGTCAAAGACCTGCCAGCCTGTGTGAGGATTAGGAGCCGTGCTGCCGGCTATGAGCACACGGTAGCCGCGCTGCCCGTCTATGATCCTTGCCTGCAATCCAAAGTCAGCCACAAAAGAGTAGTGGGCATCCTGTTCGTTGTAGTCCATGGCTACCTTGTATTTTCGTGGCATGGTGAATGAGTCACTCTCTGCGATGAGTCGTGAGGTAAGTTCCTCAACCACCGGGTAGACATCGAAAGCCTCCTCGGCGACCAGTCCGCTACGGTCATTGACCATCATGTTGCGTACGGTGTTGCCGCCGCCGCCTGCTGTGGAGAGTCCCACTTTCTCGAGTTTGCGCAATGCCGGAACAGTGTCCCGCAGGTCGACGTTATGAATTTGTATCTCTTGACGTGTGGTGATATGCAGGTGCGATGTGGATACCAGTCGCCCCACATAAGCCACCTCGGCAAGTTGCTTGGGTGTGATAAGTCCACCTGCGCACCGTACGCGGAGCATATAGTGCTCGTTTTTGCGTTGCTCATAGATGCCCATGGGCACGCGGTTGCTTTTCAGTTCACCGGCTTTGATCTCACCGGCCTGATATTTTTTGATCAGCGACTCCGTGTAGTCCAAGTCGCTGTTGAGTGTGGAAGGTATGCGGTACATGCTATTATGTCATTTTATTCATTTATCATTCGTCGTTCGGCATTCATTCTTTATCCTTCATAATGACTCTCTTTGTCAACGACTTCACCCTGTAGAATCTTGAAGGAGTTGAGGTGTATGCCGTCGTGGAGCGAGAGGATGGCATAGCGGATGGTAGGATCATTGGCCAGCCGGATGTCCTCTTGTGATGGTCGTGAGGGACTGGCGGGATGAGAATGCCAGTTGGCGAGAATCTTCAGATGCTTAGTACGAGCGTATTTCAAGGCTGCAAACTGATCCTTAGGCGCGAAGGAGAAATGTTCCGAGCTGTGATCGATATTCTCCATCCAGTAGTTTTCGGTTACAACGCCGTCGTTGCCGAGCAGATAGCCACACGTCTCCAAGGGTGCGTCTTTCTGTGCCTGTGCGATCATTTGCTGGATGACATCATCGTTGATTTTCATGGTGCTGTATATTATAAATAGGTGTGGGAGACAGTGCTGTGAACGTTTAGTGCAGATCGCACGCTGTCTGTTCGTAGTCGATGAGATGGTCGATGGTGGGATGTTCACCGCAGATCTCGCAGTTGGGGCGGCGCTTGACCTTGATCGTGCGGAAGTTCATCGTTTTGGCATCGAAGGTGAGCAGGCGGTTGGTGAGCAGTTCACCTACGCCAAGGATATATTTCAGAGCCTCGGCAGCTTGTATGGTGCCCAACATACCGGCAATGGCACCGAGCACTCCTGCCTGCGAGCAAGTGGGTACAGCACCGGCTGGTGGCGGTTCCTTAAAGAAACAACGGTAGCAGGCTGAGCCTGGCACATGGGTAAACGTCTGACCGCGGAAGCGCAGAATGCCACCGTGGCTGAATGCCTTGCCAAGCATCACGCAGGCATCATTGATGAGAAACTTCACGGGGAAGTTATCGGTACCGTCGATGACAAAGTCCCACGGTTCGATGATCTTCTTGGCGTTGGACGAGTCCATGAATTCGTGGTAGGTAGTTACCTCCACGTCGGGGTTGATGGCGAGCATCTTTTCTTTGGCACTCTCCACCTTTGGTTGTCCCACGTCTTTGGTGAAATGGATAATCTGCCGTTGTAGGTTGCTCAAGTCCACCACGTCGGCGTCTACGATGCCGATGTGTCCCACACCAGCTGCTGCAAGATACATAGCGGCGGGTGCGCCCAAGCCACCGGCACCGACAATGAGAACACGGGCGTTGAGAATCTTTTCCTGACCCTCAAGCCCAACATCCTGTAAGAGGATATGACGGCTGTAGCGCTCTATCTGGTCTTCTGTCAAGTCTATCATAAGCTGCCTCCTCCCATGAAATAAAGGAAGTCTACATGGTCACCTTCCTTGATTTGTGTCTTGTCGTAGTCTTCTTTCTCCACAAACTCTTCGTTGACCTGCACGGTCACCATCTCAGGCTGGAAAACCTTGTTCTGCTTGATGAGTTCGCTGAGTGTCAGCGGCAGTGTCACGTCTTGCTTTTCGTCGTTTACGATAATCTGTGCCATAATGCTATATTTTGATGTTTTTGTTGCTTGATTGGGGCATTACAACTTTCGTTGGTTTTCGTTTGCAAAGTTCGCTATTTTTTGCTTGGGATGTAATACCCCTCTATCGGTATATTGCCATCCCACAATTGTGGTAGACATCTACTCTATCTATGGTATTGCCTGTTTAACTATTTTGGCATAACTTTGCAGTTCGTAAGGCTTTGATCATAAGAGCCACAAAATATAACTAAAACAGAAAGCATGAACAACAGACAACGCGCGACCCCTCTATTATTATTGATGGTTGCATTGCCCTTAGCAGCACAAACAGACAGTGTGACTTTGCGGCGTGTGTATAGTCTCAATCCCGTGGTGGTCACGGGTACTGGTCATCATCAGCGGTTGCGCTCTGCCATCAGTCCCGTGGAGGTAATCGGGCAGGGGAGTATAAGCTCGTCTTCACCCCGGTTGTTCGCGGAGTCTGTAGTCAGGCAGTTGCCTCAGCTTTCGATATCACCCAATTCCACGGGTGCCTATCTGCGGCTCAATGGATTGAGCAACAAATATGCGCTGATTTTGCTTAATGGCAAACGGCTCATCGGCGACATCTCGGGCAATGTCAATCTCAACCGCATCGACATGACCAACGTGCGGCGTATTGAGGTTCTCGATGGAGCGGCCTCTTCGCTCTATGGCAGTGATGCCATCGGCGGTGTGGTTAACATCATCACGCTGCAAGAGGCTTCGAAACCATTGTCCTTCACTACCGATACCAGGGTGTCTGCCCATGGACAGTTCCGACAGGCTGCCAATCTGCAACTGGGTTTCCGTGGCTTCAGCAGTCTGACCTCCTTTACCCATGATCAGAGCGGTTATTATCGCAACAATCCCTTGACTTACAAGAGTGGTACAGACGGGGACACCTATCAGTCGCTGGCTCCTCTGGCCTCTGGCTGGCGTACCAACCTTGTTACCCAGCGATTTGCTTATGACAATCATAAGGCATTGAGCCTTTTTGCCGAGGGCAGCTATAACTGGCATAAGACGGTGAGACCCGAGACTCAGACTGATGTCGCCGGCGGCTTTGACTATGAGTTGCGCTCAGAAGCTTGGCGGTGGGACGCCGGAGCCACGTATCGACTCTCTGCCAAAAACAGTCTGCAGCTGCGCTTCAACGGCGACCATTATTCCTATGGCAACGAGTACGACGTGGCGACCAAGACTTACGCGGTTGGTGACTATGTACGCAAGAAGACACAACGACTCTACGAAGGAGAGCTCAAAGGAGTGTTCTCTTTTCTGCAAGGCGCAACAACCATCGCTGGCATTGACTGGCAAAACAGTTTTCTTGATGCTATTTCGGGAAGCGTCGATCGCCATGTCTACACATGGGCAGGGTATCTGCAACACGAGCAGGCGCTGACCAAAAATTTGAAAGCACTCTTGGGAATGCGCTATACCTATCATGAGACTTTTGGCAACAACTTCACGCCCAAGGTGGCATTGCTCTATCATTACGATCGTTTGCAGCTGAGAGCGTCATACAGTCGTGGCTACCGTGCACCAGGCCTTGATGAGCTGTACTATCATTACTATACCTTTGTGCGCAACTTCCCTACGCTGACTATTGGCAACAGCAACCTCAAAGCAGAGACCAGCGACTATTTCTCGTTCAACGCGGAATATCAAACACGGAAATGGACAGCTGGCATAACAACTTTCGTCAACAATATCCATGACATGATCGTCAAGACGATTGTCAGCGTGGATGTCGATGAGGTAGCTTCCCTTCGCCGCGACTTTCCGGAGATTACCGACGCGCAGGTCATAACGCTTACACACTATAATCGCTACGACAACAGCGACCGGGGACGGGTTTACGGTTTGCGTGCCCATTTCACGGTGGAACCGTTAGACGGTCTCAGTCTCTTTGCCAACTACAGCTATATTCTTGCCCGACAACAGTCCGATGGGATTTGGTCTAATGTAGAGCGCAGTATCCGCAACACTGTCACGCTGGGTGCTGACTATATCCATCGTTGGGGACGATACACGCTGGGGCTCCATGCCGACGGGCGTTTGCAGAGCAAGACCTATTATCCGGCACCCTACGAGGATGCACCGGGATATGGGCTTTGGAATATCTCCACCACGCATACCTTCCGCTTCCGTGGCTTGGAGGTGATGCCGAGCTTGGGTGTGGACAATGTGTTGAATACCCGTGACCGACGCATTGACAGTACCTTACGACGCTATGCCAATTACTCTTCCGGAACAACGATTGTTGCGGGGTTAAGGATCAAATATTAACGGGGTTTGTAGGAGTTATAGTTATAGAGGATGTAGAAACTATAGAGACTATAGAATTTATAGAATCTATAGAAACTATAGAGATCATAGAAATTATAGAAACCACAGAATAGGAAGAGAAGAACGAAAAAGAGGATAGAGTCGGTGGATTCTATCCTTTTCTCTTCTTTAGCAGCACGCTGACAACCACCGGTGCACCGACGAGTGCAGTCACGGAGTTGACCGGTAGTACACCCTCGTAGCCCGGCAAGCGGGCGACCAGATTACAGAAGAGAGCCAGCAGGGCTCCCGTGAGCAGACAAGCAGGCACCAGCAGACGGTGACTACCTGTTTGCAGAATGCCACGGCACAGATGAGGTACAGCGAGACCAATAAAGAGAATAGGACCGCAATAGGCGGTGACAACGGCTACGATAGCACCACTGAAGAGAATGACCAGCGCGCGCGCCCTGCGAATGTTCAAACCTAAATTACGGGCATAGCTGTCGCCAAGCAACAGCAAATCCATGGGCTTCACCATGAAAAAGGTCAGAGGCAACAAGATAGCCATGACAGATATAAACAAAGTGACGGCATTGCCAGAAACTCGGGAGAAACTGCCCAGTCCCCAAATGACATATTCGCGAACGTCGTCGTCGTTGGCAAAGCATTTCAGTACACCAATGGCAGCATTGGCTACGTAGCCAATCATCACACCGATGATGAGCAACGTCACCGTGTTCTCTACACGTCGGGCAAAAAACGTCATCAACAGCAGTGTGCCCATCGCACCGAGTATTGCCGCGGTTGTCAGTGCTACATTGCCAAGGAAGCCCATGCTGCTCAGAGCACTGCTGCCCAATGTACCAGCCAGCAGAACGACTATGGCGACACCGAGCGATGCTCCCGATGTGATGCCCAAGACCGATGGACCAGCCAAAGGATTGTGGAAAACGGTCTGCATCTGCAGGCCGGACACAGCCAGACCGGCACCGGCTACCACGGCAGTCAGTGCTTGGGGAAGCCGGGAACTCAGGATGATGTTGCGATGAATGATACTCGTAGTAGAAGTCTCGTTGCCATGAAAGAGGATAGCAAGTGTCTCATGCAAAGAAATGGGAACAGAGCCCCACAGCAGGTTGAGAGCAAACAACAGTGCTAAGCCGACTGTGAGCAAGATGAAAGTGGCGATTGGGTTGCGGTGCATCATGATGCGAGATTTCAATTCTGAGTTGTAAAGAGCGACTTATCACAAACAGGAGACTTCTTGCTGATTAGAGAAGCTTGTAGAAATGGGGCTGATAGGCGGGCAACAGCTCCGGGTGCATGGCTTTGATGAAGTCGGCCAATAGCCAGTCGGGGCGCAGGGGCGCCAGCTCGTGATAGCCGCTGGATGCGATATTGCAATAGATCACATGGTGGCGTTGAAAGGCCAGAAACTGTTCATTGCGCTGGTCCTCAGCCTTGAGTGCCTGATAGGAAAACGTGCCGGGATAGCTGTTCATCACCCGCCAATAGTCGGCTTGGGCTGCCATGGCATACATCGACTCAAAGTCAGAGGGAAAGCCGCCCGTGTGGTGGTCGTGTTGAGGGAGATAGACAGCACTGGCATCGCGCAGGAGTTGGGCGAGATAGCTCTTGCCGCCCATGACAAACCACTGTCCGCCTTTCTGCTCCCCGCTGAAGATGGTTGGTCGGTGCGTTGCCTTTGCGGCTACGGCTTGATAGGCGTGATAGTGTTGCTCTACTTGTTGGAAGAAGGCGTTGGCCTGCTTCTCTCTTCCCGTGAGCATGCCGACAAGTTTCACCCATTCGGCTTGACCCAGTGGCGTGGGTTCTTTGAATGCTGTATAAGGAATCAGTGGCGAGCCTACTTGCTGCAAAGCTTCATAACCGCCTTTTTTGAAAGGGGAGACGAGGATGGCATCGGGTTGGAGCGCCATGACCGTCTCTGTGTCGAAGTTTCCTTCGTAGCCAATCTTGGCGATCTCACCCTTAGCAATGCGTTGTTTCACGTCTTTGTTTTGTAGATGACGCACATTTGTGATGGCACAAACCTGGTCGAGTGCGTGTAGTTGGATGAATGCAGCCAGTTGCTCTGTGCTCATGGGAATGCAGCGTTGTATGGGAACCTCTATCCGGTGATCATAGCCATGAGGAATAACAGAAGGTTTGATGCCGCGGGGAATAAGAGCCAGACGGTAGGTGCTCTTTCCTTTATGTCCTGTCACACTGATGTCAACCAGTCGGGTTCCATCTGACAGATAGTGTACGGTGAAGTTTTTTGCATAACGAAGCGTGACGTGGGCACTGTCTGAGAGAATCTCGCTCACGTCGGCTTTCTGCCCCCGATGGCTGATCGTGCCCGGTCGGCAGGCAGAAAACAAAAGAAGGCACAGCACTATGGCCATGCCCTTCTTCATCTCTCTTTTCAATAAATATCTGTCAATCAAAAAATGGATTCTTTTCATATTGTCTTAATGGGGTGGGTAGCTCATGACTTTCTCGTCATTTTAATCTTTATCAGAGGCAGTCTAAACCTATCGCCTTTTAACTGAATGCGCCGTTGAGGTACTTTCGTGTCAGTTCGTTCTTTGGATGACGGAAGACCTGTTCGGCATCGCCTTCTTCCACGACTTTGCCCATGTACATGAAGATAACGTGATCGGCAATGCGTAGCGCTTGACTCAATGTGTGTGTGACCATCACGATGGAGTTGTTGACTTTCAATTCAGTAAAGAGTTCCTCAATCTTGTGGCTGCTGATAGGATCGAGTGCGCTTGTGCTCTCGTCAGCGAGCAGATAGGTAGGCTCAACGGCCAAGCTGCGGGCCAGGCACAGACGCTGCTGCTGTCCGCCGCTCAAGCGTGATGCCGGAGAGCTGAGTCTGTCCTTGACCTCGTCCCACAATCCCACGGCGCGGAGATAGTGGCGCACGATCTTGTTTTGCTGATGACGGTTATGGATGCCGTGGATGCGGCAACCGTAAGCCACATTGTCGTAGATGCTCATAGGCAGAGGGCAGGGACGCTGGGGCACCAATCCAATGTTGCGCCGCAGTTCCGAAAGGCGACTGCTGCCCGCTTTGAGGATATTGTCACCATCGAAGGTGACCTCGCCTGTCATGCGCAGACCTTCGATGTTGTCGTTGAGACGGTTGAACGTGCGAAGCAACGTGCTCTTGCCGCACCCCGAGGGACCGATGATGCAAGTGATCTTGTTGCGGGGAATCTCCACATTGATGTCTTTCAGGATATGAGCGCCATTGATATAGACATTGAGATGACGGGCTTGAAGACGTGCACCCGTGGCGTGAGCAAACTTGTTGGTCACGGAAAAGGATTCTTCCTCTCTGTTGAGGCTACTGAAAGCAAACGGGAGGAAGCCGTTGCCGAAGTGGTGGAGTGTACTTGCTATTGCGTTCATAAGCGTCTCTGATTTTACAGTTGCAAAGTTACGGAAAACATCGATGTCGGGGAATACCATGCTGATAGTATTTTCATACCACAAAGATGGTAGAGTCAAATACCCTTATAGGGTGATTGTCTATTTTGTGGATTCATTCTATCTTTGCATGAAGATAAACAAGTAATATGCGATGATGAATAACTCGTGCAAAGAGCAGACAACCCGATACATGCCATATATAATAAGGTGTAGAATGGCGAAACTCACTATTGCACTTCTTTTATTTCCTTTGCTTTTCAGTGGCTGTGGAAGGAAACCGGCTGGAAAAGCAGAAGACCTACAGGGCAACATTACCGTGTCGGGTGCGTTTGCGCTCTATCCGCTGATGCTTCGTTGGGCCGACGCTTTCAGTCAGAGACATCCTGGAGTGACCATCGATGTATCGGCCGGCGGCTCGGGTAAGGGTGTCACCGACGTATTGGCAGGACAAGTAGACTTGGGCATGGTATCGCGGGAGTTGAAAGTGCCGGAGTGTCAGCGCGGTGCAATGGCGGTGGCGGTAGCCCAAGATGCTGTCGTGCCTATCATCAATATCCGTCATCCACTCTATCGTCACTTGCTTCGACGGGGACTCTCTCAGAAGGTGGCATGTGGCATTTGGGTCACCGGAACCATCAAGACCTGGGGGCAGGTAGCGGGCGTGAACAGTCATGCGCTTATCAATGTCTACACTCGCAGCGATGCCTGTGGGGCAGCCGAGACATTTGCTTCCTGGCTGAAATCCCATCAGGAGGACTTGCTCGGCACGGGTGTCTATGGGGACCCGGGCATTGTGCGTCAGGTGGCCAACGATCCTTATGGGCTCGGCATGTGCAACATCAGCTATGCTTTCGACGATCAGACCGGCCGCCCCAACGATGGCATTGCGCTTTTCCCCATTGACACTAATGGTGACGGGCGCATCAGCAAAGATGAGCAGTTCTATGCTTCAAAGCAATCTCTGATCAAGGCCATTCAAGACGGACGTTATCCTTCGCCACCAGCCCGGCAGCTATTTGTGGTGAGCAAGGGCAAACCTCAGAATGTCATCGTCAAGGCTTTCCTCCGTTTCATCTTAGAGGAGGGACAGAAATACAATATTCCGGCAGGATTTATCCCTGTACATGAAAAGCAGAAAGCAAGGCACTGAAATGTTGCACAGCCATTGGGGATGTTGTGCAGAAAATGGTGAGTATGTTTTAAATTACTTTAATTGTACTGACAATGTTATATAGGATAAAGCAGAAAATGGATAACTTTGTTATAAGCTTAAAGTTTTGAAAAGTTAAAGCCAATCAATAATGACAGATTTTAAAGAGATATTTGAGAGTCGCTACACATGGATAGAGGGATTTATGCGCAACGTGCGCCGCTATGGATGGCGCACGGCAATGATCGATCCCATTCAGAAGAAAACATGGACTTACCGTGAACTCAACGCTGATGTCAACCGGCTTACCAACCGTCTGATGACCGACGGACTGAAAAAGGGTGACGTGATGATGATGATGATGCTCAATAGTCCGGAGTTTGCCTTTATTTATATTGCAGCCCACAAAGGCCATTTTGTCAACAGTCCGGTGAGCTATCGACTCTCGTCGGGAGAGTTGGCTGACCTGCTGAAAACAAACAAGCCGAAGATACTCTTCTTTGACGAGGCACGCAAGGGCGATGTCCTCGCTGCCGTGAAGATGAGCGGATGGCGTCCTCAGCGTCTTGTGGTCGTCGACGGGGCCAGCGACGACACGGTCATCTCGTTTGTCGACTATGTCGATGGCAGCACAGCCGAGGAGCCGGCGTTCACTTGCGAGTATAACATCTACGACGAGACTACACGCCTCTTTACCTCCGGTACAACCGGACATGCCAAGGCTGTGCCACTGACGAGCATCAACGAGGTGCTCTCCAGCCATGACGTGATGATCCATTTCCCGATGAGCTATAAGGACGTGACGATGAACACCACTCCTTGGTTCCATCGTGGCGGACTGCACTGCGCCGGTCCTTGTCCTACCTTCTATGCTGGAGCAGCCTTGGTGGTGATGCGCAAGTTCGACGCCGGACTGACGCTGAAATATATCGACCGCTATAAGATCACGTTTGTCATCGGCGTGCCTACCGTCTTGGAGCGTCTTGCCGACGAGCAGGAAGACAAGGGCTACGACATCAGCACACTGCACGGCATCGTGACGATGGGCAGTCCGCTTGAACGTTCGGCCTGCATCCGCTATCAAAAAGTGCTCACACCGAATATCTTCAACGGCTACGGTACGACAGAGACCTTTTGGAACACCTTCCTGCGGCCTTTCGATCTGCCGGAAAATGCCGGCACGGCCGGTGCCTCGTGTGTCGATGATGACGTGCGCGTCGTGAAGGTCTATGAAGACCGGCGAGCCGAGCCTGATGACCTGGCCAAGGATGACGGCACAGAGATCGGCGAGGTGATCATCTCATCACCGGCTAAGTCCCCGTTCAAGTATGTCGACAATCCGGAGGAGACAGAGCAGAAATACTATAAAGGTTTCCTCTATACCAACGATCTGGCTACGTGGGATGAGCATCAGTTTGTCACCATCGTAGGCCGTAAGGACGACATGATCATCTCGTCGGGCGAGAATATCTATCCCGTGGAGATTGAGGAGGTACTCAACCTCAATCCTAAGGTGAAGGACTGCATCGTCACTTCTGTGCCCGACAAGATGCGTGGACAGCTCGTCACGGCATATGTTGTCAAAGCCGATGAAAGCCTGACAGCCGAAGAACTCGATGAGTTCTGCAAGGAAAGTCCCGAGATTGCCAACTTCAAGCGGCCACGCTATTATCGCTTCGTGTCGAGCGTTCCGCTCAATGCCACGGGCAAAAAGCTCCATGCCAAGGTCAAGGCGATCGCTGCCGACGACCTGCGCAACGGACTGCTCTACCGTGTATAGTCATATCGAAACAGGTTTCCCAAGAATTTAGGAGAAGCAACGAAAACGACAATTTTTCGTTGCTTCTCCTATTTTTTATGTCTTACGCTAAGTTTTTCTTTTTTTTTGTCATCACTTTCTTGACGTTTTCTTATTTTTGCAATAAGTTTAATCTTTAAACCTGTTGCTATGAGGGAATTGGTATATTCTCTGATTCTATTATGTTGCTGTTTGTCGCTTTCCTCCTGTCAGAAAGCTTTTGTAGGGGACGAAGAGAAGGAAGAGACGCGTAATGAAAATGGTGTGAAGCTACAACTCTGCATCACCAAACTTGGCGATGCAGATTTTGAGAAATCCTATCAAGTATTGCGCAGTACGGATGTGACCACATTATGCAATCGCGTGAGCGTCGCCGTTTACCAGAATGGCACAAGAGTGAAGCAGATCAACCAGACTACATCTGACCAGAACTTCGGGAAGATACAGCTTACGCTGCCTGCCGGAAAATATAAGTTGCTGGTTTTGGCTTACAGCGGATCAAAGAGTGCGACGATGACCGATGTGGAGAAAGTGACATTCAGTGGAGGCATGAGTGACACCTTTTGGTATTGCAAAGACATTGATCTGCAAGCCGATACTTCTGAAGACATCACGATGAAACGTATCGTGGCTATGTTCCGGCTGTCGCTGACCGATGCCATACCCTCGAATGTCAAGACTCTTAAGTTTGCCTACACAGGCGGCAGCTCCACACTCAACGGTGTGACAGGCTTAGGTTGTGTCAACTCCCGGCAGAGCGAAGATTTTACGATCACGTCGGATATGGTTGGCAAAACGCATGACTTTGACATCTACACATTCCCCAAACCCGAAAGTCAGACATTAAAGATCACCGTGACGGCTTTGGACGGCAATGGCAATCAGATCATTCAACATCTCTTCGAGGGAGTGGAGATCCAATGTAATATGATCACCAAGTACACGGGAGCATTTTTCTCGGGAGTCGGCTCTGGATCCAACGCCAGTTACTCCGGTCGACTGCTGACCGATGATGAATGGGGACAGACCGACACCACGTTTTGAACATAAAAGAAAAATCCCCGGCTTAAGCCGTTTGCTCAAGCCGGGGATATACTTGTCATTAGACAAAGTTCGTTCTCCCATCATCCGAGGTATTGGGTGAGAATTTTGGCGTAAGGACTTCGTCTGATTTTCTCAATAGCCTTCTCACGGATCTGACGCACTCTCTCGCGTGTGAGCCCCATCCGTTCACCTGTTTCTTCAAGCCCCTCCTCTTGGCATCCAATACCGAAGCTGTGCGTAATCACTTCTATCTCACGTGGTTTCAGCACTTTCTTGAAGATGCTCTCTAAGTCGATGCGCATGGATTCGCGATTGGTGATATTCGATACCGTATGGTCGGACGAAGGCAGAATGTCGGCCAAACTGTTGCTGTCGTCTTCGTTGAATGGCGCATCAATGCTCATGTGGCGCGTGTCGGCAGTCAGGGCGTCTTGTATCTTATTGCTGTCGATATCAGTGAGAGCACTTAGCTCTTCTGTGGTTGGCTTGCGGTGGTTGGTCTGTTCAAACTTCTCGATTTCTTGGTTGATCTTCGAGATAGCTCCCACTTGGTTGAGTGGCAGTCTGATCATTCTGCTTTGTTCGGCGATGGCCTGCAAAATGCTCTGACGTATCCACCACACCGCGTAAGATATGAATTTGAAGCCTCGTGTCGGATCGAACTTCTCGGCCGCTTTGACCAATCCGATGTTGCCCTCGTCGATGAGGTCGGACAGCGAGAGTCCCTTGTGCTGATATTGCTTGGCAACGGACACGACGAAGCGCAGGTTGGCACGGATGAGTTTGTCCTTGGCACGCTCACCCTCGCGGCCACCTTTCTGTATCTTCATGGCCAGCTCTTCCTCCTCATCGACGTTGGCCATCGGTATGCGGCCTATCTCCAAAAGGTATTTGTCGAGTGACTCATTCTGACGGTTGGTGATGCTACGTTCAATCTTTAACTGTCTCATGACTTTTATGATCCTTTCTCTTCTAATTTTCTCAGTAGCCAAGATGCAAAAACCGTACCAATAGAACGATTGTGTCTGACTTGATATTTTTGTTGAATAAACTGACATTTTTGCGGCCAAATACAGGCGATTTTCTGAAACGGCCCACATCTTGCTCTCATTTTCGCGAATTTCAGCTGTTTTTTTGTAAGTAGCTAATAATCAGGTATATATAAATATACGGCTATTCCTGGCTGGTCAAAAAGGTACTTTGACGAGAAATTTTCTAGAGAATTTCTCGTCAAAGTACCTTTTTGATGTTGTCATCTCGGTTGTTTCTGTTGGTCATCTCGGTTGTTTCACCCAGTCATCTCGGTTGTTTCATCCTATCATCTAACCTTTTTGACCCTGTCATCCCACTCTTTTCTCCTTTTGCTCTCTTTTTTTTCGTGTTTTCTGCTTGGATACTTTTCTAGAATGTGTTCAAAGGTTGACAGACTTTTGTCAATAAGATTTATCATTGAAAGCCTTTTCTGAAAGGTGCACACAGTCATGGTTGTTTGGTGCGTTAATATTTTGGAGTCACTATAGAGGCAATCGTCATTTAGCCCCAGATACTTATAATCACTGTTCTTGGGATTAAATTGCTTTATTAGACACTTTTTTAGTCAAATCGTTGGAAGTCTTTAAAAAAACATATATAATTTGCCTATTGTAGCATCGCCTGTGTCATTCAGAATATTATATAATTAGTGGCAGCCCTTCATATTTTTTATTCTTCTGACGCAGATTTCGATTATTTTTTGTAAGTTTGCCAAAGAAATGGCAATGTCTATATCCTTTAAGCAGGATCATGCATTGCCATCGTCGAATATCATTTACTAAATACCATTTACAAGCGTATGAAGAAACTCATTCCAGTATTGGGCCTTGCCCTGATGATGGCAGCCTGTGGCGGCAAGAAAGCCCAGACGGCTGCAAGTGCTGATTCCACAAAGGTGGCAATTAACGATAGTGCGGTTGTAGACACTTCCTATTGTGGCACTTACCGTGGAACCCTGCCAGCCGCTGACTGTGAAGGCATTAAGACGGTGCTCACGATCAGTTCTGACAGTACTTATAACCTGTCGAGTGACTATATTGGCAAGAAAGACGGCCAGTTCGTTACTAGCGGCGTCTATCATCTTAAGAGTGGGAAGCTCATCGAACTTGTCACTCCTTCTTCCGGTGAGAAAACCTACTACAAAGTGAAGGATGCCAAATCTATCATTATGACTGATTCGCTTGGCACAGAACCCGAAGGTGAGACCGCCAAGTTCTATGTGTTAACGAAATAATCTTTTGCCCTTGGTTTCGTGATGTTTGCTCAGTCGCTTAAAGAGGTATAACTTGTTCGGCTTACAGTCCCTAAAACTTAAGTGAACAAAAGGTAGGAAAGGTTATGTATATATAATTATGTATATATAATAAGTTGTAGCCTTCATTGGGGTTAATGAAGCTTAAACCTAAAGACTTATGCTAAACGTTTGAAATCAAGTGGCATCAAAGAATTATTAATTATCAGAATAAATAAGTCGAATATGATTAAGGGAAATGCAAAGATTCTATTGAGTGCATTACTGTTACTTGGCGGTGGCACTATGTCCGCTTTTGCCAAACAATGGACTTTGGGCGACTGTGTCAACTATGCGTTGGCAAACAACATATCGTTGCGCAAGACGGTAGTGACCTATCAGAGTGCCCAGGAAACGTTGTTGCAGAGCAAGTCGGCCTTGTTGCCCTCACTGTCGGCATCGACATCGCAAAACGTCACTCTCAACCCCTGGCCCGAGCGTGGCAGTTACATGATAGCCGGTGACAAGGTACAGACCAATTCCGACAAAACCTACTACAATGGCTCTTACGGCATCAATGCTTCCTGGACAGTGTGGAATGGCAACAAAAACCACAATCAGGTGAAACTCAACCAGCTCTCTGTCGATGAGGCCCGTCTCGACTCCGCCACCACGGCAAACAGCATTCAAGAGCAGATCGCCCAGCTCTTCGTGCAGATCCTTTATTCCAAGGATGCCGTTGACGTGAACAAGGCTACACTTGAGACTTCCAAGGCAAACGAGGAACGTGGCAAGGAATTCGTCAAGGTAGGCAGTATGAGCAAGGCAGATCTGGCACAGCTCACAGCTCAGCGCGCCCAAGACGAGTATGCCGTGGTGCAGGCAGAGAGTAATCTGAAGGAGTATAAGCGTCAGCTCAAACAACTGCTGCAGATCACCAGTGAGGAAGAGTTTGATGTGACAGTACCAACCACGACCGATGCCATGGCCTTGGCGGCTGTTCCGAGTGTATCCTCTGTCTATGAGAGCGCATTGGCCAACCGTCCGGAGATACAGCGTGCGGCCACAGCCATTAAAGCCAGCGACTTGCAGTTGAAGATAGCAAAAGCCGGGAAAATGCCCACGGTGAGCCTAAGTGCCGGGCTGAACAGCAACACCACGTCGATGAGCAATAATAACTGGGGCACACAGCTGAAAAACAACTTTGCCTTTGGTGGTGGGGTGACGCTCAGCGTGCCTCTCTTTGACAACCGACAGACCAAAACCGCTGTCAACCGGGCTATCCTTGAGCGGCAGTCTAATGAGCTCGACTTGCGCGATAAGCAGACGACACTCTATTCCACCATTGAGAACTATTGGTTGCAGGCGGTCAATAACCAAGCGCAATACCGGAGTGCAAAGATTAGTACAGAGAGCGCACAAACCAGCTACAACCTTCTGCAGGAGCAGTTCAAACAAAATTTGAAGAATGTCATTGAGCTCATGAATGGCAAAGACGCACTGCTCAAGGCTCAACAAGCCGAACTGCAAGCTAAGTATCTGGCGATCCTCAATCAGGATATGCTGAAATTCTATCAGAACGGGACCTTGAAACAATAAGATAAGACGAGAACAACACAGACACTGCACGAATCAAACACAAGTCAATAAATATAATACAGAAATAGATAAAAGAGACAATGAAAAAGATTAAGATCAGTAAAGTTTGGATATTGGTTGCCATCGTCGTCGTGCTGGCCGTGGTGGCTTTCCTCTTATCCGGCAACAAGAAAAAAGAGCAGGTGCAGTTCAATACCGCCGAGGTGGCACCTGCCAACATTGTGAACACAGTGTCTGCCACTGGTACAATAGAGCCTGTGACATCCGTCACAGTGGGTACACAGGTCTCGGGTATCGTCAGCAAGCTCTATGTCGATTATAACAGTGTAGTGAAAAAAGGACAGGTCATCGCGGAACTTGACAAGTCCAATTTGACCAGTGAGCTGAACTCTGCCAAGGCCAGCCTGGAACAGTCTAAGGCGTCATTGGCAAGTGCAGAGAGCAGTTTGAGTTATCAGACTGCTAACTTCCGTCGTAACAAAGCACTCTATCAAAAGGGACTTATCTCGGGCAATGACTACGAGAGTGCCCGTCTGAGTTATCAGACTGCTTTGGCCAATGTGTCCTCAGCACGTGATCAGGTGGCCTCCGCACAGGAACAGGTGAAAAAGGCACAGACCAACCTGAGCTACGCGACGATCACCTCACCTATTGACGGCATTGTGCTCTCGAAGAGTGTGGAGGAAGGACAGACGGTGGCTGCCAGTTTCAGTACCCCTACGTTGTTCACCATTGCCAAGGACTTGACCAATATGCAAGTGGTGGCAGATGTCGATGAGGCTGACATCGGCAATGTGAAGGTGGGAGAGCGTGTGACGTTCACTGTGGATGCTTATCCCGACAACACTTTCTCCGGCACAGTTAAGCAGGTGCGTCAGGAGGCAACGACAACCAACAATGTGGTGACTTATTCGGTAGTGATCACCGCACCGAATGCCGACTTGAAGTTGAAGCCGGGACTGACAGCTACTGTTACTATCTATACCCAAGAAAACAAGGGCGTGCTCAGCGTGCCCAGCAAAGCACTGCGCTTCACACCGGAGAAAGAGACCGTTGGCGGCATGAAGATCAAAGACATCGCCAATGCCAAGAACAAGGTTTGGACGATCGAGGGTAATACTGTGGTGGCTCACCGTGTCAATATTGGTATGACTGACGGTTCGCACACACAGATTCTTAGTGGCATCCGTCGTGGGGCAAAGGTGATCACGGGCATCAGTTCGGCTACGTCCGATGATGACGGCGACGACAACACGACTTCTTCCAGTGAGTCCAGTCCGTTTGCGCCGAAAGGACCGGGAAGCAAGAAGAAGTAATGAATGTTGAATGATAAATGGATGCAATGTTGGGTGTTCAATGTTGAATGATGATTGAACGCAATGTTGAACACTCAATGTTGATTGATGAATGGATTCAACAAAACAGAAAATCCACAATGAACAACAATAATCAAAAAGATATCAGCAATGGCGACAAGCGAAAAGTCGTCATAGAGTTGCGCGATGTGAAGCGTGACTTCCTTGTCGGCGACGAGACGGTGCATGCCCTGCGTGGAGTATCGTTCAAGATCTATGAGGGTGAGTTTGTCACTATCATGGGAAAGTCTGGTTCGGGAAAGTCTACGCTTCTCAATCAGCTCGGCTGTCTCGACACCCCCTCAAGCGGAGACTATTTTCTCGATGGTGTCTCCGTGCGTACGATGTCGAAGAGCCAGCGCGCCGTATTGCGTAACCGCAAGATCGGCTTCATCTTCTAGAACTATAATTTGTTGCCGAAGACTACATCGGTGGAGAACGTGGAGTTGCCGCTGATGTACAATCCCGACGTGTCGGCCCAAGAACGCTTCCGCCGGTCGGTAGAAGCCTTGAAGGCTGTGGGACTGGGCGACAGACTCTATCACAAGTCCAACCAGATGTCGGGAGGTCAGATGCAGCGTGTGGCCATTGCCCGGGCCCTGGTCAACAATCCTGCCGTGATTCTTGCTGACGAGGCGACGGGTAATCTCGATACCCGCACGTCGTTTGAGATTCTTGTACTTTTTCAGAAACTCTACGCCGAGGGACGTACGATCATCTTCGTGACCCACAACCCCGATATTGCGCACTATTCTTGCCGCAATATCCAGTTACGCGACGGACACGTCATCAGCGACGAATATAGTCCACATATACAAAGTGCCGCCCAGGGCCTTGCCGCCCTTCCGGCCAATACCGACGAATAGGAAACATGAACTATACCAATCTTTTCAAAATAGCCCTGCGTGCCATCATGGCCAACAAGCTGCGGTCGTTTCTTACGGCACTGGGCATCATCATTGGCGTGGCATCGGTCATCACGATGCTCGCCATCGGACAAGGTTCGAAGCGAAGCATTCAGGCCAACATTGCAGAGATGGGTTCCAATATGATCATGATCCATCCGGGTGCTGACATGCGCGGTGGCGTACGACAAGATCCGTCGGCCATGCAGACACTGAAGCTTTCGGACTATGAGTCGCTGCGCGATGAGTGTAACTACATCAAGGGCATCAGTCCCGTGGTCAGCAGTTCGGGACAGTTTATCTATGGCAACAACAACACACAGTCTACTCTCTACGGTGTCAACCGGGAGTACCTCGACATACGTCAGCTGAGTGTCAGTGACGGTGATATGTTCACCGACCAGGATATCAAGGCGGGGACAAAGGTGTGTATTCTTGGGCAGACTGTGGTGGACTATCTTTTTCCCGACGGTAGTGACCCTGTGGGACGTGTGGTGCGCTTCAACACCATTCCTTTTCGTGTCATCGGCGTGCTGAAGAAAAAAGGCTACAACTCCATGGGTATGGACTAGGACGATCTGGTGCTGGCACCTTATACCACAGTGATGAAACGCATCCTGGCACAGACCTATCTGAGTGAGATACAAGCCTCAGCCATTACCGAGGATGTCACTGACAAGGCTACGGAGGAGATGACCTCCATCCTGCGTCGTAACCACAAGCTCAAGGATGCCACAGACACTTCTGAGGGTGATGATGATGACTTCAACATCCGTTCGCAAGAAGAGCTCTCCACGATGATGAACTCCTCCACCGACATGATGACCATCCTGCTGGGCTGTGTGGCCGGCATCTCGTTGATTGTGGGCGGCATCGGCATTATGAACATCATGTATGTCAGTGTCACTGAGCGTACCCGCGAGATAGGCCTTCGCATGAGTGTCGGTGCACGAGGCGTGGACATCCTTAACCAGTTCCTTATAGAAGCTATCATGCTGAGTGTCACCGGTGGCATCATTGGCGTATTGCTCGGCATAGGGGCCAGCTATGCGGTGAAGATGTTTGCTCACTGGCCAATCTATATAGAGTTGTGGAGCATCATCATGAGTTTTGCTGTCTGTACCTTCACGGGTGTCTTCTTTGGATGGTATCCTGCCAAGAAGGCAGCACGCTTGGATCCTATAGAGGCTATCCGTTACGAGTAACCTTTGATTGATTGTCATCTGACGACCGTCACGAGTTTGCGTGGCGGTCGTTATGCTTTTATAGCGTTTCTACTTTTTGACAGCTGACTTTCTCTGTTTTGTCCTCAATGTTATGACATCGGAAAGGAGCAGTCGATTTTGACATTACAAACTTAATATTGGATGTATCCTTTTGCGCTTTGCGTTTTTTTTTGTAAGTTTGCAAAAAAGAATGTTATGAAAGAGATCAGTTGGGGATTCATAGGTTGTGGCGAGGTGACGGAGAAAAAGTCGGGTCCCGCTTTCAACGTCGTGGAGGGATCGCATGTCGAGGCGGTGATGAGCCGCAACGAGGACAAGGCCCGTTCCTATGCCGAGCGTCATCATATTCGCAAGTGGTATACTGATGCCCAGCAACTCATCGACGATCCGGATATAAATGCCATCTATATAGCCACACCACCTTCGAGCCATGCTACGTTTGCTATCATGGCCATGCGGGCCCATAAGCCTTGCTATGTCGAGAAACCTTTGGCATCGAGCTATGAGGATTGCCTGCGTATCAACCGTATCAGTGAGATGACTGGCGTGCCCTGCTTTGTGGCTTATTATCGCCGCTATCTGCCTTACTTCCAAAAGGTGGAGGAGATCATCAACGATGGCACGTTGGGCAAGATACTCAATGTGCAGATACAATTCTCCGTACCCCCACGTGACCTAGACTACCGTGCCGTCAACAGTTTGCCGTGGCGTCTGCAGCCCGACATCTCAGGTGGAGGCTACTTCTATGACCTGGCTCCGCACCAGTTGGATATCCTTCAGCATATCTTTGGCGTCATCACGCGTGCCCATGGCTATCCCGCCAATCGTGCTCATCTCTATAAGGCAGAGGACACGATCAGTGCCGCCTTTATCTTTGCCTCGGGCATACCGGGCAGTGCGTCGTGGTGCTTTGTAGGGCATGAAAGTGCAAAGGAAGACCGAATCACGGTCGTCGGCGACAAGGGATCGCTCTATTTCTCGGTCTACAACTACGACCCCATCCATGTTGTCACCAGCGAGGGTAATGTCAGCTATGTAGTCCCAAATCCCTCCTATGTACAGTTGCCTATTATCCGGGAGGTGATCCGCCACTTGCAGGGGGAGGCGGAATGCGAGTGTACCAGCGTGAGTGCCACACCGGTCAACTGGGTGATGGACCGTATCCTTGGTAAGTTCTGATGTAGATGTGGATGCTTAGATACGTTTCTCTTTTTCTATTCTGTATAGTTGCCCTGATGTCGTGGGGCGATGAATGTGGTGATTCCACACGGCACAAGATCAGCCGCGTGCGCAAAATCGTGAGAAATTTTTCGAGCATCGACACCTCATATATTGAACCGCAGCACTACAATTGGGCGGCGATGGTTCAAAATACCAACACGTTTGAAAGCTATCACATACGAAACAAAAACGGACACGAATATTTTTTCTCTCCCGATCCTTCGTACAAGTTAGGACCTTATTTCGGCTGGAGATGGGTATTCCTGGGCTATACCGTTGACTTGGTACATTTAGGAGCTTCAGACAAGAAACAGGACTTCAACCTGAGTTTGTATAGCAATCAGATAGGAGTGGATCTCTTTTACCGCAAGTCGGGCAATGACTATCATATTGCAGGCATCGATCTCGGAAAGAAATTCGATACTTCAGCTATGAAGAATGTAGACTTCAAGGACTTGAGTTCTTCCATCAAAGGCTTTAACCTCTACTATATATTTAATCATCGAAAATTCTCATATCCAGCAGCTTACGCACAGAGTACGCGTCAGAAACGCTCTTGTGGAAGTGTCATTGCAGGCATCGGATACACCAAGCATAGCCTCAATATCAATTGGACGTCTCTCAAAGAACTTGCTTCCAGCAGACTTTCAACGGAGGCGGTAGCGGAGCTGGACTCTTCGATGACGTTCAGTAATATCGATTATTCTGCCTACAATATTTCCGGAGGATATGCCTATAACTGGGTCTTTGCGCGCAACTTCTTGTTCGATATCTCCGCGCAGGCCTGCCTGGCATATAAGCGCGCAACCAATGAGGTGAAGTCTTCGAATTTGAAGGATTTCCTGGATTTCGATTTCCGTAACCTCAATATCGATGGTATCGTGAGAAGCTCTGTCGTGTGGAACAACAACAGGTGGTTTGCCGGATGCAGTTCCGTTTGGCAGTTTATCACCTATCATCGCAAAGAGTTCTACACCAATAATATTTTCGGAAACCTCTATTTCTATGTAGGTTTTAACTTTGGGAAACGTTAGAAAACAATACCATGCAAGATAATGTTGTATAAGATGGAAAAGAAACTTAAATATTTATTGCTCTTCACTCTGCTCTTCATTGGAGTAGGGCAGACTCATGCTGCCCGGATCGACTATTGGCGCAGCGATTCCGTAAAGGTCATGAAACTGTTCAGAAAAGCACATCGCGAGGTGCGGGACTCCAACTACATGCTGTTCTTTGGCCGGCAACTCATAGGCTTGCCTTATGTGGCCAAGACACTTGATCAGCACAAGGAGGAGCAACTTGTGGTGAATCTGCGGCAGTTTGACTGCACAACATTGGTTGAGACGGTCCTGGCACTCTCCAACTGCATGAAACGGAAGACTCCGGATTTTACTCATTTCTGCAAAGAGCTGGCACTGATCCGCTATCGCGACGGCATCGTGTCTTATCCTACCCGTCAGCACTATTTCACCTATTGGATCAATCAGAACGTGAGAAAGAGACTGGTCATTGACCTGCAGGGACCGGTGCCTCCGTTCACTGCGAAACAATTGGTCAGTGTGAATTATATGTCATCACATCCCTTAGCGTATCCCATGTTCAGGGCTCATCCCAACTGGATTGGCGAGATCAGAAAGATGGAAGACAGCATATCGGGTCACACCTATCGTTATATTCCTAAGACAGCCTTGGACAACAGCGCGTTGTTGAGATCCACTATTCACAATGGCGACATCATCGTCATTCTCACCTCTAAGCGAGGACTGGACACCAGCCATCTCGGCATTGCCGTGTGGCATGGGGATGGTCTACATCTGCTCAACGCTTCAGCCATCCGTCATCGTGTTGTCGAAGAGCCCAAGCTCTTTCGTACTTACATGATGGAGCACCCGACGTTTACGGGAATCAGAGTCGTGAGAGCTTTGTAGTATAATAGATTTCCCATTTTTTAATAAGGTATAGGATTTGTGAGAAAATAGTACGTCACAAAACAAAAAAGCACGGAGGCAAGAGAGTTGTCATTATCTCTCTTGCCTCCGTTTTTTTTGTATTGTGAAACTGTGTGGAGTGTCTTACAGTCTGAGTCCTTTGAGGATATCTGCCATCTTCTGCTTTGTCTCGATGTTGGTCGGTACGAGTGGCAGTCGGAGCATATTCTCGATCATGCCCATGTCGTTGAGCAGGGCCTTCACGCCGGCTGGGTTGCCGTCGATGAAGAGCAGGGAGTAGAGCTCGGTGAACTTATGGTGGATCTTGCGGGCTGGCTCATATTCGCCGTTGAACTCCAGTCGGATCATACGTGAGAACTCCTTGGGCAGTGCGTTGCCGATGACCGAGATGACACCGGCTGCTCCGCTGGCAATCATGGAGAAGGTAAGGGCGTCGTCGCCGCTGATGACATCGAAGTTGTCGGGTTTGTTCTTGATGATCTCGTCGACCTGCTCCAGGCTGCCGCTGGCTTCTTTCACAGCTACGATGTTAGGGCAGTCCTTGGCGAGACGCACCGTTGTGGCGGCTTTCATGTTTACGCCCGTACGTCCGGGAACATTATAGAGCACGAGAGGTAGCGGGCTTTCGGCGGCAATGGCCTTGAAATGCTGATAGAGACCTTCCTGCGACGGTTTGTTGTAGTAAGGACAGATGCTCAGGATGCCGCTGATGCCGCTCCAGTCGGTTTGTTTCATCTCTTCTATGACGGCGGCCGTATTGTTGCCACCACAATATTTTAGGATAGGCACGCGTCCGTTGTTTACACGCTTCACCACTTCCGTGATCTTGTCCTTTTCCTCTTTCGTCAGACAAGGGGCTTCGGCCGTTGTTGCAAGTATGCACAGGAAGTCGGCACCATTGTCGAGCTGGTAAGCCACCAGCTTCTCGAGTGCGGGATAATCCACTTCTCCTTGAGTAGTAAAAGGAGTGATGAGGGCGATGCCCAGACCTTTGAAAATATTGTTTGCCATAACAAATAGTTGTTGTTTGTTGCTTAATGACGATATTGCTACAATCTTTTTGCAAAGTTACTCTTTTTTCTTCATATTGCAAAAGAAAAAGATAAATCCTTTATAGTTTGTTTGCTAATTTCCTTATGTTAATAAAAGCTGAGTTCATTCTGTCATCGTTAACCTTTGTCATAACAGTCAACTATGCTTTCTTTTATGGCTTTTATATTTTGCACAGAGCCATAGGCCAGTCATAAGAATCTCCAATATATATAGTAGGGCTTGAAGACAAGATATCTTATTTCTCAAAGTGTTGGTAGTCCTTCACGCTGCGCCACGCCCCTCCCCATCGGAAGCCATGAGCGGTAAACACTTTGTAAAGCAGGTCGCCGCGCGTGATCTTATGGGCGAACGTCGCTGAACGATCTGCATATCGTGAGGCTGTGGCAGGTTGTATCGTCGTCTTGCCGTGGCTGCGGCGAATGCAGGGGTTGTAGAGGGGATTGATGTCGACGGCAAGCCCCTCGGCATGTTTCGAGAGTTTGGCTGAACCTTTCACCACGCGGTAGCAGAAGCAACTGGTGTTGTTGGCGCGCATCGACTCCTCATCGCTGGCATGGTAGTCGTCGATGAGGCGCATCATTCCGATGGGATAACGCTGCTGATAGAGTTCATGGAAGATGGCGACCAGGTCTGCGGCAATCAATTTGTTGCACACCAGTTCGCCGATATGGGTGTGGCCGTCAAATCCTACGTAGAGCGTACGGACATAGCGGAGCGAAGACCGCGCTATGGTGCATCCGGGTGGGAAGGAGCTGCCGCGCATGCGGGCGAAGACAGCGTCGGGGATTGCATCAGCCCGGAAGCAACGTGCGAGGCCGTAGTGTCTGACAGCCTCGGTGCTGACCACGCATCCTGCCTGCCACGACTGGAGCTGATACAAGTCCTGTCGTAACGTCTGTCCTTGCACGCAGAGGCGTGTCAGACCCATCAGTACGATAAGAATTACAATGACTTTCTTTTTTCTTTTCATTATCTCGTTGTACTGGTTCCCGTGACGTTGCCGTAGCGGTTCTTATAGGTCGTGGTGGTTGTCTTGCCGCTGGTTTGTGAGTTGCTCGATCCTGTGATATGTCCGTAGCGGTCCTTGTAGATAGTTTCTGTGCGCTTTTGGTTGGTGCGCGTAGTACTTGACCCAGTCATGTTGCCATAGGGATCGCGGTAGGTGGTAGTGGTGCGCCCGTTGCCGTCGGTGCGTGTGGAGCTGCGTCCGGTGACATGTCCGTATTTATCTTTGTAAACCGTTTGCTGGTTGCCACGGCTGTCGGTTGTTGTCTCTACCGTGCCGATGATGTTGCCGTAGGCATCGCGTCGCGTCTCTGTGGACTTGGTACTTTGGGCACTCATGCTCAGAGAGAGAAGCATGAAGAACGAAAGAAATAACGTCTTTTTCATACCTTTATCTGTTTGTTGTTTACTGTTGATCACATTGCAGTGGTCTGCTGCAAAGATATAAAATCAAATTGATATTTTAGCTATAAAAGAAACGTTTTTCTTTGCGGTTTCATTTGTTTGCGTTATCTTTGCAATAAAAAGAAGCTCCTATGATGAACTCTCTTACTGTCATTCTCACTCTGCTTGTTGCCGCCGAGCATCTCTACATCATGTATTTAGAGACATTTGCCACCACATCGCGACATACCTCCAAGACGTTCGGCATCGATGTTGACGAGTTGAGCGATCACCATATCTCCACCTTGCTGAAAAATCAGGGAGTCTACAATGGATTGCTGGCCGTGATGCTGGCCTATGCTGCTCTCAGCTATGACATGCTTTGGGAGCGTCTGTTGCTGGGGTATGTCATCCTTGTGGCACTCTTTGGGGCATTGAGCAGCAACCCGAAGATTCTTTTCAAGCAGGGAGGACCAGCCATTATGGCTTTGGCAGTGAGTTTCATGGGGTGAGACGAAAACGATCATTAATCATAAACTATGAGCAATAAAAGAATTGTATTGATCACCGGAGCCACTAGTGGCATTGGTGAGGGCTGCGCCAAGCGCTTCGCACGGGGAGGATACCGGATCATCATCACAGGCAGAAACGGCGAGAAACTGGACAGCTTGAAAAGAAGTCTGGAGACTGATGGTACAGAAGTGCTGACCTTGGCTTTTGACGTACGAGACCGAGAGGCGGCACGCAAGGCCGTGGAGAGCATCCCCGACGACTGGAAAGATATCGACATGCTGATCAACAACGCCGGATTGGCTCGCGGACTGGAGCCAGAGTATCAAGGCAACTTTGATGACTGGGATCAGATGATCGACACCAACATCAAGGGATTGCTGACTATGACGCGTCTTATCGTGCCTGGTATGGTCAGCCGAAACCGGGGACACATTATTAATATAGGCAGTGTGGCGGGTGATGCCGCTTATGCCGGCGGTAATGTCTATTGTGCCACGAAATCAGCCGTGAAGGCAATCACTGATGGCTTGCGCATCGATGTGGCAGATACCCGCTTGCGCGTGACTAACATCAAGCCCGGTCTCGTGGAGACAAACTTCTCCAATGTGCGCTTTCATGGCGACACCCAGCGCGCCGACAATGTATACCGTGGCATCAAGCCACTCACCGGCGATGACATTGCTGACGTAGCTTTCTATGCAGCCAATGCACCGGAGCACGTACAGATCGCAGAGGTGCTCGTCCTTGCCACCCATCAGGCCAATGGCACCGTCATTCATCGTGAGAAATGACAGGTAAAGGCTATGAGTAAACCAACTATTACCATGTTGGGGACGGGCAGCGCGCTCGTTTCCCGCTGTTTCAATACTTGCTTTGTGCTCCAAAGCTCCGACGGGACTCGTCTGCTGGTGGACACCGGCGGAGGAAATGGCATCCTGACTCAGCTGAGGCTCGCGGGGATCAACCGCGGCGACATCAGCTACCTCTTCATCACTCATGCCCATACCGACCATATTCTTGGTGCCATCTGGCTTATACGCATGACGTTGCAGCGTGACCGCCCAAAGCAACTCCATATCTTCAGCCACCAGCGTGTCATCGGTCTGCTCAACCTCTTCTGTCAGTCGTTACTGCCCAAGAAACAGACAGACAAGATGCCTGATCGCATCGTCTTCCACGAACTTCAGGACGGCGACCGCTTTCAGGTGGGCGACATGCAGTTGCAGTGTTTCGATATCCACTCTACCAAAGAAAAACAGTTTGGCTTCACGGCCCTCCTTCCCGATGGCCGTAAGCTCGTCTGTCTGGGCGACGAGCCCTTCAATGATGCGTGCCGTTCTTATGCCTCGAACGCTGATTGGCTGATGAGTGAGGCCTTCTGCCTGTATGCCGACCGCGAGCGCTTCAAACCCTATGAGAAACACCATAGTACGGCTCTCGATGCTGCACGCAATGCACAGAAACTCGGCGCACAACATCTCATCCTCTATCATACCGAGGAGGAAACGCTCGATACGCGAAAAGAACTCTATACACGTGAGGCTAAGAGTGTCTATAACGGACAGGTCTTTGTACCCGATGACTTGGAGGTAATCATGCTGGAGTGATGCTGGAGCCATCGTTTTCTTAAATCTGTTCTTTGCAACTTGCCGGTCATCTTCTCATGCCGAATTTCTGGAATGCTATAACATCTTACACCTATTTATATATAGGCGTCATAACAACCCCTTAATCATCAACAACAATGAAAGGAAATTTTGTTTATTACAATCCGACCAAACTCTATTTTGGTCCTGACAGTCTCAACGGCCTAAAAGAAGAACTGAAGAAATACGGCCCAAACCTCATGCTCAACTATGGTGGTGGCAGTATCAAGCGCAACGGTATCTATGATGAGGTGATGGCTGTGATCAAGGAGACTGGAAAGACCGTGGTTGAGAATCCTGGAGTGATGTCCAACCCTACACTGGCCAAGTTGCGCGAGGGTGTGGACATCGCCCGCAAACATCAGATTGATCTCATCCTTGCCGTGGGTGGCGGCAGTGTGTGCGACTACTCCAAGGCTGTGGCAGCATGCGCTCACTACGAAGGCGACTATTGGGACGCTTTCTATCTGAAACAGCAGAACCCACCACAGAGTCAACAGATTCTGCCCGTGGCATGCGTGCTGACGATGGCTGGAACCGGTAGTGAGATGAATGCCGGAACCGTCATCACCGATGCCGACACCAAGCTGAAGGTGGGGCACGTCTACGACGAGCGGCTCCTGCCACAGTTCTCCATCCTCAACCCCAACTTCACGCTGACCGTGCCCGTAGAGCAGATGAAGGCTGGTATCTTCGACATCATGAGCCACATCCTGGAGCAATACTTCTCCGATGACGACGACAACACATCGGACTATCTCTCTGAGGGTTTGATGCATAGTCTTATCGTCGCTGCCCGCAAAGCCGTGAAGGATCCGAAGGACTATGAGGCCCGCAGCAACATCATGTGGACTGCCACCTGGGCTCTCAACGGACTCATCAACAAGGGCAAGAAAGAGGACTGGGAAGTGCACATGATCGGACACTCTGTTGGTGCCTGGACACATGCGCCCCACGGCTATACGCTTGCTGCCGTGTCGCTGGCTTACTATCGCAAGATCATGAAGTTCGGACTGAAGAAATTCGTGCGCTTTGCTGAAAACGTGTGGGGCATCAGCCCGCAGGGTAAGAGCGACGAGCAGATTGCCAATGAGGGTCTCGACGCGTTGAAGGCTTGGATGCAGGAAATTGGACTGCCCCTGACACTGAAAGACATTGGTACAACCGACGACATGCTTGAAGGCATTGCCCGTGGCACCTTCCTCCTTGATGCCGGTTATCATCAGCTTACCCACGACGAACTCATGGAGGTGCTCCATGAGAGTATGTAATGATATGTAATGACCTATAAGCAACTCGATCTCTTCGCCACTGACGACGAGGAGGAGAAAATAAAGAAAGAGGTGGAGGGCATAAACCTTTCGCCTCTTTTTGAGCGACTGGCCAAGAGTCAGTTTCGCAGCTCGTTTTATCTCAATGCCAAGGACAAGGCCTATATTCAAGACAAGGGCTGGGAAAAGATAGAGCAGGGCACGCGAGAGACTATAGCCAGGCGGCTGGCTCCAGCCTTCATCGCCAACGACGGCAAGCAGACCCCCATGCGCCATGGAATTTTCCCGCCTTTTATCGCCCAACACGCCACGGGCTGCTGTTGTCGTGGCTGCTTGGAGAAGTGGCATGGTATACCCCGTGGGCGTGCTCTGACTTTGCGTGAGCAGATCTATCTCACACGTATTGTCATGGAGTGGTTGCGGCAGCATGATGTTTAGTGATGAGAGCAAATTCAGAAGTGAGCCCCAAATGCTGTCTGCGGAACTGTTTTAGAGCAAACTGCAGGATCTGTCTTGTTTGATTTTCAGAATAGCTTCATCCAATCGTCGAAATCCTTGTTCTGAAAAGCGTGGATGCCATTGCGCTCCGCAGCTTCGCAGTTCACCTCCAGATCATCGATGAAGAGCGTGTCATTGGGATCTATTGTTGCGTCGTTGATGACTTGCTGAAAGATTTCGTCATCAGGCTTCTTCATGTGCATCTCCTGTGAGAGAAATGCTTTCTCGAAATAATCGTCTACGCCGTAATGATCCATTGGGAAAAGATTTTTCTTGCAGTATTGCCAGTGTAGGTCAATGGTATTGCTGAGCAGAAAAACACGGTGTCCCTCTTTTCTCAGTTGCAACAACTTGCTTTTTTTCTCTTCGGGGATATATAGTAGCATAGCATTGGTGGCCTCGGTGATCTGCTGGTCGGTGACATTGGAATGAGTTGTCGCGCGGAAAGCATCAAAGAATTGTTGATTACTCATCAGACCAACGCCCATTGCTTGGAAGAGCTTTAGTCCCTCGGCATACTCCCGAATATGATCCTTCTTCGGCCAGCCTAAGGTCTCAAACGCACGCATCGTAGCAGCCTCGTCGAGCTTGACAAGGACATTGCCCAAATCAAATATGATATTTTTGTAATTCATCAGCGATAAAATCTTATTGTGTTTCTTGCTTTCTAAGTGAACTGCTATTTCTGACTCCTATGCTACAAAGTTAGTCAAAACCTTGCGGACGACAAGAAGGTTTAACAATTATTGGCGACATAGATCTGTTTGTATAACTACTCACAGCATTGTCCCCCTCTCTCTTGTATAGAGACTTTTGAGATAAAAAGAAGAGATTTTCTCTGCCATTTTGTAAACCAATGCTGCTTTTCTTGTTTTTTGTATCTTTTCTCTATACAACCTAATAGATTTCCGGGTAGGAGTAACTAACTTAAGTTTTGAGAGTAGAGTGTGTTTTTACTTCCTAAACATGAGAAGTCAATATGATGATGGCATGAGGTTAGGAAAATCATGTTTGTAATGAATGATATAGACAATTATTTCCGTACAGAATGCCACTCACCTTAAATTTTTGTTGTAACTTTGCCGTATATTTGAGAGTATAACTATAATAAGTAACAGAACTCATTCCCATGTGGTTGTTTTTAGCATTTATGTCCGCTACCCTGTTGGGCTTCTACGACTCATTTAAGAAAAAGTCGCTCAATGGCAATGCGGTAATCCCCGTGTTGTTTCTCAACACTGTTTTTTCTTCTCTTATCTTCCTGCCCTTCATCATCCTCTCGGCTACGACTTCCTGTCTTGACGGGAGCATCTTTCATGTTGCTACAGGAGGATGGGAGATGCACAAGTATATCATCCTGAAGAGTTTTATTGTTTTGTCTAGTTGGATCTTTGGTTACTTCGGTATGAAGCACCTGCCACTGACGATTGTGGGCCCAATCAATGCCACACGCCCGGTGATGGTGCTCGTGGGTGCTATGCTTGTCTATGGCGAACAGCTCAACGTGTGGCAGTGGATAGGTGTGCTGTTAGCTGTGGCCTCTTTCCTGATGCTGAGCCGTTCGGGACGGCGTGAGGGTATCGACTTCAAACACAACCGATGGATATGGGCTATCGTGCTCGCTGCTGTTTTGGGTGCGATCAGTGGACTCTATGACAAATATCTGATGGCATCACCGGCGGCCGGCGGCATTGGCATAGATCGCATGGCCGTGCAGTCTTGGTACAACATCTATCAGATGGGGTTGATGCTTGTCATGCTACTCTTGCTGTGGTGGCCTACCCATAAGAAAACTACACCTTTTCGCTGGCATTGGTCGATCATCGGCATCAGTGTCTTTCTCTGTGCTGCTGACTTTGTCTACTTCTATGCGCTGAGCCTGCCGGGTGCGATGATCTCCATCGTGTCGATGATTCGCCGTGGCAGTGTATTGGTGAGCTTTCTCTTTGGTGCCCTTGTCTTCCATGAGCATAATCTCAAGGCCAAGGCACTTGATCTGGCTCTCGTGCTGCTCGGTATGGTATTTCTCTATATCGGCAGTAAATAGACCTTTGACTAAGCGAAGGATTTAGTATTCGATGTCCCAAAGAAACAACCCGTGGGCAGGCATCGACTCACCGGCATCGGAGCGAGTGCCAGTGGCCACCACCTCTCGGAACTGCTCCAGTGTCATGCGGTGACGGCCTACCTCGAAGAGCGTGCCCACCACAGCCCGCACCATATTGCGGAGAAAACGGTTGGCGGCAATCTCGAAATACCACGTCGTTGGTGACGTGCTTACCCATTGGGCTGTGGTGACCTGACAGAGCGTGGTTTTGTTGTCAGCACCAGCCTTGCAGAAAGCTTTAAAGTCGTTCTGGGTGGTGAGCCACAGAGCGGCCTCGTTCATCATCTCGAAATCGAGTTTCCAGTGGGTCTCCACAGAGTAGTGACGGAGGAAGGGATCGCGCTGTGTGTGAATGAAATAACGGTAGGTACGTCGTTTGGCTGAGAAGCGTGCATGCATCTCATCACTAACATGCTCGGCACGCCCGCAGCTGATGTCGCGTGGCAAGATTCGGTTGAGGCGGTAGCAGAGTTGGTCAGTGTTGAGCTCCTTGTCGATGTCGAAGTGACAAACCATTGTACGGGCGTGGACGCCGGCGTCTGTGCGTCCGGCTCCAGTCACTGCAATCGGTTGACTGAGCAATGTGCTCAGACACTGCTGCACTTTTTCCTGCACTGACATGCCGTTGGGTTGTATTTGCCAGCCATGGTAAGCTGTGCCGTCGAAACTCAGCCAAAGGAATATTCTCATATATATTGTTTGCTTAATCTAATCTGATTATTTGCTTAATCTAATCTGACTATTTACTTAATCTGAATCTAATCAATGCCCGATCGTCAAAGGACACGTTGCCCTGCATGAGTCCTTTGGTGGCTTTGAACGTGTGGATATTATAAGGGTCGTTGGCAATCTGCTCTCTCAGGGCATTCTCACTGTCTTTTAGTGTGGGGCGGAGAAAGGGATAACCGTCGCTCGCCAACACGATGTCGTGAGGCTCGTCCTGTCTCAACGTGATCACCTTGACACCCGGCATGAAGATGTCGAAGCCATCGATGACAGCATAGGTGCGGTTCTCGCCTTGCATGCTCGCGATGAGCTTCGGGAGAATGGCGTCACGTGCATAGTCGTGGACGATTCGCCCGTCCCTTACCATGTCGGGATGCTCTGTCTGCAGGGTGGGGAAGAGACGGCTGCGCTCCTCAGCCATCGTTGCTTCCGACGGCTTGTCGTTGGTGTAGAGGTGTCCGTCGACCATGCACTGGCAGTCGCCGATCATCCAAATTTCCTTTCGCAGAAGACTACAGACCACAGCACTGGCGCACAGCCGTTGCTCGGGCGAGCGGCGAGGCTGTGAGTCATCCAAAGGATAAGCCTGGTGGATGACTTGCGTGACACGGTTGCAGAACTCGGTGACACTTAGCGAGGCAGGAGCCTGGCGCAGAAAGTTGCTAATGAGCGTCATGGCATAACGTCCATTGCGCATGGTCGGATGGTAATGTTTTGGTGTTTTACTCGTACTGCCGTCGATGACAGCAATATAGTTGTCTGCCACGACGATGCCATCCTCACAGTCTGCCGGTGAGTGCTTGCCGGTGAGCGCTTGCTCAACGACGACGGCCTTTGAACTTGCCGTTGGGCGTGAAGTTAGGGTTGAACGATTTGCGCTTGTCGTCATTGCGTTGATCGCTGTTTCGTTTGCCGCCATTCCGTTTGTCGCTGCTCCGTCTTTCGTTGTTTCTTCTACCATCGTAAGGCTTGTCGTCGAATTTTCTTCTATCGTAAGGCTTGTCTTCGAATTTTCTTTCCCCATTGACTTTCGCACTATAGGGTTGTCTGTTGTCGTGATGTCTTTGGTTGCGGTCTCTTCTGCCGCTTGGCTGATGAGCGGCTTCCTCGGGTGTGCTGCCGATGGCCTTGCTGTCGTAATGAACATGACCGCGGTAGGGAGCACCGTTGTAGAGTTTCTTTATTAAGTCGGGGCGTCCGATACGACGCAGCTCACGCTCAATAGACTGCCGCTCTTCGGGTTTATACCAGAAGAAGAACTGCCGCTGCGCCAGCTTCTCACGTGGTGTCTTGGCAGAGAAGACCGGTTCGAGAGTATAAGGATCGTAGCCTGTATACCATGTTTCGGTGCTGACGGTCATCGGCGTGGGCGTAAAATCCTGCACCTGTTCAAGGTGAAAGTCCAAATCTTTGGTGATGACAGCAAGCTCTGCCATGTCTTCTTCTTGACAGCCCGGATGGCTGCTAATAAAATAAGGTATGATCTGCTCTTTCAGCCCCTCCTCTTTGTTGATACGGTCGAATATGCGCTTAAACTCATAGAACTGCTCAAATGATGGCTTACGCATGAGTTTTAATACACGGTCAGAGGTGTGTTCGGGGGCAACCTTCAAGCGTCCGCTGACATGACGAGTAATAAGCTCCCGGGTATACTGTCTTGCGGCTTCGTTGGCTTTCTCGTCCTTACTCTTATGGAGCAAGAGATCATAACGCACGCCACTGCCGATAAAACTCTTCTTCACACCGGGCAACGCGTCGACGGCATGGTAGATGTCAAGCAGGCGTGAGAGATCCGTGTTGAGATTGGGACAGATCTGAGGGTTGATGCACGAGGGCCGCTTGCAGTGCTCACAGGCTTTTTTGTTGCGTCCGCCCATGCCATACATGTTGGCAGACGGCCCACCGAGATCCGAGATGTATCCTTTGAAGCCGTCCATGGCAATGACCTGACGTGCTTCGCGAAGGATGCTCGCCTTGGAGCGGCAGGCGATGAACTTGCCCTGATGAGCTGAGATGGTACAAAAGGCACAGCCGCCGAAACAGCCGCGATGTAGATTGATCGAGAACTTGATCATCTCGTAGGCTGGTATCGTCTTGCCTTTGTATTTGGGATGCGGCAACCGCGTGTAGGGCAGGTCGTAAGCCTCGTCCACCTCTTCCGTTGTCAGAGGAGGATAGGGAGGATTGACAACAGCGAACTTGCCGTCGACAGCCTGTAACAGTCGCTGGGCGTGCATCTTGTTGGACTCTTCCTCGATATGGCGGAAGTTCTCAGCCTCAGCTTTCTTGCTTTGCAGACATTCCTCGTGAGAGTGGAGCACGATGTCGTCGTCGCTGATGCCTCCCGGGATGTCTTCCTGCTTGCAGAGATAGACCGTTTGTGGGATGTCATGGATGTCCTTGATGTTGCGTCCCTCTTCGAGCTCATGGCAGAGCTGTATCGTATTTTTCTCCCCCATGCCATAGAGGATCATGTCCGCCCCGCTGTCGCAGAGGATGCATTTCATCAACCGGTCCTGCCAATAGTCGTAGTGGGTGAGCCGTCGCATGGACGCTTCGATTCCGCCCAAGACTACGGGCACGTCGGGAAAGAGCTGCTTAAGAATCTTGGTATAAACGATGCTGGGGTAATCCGGTCGCATGTCATGGCGTGCATCAGGACTGTAAGCATCATCGTGCCGCATACGTCGGTTGGCCGTGTAGCGGTTGACCATGGAGTCCATAGCACCGGCTGACACAGCAAAGAAAAGACGTGGCCGTCCAAGTTTCTTGAAGTCTCGGTAGTCACCATGCCAATCGGGTTGGGGGACTATGGCCACCTTATAGCCTTTAGCTTCAAGGAGACGGCCGATGACAGCCGCGCCGAACGAAGGGTGGTCGACATAGGCATCACCGGAAAAGAGAATCACGTCGAGCTCATCCCACCCACGCAACTCGCATTCCTTGCGTGTTGTGGGTAGGAAGTCTGTCAGCTGATATTTCTGCGTCATATCGTAATTATGTGTCAGAACTATTGTTTAGTCGGTGACGTTTTGCGGATCGTTATCGTCTGCCGCTGGTTGGGCTGCCTTCCATTGCTTGTAGGCTTCGACAAGTTGCTGTAGGCCAAACGCCTTCATATTATTATTGTAGATGACATCCAAGCAGAGGTCAAGAAGGTCGTTGTCTTTCATGGTCTCTGACTCCAACATTGATCGCACGTTGAACTTCAACTTGTCCAGAACGGGCTCGTCTATGATGCCGTTACTGTCAACGAGGTTGTCTAAGAGAGAGTATTTCTCTATGGTCTTAAAATGTTTCTCGCTGATCTCGATACTGCGGGTACCGGAATGGTTTGCTTGTATTTTCATAATGTATTGTTTTGAAATTAACTTCTTTAGAGTAATGGTTATGTTGTTTACTTCAACAGGAAGTTCAGGATGCCGGTCATTAAGCGTCGTTGCATGTTCTTGTCGATAATGCATTCGAAGGGAAAGGCCATCGTGAAGGAGCGGTAGTCATTGCCTTTATAGGCTACGGCCGCGGAATAGCCATTGCTGTACTGCATGGCGCAGACGGCACCATCGGCAGGCTGAAGAATATCAGCGTGTGTAGCCGCATAGTGGTCGGCATTGGGAGTGCGATAGAAGTCGAAGTTCTGTTGCAGCCCGTTGACTCCCTGCAAGGTGTCGGTTCTGAGTGAGCCAGAGTAGTTGACCTTCAGCGTGCCGGACAGCCAGTCTGATTCTTTGCTTCCCGTCATGTCTGCTCCTACATAGGCTCCGCTAACCAAGAGTTTACCACCACTTTTGGTGTAGGCTGTGAGTTGCTTTTGGATGTTGTCGGTAAAAGTCTTGTCGTAGACCAATGCGTCGGGAGAGTATTTCTCCAGTCCCAGCACCATGTCGACGGCATCGAAGTCATGGAGTGCCACCCGTCTGGTCTCCACAGCGTGGGAGGAACAGCTGACGACATTGTATTTCCCAGAACCAGCAATGGCCTCGACATGTGCTGTTGATGCATCGAGATTGTTGCCTGCGATGACCTTTCCGGCAAGGCTCTCGTCGGTATATCCGAGTCCGTCAGAGCTTTCGCGTCCAATGCGGCTCTTGTTGAAACTCTGCTGATAGCCCAGCCATCCGATCGTCGGCCCATAGCTTACTCCTATGTCATCTTTCATGTCGAAGCCCTGTTGGCTGTTGTTGTCGATGACGGTAGGGGCTGAGAGTCGGTGGAAGCCATTGACGACGAGAATGCTTTTCTGAGATCCCGATTGAGTGAAAAGGGCAATTTCTTCAGAGGGGAAGCTCTCGCCGCCACGGTTGATGGCTGTGATCTTGAATCTGTAGAGCACGCCAGGCTTCACGTCGAGGTCGACAGATGTGGTCTTTACTTTCTGCCCATTGTCGTAACCGCCCTTTCCGATGGCTGTGTAGAGGACGAAATAGTCGGGATGTGCGGATGGCTCCTGCGGATCGTCTTGCACTACCCATGAGACGTGTGCCTGTTGACGGTTGTTGATGGTGACGGCAGGATCCTTGGGCGGCAGAGGCTCGATGATCGTGGGGCGTCCGTGCATTGTGTTGACATAGCGGGCGAGCGTCTTATAGACCGATCGGGCGAGGGTGAATTTGAAGTGTGGATCCTGAGCCAGCTTCATGTCGGGGAAGTTCTGGTGTGACAGCATCTCAAGGATCGCCGAGGGCACTTCGGGCACACGGGTCTCGGAATAGTTGCGGTCCCAAATGTATCGTCTGGCCCAATTACCATATTTATAAGTAAGATCGCGCGTGAGATTGTCGAGAAGGTCCTTGGCCAGCATCTTGGAAGCCTGCCGTGTGAGTCCAGAGGAAAGTTGACCATCGTTGTAGTTAGTGGTGCAGATGGCCAGGGAACCAACGAGGTCTTTGCCGTTGGGTGCATAGCCAGCGTCACTGTGAACGGCCAACGATAACTCGAAGGGCACGTGTTCGCCTTCAACAGTTGGTACATAGACAGAGCCCCCTGCCAGCCAGTTGAGCATACGCGAGCGGCTGTTGATGTCATCGGCGTAGTCGTCGGTACCTCCCCGGCTGCTATATATATTATAAGGAGCACCCGCCCACTGACAGAAATATCTGGAGCCTTCCAGGACGCGTGGCAATCCGCTGGTGACACCGCCACGTGAGATATTGCCCATACCACCACCGAAGCGCACGGCATCGGCGGTGACAACGCCTCGGCGCTTGCTCTGGTTGGTGAGCATGACACAGTTGTCGATACTTTTTCCCTCTCCAAAGTCGAAGGTGCCAAGATAGACCCATGTGCCGCCGCCCATCTGCTGGTTGACGCGCACCTCCGTGGCCTGTCCTTTGTGGAAGACGACATAATGCGCGTCGTCCACACTCTTGTCGACCGTCTGATAGCTGACATACACGGCATAGCGTCCCGCCTTATGGAATCTGGGCTGCCATAGCGTGTAGGTGCCATCACCTTTTTTTGTGGTCTTCGCCATCCGGACAGTACCGTCCTTGAAGGGGTTTTGCCCGTCGACATAGTTGCCCAGTCGGTATGCGAAGCCCGACCGCGGACAGTTGTACCATTGTTTGCCACCATCCGATTCGGAGTATCCGGGAGCGTTGACACCGTCGTTGTCCACGATATACTCTTCGGTCTGCAAGTCCCTCTCTCGCGGTGTGTATACGACAGCTCCCGCATTTTCCAACATAGGTATGAGATAAGGAAGGACGATCGTCTCGGTGAAGAGATCCTCGCAAGTGCCGAACAGCGGCGGACGCTGCCATTGCCATTGTCCTTTCTTCGCGTCATAATAGCGGCCATGCGAGGCCCACACTACCAGATGACGGTTATAAAGTCCATGGGTAATACGGAAGGGGCGCGATGCATTGCTGACCCAAGGCTGGCCGTCGTAATGGATCTTTCCCCAAAGCGAATTGCCGGACAGCGAGGTAAAGTCTGTGTCATAGTTCTCAAGCGGCAATCCCGAAACGACGATGCTGAGGTCGTAGTCGCGGTAAACCTTTGGAAGCAGATGTCGAACTTTCTTGTAGATTTTGCCAATTTGCTTATCGTTGAGTTCTTGCTGAGCGAAGGAAGGGTCTGGTACGACGGTAACCTTCCGTTGCTTATCGTCGATGCGCAGCTCCTTGAGTCGAGGCTGACTGGAAAAGTCAGTCTGTTTTGCCTGATATGAGACGAAGTATGCATTCAAATCCTTCTTGGCTTTTTCCTGATAAACAGCATTCTGTGCAAAGGTCTGCGTACCAGGGAAAAGCAACAGAGCAAAAACGAAATAACTTTTATATAGCATTACTACAAGAAAATGGTTGATGTATGAGAGCAGGGTGTCAGTTGTTTTCTTCTGGCAGTCCTGTTGTGAATTTCTCAGGGTGTTTGCCCTTCACATGGATGAAATAGCGTTTCACCCTCAACATATCGGCATCGATATCGCCTTGGGGTATGAAACTGTCAGCGCATTTGATGAGCTTCTTGCCATAGTCCAAAGAGTAGAGCAGGATAGGAATCTGGGCTTTCTGCGCAATGAAATAGAATCCTTTCTTCCAGTCGGCATTCAGCGAGCGTGTGCCTTCCGGCGTGATGCATAGTCGGAAGATAGGATTCTTCATCGCTGCGTCAGCGAGCGCATCGGTCATATGGGAGTGTTTGGCTCTGAAGACAGGTATGCCTCCGATGGAGCGAAAGATAGGTCCGAGCGGCCATCGAAACCATTCTTTCTTCATCAGGAAATTGATGCGTATGCCACGGGAAAACATATAGAGCAGACCCATGATGAAATCCCAATTACTGGTGTGCGGTGCCAGACAAATGATACATTTCTCGGGGAGCGGCTGTTGGTCCTCGATGGTCCATTTCATTCGTTTGACGAGAAGCCAATTGCAGAACTGTTGAATCATAATCGTGTATTCAGAAAACTGCAACCGGTATTAGCCGAGGTTGCTGATCTGGTCGATGATGTCGGAAATCTGATGATTGAAGTCGTTGATGAGGTTGGTGTAGTACTGCCTTGGCTCCATTCCCGGTTCTGGATGGGAGACACGCTTTACAAAATCGTCACGCAGGACAATGATGGAAGACAGAAGTTGCTGTGCATCGGTGCTGTCCTTCTCTGCGCCATACAACGAAGCGGCTACTGCCTCGGCGAAGAGGTCGCTGCAGATGCAATTAATAGAATGTTTTAAATCCTTTTTCTTAGCCATAATAGTAATGATTAAGTGAGTGATACTTTATTTTTCTCCAAAGATAAGAAAAAAAGATGAAACGTCGCCCGTCGTGCAAAAAAAATGTTTCAAAAACTGGTTTTCTTTCTTTTTTCTTCTCATTTCTCGATGAAATAATGTACTTTTGCATGTAGTATACTGTTTTTAATTAATTAATCGAACTTTCTAAAATGAAAAAGAGTCTTTTGCAGAAAGCCCGTGCCCAATATCAGCCAAAGTTGCCGAAGGGCCTCAAAGGTGCTGTCAGCGTAAAAGAGGGAGCTCCTACCCAGAGTGTAGGTGACCAGGAAGAAATCAAGAAGCTTTTCCCGAATACTTACGGGATGCCGCTTATCGAGTTTGTGCCCGGTGAGGAGTCTGCCAACCGCAAGATGAATGTCGGTGTGATCCTTTCCGGTGGTCAGGCACCTGGCGGTCACAATGTCATCTGCGGTATCTTCGACGCAGTGAAGAAGATGAACCCTGAGAACAAGGTCTATGGCTTCCTCATGGGTCCTGGCGGTCTTGTTGACCATAAGTATATCGAGCTCACTCCAGAGTTCGTTGACGATTATCGCAACACCGGTGGCTTCGACATGATCGGTTCCGGCCGTACCAAGCTGGAGAAGGTAGACCAGTTTGAGAAGGGTCTTGAGATTCTGCGCAAGCTCGACATCAAGGCAGTGGTCATCATCGGTGGTGACGACTCCAATACCAACGCTTGCGTGCTCGCTGAGTACTATGCTGCCAAGAACTATGGTATCCAGGTTATCGGCTGCCCGAAGACCATCGACGGCGACCTGAAGAACGATCAGATCGAGACCAGTTTTGGCTTCGATACCGCTACAAAGGTATACTCCGAGCTGATTGGCAACATCGAGCGTGATGCTAACTCTGCCCGTAAATACTGGCACTTCATCAAGCTGATGGGTCGCTCTGCATCTCACATCGCTTTGGAGTGCGCTCTGCAGACACAGCCAAATATCTGCATCGTCTCTGAGGAAGTAGAGAAGAAGGATATGACGCTCAACGATATCGTGGAGCAGATTGCCACTGCTGTCGCTAAGCGCGCAGAGGACGGCAACAACTTTGGTGTGGTGCTCGTTCCCGAGGGTCTCATCGAGTTCATTCCTGCCATTGGCCGTCTGATCGATGAGCTCAACGACCTGCTCGCCGCTCATGGTGCAGACTACAAGGATCTGGAGAAAGACGCACAGCGCGAGTATATCCTCGCTCACCTGAGCAAGGAGAATGCAGAGACTTTCGCCACACTGCCTGAGGCTGTGGCACGTCAGCTCTCCCTCGACCGTGACCCGCACGGAAACGTACAGGTATCTCTGATCGAAACCGAGAAGTTGCTCTCTGACATGGTGGCTGCTAAGCTCGACGAGTGGAAGAAAGAGGGTAAGTATTGTGGTAAGTTTGCTGCCCAGCACCATTTCTTCGGCTACGAGGGCCGTTGCGCTGCTCCTTCCAACTTCGACGCTGACTACTGCTATGCACTCGGTGTGAGTGCCGCTCACCTGATTGCCAACGGCAAGACGGGTTACATGGCTATCGTTCAGAACCTCTCCGCTTCTACCGATGAGTGGAAAGCCGGTGGTGTGCCAATCACTATGATGATGAACATGGAGCGCCGCAATGGTGAGATGAAGCCTGTGATCCGTAAAGCTCTCGTTGAACTCGACGGTGCACCTTTCAAGAAGTTTGCTGAGAAGCGTGATGAGTGGGCCCGTGAGACCTGCTATGTCTATCCCGGTCCTATCCAGTATTGGGGTCCCTCTGAGGTCTGCGACCGTGAGACCCGTACGCTGGCTTTGGAGAACGAGGCTAAGGCAAACCGCTAATTGAACTTTGGGAATCGTTCGTCGATTCTCTATGATAAGGATGCTCACGAAAGTTGTGAGACATTCCTCTTTTGACGAGGCATCCTCCTTATGTGGTAACATGGGTGGAGGATGCCTCTTCTTTATATATAATAGGAGACAAATCTAAGAGATGACAAACACACGACAAACCACCAGACGAAGAAAAACCTCTTCCCGCCGACGCACTTCATCGCGTTCGCGGTCGTCGCGTCGTGGCTCTGTAGGCATACGTCTTCCTTTTCTTCACATACATCTCAGCCGCGCGGCTATTTTCGGTGGGTTGGCCGGTATCGTGGTTTATGTGTGGGCCTTCTATTATTTCTTCGTAGGTCCAACCGGTTTCCGTTGGCGTGCGCTCTATGGTGACGACAAGTATCCCGAGGGCTATGAGGTACATGGCATAGACATCTCGCACTATCAGGGTACGATCAACTGGGACCGGCTACGCTCCAATGCGATGGTCGACGGTTGTCCTATTC
The DNA here is from genome assembly GCF_009695775.1 of Hallella mizrahii. Classification (GTDB taxonomy): domain Bacteria; phylum Bacteroidota; class Bacteroidia; order Bacteroidales; family Bacteroidaceae; genus Prevotella; species Prevotella mizrahii. Next base: position 39,884 of record NZ_VUNG01000005.1, on the reverse strand, counting down.
GTTTCATCATCATCAAATCCACAGAGGGATCCTCGCGCATTGATCCCAACTTCGATGAGAACTTCTATCAAGCACGGGAATATGGCTTTATCAGAGGCGTTTATCACTTTTGGAGCAATAACTCCTCAGCCAGATCTCAAGCCAATTATTTCCTGAGCAAAGTTCATTTGTTGGACGGTGATCTGCCACCGGTGCTCGACGTGGAACATAAGCCGAAGAACGAGAGCGTGGAGGATTTCCAAACGGATATCCTTACGTGGCTTCATATCGTAGAGAATAAGTATGGTGTGAAGCCTATCATCTATACTTATTATAAATTCAAGGATGCCTATCTGAGTGCTCCGGTCTTTGACGACTACCCATATTGGATCGCTCACTATTATGTCGACAAAGTGGAGTATCAGGGCAAATGGAAGTTCTGGCAGCATACCGATGTGGGTAAGCTGCCAGGTATCAAAGGTCATGTGGACTTGAATATCTACAATGGTTCTTATTACGACCTCATGCGTCTGACGATAGGCAATCAGGAAAATGTCGTGGTGGCTGAGTGAAGATTCTGTCAGTCGATGTCTGCCATGACTTTCTGTGCTGTATCGTCTATCCCATAGTGCAGGAAGATGTCCCGATCATTATGGAACTTCTTCAAAAGGAAGGAAGCTGCACTTTCGTCTTTCTCCAACTTGCTCAGCCCGATGTATTTCCGTAGCATTTCCCGGGCTTGTTTCCGCTGACCTTGGAACCAGTAGCAGTAAGCAGCGTTGAGCGAGTCATCAGGAAGAGCTTCTTTACTTGAGCATAGACTTTTATAGAGTTTCTGTGCCTCTTCAGTCCGGTCTACCCACAATAGTCCCCACGCCAAAGTACGCTGAACCTCAGTGTCCTCTGGATGCTCGTAATCCAACTTATAGAGCACAGAGACGGCCTCATCAGCCTTGCCACAGTATATGAGCGAGATGGCAAGCCCCAAGGCATAAGACATCTTTTGGGGATAGCGTTGTGTCAGAGTTCTGTATATTTCTGAAGCTTTCTCAAAGCGTCCCGATTTGAATACGGCTAAGGAATATTGTCGGAGCAGCGATTCATTGTCCGGCTCCATCTTGCTCAGCTCTTTCAGGTAGTCTGCCGCTGAGACAAAGTCGGAATTGTGCATACACAAGGCAGCAGAGGCCAGCTTCAAGCTCTTCGCTACTTCGTCGCCTTGACAGTCAGGCTCTTTTTCGTGGGAAGTAGCGAAACACTCAACTACCGACTGAAGAGAATCCCAAAGCTTCTTTTTCAGCAAAAAGCTAATCAGCGCCGGAAGCTGTTGGCGCATCTCCGAACTGATCATGTCTTTTGTGAAAAACATGATAGGATGGGCGTAACCGAAAGCATTGAAGAAGGGATGACGCTGACCGCAGAGCTTGAAGAAGCGATAGAGATCCTGGAGATACATCCGGCGGATATACGCCGAATGTTTCCAAGGCTCTCCGCTCTCGTCTAGCATGTTAAGGCTCACCTCGCCACTGAGCAACACGTTTCTCACCTCGGGCGGCAGGCGCTGATAAACGGATGATAGGGCGATGGAAAAGCTGTATTTATCAGAGTCACAGAAGGGACCTTCCTTAAACAATTTGTCCAAGAATCCCGAATTGCGAAGCTCTTCCGGAAGAATGCCCAAGTCGGGATGAGTGGGCGTGTAGGGAATCAGCCAGTTATAGAGCTGGTTGAAAAAGGAGAAACGCTTCATCTGTGAGAATCCGCCGAAATAGATGTCCATGCCCTGTTTGCGCATGTCGTTCATCTTGTTGATGCTTTTTTCAAGACTTTCCATACGCTTGTCGGCCTCGTCGGGATGAAGAATCTCTTCCAAAGAACTCTCGTCGGACGACGTGGATTCCATGTTCATCATCTGCCAGTCCTGGCTTTTGATGATGTTGGGCATGATGTTTTTGCGCAGTTCGTCATTGTCTCTTTCGGCATAGTGACAATAAACCATTTGTATCTGCATATCGAGCAATGCACTTTTCACGCTATTATCAGACAGGACCTCTTTCACGGCTTGCCGAACAGAATCATAGAGTTGGTATCTCCCATTGGAGAGTGCAAACACCCACCCAACAAATGCGCGTTGCTTGACTCGCTCATCCTGGCTTTTTTGGAAGACATGGATGAGCGTCAGTATCTTTTCTGCATCCGCTACCAAGAGGCAGGCGAGCGTCATGGCTGATACCATCAACTGCGCATCAGCGGAGTCGATAGCCGGCGAGAGCAACAGTTTCTCGAAACTCACGGCGTATTCGTGTCGCCACTGAGGAGAAGCGACAGTGAGGTTGAAGTAAGATCGCAGATTATTGGCATGGCGCTTGTGGATGTCAGTCAGATTGTCGTTGGATCCGTTGAGTGCAGAAAGCGAAGCCATAGCCATGTCGGTGACATAGCTCTCCAGTTGCTGACGCATATCGTCGACGGACGGTATCTGCCGTTGGGGATTGAGATATTTGAGATAAGGATATTCAACTTTCAGATCCTCCAATATCAGATCGCGGATGATGCCATCCAACTGAGCTGCCAACAGCTTGTAGAACTGCTGGCGTTGTGGATCCTCGTAGCCTTGCAGATAGAAGTCCGACAAACGGTGGTAGTTGTCTGTGATGTCGTCCAGCCGCTCACGTATCCATGACGCGTCTTGTTGCCCTAACAGCTGATTGAGCAAGCGCAAGGTCTCACCGACATTACAATCTCTCTCCAGTTTCAGTCCTAATATGATGAGCTGATCCCTGGACTTTATAGCAGCATCTTCTCGTGCTTTTCCATCCATAATCTAAAATATTTAAGGTGTGAACCTTGCTCCTCGTGCGACGTCTCTCTGCCGTGGAGCGGTGGCATGATGATAGGTCATCTTAGGTAGGGCATTGACGGTGCGCATGTCCACTCCCATATATTTGCAGATGATCTTGCCGTAGTGCTTCACTCCGTGCTTGTTGATAGAGTCCACGGTAGCGTCGTAGACTTGCAGGAACTTCTTGACCTGTTGTCGTCGATCCTTGTTCTCCATGACTTTCTGTCGGAAGGCAATCACACCAAGATGCAGGTTCTTGTCACGGCTGTCCATCAGCACGGTGTTCTGAAAGAGACGTGCCTGAGAGGCTTGAGGCTCCGGGAGCAAAGCCGCGTCTATCTCATTGTTGAGAATCATTTTCAATCTGATGTTGACATCGTTGATCTCTATGCGATAGACCGTTTCCTTGGGACGTGCGCTGTCTATGGTCAAGTCGGCCAGCATCTGTGTAGCGGAGTAGGGGGCAATGGCCACCATCTTGTCAGAGAGCTGCTTCAACTCTGTCACACGGGCAATGCGGTTGCTGATGAATTGCCATGAGGCGCCGGTAGAGGTCACAAAGTTCAGTGCGATGCCCTGGCGGCGCAAGCGCTCGGCTTTGACGAGATCTGTGACAATGCCTTCTGCTCTCTTGCTGCGAAGTAGGGTGTCGCCATCGGTTTGACTGCCGAACCGCTTCAGCCTTACGTCTACGCCTGCTTTCTGAAACAAGCTGTCTTCCGCTGCAATGAAAAGAGGGAGGCAGTCCATCGTCGGCACTGTGGCTATCTTGAGAGCCGCGGAGTCCTGGCGGGCAGCTTCAATCTGCTGTTCGCGGCTGAGTCGTTGCTGCTCTTTGTATGACTTTCCACAAGAGGCCAAAAAGGCGATGGAAAGCAAAGAAAACAGAAGGTATTGATATTTTCTCATGACTATGCAAAGGTACGAAATATTTTGTAAACACAAAAAAAAATGCTACTTTTGCAATCATAATCAGAAACGAATATGGCCAAAGATAAAACAATGTATGTCTGCAGCAACTGTGGGTACGAGTCGGTGAAGTGGCTGGGCAAGTGTCCGCAGTGTGGTGAATGGCAGTCGTTCAAGGAGATAAAGGTAGCCGGAGAGACTGGCTCGTCGGCAGCCCGCAATGCGGCGCTGAGTGTCAAGCAGTCGAGACAGTCGCCGTTCAGCCGACAGAGTGCTGCTCCCGTGCGTTTGCGTGACATACCCCTTCAGGACGAGCCTCGCATAGATATGCACGACGCCGAGCTCAACCGCGTGTTGGGTGGCGGACTCGTGCCGGGAAGCATCACGCTGTTGGGTGGTGAGCCGGGTATCGGAAAGTCTACGCTGACCTTGCAGACGCTCCTGAAGATGCCGGAGAAAAAGATTCTCTATGTTAGTGGAGAGGAGAGTGCCCATCAGATCAAGATGAGGGCTGAGCGCCTGTCGCCCACTTTTCCGGAGTCTCTGCTGGTGCTTTGCGAGACCTCGTTGGAGAAGATCTTCAAGCATATTCAGGATGTAGCACCAGACATCGTCGTGATCGATTCCGTGCAGACCATTGCTACGGAAAGCGTGGACTCCTCGCCCGGCAGCATCTCTCAGGTGAGGGAGTGTGCCGCGGCTCTGCTGCGTTTTGCCAAGTCGAGCGGTGTGCCGGTGATTTTGATCGGACATATCAATAAGGAGGGAACGCTGGCCGGGCCAAAGATCCTGGAACATATCGTTGACACGGTGATCCAGTTTGAAGGTGACCAGCACTATCTCTACCGGATGCTGCGCAGCACGAAGAACCGTTTTGGCAGTACTTCTGAGATGGGCATCTATGAGATGCGTCAGGACGGACTGCGTCAGGTGTCCAATCCTTCTGAGTTGTTGATAGCCGAAGAGCATGATGGACTGTCCGGCGTGGCGATTACTTCGGCAATAGAGGGTGTTCGCCCTTTCTTGGTAGAGACTCAGGCTTTGGTGTCCACAGCCGCATACGGCACGCCCCAGCGCTCGGCAACAGGTTTTGACCAGCGCCGTCTCAACATGCTCTTGGCGGTTTTGGAGAAGCGTGTCGGCTTCAAGCTAATGCAGAAAGACGTGTTTCTGAATATCGCCGGAGGTTTGCGGGTGACGGACATGGCCATGGATCTGAGCGTAATAGCTGCCGTACTCTCCAGCAATGTCGACACGCCGATAGAGCAAGGATGGTGTATGTGTGGGGAAGTGGGACTCAGTGGCGAGGTGCGTCCGGTGGCACGACTGGAGCAGCGGATTGCCGAAGCTGAGAAACTGGGCTTCCAGCATATCATCGTGCCGGCCTATAATATGAAGAATATAGACACAAAGAAATATAAGATTGAACTCCATCCTGTACGAAAAGTAGAGGGAGCGCTCAGAACGCTGTTCGGTTAATCAATAAAAAGACAAAATGAAAGATTCTGTGATTATTGTCAGTGGTGGCATGGACTCCATCACGATGCTTTATGAGTTTAAGGACCGCATCGCCCTTGGCATTTCCTTTGACTATGGCAGCAACCACAACGCACGCGAGATACCTTTTGCGGAAATGCATTGCAAGCGGTTGGGGATTCCCCATATCACCATTCCCTTGGACTTCATGCCCAAGTATTTCAAGTCGAGTCTGCTTGAGGGGGCTGAGGCTATCCCGGAAGGTAACTACGACGAAGAGAATATGAAGTCGACAGTGGTGCCTTTCCGTAATGGCATCATGCTCAGCATTGCTGCAGGCATAGCAGAGAGTCACCAACTCAAATACGTGATGATGGCCAACCACAGCGGCGATCATACCATCTATCCCGACTGCCGTCCGGAGTTTGTTGAGGCTTTCTCTCATGCCACGAAAGCCGGTACGTTTGTGGGTGTGGAGATTTTGGCTCCTTACACCAATATCTCGAAGGCCGACATAGCCCGACATGGCAAGGCGCTGGGCATTGACTACAGCGAGACTTGGAGTTGCTATAAAGGTGGAGAAAAGCACTGTGGCAAGTGTGGTACCTGCCGCGAACGCAAGGAAGCGCTCAAAGAGGCTGGTATCGAAGACACCACAGAGTATGAAGATTAGATCATTCTTCATAGCACAACTACACGTTTTTTCTTGACAAAAGCCTGTCCGCCGCAACTCTCAAAATAGAGAGCGGCGAACAGGCTTTTTTGTTTATGATGCAGCAAAAATGAGTCTTTATCATCGTTTTTTGCTTGATGAAGGTCTCATCTCAGTGAGTTTACTTGGTCATCTCAGTTGTTTTTGGCGTACATCTCGGTTGTTTGATAAGGTCAAACAACCTTTCTGACCGAAAATTCTCTAGAAAATTTTCGATCAGAAAGGTACTTTGATAAGAACGAAAAAACGTGTATTTTGTAACGCTTTGATTATCAATATGTTGTAAAATGGTTCAAAAATCGCGAAATTGCGACCACGTCTACATTTATTTTCAACGAGCACCTTCTCGTGGCCCGTTTTTTGTCAGTTTATCGAACAGTTATGTCATTTATAGCTGATCGAAGGACAGTGGCAGCAAATCGTGGATGCTGCTGACCCGATAATATTTCTCAGTGCCACAGAGCAGGATTTCCACAGGCTTGTGATAGCGCTGTTCCATCTGCAGGATCACTTGCCGACACGATCCGCAAGGTGTCACGGGCTCTTCGGTCTGCTCTTCTCCGTTTCTCGCAGCAATGGCAAGAATGCGGATGGGCTGGTCGGGATATTGCGATTGGGCAGAGAAGATGCAGGCACGTTCACCGCAAAGCCCCGAAGGGAAGGCTGCATTTTCCTGGTTGGCACCGATGACGGTGATGCCATTCTCCAAGAGTACAGCTGCACCGACATGGAAATGGCTGTATGGTGCAAACGAGTGATAAGAGGCTTGCAGGGCACGGTCTACTAACTGTTGCTCTTCGGTTGTCAACTCCTGCTTAGAGCAGATGTCGATGTTGATATTGATGTTGAGGTGTTCCATAGTTGCTATTGTTTTACATGCTTGGTAATCTTTTTAGGGATAGAGGGCGTGAGTGTCTTTTGTAGAAACGATACTCAATTGCTACCTTCCTTTCGGTATTCATAGGCACCGATGTCGGGCAGCTCATCTCTTTTCACTCCGTCGCGGTCGATAGGCCGGGCAGTCTTTGCGTTTGCCTTGTCCACGGCTGCGGAGATCTTGCTCAGGTGGAAATCGTAGTATTGCTTGTCAGCGTCGATCTTCACGAAATTCTTTTCCCCGTATATCGTCGTGTCTTTGACATCTTCGTAGATGATGTTCTTGAAATATACGCTGTCTGCCGTCGTGGGCTTCGGTGTGCGCAGCACGCAATCCTCAAAGTCAAAGTTGAACGGCTTGGCCTCGTCTTTCGGGCGTTCGCCACTGATCAAGTCATCTGCGTAACCTGTAATCAAAGAGTTTGTGACATTCAGCTTAGTGAGTGGATGGTTGGCGCTGAAGTGTAGGGCATATCCGCGGTTTCCGTCAAAGGGATAGAACTGCGCCAACGTGCTGTTGTTGATCTCAACTACTCCGCCATCCACTTCAACGCAGTCGCTTAATGTGTTGGTGATCTGTGCGTTGCTCAACACGATATTGCAGTTAGTGGTTTTCAGGCCGGTGCCCTGGCAGTTGTGGATGGTCATCTGCGAAGCCGTAAGTTTGAGTTTGTTGACATCAGAAGAGTCGAGGACCACGCCGTCGAAGGCACTGTGTATGTCGGTATACTCAAATTGGTTGCCATAGGACGACGTGTGGATGTGTACACCTTTCCATTGGCCTGGTACACGGTCGTAGGGCAGATAGTCAAACATCCGGTCGATTCGGTCGCCCCGCAGCGTGATGGGCTGATGGTCATTGCCTTGGGCGATGAGCGTTCCGTAGACATCCATACCGGCATCGCCATGGAAGTAGAGCGTCTGTCCGGCTGCTATCTTCAGTGTAGCAGCACTGTCCACCCTGATGCCTCCATAGATGACAAGCGGCCGGCCTTGCGAGTTGATGGTCGTGTCACGGCTTACTACCATGTTGCGTGCCATGATTGCATTCCAAGTATAGGCGTTGAGATGGATCTTCTGCTCGGCGCCGTCTCCTAAGGAGAACACGAGATCGTCCTCGGTCAGTGTGGGAGAGTCAGAGGAGGCTTTGGGTGCTGTCAGTTCCACAAACACCCTGAGGCTGTCGTCTTTTCTCAACTCTATATCGCCACTCTGGTAGTTGTTCTCCGCTCCCAAGTAGATGCCGTCGACATTCACGCGGAAGCCTGTTTGTGAAGCCCTGCCGGTGCTGACGTTTTGAAACCGTATGTTTTCGTCGGAGTGATTGTATACCCAAACAGACTTTGTCGTGGAAGGCACATTGGCAAAGACGGTATCAAAGCGAATGGTGTCAGCGGAGAAAGTCACACGGCTGGCTGACGATGCCACAAAGTCATCGTCGTTGGTGCATGCTGCCGTCACCACGACCATCAGCATGCAAAGCAGAAGGTCCATGAGTCCGCTGTTTTTTTCTATTTTCATCATATGCTGATAACGGACACCTTATTATATTATTGTAATGTCAGTTCAAAGAATCAGTAGAGCAAGACAAAAAGAATCGCAGAATCAAGACAAAACGATATATCCTTAGAAAAACATGCTTTATTTTCGTTTTAAATGTTTTGCTGTATGAGAAAAAACTTGTAACTTTACACCTTGAAAAATCATCCAAACGGCTTAGAACGCAAATAAAGGCCGTTAAACGGAATTTAAACAACAAAAAGATAACATGGACGAGAATCGGACAATTGACCAGGACCGCATCATGAAAATCAATATAGAAGAGGAGATGAAATCCTCCTATATTGACTATTCTATGTCAGTGATCGTGGCCCGTGCCCTTCCGGATGTCAGAGACGGATTCAAGCCGGTGCACCGGCGTATCCTCTATGGTATGCTTGGACTGGGCAACACGAGTGATAAACCTTACAAGAAATGCGCGCGTGTCGTGGGTGAGGTGCTGGGTAAGTACCATCCTCATGGCGACAGCTCGGTCTATGGTGCCCTCGTGCGTATGGGCCAGGACTGGAACATGCGCTATCCGCTTGTAGACGGACAGGGTAACTTCGGTAGTGTTGACGGCGACTCTCCTGCTGCCATGCGTTATACCGAGTGCCGTCTCTCCAAGATGGGTGAGCATATCATGGACGATATCGAGAAGAATACTGTTGATATGGTCAACAACTTCGACGATACGCTCCAGGAGCCCTCGGTGATGCCTACCAAGGTGCCCAACCTGCTGGTCAATGGCGGTAACGGTATTGCCGTGGGTATGGCTACCAACATTCCTACTCACAACCTGAGCGAGGTCATCAACGGCTGCTGCGCTTATATCGACAATCCAGACATCGACACCGATGGACTGATGAAGTATATCCCGGCTCCAGACTTCCCCACGGGTGCTTATATCTATGGCCTCAAGGGTGTCAAGGAAGCCTATGAGACGGGTAAGGGACGCATCATCATGCGTGCCAAGGCTGAGATCGAAAGCGATGACAGCCACGACCGCATCGTGGTCACGGAGATTCCTTATGGTGTCAACAAGCAGCAGCTCATCGAGTATATCGCTGATCTCGTGAAGGAAGGCAAGTTGGAGGGTATCTCCAATGTCAATGATGAGACCGGCCGTCAGGGCATGCGTATCGTTGTCGACGTGAAGAAAGATGCCAACGCCAAGGTCATCCTCAACAAGCTCTTCAAGATGACGGCACTCCAGAGCTCTTTCGCTGTGAACTGCATTGCGCTGGTGCCGAGCAAGCACGACCATCTGCAGCTTCGCCCGAAGTTGCTCTCTCTGAAGGAGTGTATCCGCTATTTTGTGGATCACCGTCATGAGGTGACAATCCGCCGCACGCAGTTCGATCTGAACAAAGCCAAGGAGCGTGCCCATATCCTCGAAGGACTGATCATTGCCTGTGACAATATCGACGAGGTGGTGCATATCATTCGTGGCAGCAAGACACCGGCTGAGGCTCAGACCAATTTGGAGAAACGGTTCAACCTCGACAATCTCCAGAGCAAGGCCATCGTGGACATGAGACTCTCTCAGCTCACCGGACTGAGAATGGATCAGTTGCACGCAGAATATGAGGAATTGGAGAAGCAGATTACTTATTTGCAGTCTATTCTCGATGATCCTGAGCTTTGCAAGAAGGTGATGAAAGACGATCTCAATGAGGTGAAGGAGAAATATGGTGATGACCGCCGTACACAGATCATCCCCGACGAGCATGAGTTCAACGCTGAGGACTTCTATCCCAATGATCCAGTGGTGATCACGGTGAGCCACCTCGGCTATATCAAGCGCACGCCGCTGAGCGATTTCCGTGAGCAGGCGCGCGGTGGCGTCGGCTCAAAGGGAGCCCATACGCGTGAGAAGGACTTCACAGAGTATATCTATCCTGCCACGATGCACCAGACGATGCTCTTCTTCACAAAGAAGGGCCGCTGCTACTGGCTCCACTGCTACGACATCCCAGAGGGCGACAAGACGTCGAAGGGACGTGCCATTCAGAATCTGCTCAACATCGATCCCGACGATGCAGTGAACGTATCTCTGCGTCTCCGTGGACGCGGCTTGGAGGATGAGGAATTCGTCAACAGTCACTATGTCGTCTTTGCCACGAAGAATGGTATCGTCAAGAAGACTTCTCTGAAGGAATACTCACGTCCGCGTGCCAATGGTGTGCAGGCCATCAACATCCTCGAAGGTGACGAGGTGGTCGACGTGCGTCTGACCAATGGACATAACGAACTGATCATGGCCGACCGCAATGGTAAGGCTGTCCGCTTCGACGAGAACGACGTGCGTTGCATGGGCCGTGTGTCTACCGGTGTGCGTGGTATGCGTTTGGACGAGGGCGACGATGCTGTTGTCGGTATGGTCGTTGTCAACGACGCAGAGACCGAGACAGTGATGGTCGTCAGTGAGAACGGCTACGGCAAGCGCTCGATGGTGGAAGACTACCGCAAGACCAACCGTGGCGGTAAGGGTGTCAAGACCATGGCTGTCACTGAGAAGACCGGTCGCTTGGTGGCTATCAAGAATGTCACGGACGAGAACGATCTGATGATCATCAACAAGAGTGGCATTGTCATCCGACTGGCTGTGAAGGAGGTGCGCATCATGGGACGTGCAACACAAGGCGTGCGCCTGATCAACCTCGCCAAGAAGAATGACATCATCGCCAGCGTCTGCAAAGTGATGAGTTCCGAACTGGAGGCTACCGTAGAGGAAGAAAGCCACCAGAAGATGCTTGAGAAGAACGAACAGTTCGACGAGTCGACAGCGGGAGAGCATCCTGCGGCTGATGCTCCGGCAGAAGATACGACGACGCCCGACGATCCCGAGACCCAGGCATAAGGAGAAATAATAGATAACAACCGTATAATTTTATCTTAACGTCTATGAAGAAAATGATGATTGCAGCCATGTTGGTGCTGGGCGCCTCGGCTGCGTTCGCCGGTGATAGCGACGCATTGAAAGCTATCACAAAGGAGAAAGACTATGCCAAGGCTGTGGAGCTGGTGAAGTCCAGCCTCGGTCAGCTGGCTAACTCTGGCGAGAAAGCTAAAGCCTATGAGCATCTGACCCGTCTGGCTTTGCAGAAGTTCGACAAAGAGAATGCAATCCAGGCTGCCAACATGCAGGCTCAGATTACCAAGCAGAAGGTGGAGCCTTACGACACACTGGGTTTCTATCAGGCAGCTTACGATGCTACCCAGAATGCTCTGGAGTGCTTCAAGTATGACGCTGAGCCCAATGAGAAGGGCAAGGTGAAGCCACGTTTCACCGGAGCGTTGACTCCGCTGGTCGCCAATGCCCGTATGCAGCTCGTCACTGCCGGCAACTACTATGCTCAGCTCAACGATCAGGACAATGTGCTGAAGTATTGGGGCTCATTCCTTGATTCCGACAATCTGCCTTTCTTCCAGTCTACAAAGGAGCAGGAGAAGCAGTTCTTGGGACAGGTCGCTTACTATACCGCTCAGTATGCTAATCAGGCAAAGAAATATGATCTCGCTGAGAAGTATGCCGACATCGCCACTCAGGACACTTCTGTCGCAAAGCAGGCTCAGGCTTTCAAACTGGCTATTGCTCAGCGCAATCTGAAGACTAAGGCTGACTCCGTGGCTTATGTTCAGAAACTGGCTGCTATGTACGAGAAGGAGCCTGACAATGAGATGATCTTCGGACAGCTCAGCAACTTCTACAGCCTCATGGGTATGACCAAGGAGTTTGATGCTCTTGTAGAGGGCAAGATTGCCAAGAATCCTAACGACTTCACTGCTTGGGCTCTGAAAGGCCAAGCACTGATGAACCGCAACTCCACAGCGTCAAATCCTGATTGGAAAGGCTGCGTGGAGGCTTTCAAGAAAGCTGTGTCCATCGATCAGACCAACCCCGTGGTCTATACCTATTTAGGCTTCTCTATGAACGCTATGGCATCCGGCATCAATGGCAACCGCGCTCAGCAATTGGCACTCTATAAAGAGTCAATGGGCTATCTCGACAAGGCTAAGGAGCTGGATCCTAACCGTGAGAAAGCCAACTGGGCTTACCCACTGTATCAGTGCTACTACTCTGTCTATGGCGCCAACGATCCTAAGACAAAGGAGTTGGAAGGTATGCTGAAACAGTAAGACAGAAAGCTAAACGAGTCGTTTGTCACCTTGTTTGAGGAGACTAAACGAACATCCATAAAAAAGGGCCGACACATTCGTGTCGGCCCTTTTTTATGGATGTTCGTGAATATGGGACTAATCTGTTTATTGTTGCAGGTATTGTACAGCCATGTCGGCGCAACGTTCGCCGTCGATTGCTGCGGAGACAATGCCACCAGCGTAGCCGGCTCCCTCACCACAGGGGAAGAGTCCATGTAGACGGATGTGCTGCAAGGTGAGGTCGTTGCGAAGGATGCGCACTGGGCTGGAGGTACGGGTCTCTGTAGCTATGAGTGTGGCTTCATTGGTCAAGAAGCCATGACGCTGACGACCAAAGGCTTTGAAACCTTCTTGCAGACGATGGGCAATGAACGGCGGCATCCAGAAATGCAGCGGACTGCTGACCAGACCGGGCGCATAGCTGCTGTCCGGGAGGTCGTAGCTCAGATGGCCGTTGACGAAGTCTGCCATACGCTGAGCCGGAGCAGTTTGCTTTCTGTTGCCTTGTTGCCAGCAGTCTTTTTCCAGCCGCTCTTGAAAGTGCATCATGCAGAGCGGGTCCATTCCTTGCGCTTCGTCTGTGTGGCTGTTGTCTGCAGCAGTGCCGCCCCGCTCTATTTCAGCGAGATCTTCAGGGTGAACCTCTACGACCATACCACTATTGGACCAGCGTGTGCCGCGGTTGCTCGGCGACATGCCGTTGACGACGATCTGTTCTGGACCTGTAGCCGCCGGAATGATGAAACCGCCGGGGCACATGCAGAACGAGTAGACGCCACGGCCTTCCACTTGGGTGACAAACGAATACTCGGCAGCAGGCAGATATTTGCCACGGCCATTGCGACTGTGGTATTGTATTTGGTCGATCAGCTTGGCCGGATGCTCCAGTCTCACACCCACTGCAATACCTTTAGCTGCAATTTCTATATGCTGATCATTGAGATAGCGGTAGACATCCCGGGCACTGTGACCGGTTGCTAAGATGACGGGACCTTGCAATTCCATCTCTCTATTGTCGATATGGTTCACGGCACGGATGCCCACCACATGCTCCTTTTCTATGAGCAGCTCGGTCATTTTGGTGTTGAAGTATACTTGTCCACCGGACTGTAGGATCTGTTTCCGCATGTTCTCTATGACGCGGGGCAACTTGTCCGTGCCGATATGGGGATGGGCATCGCAGAGAATGGACGTGGAGGCTCCGTGTTGGCAGAAGATATTGAGGATTTTCTCCACGCTGCCGCGTTTCTTGCTGCGTGTGTAGAGCTTGCCGTCGGAGTAGGCACCAGCACCACCTTCACCAAAGCAATAGTTGCTTTCTGGGTCGATACACTGGTTACGTGAGATGGCCGCCATGTCCTTCTTGCGTTCTCTGACATCCTTGCCTCTCTCTACGATCACCGGGCGATAGCCCAGCTCTATCAAGTGCAAGGCAGCGAACAGACCACCGGGACCGGCTCCCACGACGATCACCTGAGGGGCATCAGCCACGTTGGGATATTCCACCCGTTGGTATTCGTCGTCTTGCGGCACTTCGTTGATATAAACTCTCACTTTAAGGTTGACCATCACCTGCCGTTGTCGGGCGTCAATGCTGCGCCGTAATATTCTCACACGGTTGATAGTGCGGGCGTCGAAGCCTTTCTCTTTTGAGAGATAGGAGACAAGGTTTTGCTCGTTGTATGCTGTTTGCGGTTGTACGCGTATTTGATATTCCTGAACCATATTTGATGGAATGTATATATTATATAAGGTGTAGTGGAGCTGGGAGAACTTCTATCAATTGCTTTACATAGTCTCGATTCCAGTCGTCCTCATGGTAATGCTTGTGGTCAAAACTTAGAATGTCGATGTCTATTCTGACGATGTTATCTTTCCGCTCCTCCCTGCTGGAATGCATCAGCCGCTCGATGGCCTTGGTCTTATCGTGCAGACAGGAAAAGCTATCCTTGATGCTCATCGTTGCCAGACAGTTGAGATAGGGCGGCGAGACGACGCCTACGGGCTCTGTCCAAATGGAGGGTGTGAAGTCGATTGACGCATATTCATTGCGGAGCAGCTGTTGTGCCTGTTGGATATTCGCCTCCTGGTCGGCATTGGAGCCTAAGCATAAGATGACAGAATGACTTTCCTTCATATCAAAGACAATCTACAGAATAGAGTGGGGGATAAAAACGAAAAGTGCAGTGCCGCCGTAACCGTCAACACTGCCCTCTTCTTTACCCACTTTCCCTCACGAAATGGGTTTAGCCTAAATACTTGATAAGGAGTTTTGCATAGCCGCTTTCACGCAACTTGACAATACTCTTCTCGCGAATCTGACGTACGCGCTCACGGGTCAGTCCGAGCTGGTCTCCGATTTCCTCAAGACCTTTTTCATGGCATCCGATGCCGAAGCATTCGCGTACGATGGTGATCTCACGGTCTTTGAGCACGTTGCGGAGCACTACGTCAAGCTCCTTTGCCATGCTCTCGTAGTCTACCTGCTTGTCAGCACGACTGTCATCGCCAGAGGCAAGCACGTCGGCCATACTGTTGTCGTCATCCTCCTGGAAAGGAGCGTCGATGCTCATGTGGTGGTTGTCGGCCTTGATGGTCTGGTCGATCTTTGCCTCCTCGATATTTGTCAGATTGGACAGCTCCTGTACGGAGGGGCGGCGCTGGTTTTTCTGCTCAAACTTCGAAATCTCAGAGTTGATCTTCGACAGAGCACCGACTTGGTTGAGCGGCAGACGCACAATACGGCTTTGCTCTGCGATAGCCTGCAGGATGCTCTGGCGAATCCACCATACAGCATAGGAGATGAACTTGAAGCCACGAGTCTCGTCAAACTTTTCTGCGGCTTTCACCAGTCCGATGTTACCCTCATCGATCAAGTCGGTGAGACCCAAACCTTGGTGCTGATATTGCTTGGCGACAGAGACGACAAAGCGCAGATTGGCTTTCACCAATTTATCCTTTGCGCGCTCTCCTTCACGTCCTCCGCGACGGATAGCCTGAGCAAGCTCAATCTCTTCATCGACGGAAATCATTGGGACACGACCAATCTCTACCAAGTATTTGTCCAATGCTTCGCTGGAACGGTTGGTGATGCTTTTTTGAATCTTAAGTTGACGCATGATATTATTTTTGACCTTTGAATAAACAAACTAATACCTTGATTGATTATATACGTTAAAAGTGTCTTTTGAAAGACGCTTGATGTATATCCAAGTAGCATACAAAGGTAAGAATATTTTTGAAAACATACAAAAATATTAAGTGATTTTTAAATAAATAAAGTTTCATTATAGAAAAGCCCTCTTCCAGACGAGGCTGGAACAGGGCTTCTATTGCAGTTTCGCTTGTCTGTTTCTACATTGAGAAACGGAACTGGATATTTACTTCTTGTTCAGCAGAAGGTCTGTCTGTACGGCTACAGCCACGGTAGCACCCACCATTGGGTTGTTACCCATGCCTAAGTAGCCCATCATCTCAACGTGAGCTGGTACAGAAGAAGAACCGGCGAACTGAGCGTCGCTGTGCATACGACCCATGGTGTCGGTCATACCATAAGAAGCAGGACCTGCAGCCATGTTGTCCGGGTGCAGTGTACGACCCGTACCACCACCGGAAGCCACAGAGAAGTAAGGCTTGCCGGCGGCAATGCGCTCCTTCTTATATGTACCGGCAACGGGGTGCTGGAAACGTGTCGGGTTGGTGGAGTTACCGGTGATGGAGACATCCACGTTCTCGTGCCACAGGATAGCGACGCCCTCGCGGACATCGTCAGCGCCATAGCACTTAACCTTCAGACGAGCAGGGTTGTTGCCATAAGGAATCTCCTCGACAATGTTGAGCTTGCTGGTGTAGTAGTCGAACTTTGTCTTGACGTATGTGAAGCCATTGACACGGCTGATGATCTGTGCGGCGTCTTTGCCCAGACCGTTCAGGATCACGCGCAGCGGTTTTTTACGTACTTTGTTAGCCATCTCAGCAATCTTGATGGCACCCTCAGCAGCAGCGAAAGACTCGTGGCCGGCCAGGAAGGCAAAGCACTCAGTCTCTTCACGGAGCAGACGTGCTGCCAGATTGCCGTGGCCCAGACCTACCTTGCGGTCGTCAGCCACACTTCCGGGAATGCAGAATGCCTGCAGGCCGATACCGATAGCTTCTGCGCACTCAGCAGCACTCTTGCAGCCCTTCTTGATAGCGATAGCAGCACCGGCAACATAAGCCCACTTTGCATTCTCAAAGCAGATACGCTGTGTGTCTTCGCAAATCTGATAAGGATCGATGCCCAGCTTGTCGCAAATTTCGTTTGCCTCTTCGAGGTTCTTGATGCCATTGGCCTGGAGGGCAGCGTTGACCTGTGCCTCACGACGCTCCTGGCTTTCGTATTGAACTTTTCTAATCATACTGTGGTTCCTCCTTATTCTTTACGTGGGTCGATAGATTTAACAATGCCCTGGTCGGCAGTGGTGCGGCCATAGCGACCTGTGAACTTCTTCACAGCCTCGTTGGCGTCCATACCGTTCTTGATGGCTTCCATCATCTTGCCCAGGTGTACATACTCATAGCCACACACGAAGTCGTCCTTGTCGAGGAACATCTTGGTGATGTAGCCCTCGGTGAGCTCAAGGTAGCGTGTGCCCTTTGCCATGGTACCATAGAGGGTACCTGTCTGAGAGCGCAGACCCTTACCCAGATCCTCCAAACCGGCGCCGACAGCGAGACCATTCTCTGAGAAGGCACTCTGTGAACGGCCGTAGACAATCTGCAGGAACAGCTCGCGCATGGCTGTGTTGATAGCGTCGCAAACCAAGTCGGTATTCAGTGCTTCCAGGATGGTCTTGCCCGGCAGAATCTCAGAAGCCATTGCTGCAGAGTGAGTCATACCGGTGCAACCGATTGTCTCGATGAGGCACTCTACGATGACGCCCTCTTTGATGTTCAGAGAGAGTTTGCAGGCACCCTGCTGAGGTGCACACCAACCCACACCGTGGGTATAGCCAGAAATGTCTTTGATTTCCTTGGCCTGAATCCACTTACCCTCTTCAGGGATTGGAGCTGGGCCGTGGTAGGCACCCTTTTTGACAACGCACATGTTGTCAACTTCCTTAGAATAAATAATCATATTCGCTACAAATTAAATATGTAAATGTGTATTAGCTTGTGCAATTGCTATTTAGTATTGCAAAAATACAAAAAGAATATGGAATAGCTGTAGGGCGGTTTCTTTTTTTAACTTTTTTAAGTGCCTCCTCCGCACTTTGCTTTAGTGATGCCCGATGAAGCTGAGCAAAAAATCTACAGCACCGTTAACGCCGTATCCGCCTACGTCGAGACAGAGGTTGTAGTTACGCGCGTCGTAGCGCTCACATCCTGTGTATGTCTTGGTATAGAGCTCGCGGGTGTAGTCGTTGTCCTCGATGAGTATACGTGCTTTGCGCTCATCGACGTGATAGAGTTTCATGATTCGCTCCACACGCTGTGGCATTGGGGCGTGAAGGAAGATGCTGAGCTTGTTGGGATGGTCTTTGAAGACATGAAAACCGCAGCGCCCGACGATGACGCACGACTCCTGCTCGGCGACTTCTCTCATCGCTTTGGCTTGTGCGTAGAAGAGTTGCCGGGAGGTGATGTCGGTGGTGGTGGGAGTATATTCGCTGATGCTTACAAAGTTCTGATAAAACTTTGTGAAGTCTTCCCACCAGGAGGGTCTCTTCTTTTCCAGGCTGACGGCTTCTTCTTCGGTGAGGTTGAATTTCTGGGCTACGGCTTTCAGTATCTGCTTGTCAATGAGTTTAACATTGAGCCGTCGTGCCAGTTCTGCGCCAATTTCATGTCCTCCGGTACCAAACTGGCGGTTGATGGTGATGATGTATTGATCGTTGAGGTTCATAGTGTAGGGCTATAAAGTGAACATAAAGATTGGACGAGCAGTGATGCAAGCATCGTTGTTCGCTCATTGCAAAAATAGTCAAAAAAACGATAGACTCCAAATGTTTTCATAGAAAAATGTGCCGGAGATAAAAGAAGTCCGTTTGAAGATATAGAAATCCGTTTTAAGATATAGTAATCCGTTTGAAGATATAGAAATCCGTTTGAAGATATAGAAATCCGTTTGAAGATATAGAAATCCGTTTGAAGATATAGAAAAACAAAAAAGCAGTGATAAAAATATCACTGCCTTTTGAGGTGCCTGGCGGAGTCGAACCGCCTTGAACGGTTTTGCAGACCGTTACCTAACCGTTCGGACAAGGCACCAATGTCCTGCTTTTATCAAGCGGTTGCAAAGGTAATAACATTTTTTGGAATGACCAAACTTTTCCTCTACTTTTTTCTTTTCGGATACATAATTGTTCTTTTGGCAGTGTTTACTGTACTGGAGTAGGGTGGTATTGCAGCAGGCTGTTCATAGGGTAGGGGGGCACTGCATTGCTTTTTTACTTTCTTCAGTTTCTTCCACTTTGAAATAACCCAGTCTGTGGCTTATGCCTTTGTTGCCAAGTGACCGCAGTTGGTAATAACCGGGTGACAGGCTACGGACATCAGCTTGTTTGTCCTTGAATGGAATTACCATCATCTGCTGTCCCATCAGGTTATCGATGACGAGCCACTGTGCATCGAGCACTTTGCTCTTGGCGGGAAGGAAGAGGTGACCATCGTGGCAAGGAAGCAACTCAGAAGCATTGTGGCTTTGCTTGGTATAGCTTTGCAGGGGCTGGCTCTCATTGCCATAGCGGTCCATGGCAGTCACGGCGAAGTAGCGGCCAGCCGTGGGCACGGTGACCGTAGTGCTGTTCAGGCGGGCTGCTACCAGATTGCGGGCATCATTGATGTCTACGGGCCATGTCCGGCTGCTATATATATTATAATAAGGTGTAGTACCCTGCCACGAGAGCGAGTGGTCGGTGAGTTGCAGCCGTGTGGGCACTGCTGGCGTTGCCTTGCTTTCCCATGTCATGGCAGGAACTAAAGCTGGCGTACCGTCGAAGGCTTGTGCGAAATGGTAGATACCTTGAATGTTGTCTGTGAAAAATTTCCCGCGGAAATAGGTGTGTCCGAGATGGTATTTTCTGAGCAGATACATCTCGCGGGTGATATCCTCCAATTGCCATTTGCCCTCTTTGGGATCGAGGAAGTATACGCCCAGTCCCGGTGCTACGATCTTTCCATAGCTCTGTTCTGCCCAGTCGATAGCAAACGGGAAGAACTGTTCGTTGCGAAAGTACATCATCGGGAACAATTCGTCCATTAGTCCGTCTCTGAGCCAGCCTTGAGCGTCCTGGCAGACCTTGTCATAGGCATTCCAACCGTGACTCCAGTATCTCGAGAGATCATTGAACTTGCCGATTGGTGAACAGCTGATCTTCACCCAAGGCTTGATGGCCTTGACGCTGTCGTGAATAGCTTTGACGATCCACGTGATATTACTGCGTCCTTGCTCCTTGCTGACCTTCATCTTCCATGTTTCGGGGTAGCGGATATAGTCGAGATGAATGCCGTCAATGTCATAGTTCTGTGTGATTTCCTTGCAAATGTCGGCTAAGTAGCGTGCTGTCCTGGGGTCTTCCGGATTCATATAGCCGTCAGCATCTATCTTGCGGATAAGTCCCGGAAACTGTTGGCGCAGCCGTGCGCAGCCGAGCTTGTTCCATTTGCCCACGGGGAGTGTGACGACCCATGCCTGTAGTTCCATACCTCTGTTATGGCACTCGTCGATGACGAACTTCAAAGCGTCGTAGCCCGGAGACTTACCAGGAAAACCACTCAGACATCCGTCATAGGGCTCGTATTTCGAAGGGTAGATAACTGTGCCGCGAATGCGCGTTTGGATGAGCACCGTGTTGATACCCGCTTTTTGATATTGATCTAAGAGAGAGCATAGTTCCTGCTTCTGAATTTCAGCACTGTGTGTGCTTTGCGCATAGTGGTGAGGCCAGTCGAGCCCCCCGATGGTTGTCAGCCACACCGCTCTCACTTCGTGTTTGGGAGAAGCATAGAGGGAAGAGGTGGACTGGGCTTTTATCTTTGCACAAAATATGAAAGAAATCAGCAAACAGAATAAAGTACTTTTCTGCATCGTTACAATTATTTTCCACAAAGGTACAGATATTTTTTTGTTTTTCAAAAATAAGCATTACTTTTGCAATATAATTCGTCAGTTTTCATCGATTATGATTTCATTTACGATTGCGTTGTTGGCATTGCTTGCCGGCTATTTACTTTACAGTAAGTTCATCGAACGCATCTTTGGTCCCGACGACCGTCCTACTCCGGCGGTGGCCCATTCCGATGGTGTGGACTTTGTGACGTTGCCGAGTTGGAAGGTGTTTATGATTCAGTTTCTGAACATTGCGGGCACTGGTCCTATCTTTGGTGCCATCATGGGAGCATGGTATGGCCCTGTGGCTTATCTGTGGATCATCTTTGGATGTATCTTTGCCGGCGCCGTCCACGACTATCTCAGTGGTATGCTCAGCGTGCGCCACAATGGTGCTAATTTGCCTTTCCTTGTCGGTCGTTATCTGGGTGGCAAGGCACGCGTTGTGATGTTGGTCTTCTCCGTGTTCCTGCTGATGATGGTCGGTGTGGTTTTTGTCTACAGTCCGGCTCTGTTGCTGAAGGACTTTGGAGGCACAACGACACTTTGGGTGATTGTGATCTTTGCCTACTATATATTGGCCACCATGTTGCCTATTGACAAGATCATCGGCAAGTTCTATCCGGTCTTTGCCTTTGCCCTGCTGTTCATGGCTGTGGCACTGATGGTCTGTCTCTTCGTGAAGATGCCGGAGCTGCCCGAGTTGTGGAGCAATCTTGATGACTGCAACCGCAATACCAACACGGCTTGGTTGGGCACGACGGGCTACATGGCCAAAAATCCATTGTTCCCCTGTCTGTTCTTGACGATTGCCTGTGGAGCCATCAGTGGCTTCCATGCTACTCAGAGCCCGTTGATGGCACGATGCATCAAGTCTGAGAGGATGGGACGTCCAATCTTCTATGGTGCAATGATCACCGAGGGCGTCGTCGCTTTGATCTGGGCCACGGTGTCTATGTATTTCTTCTATTATGGTGGTTGGCGTGAGTGTGTCGACGCTCAGACAGCCAATGAGTTTATTGCCCAGTTCCAGGGAGGCAGCGGCAAGACGCTTATCCAGTTCTTCGCCGCACCGAGCGTCGTGGAAAAGGTGTGCACCGGCTGGTTGGGACTCTTTGGCGGCATCCTTGCCATCTTTGGTGTTGTGGCAGCTCCCATCACCAGTGGCGATACCGCGTTCCGCAGTGCCCGACTGATCATTGCTGAGGCTTTGCACCTCGATCAGCGTAGTATCGCAAAGCGCTTCTATATTGCCATCCCGATGTTTATCGCAGCCGTGGCTCTACTACTGTGGCAGATGGAGAATCCCGATGGCTTTAATACTGTGTGGCAGTGGTTCGGCTGGTCCAACCAGACGCTTGCCGTCTTTACCTTGTGGACGATTACTGTCTATCTCGTGCAGAAACGCAAACTGTTTGTCGTGACACTCGTCCCGGCACTGTTCATGACAGTGGTGTGTGCCACCTTCCTGATGGTATCGCCTATGGCTGCCGGTATTGACACTTCGGTTGGATATTGGGGCTCGCTGGCTGTGCTTCTCATAGCTATCTTATGGTTCTCGGCGTGGTATCATAAACAAACGAAACATAATAACCAATAATATTTAAGTGAATATGAAAAAGATTTTATTGCTTCTTTTTGTTTTCTCTTTGAGCGTGGTAAGCGCCAGTGCCCAGTTTGAGGAAGGAAAGAAATACGTGGGAGCCTCTTTGTCTGGTCTCGACATGAACTATAGCGGCAATGGCAAGTTCTCTTTGGGCGTTGAGGGCAAAGCTGGCTACTTCTTCAGTGACAACTTGATGTTGTTGGGTGAGGCCGGTTATGACCATCAAGGAAATCGTGACAATGGTGATGCCGTCCATGTCGGTGTAGGTGCCCGCTATTACATCACGCAAAACGGTATCTTCTTGGGAGCCAACTGCAAGCTGATGCATTTCGACCACAACTACAACGATTTCATGCCTGGCGTAGAGGTAGGCTATGCCTTCTTTATTAACCATAGTGTCACCATCGAGCCGTCGCTCTATTATCAGCAGAGTTTCAAGAACCATTCTGATTTTTCCACGATCGGCTTTAAGGTGGGATTTGGCATATATCTTTGATGCAGCAATATCCTTCAGCATTATTACAGCGTGCGGTTGACGAGTTCAGCCGCCTGCCGGGTATTGGCAGTAAGACGGCATTGAGGTTGGTTTTGAATCTGCTCAAGCAGCCTGAAGAGTCTGTGGAGCATTTCACGTCTGCGATCTCTCATCTGCGTAAAGACATCAAGTATTGTTCTGTCTGTCACAACATCAGTGACACTGATGTCTGCTCGATCTGTTCCGACAGCCATCGCGACCATGGACTGGTGTGCGTGGTGGAGAATGTGCAGGATGTCATGGCAATAGAGAATACACAGCAATACGATGGTCTTTATCATGTCTTGGGCGGTCTCATCTCACCGATGGAGGGCATTGGCCCTGGTGACTTGCAGATCGCGTCGTTGGTAGAGCGAGTGGCAAAAGGGGGCATCAGAGAAGTGATTCTGGCTCTCAGTTCCACGATGGAAGGCGATACGACGAGTTTCTATATCTCCCGTCAGTTGAAACCTTATCCCGTGAAGCTGTCGGTCATATCCCGCGGCATTTCCGTCGGCAATGAGTTGGAGTATACCGATGAGGTGACCTTGGGCCGTTCGATCGTCAGCCGTACACCGCTTGACAAATCATAGTATCATGAAAAGCGTATTGAATATACTTCGACTTGAAGCAGGCCTTTCAGTGCTGATTAGCTTGTGTTTTGTCGTCTTGTATGAGAATGACATTCTGCTTGTCGGACAGTGGGGGGCGGACCGTATTGCCGATTATTATTGGGCCATCTTCATGGAGGTGGCTACGATCTGCCTAATTCCTCTGAGTCTACGACTGTTCAAGTGGAAACATGTGGCGTCTGCCATTCACAGTGATGGCGACAAAGCCATGCTTCGTTGGGGCACCTTGCGCTTAGCGATGCTCTGTGTGCCGATGATGCTCAACACATGGCTCTATTATCAGTTTGTGAATGTTGCCTTTGGTTATATGGGCATCATTGGGTTGTTGAGTCTTGCTTTTGTCTATCCCACCCGTACAAGATATATCCAGGAGATGAAATGAAACTCTCGGTAGTGATTGTCAATTACAATGTCAAGTACTATGTAGAGCAGTGCTTGAAGTCGCTTCAGCGTTCATTGGCTACAGTGGACGCTGAGGTCTTTGTGATGGACAACCATTCCCGTGACGGTTCAGTCGACTATCTTGCATCCCGTTTTCCTTGGGTGAAGATAGTCAGACTCAATCATAACCTTGGCTTTGCTAAGGCCAACAACAAAGCCATCACGATGAGCCATGGCGAGTATGTACTGCTGCTCAATCCCGACACGGTGTTGAGTGAGACACTCATTCCCCGCGTGCTGTCGTTTATGGATACTCATCCTCGTGCTGGAGCATCGGGTGTGTGGATGATGGATGCCTCGGGTGAGAATGCCAAGGAGAGCCGTCGTGGTATTCCTACGCCGATGACATCTTTCTATAAACTTTCCGGCCTGTGCTCTTGTTTTCCGCATCATCCTCGCATCGGTAAATATTATATGTGTGCCCATCCTTGGGACCAGGCCGAGCAGATTGAGATCGTCAGTGGTGCTTTTTGTATGCTTCGCCGCAGAGCACTGGAGGATGTGGGCCTTTTAGACGAGGACTTCTTTATGTATGGCGAGGATATCGATCTCAGCTATCGTATCCTCAAGGCAGGGTGGGAGAACTGGTATCTGCCCTATAAGATGCTTCATTATAAAGGAGAGAGCACCGAGAAGTCCAGTTTCCGGTATGTCCATGTCTTCTATGAGGCTATGCTCATCTTCTATCGTAAGCATTTTCGCCACTTCAATATCCTTGTCAACATTCCGGTGCAGACAGCCATCTGCGTGAAGGCTTTCCAAGCGTTGGTCAGTATGCAGTTGCATAAGATGCGCAAGAGTCTCGGCTTTGTCACTCCGTCAGTCCGGCGAGATCCTCTTTTTGTGGCTTTTGTCTCTGCATCGTCACAGTCCGTATGTGAGGATATTATCACTTTCAATGGATTAAACGCTGAGGTTCATGTCGTCTCTCAGTGGAATGAGGTTCAGAAAATAGTGTCCGATATACTTATGAGTCATCTTTCGCCACTCTACATAGTTTTCGATACCCAACAGTGTTCCTATCAGAAAGTTTTCGATCTGGTCAACAGCCAGCCTTCTCAGTGTCTTGTGGGGTGGCTCGATGCCGATGCACAACTTATCATCACGTCGAAGGATGTGTTTACCTCTGATTCAGCTCATACATAATACCTATATAAATAAAATGTAATTAGGTCGTCATGGAAAAGAATTCTTCAATTTCCTCATCTTGTTCCCATCGTCATCCCTTTGTACTGCTGCGTGCGATGGAGCCAGAGGACTTGGATCTGCTCTATCGTATTGAGAACGATTACGACCTGTGGCAGGTGGGCAGCACCAATGTTCCCTATTCCCGCTATGTGCTTCACGACTATATCGCCAATACAACGGGCGACATCTTCACCGACAAGCAACTGCGCCTGATTGTTACCGATGTCAGTGGAGCGAATGTCGTAGGTATCGTCGACTTGATAAATTTCAATCCTCAGCACCTGCGGGCCGAAGTGGGACTGGTTATTCAGAAAGCTTATCGTGACCAAGGATATGGCAGAGCCGCTATGGAGGAACTGATCACTTATACCCGTGAGGTGCTGCATCTGCATCAACTCTATGCTTTTGTGGCTCGGGATAACACGTATTGTCTGAAGCTTTTAAAATCCATTGGCTTTCAACAAAATGCACTGCTCAAGGATTGGCTCTACGATGGGAAAGAATATCACGATGTAGAGCTTCTGCAATTTTTTTTGTAAAAAAGTTGGCCAATTATTTGGAGGTTTCAGAAAAAACGAGTACCTTTGCACTCGCAATTCAGAAATGAGGCGCAAAGATCACAAAATGGTGCGTTAGTTCAGTTGGTTAGAATGCCTGCCTGTCACGCAGGAGGTCACGAGTTCGAATCTCGTACGCACCGCTTAGGCGGTCAAAATTTATTTTGGTGCGTTAGTTCAGTTGGTTAGAATGCCTGCCTGTCACGCAGGAGGTCACGAGTCCGAATCTCGTACGCACCGCTGAAGAGAGTTCCTCCACGAGGGACTCTTTTTTTGTGTCCATAGATTTTCATCTCGCTCTATTGAGATGTGATTTTGGAAAGCGTGCTTTTCCGTGCTCATACTTTTGTCTTTTCCGTGCTCATACTTTTGTCTTTTTCGAAGCTCATGCTTTTTGTCTTTTTTCTATGATTACACAGTTAAAAAGACGCTGTTTCGTTTTTTTTCTGTATCTTTGCAAGTATAATTAATCATAGAATAGGACTAACATTATGTTTGAGAATTTAAGTGACCGTCTTGAGCGGTCGTTCAAGATATTGAAAGGTGAAGGTAAGATCACCGAGATCAATGTCGCAGAGACGCTCAAGGACGTGCGGCGTGCATTGCTGGATGCCGATGTCAACTATAAGGTAGCCAAGACATTTACCGACACGGTAAAGAAGAAAGCTCTTGGTCAGAATGTGCTTACGGCCGTGAAGCCTGGGCAGATGATGGTCAAGATCGT
Source organism: Hallella mizrahii (assembly GCF_009695775.1). Lineage (GTDB taxonomy): Bacteria > Bacteroidota > Bacteroidia > Bacteroidales > Bacteroidaceae > Prevotella > Prevotella mizrahii. Next base: position 13,636 of record NZ_VUNG01000005.1, on the reverse strand, counting down.
GCACGATGAGCTGGCCAGCCTTATGGGTGGCGAGGCTGCAGAGTTGCATTTGGAACAGAAACCAGCCATTATTTTGATGTCCGGTCTGCAAGGTTCCGGTAAGACCACGTTCAGTGGCAAGTTGGCCAATATGCTGAAGACCAAACAGCACCGCAATCCGCTGTTGGTGGCTTGTGACGTTTATCGTCCGGCAGCTATCGATCAGTTGAAGGTCGTAGGTAGCCAGATCGACGTTCCCGTCTATACAGAGCCTGAGAACAAAAACGTTAACGAGATTGCCCTCCACGCCATCCAGGAAGCCAAGGCCAAAGGCTATGACACGGTCATCATCGATACTGCCGGCCGTCTGGCTGTCGACGAGCAGATGATGGATGAGATAGCTTCCTTGAAAGAGACTGTTAAGCCTGATGAGACACTCTTCGTCGTTGACTCCATGACGGGTCAGGATGCCGTCAACACTGCCAAGGAATTCAACGACCGTTTGGATTTCGATGGTGTCGTTCTTACCAAGCTCGATGGTGATACCCGTGGTGGTGCAGCTCTCTCCATCCGTACGGTTGTCACCAAGCCCATTAAGTTCATCGGTACCGGCGAGAAGATGGAGGCCATCGACGTGTTCCATCCCGACCGTATGGCTGACCGTATTCTCGGTATGGGCGACGTGGTCTCTCTCGTGGAGCGTGCCCAGGAGCAGTTCGACGAGGAAGAGGCACGCAAACTGCAAAAGAAGATTCAGAAAAACAAGTTCGACTTCAACGACTTCCTCAATCAGATTGAGCAGATCAAGAAGATGGGCAATCTGAAGGAGCTGGCCTCTATGATTCCCGGTGTGGGCAAGGCTATTAAGGATATCGACATCGACGACAATGCCTTCAATGGTATTGAGGCGATCATTCGCAGTATGACGCCGCAGGAGCGTACTCATCCCGAGGTGCTCAACGTGAGCCGTCGCCAGCGCATTGCCAAAGGTTCCGGCACATCTATTCAGGAGGTCAACCGACTCATCAAGCAGTTTGATCAGACCCGCAAGATGATGAAGATGGTCACCGGCAGCCAGATGAAGTCTATGATGGCAAATATGGCGCGCATGAAAGGCGCAATGAATCAATAAATATAAGCTATGTACACGTTGATAGATGGAAAGGCCACTGCTACTGCCATCAAGCAGCAGATTGCCGAGGAAGTGAAGGAAATGGTGGCCAATGGCGCTAAGCGTCCTTGTCTGGCTGCCGTGTTGGTGGGGCATGATGGCGGTTCCGAGACCTATGTCAAAAACAAGGTCATCGCCTGCGAGCAGTGCGGTTTCGAGTCCCGTCTGATCCGCTATGAGGATGATGTCACTGAGGAGGAGCTTCTCGCCTGTGTGGCCAAGCTCAACAATGACCCTCAGATTGATGGCTTCATCGTACAGCTGCCTCTGCCGAAGCATATCGATGAGCAGAAGATCATCATGGCCATTGACTATCGCAAGGATGTCGACGGCTTCCATCCGATCAACGTAGGCCGCATGGCCATTGGCCTTCCGTGCTTTGTGTCAGCAACACCGTTAGGCATCATGACGCTCTTGCAGCACTACCATATCGAGACATCCGGAAAAAAATGTGTGGTGCTGGGGCGTAGCAACATTGTCGGCAAGCCGATGGCTCAGCTGATGATGCAGAAGCAATATGGCGACGCCACGGTGACGGTCTGCCACTCCCATACTAAGGACATCAAGGCTGAGTGCCGTGAAGCAGACATCATCATTGCGGCTATCGGTCGTCCTGACTTTGTCACTGCCGACATGGTGAAGGAAGGCGCAGTCATCATCGATGTCGGGACTACGCGTGTGCCCGATGCTACAAAGAAGAAAGGTTTCCGTCTCAATGGCGACGTGAAGTTCGACGAGGTGGCACCGAAGTGCTCATTCATCACACCGGTTCCCGGAGGTGTAGGTCCTATGACGATCTGCTCATTGATGAAGAATACGCTGGCCGCAGCTAAGAAGGAATACTACAAATAAGGTAATGGGCCCCTTCGGGGGCTCACTGCTTTTGCTGTTTAAAAGAATCTACTTCCCATTTCAAAATTTCTACCGATGAACACCAAACTATTACTCTTCTCTACATCGCTATTCGTTACAGCCTCACTGCCATCGGCAGTTTGGGGACAACGTCAACAGCCTTCCTATGAGATAGCCGGGCGTGACACCACATGTCAGCTTTTTCTCTATTCTCCCGGACCGACCAAGGGATTACATGTAGCCTACTTCACTGATCGCAACCAGTGGCAGGACATAGGACAGCTCTGTGGTTCGGACTATGGTGCGTGGGGCAGCGAAAAGAAGATGTACTCGCCTTATGTCATTCAGGCTCAGGACGGAACGTGGCGACTGCTCTTCTCGGTCAACAACTATGCGCCCTGCTTTGCGGCTGCCTACAGTGAAGACTTGGTGACATGGCGCCCGCAGGACTATCCGCGAGTTAAAGAGAAAGGTGTGTTGGAGCCGATCATGTTCCAGATGGATCCCGACAATATCGACATCTATTTCAAGGCTAAGGATGGTTCCCGCCATTATGTGCAGGCTTCCAATGACTTCCGCCATTTCACGGAATCTGCCGATGCGAGCACGATAGAGGATGCTGCCTGGATGCGTGACACAGCGACCATTGCCGGCACCACTTTTCAGGGTAATTCCTTCGACGTGCCTAAGCTGCAGTTGGATTATCTCTTCCAGTATTTCGACGCCATGGCCAATGATGCCCGCATGAGTGCTGAGACCATGAAGGACGACGCGACGCGTTTCGCTTCTCTCACCGCACCGCTGACGACAACACTGACCATTGATCCGTCAAAGCAAAAGACGATCAGTGACCGGCTGATGGGCGTTTTCTTCGAGGACATCAGCTATGCTGCCGATGGAGGCCTCTATGCCGAACTTGTCCAAAACCGCGATTTCGAGTATACTTCCGACGATCATCGTGGTTGGGATGCTACGACGGCATGGAAGAGCAATCATCCGATTCGTGTCAGCACGGCGGAGCCTCTGAGCAAAAACAATCCTCACTATGTACTTCTGGCCAAGCAAGACACACTCTATAATACGGGGTGGGGCAGAGTGATGGCTGAGCCGCTCCAGCAGTTCGACTTCTCCGTTTTTGTCCGTTGCAACAATGGACGCAAGAACCAGTTGCTGGTGAGTCTGGTCGACGACAAGGGTGAGATGCTTGCAAAAGAGAAGGTGAAAGTTGAGGGAGAGGGCTGGCAGCGCTACGCTCTGCCTTTGGTCATTGACAAGAAAGCCTTGAAGAGTCAGGTCAGGCTCATGCTGACCCCTCTGAAAGACGACAGCATCGCCGTAGACATGGTGAGCCTCTTTCCTCACGACACCTTCAAGGGACATGGGCTCCGAAAGGACTTGGCAGAGGCCATTGCTGCCCTTCATCCAAAGTTTGTGCGTTTCCCCGGGGGATGCATGAGCCATGGTCAGGGGCTTGACAACATCTATCACTGGAACGAGAGTGTAGGCCCCTGGCAGGACCGCAAGCCCGCGAAGAATATTTGGGGATACCATCAGACACGCGGACTGGGCTTCTACGAGTACTTCCAGTTCTGTGAGGACATCGGTGCCGAGCCACTTCCCGTGCTGGCTGCGGGCGTACCCTGTCAGAACTCCGCTGCCGATAAGGACGGCTACGGCGGTCAGCAAGGTGGTATCCCGATGGCGGATATGCCGGCTTACTGTCAGGAGATCCTTCACATGATCGAATGGGCTAATGGCGATCCGGCCACTTCCAAGTGGGCAAAGATGCGTGCCGACGCAGGTCATCCGGCACCGTTCCACCTTAAATATATCGGTATAGGCAACGAAGATCTCGTCTCCACGACCTTTGAGGAGCGCTACGAGATGATATGCAAAGCCATTAAAGAGAAGTATCCCGACATCATCGTCTGTGGCACGGTGGGACCCTTCCATAATCCGTCGGCCGACTATATCGAGGGCTGGCATTTTGCCAAAGCCCATCATGATCTGATCGACATGGTCGACGAGCATTACTACGAGTCACCGGGATGGTTCCTGCATCATCAGGACTACTACGACGACTACGACCGCAAGGGCCCGAAAGTCTATCTCGGCGAGTGGGCATCCCGCGACCGTCGTGTGGAGAATGCGTTGGTCGAGGCCATCCACCTGTGCAATGTCGAGCGCAATGGCGATATCGTCAGCATGGCAAGCTATGCACCGCTACTCTGCAATGAGGCTCATCAGAACTGGAATCCCGACATGATCTACTTCAATGCAGACAGCATCACGTCGCTGACTCCCAGCTATTATACCCAGCAACTGTGGGGCAACAGTGCCGGTGACCACTATCTCGCTTCTCACTTCTCTTTGCCTGAGACCATTCGCTATCGTGTGGCATCGAGTGTGGTTCGGGATCAGAAGACGGGAACCACCTGGGTGAAACTCGTCAACGCTTTGCCACAGTCCCTGACAGTGGATGTGAAGGGTATGACGATTTCCCAAGGTGCTGAGGCCGTAGGCTTCTACGGACAGCCCAATGATAAGAATGTTAAGGTGGAGACCACTCGTGTCAGTGGTTCTGCGATTAAGCTAAAGCCCTATTCCGTGAATGTGATTACAATCCCTCGGCAATAGGGTAGAGAACTCGCCGATAAGCGTTTTCGTAGATTGACATATAGGCAGGTGACAGTGACTTTCTGTCATCTGCCTTTTTCTTGGTTGCTAATTGTCCTTTTCTTCTTGCTTTGTAGTCTCCAATCCATACTTTTTGTTAATTTATGTTTTATTGCCTTCAAAGTGTTAAAATAATTTGGAAGTTTAAGAAAAATCCCTTTACTTTGCACACAGTTTGTATGCAGCATAACAGAAATATATATTAATTACATAAAGACAAATAAGTTATGAAAAAGTTATTTACCTTGATGGCAGCAGCCCTGATCGCTGCTGGCGCATCTGCACAGACAGTGCAGGAGAGTAAGACATTCGACAACATCTACGTTGGCGTTAATGGCGGTGTGGCAACAAAGACCACAGGCAACGCCTGGCTGAAGGGTCTCAATCCTAACTTCGGTGTTCGCGTTGGCCGTTGGTTCACTCCTGTCTTCGGTCTCGCTGTTGAGAGCAACGCCTATTTCTCCAATAAGCCTTTCGCTTCTACCGGTACGGCTGTCCGCTTCCTCAACACTAGCCTGCTGGGTACTGTAAACCTGAGCAACTGGTTCGGTGGCTACAAGGGTGAGCCTCGCAGCTTCGAGGTGATTCCTGTTGCCGGTCTGGGCTGGGGTCATATCTTCGGTCACAACAACGAGCGCGTAGGCAGCAAGGATTTCGACTACCGCAACAATCTGACTTCTAAGTTGGGCATCGACTTTGCCTTTAACTTCGGTAGCCAGAAGCAGTGGCAGGCTTATGTTGAGCCTTCTATCAACTATGGCTTGAACGACAATACAGACCGTGTCAACTACAATCTGTCCAACGCTGGTATGAAGTACAACATCAACCATAGCTACGTTCAGCTCAACGCTGGTGTTGTCTACAAGTTCAAGAACAGCAATGGCACACACAACTTCAATATCGTGAAGCCTTACGACCAGGCTGAGATCGATCAGCTCAACAGCACGATCAACGACCTGCGCGACGAGCTGGCTAAGAAGCCTAAGGAGATCGTCAAGGAAGTCGTCAAAGAGGCTCCGGCTTCTCAGGAGGTGAAGGTAGAGAACCTTGTCTTCGTGACATTCGCTCAGGGCAAGAGCTTCCTGACCAAGGAGGCTAAGAAGGCTCTCGACGCTGTGAAGAGCGGCAAGCATGTTCAGATCGTTGGTACTGCTTCTCCAGAGGGCAGCAAAGAGGTCAACGACAGACTGTCTCAGGCTCGTGCTGACGAGGTTGCCAAGTATCTCAAGAAGAACGGTGTCGTAGTCGATGAGGCTATTGGTAAGGGTGTTCAGGGTACTACATCCAACCGTATTGCTGTTGTTTACGTGAAGTAATCGTTTCACAAACATATTTATTTGCTCCCTGCTCGTAGTTACCTATGAGCAGGGATTTTTTTGTTTCAAGACTCCCGAAGTTGAAATATGCCGCAACCCTTTTCCATGTCTTGTTCGATTGTTGAATAAACTGACAAAAAAGTGGGTCTGAGAATGCGATTCTCAGAATCAAAGCGTCCTTTGCTTCAATTTTCGCAATTTTGAGGCATTTTTGTTAACTTGCTGGTTTACAGGGATATATGTTGCATTGTGCTTTTTTGGTTCTATCAAAACAGTGGAATGAGACAAAATTTTCTAGAGAATTTTGTCTCATTCCACTGTTTTGATGTCGTCATCTCAGTTGTTTTACTCGGTCATTTCAGTTATCTGACTTGGTCAACTCAGTTATCTGACTTGGTCATCTCAGTTGTTTTCTCCTAAAAACCTTCTCTTTTCTCCCTCAGATTTTTCTTTTTTCGATTTTTCAGTCCGGTGGTCTCTCTAGAATGTGTTAAAAGGTTGACAGACTTTTGTCAATAAGTTTATTTTTCGAAGGTCATGCCGAAAGGGGCATGCCACAATAGTGGTTAGGTACTTTTAAGCAGACAATCTGTAATAACCAATATTGTCAAGGTACTGTATGGCTTTGTTTCTGTCACAAATCTGTAAACCTCGTGATTCAAGCAAATTAACGAGATTTTCCGAAGATTCAAACCGTTTTGTAAAGGGAATAAGACTCGCCATGTTCAAATGTGTATAAACAAAAAACGCCTCGCACGATTTGAGCATTGTTAAGAGGCTTGGCGAGGACTGACGTCGCGAAGATACGAATAATCATTGATAATACAAACTGTTTAGCAAGATCCGCATCGGTGAATATCCAATACCAAGCATTATCGACATCGTGAACAGCATACGTTTAGCAAAAGGCAACGTATTCGCTGAATGGAAAAACTCAGAAACTGCCAAATTCTTTGAAGACCATGGTTATAAAAATAAAAAGCAAGCTGGAGGCTACTTTTTCTAACATAAAATTACGCTAAAATCTGCCGAACTGCTTAGAATGAGCGATTTATGAGTTTTTTACCTCAATGGAGGTAATGACTTAGCAACGGTTCTAATTTCTACAATTTGCATACGTTTGCTTGTCAAACAACTCTTTTCATCTTGGGGCAAAGATACAATTTTAAATTTAGAATACTGCATTGTTGCATGTTTTTTAGAGTTTATTATCATCTCAAATATAATTAGGACTCTGAAAATATGCAATAATGTGCGGTATTTTATGAAATTATCCGTAGAATCTTACCGTATTCTCGAAATTTATTGTATTTTTGCAGCAGTAATGACATTTAATAAGAGGTGAAATGGACAATATAGTTTGCAAAGTAGTAGCACTTGGTGGCACTATCTCCACTACTGATATATCTCATTTGTCAGATTATAAACGACTGTTGAGAGCTAAGGAGCGTGGCGACTTGATAAAGTTGCGTCATGGCATATATGCCGTTCCCGATGCTTTGCTTAATACAATGATTGATGTGGAGCGGATTGTACCCAATGGCATTGTATGTCTATATAACGCCTGGGCTTACCATCAGCTTTCAACAACAGTACCACCAGCCTTTTGCATTGCTATCGCTAACAAGCGGAAAGTGGTGATACCAGATACGCTTCCGATAGAGCTGTATTATTGGAAGAAGGAGAACTTGGAGTTCGGCATTATGGATGCGGAAATTTCAGGGTATCATGTTCGTATCACCGACATGGAGCGAAGTGTTTGCGATGCTGTAAAATACAGAAACAAAGTGGGGCTGGATGTTTGCGCTGAAGTGATACGCTCCTATCTGAAAAAGCCAAACCGCAATCTCACTCGTTTGCAAGATTATGCCAAACGCCTCAGAGTATTCAACACATTAAAAAATTATCTTGAAATAGCAATAGAATAAAATAGGAAAGAAAAACTTTACGGCCCACATGGATACTATCGCTTACAACATGTCTGTTGACATTGGCTTTGGTGATGTTGTAACTCCATATCCAACAACTATTGACTTCCCATTGCTTTTGCCTGACATTCCATCTGTGAACATACAGGCATATTCCTTGGAGACTGTTGTTGCCGAGAAATTCCATACGATGATAGACCGAGATGTGCTCAACAGTCGCATGAAAGATTTCTTCGACTGTTACCAACTCCTGACAAAGAGAGACTTGTCTGATGACACATTATATGATGCGATTAAGGCGACTTTCGATAATAGAGGGCTTACATACAATCCCGAATTGCAGTTGTTTACAGAAAGTTTTGCGACAGACGCAGCACGTATAGTTCGCTGGAAAGCATTTCTGAAAAAGATTCAATGGAAAGAAACTCTTGATTTCAAGACTGTTATGGAAGTAATAAAGGAAAGGTTGCAGCCTATGGCTGAAAAATATTGGAAAAAGTAGTTTACCCTTTTATCATTCTTTCGTCTTTGAATATAAAGAACACTAAAAATAGAAGATTATGATAAAAAGTAAGATTTCAGTTGCTGTACTATTTCTGCTATGCCTTTGTTGGTTACCAACACTTGCATTGGCAAAAGGAAAGAGCCATTTTACGGTAGAAGATTCACAATATGGAACTCGCCTTGTGAAATGGGAAGGAAAAGACTCTGTTGTGGATTTTAATAACATCCAAGAGCTTAAGGATGTAAAAGTAATAGGAGAAATGTCTGTTGTGTACTGATTTTGGTTGACAGTTTAGTGTCTTATATTGCGTTGTTATTCCTCTTGGATATCTGAGAACTTACACCAATTCTTGTCGGCAGCATAAGCGCCCTTGCAGCCCTTGGGGACATAAAGCTTGCCCTTGGCAAGTTGCTTGGTGATCACCACATTAGGCGGTGTTGTCCATTGCACATGCAACTCAAGCACCCGACAGGGTGAGAAGGCAAGTCTGCTCAGGTCTTTCACGGTGGCAGGGATATACAGGTCGTCAAGGACTGAGCCTGTGGAGAAGGCTCCTGACCCTATATATTCTAACTGTGAGCCTTCGATGGGGATACCAATAAATGACATGTTTGTGCAGGAAAAGAAAGCCTGACTGTCAATGCTCTTCACCGTAGAGGGGATCTCGATACCTGGCAGGGAAGAACAATTAGCAAAGGCTTGGATGCCAATCGCCTTGAGATGCTCAGGCAGCGTGATCTTTTCGAGACTCGTACAGTCGCGGAACATATCCTCGCCCACTTCATCATTACGGGTATAATACTGCTCGTTCAACGCCGTCGTGAGATACGCCTTGCCACCACTGACGATACGTGCGCCAAACAAGTCGAGGGCCTTCAGCGTCTTGTATCGGGTCAGTAATGTGCGCAGTGCGTAGATATCGTCACCATTGAGCTCGCCCGACACTTTAAGACTTTTGATGTAGGGCGTGGTCTTAGGATCTGTCGAGAGAAATTCGGCTAAGGCACCTGGCTTTAAGTTGTTGAGCACGGGATTCACATCACCTACGGTTCCAGTTTGCCACACGATGACATTTGCCGTTGGCACGCCATCACCCATCACGTATATGGTGGATGCCTTGCCTAAACCTTCATTCTTCGGCACCTTGCCATTGACCGCGATCGTCCATGCCTTGCCTTCCTCATGGCTGGGCTGCTCATAATCATAGTAGATATATGACAGTCCTTCTGCTACATCGGCTTTCATACGCACGGGAACGTTCGTCTTCACGGTAAACGTGAAAACCGTATCGTTAGGCGCCAACTTGATGACTTGCGTGCTACTTTCCATCTTTGGAAAGGCACTCTGACTGAAGGTAATGTCCCTACGTTCTTTTCCCTTCATCAAGCAGAGCTTCGCCGTACGTGTGTCCCAGTCGTTGTTGGGCTGAGCTGTCAGGTATAGATCCAGTTCATCGGAATAGCTCCCTATTTTATCTAACATGAGCCAGTTTGGATGTTCTGACTGAATATAGCACGAATCAACGCTCACATTCGTAAACTTGAACTCGGTCATACCACCTTCCTTGCTGAGGGTATAACTTCCTTTGTCGAGTACCGTTTGGGATACTTCGTCTCCTCCTCTCAGGTCAGAGATTGTTTCTGTTTCATCGCTACACGAGATACATAATAACAAGGCGATCACGGATAGCATTTTCTTAAGGGCAGAATACTTCATATCAAATAAATAGGTTTCACTTTACAAAAATACTAATAATTGATGAAAGTGGCAACATATATTATGATATTTTTCCTGTTTTCCGCGTTAACGTCTGTCAACGACCATAAATCATTAAAATCAATAAAGTGACACTTTGTATTTGGGATTCTGGGTTGCGCAAGCTATCTTTGCATCATGTTCATACACAAGAAACGCCACAGATCAGGTGCCTATAGCATCGAGGTGCTAAGGAAGGACAGATGCTCTCGCAAGAATGTAACTGTAAAGATTATCGGAACAAGTTCCAATGCGCAAGAATTGCTTGCTTTGGAACGTAAGGCCCGTGAGTTTATAGACTCACAACTTGGTCAGCCTATTCCGATGGACTATCATTATCCTTTCGAAGACGATTTTGAGCGTTTCCTCTCTGGTATTTCCAATACGCAGATTCAAGTGATTGGCCCCGAGCTATATATGGACGTCTTTACGACAAGATAGGCTATAGCTGGATAAACAACGAGATGTTCCGTCATTTGGTCATTTGTCGCCTATTTAATCCAGGCAGCAAACTCCGCACAGTGGAGTATCTCCGCCAATACCTGAACAAAGACTACGACGTGGAAGCCATATACAAGTTCCTTGATAACCTTTGTTTCCGCAAAGACAATATGCTCATAAAATCGGCTTTGGGTGGCGCAAAATAGGAAAACAGGAACAGTTGCAATCAGTACAGCTCGATTCTATTGATGAGTTTAGAGAATTTATTCCACCTTTAATGTTGATAGCGTCATCTTCTGTAACGAAAGATTTTACAATACTTCTTATTTTCATACAGCACTCTTTTATGACAAACCCTTGATTGGTTTGGTAGGCTTTTGTGGAGTAGTCTCATTCTTGTTGCTAATGAAACAATCACAAACACATTCAACATTATCAACACTTGAGTTCAAGCCACCTTTAATATTGGTTGCCTCTTCATTACTCAACATCTCATTGGGATGCAAAACTTTAATTTTCATCTTTTTATTAACTACCTACTCATATAGCTTTTCGGTACACGCTCCTGTTATGCAGTCTGGTCTGTTTATACAGAGTTCCGGAGTCTGTTTTTATCTTAAATATCAAATATAGTTTTATAAAAGAACACAAAATGCGATAATTGCCACAGACAATAGTAACATTGCTACAATGGCAGTACCATATCGTATGAAAATGGGCGGTCTCTCCGTCATAATGTCACGAACTTTCTCGCTACGAAGTTCCACATTCTCTAAATCTTTCATCTTATCCATAATACTTCCTTTAATTCCCTAATTCTAGCTGGTTCTTAACAAGATTATAGTAGGCTCCACGTTTTGCTGTCAATGTTGCGTGATTGCCAGTTTCAACAACTCTTCCTTTATCCAAAACAATAATTTGGTCGGCATTCTTTACAGTACTCAATCGGTGTGCCACAATTACGACTGTCTTTCCTTTGTAGAACTTATCCAAGTTCTCTACTATCGCCCGTTCATTGCTTGCGTCCAACGAGTTGGTTGCTTCATCAAGGAATATGAACATCGGGTTCTTATACACTGCGCGGGCAATCAAAATCCGTTGTTTCTGGCCTTGACTGAGCCCCATGCCATCCCTGCCGATATTTGTATTGAACTTAAGGGGCAATGCCATTACAAAGTCTTTCACGTTTGCAATCTCTGCTGCCATCTCCAGCCTCTCTTGGTTTATCTCATCGTCATCAACGGCAATGTTCCTTGCTATAGATTCAGAGAATATGACTCCATCCTGCATAACCACACCACACTGGCGACGCCACCATTTTAAGTTATATTTCGTAATGTTGTGTTCTGCAATGGTTATCTCGCCATTCATAACTGGATAATAGCCCAGCATGAGTTTAATCAAGGTTGTTTTCCCACTTCCAGATGCCCCCACGATGGCTGTTATCTTTCCCTCTGGGATGTGAATACTGACATCCTCTATTGTCTTTGACAACGCATGAGGGTCATATTTGAAGTCAATATGAGAAAGCACAATATCATGATTCTCATCACCAAGCTCTGTCCTTATACGCCCCGCATCCTCTTCGTTATCTTTTTTATGGATTTCGTTGATACGTTCAAGACTTATTTTTACGTCCTGTATAGAGTATATGAAGTGCATAAGCTGCTCGATGGGGCTGTTCAACTGACCGATGATATATTGGACAGCCAGCATCATACCAAGCGTCAGACTGCCATTGATAACGGCAGTAGCTGAAACAACTGTGATGATAATGTTTTTCAACTCATTGATAAAGATACTTCCGGCTTCCTGGGTCTGTTGGAGTTTCAGACTTTTCATCTGTACCTTAAACAAATCAGCCTGCACATCCTCCCATTCCCAACGGCGACGTTGCTCACAGTCTTGCAACTTGATTTCCTGCATTGAGGTCAGGAACTGATAAGTCTTATTGTTGTTGATGGCCTGCTGTTCGAACAACTCATAGTCAATCACTTTCCTGCGCCGCAAGAACAATGTCATCCATCCGCCATAGAGGAGACTTCCCAACAGGAAAATAAAGAAGATAAGCCTGTTATAAACCAACAGCACACAACTAAACACAGCAAAACTGATCATTGAAAAAGCCACACTTAACGTCTGTTGTGTCAAGAAACTGTTTACGCGTGAGTGGTCGCCGATTCGCTGCATCAGGTCACCCATCAATTTTGTGTCAAAAAACGACATTGGCAACTGGAGCAACTTGATAAAGAAATCGCTTACTAACGAAATGTTTATGCGCATGGATATATGCAGCAGAAGCCATCTCCTAATGAAATCAACAGATGTCCGACTAATGGTAATGATAAGTTGCCCTAACAATATTAACCAGATGAAGCCAATGTCTTGGTTTTTAATGCCAATATCGACAATGTTCTGGGTAAGAAACGGCAAAGCAAGTTGCAAGAGACTCCCCACAAACAGGCCTAACAGAATCTGTAAGAAATACTTCCGATACTGATTGATATATCCTAACAGAAAGCCAAAAGACCTTTCTTCTTCCTTTATATCGTTACTCTCTTGTTCGTAAAACATTGGAGTTGGTTCAAGGAACATGGCAATACCTTTTTCTTCACCGTCTGATACCGTTTCTATCCAGTGACTTTTGAAGTCATCAATATTGTAAGTCACCAAACCTTTCCCTGGGTCTGCAATATAGAATTTCTTATTCTTTTTTACTTTGTACAAAACAACGAAATGATTCTGATTCCAATGCAGGATACATGGCAATGTCGAAGCAGGCAGTTCTTCTATTGTTAAGCGCCCGCTAATTGTATAAAAGCCAAGTCTGTTTGCTGCATCTTTTATTCCTAAAAGAGAAATTCCCTCTTTAGTAGGATGACATATTGTAATCGGTATCTTTGCACCAACAAATTTCAGAAATTAGCAATGTAGCAGATTTCGGAAAAATGAATGTAGCAGATTTCGGAAATTAGCAATGTAGCATTTCCGGCAAATAAGGATGCAACATTGG
>NZ_VUNG01000049.1 GCF_009695775.1 Hallella mizrahii | reverse complement strand
GCTGGGCACGGATGTATAGATCTTCATCTGTGACCTTGGTAATCTCAAAGTTATGGCTCTCCTTGTAATTCTCATTGATAATGTATGGAAAGACAATGTTGCCAGAACCACTTGTGATGAGGTTACAGATAACATTCGTACTGGTGTTGCGTGCAGAGAAGTCAAGCTTAAATGTACCAGTTCCACTCTTGTCACCGCGTTGGTTGGACTCATCATAGATGGTTGTTGTCAGCGTACCGTCCTTCCAAGAGAAGGTCATCTCGCCGTAAGAACCACCCTGACCAGTGACATCAGTAGTCCACCAGCTCCCGGCAGCATCAGTGCTTGCGCCATTACCCCAGTTGTTGCCAGCTGAGAGCACCCATGTCTTGGTAGCATTGGCTGTCGTTGGATCCTTAGGATCGCAACCGGTGATCAGCTTAATCTCAGCAGGTGCTTCGGTGTAAGTCTGAGCTGTGTATTCACCGAGATCGATAGTTTTCGTGTTGCCTGCTGCATCCATGATATCCACAGAAAGCTTCAAAGGCTTGTCGATGTCATAGACAGTCAGCGAACCGATGTTCTTGTCAAGCGTTGTGGTTCCCCACTTAAACGTGCAGAGCACAGGGTTGACATTGCTGACAATATTCAGTTTGTTGCCCAGTCGGCCTTGAGCATCCTTGTCTTGCTCTACTTTGATAAGGGCTTTGTTAAAGCCTACGCCAAAGTGATCGGCACCACCCGTCTGACCGACGCAAAGACGATTCTTCAGATCATCGGTGAGGTAAGTGATGGTATCTACTTGTACCGTAAGGTCTTTCTCCTCGGGAGTACCGCCATCATTGGTTGTCAGGCACTTTACTGTGTTTTGTCCCAACTTGGTGAAATAGATGGTAGCATCAGCAGAAACAGTGTTAGTAGTTTTCTCTATCAACTGGTCTGCCTGCCAAGCCACATTGGTCGGGGAATTGCAGACCACATGTATTTGGTTGGAGTTCTTTCCGTCCACTTGAACGGGTGTGGCACTTACCTTAAGCTGGTCAGCGGCGACATCTCTCCACTCAGATCCACCTTCAATATCAGAAGGATCACAGGAAGCTAATGCCAAGGCCAGCAGAGGCATTGCAAAAAATATCTTTTTCATGTCAATGTTCTTTTAAAGTGAAACAAAGCGTTTACCAGCCCTGGTATTCGGAACTGTTGTCCCAGCCTGGGTTTTGTTCTACGCCACCCAAGGAGATCTGGTTCTCAGGCATCTTGAAGAATCCTGCTGTAGCATTGTAGCGGGCTGCATAGCCACCATTGTGAGCTGTGTTCTTGGCCTCCTTGCCACAATAGTAGACAGGCTGGTTGTTCTGTGCCTCCAAAGCCTGAGCGGCGATATGCCAGCGACGGATGTCATTCCAACGTACACCTTCGAAAGCGAGCTCATGACGACGTTCGTTTTGAAGAGCTTTGAGAGAGTATGATGCAATAGGAGCCAGTCCGGCACGAGCACGCACTTTGTTGATACCACTTACGTTCTCTTCCAACTCGCTCTGCATGAGCAGCACGTCAGCGAAGCGCAGAAGTACAAGGTCATGGATGTTATCGAGTTGCATGTTGTTGCCATAGCCGCCACTGAGTCCGCCCTTGTCACCATACATCAAATCCTCGAAGCAGCATACATACTTGTTGCCGTCCTTGGCAGAAATAGGAGAAATCTTCTTCTCGTAATAGTCGGTCTCCTGAACGAAGTCAGCCCAACCGCCTTTCTTGTAAGCCGGCAGCTTGTTGACATCCTGGATAGAAGCTTCTAGACGCATATCGTTGGGCTCGTCAGCTTTCCACTCCTTTACAAGATTGGGAGCTACAGGACCTGCACCCCAGCCTTGGCCGAAGGGGAACGTATTAGCGTAGTCCTGGCCGCCACGCATGCCGAAGTGAAGTGCGTAACCATTGGCATAGCCGATGGTCGTGCTCCAAGAAGCAAGTTTGTTGAACTTGATGGCGAACATAGACTCCGGATTGCTGTCGCTTGCCTGAGTCTGGTCGTTCTCTACCCATTTCAAGCCCTTACCTTTGGTGTAGTCATAGTCTTCCACTGTACAGCGGTTGGTATAGGCCCAGAGGTTACGATAGTCAGAAACAAGAGAGTAGCCAGATTTGTTGACACAGTCATCGACGAGGTCAGAAACCATCTTCTTCGTCAGCTTGGTGCCATCGGGAAGATCAACTTCTGTAAGAGGGTTGTACGTGGTGCTGACCAAATCCTTCAATTCTGTGCCGTTGCAGTACATACCAGTGTAGAACAACCAGGCGCGTGCCAGCATACCTTCTGCAGTGTACTTGTCCACATGTCCGTCGTTGCGGCGCTTTGCGGGCAGCAACTGTGTGGCCTGGTAAAAGTCCTGAAGGATCTGTCCCCAGAGGGTCTTCACGTCACCCTGCTTCACTACTTTACCTGTTGCCGATGTCATCAAGGGCACGTTGCCATACATGGAGGCAAGCTCGTAGTGGTAGAAAGCACGAAGGAAGAGAGCTTCGCCCAAATCGGTGTTGCGCACATCATCAGACAGAGAAGAGATCTTCGGCAGAGCTTCTATCAAGATGTTGGCACGGGAAATGCCCTGATAGCGATCCTTGTAGAACTGCTCGGTCATGTTCTGGTTATAATTGCAGAGCAAGTCCTCAGCCTGCATGAGCTTATCGTTGGTACCACCACCACCGAGGTTGTCGTCACTGGCCAGCATGGAAACATAGAGGAATGACTCCTGTGGTGTGGCGGCCACCTGGTTTAGATTATTATATACGCCGGCAAGCGAGGCTGTTGCGTCCTCTTCCTTTGTAGGGAACTTGTCGGTGGTAGCTTCGGTAATGTCGTCAGCATCCAAAGAGCAGGATGCCAGCGTGAGACTTACCGTGGCTGCTGACAATAAATATAATAGCTTGTTCATTGTTTCTGGTTTTAGAATTTAATATTGACACCAATCAGGTATGTTCGCGGTGAAGGATAATTGCCGACATCCACACCGGTCACCCAAGGCTCGCTGCTGTTGAGAGCCATACCGTTCTCAGGATCCATACCGTCGTAACCGGTAATGGTGAACAGATTCTGAGCAGTGAAGTAGAGGCGCAACTGCTCAAACGGACAGCTCTTCCAAATGCTCTTGAAGTCATAGCCAACGGTGAGATTCTGCAAACGCAGGTAGCTGGCGTTCTCGCAATAGATGTCAGAGATTTGTTGCCAGTTTGGACCTGTGTTGCCCGGAGCCAGGCGAGGATATTTGTTGGAAGTGCCCTCACCATGCCAGTACTTGTATACCTCTGTGGTATAGTTTTCATACTGACCATCGGTGAACTTACGCCAAGAGCGCATCACTTGCTGTCCGAAAGCACCATATGCTGTAGCACTCAAGTCGAAGCCCTTGTAGCCAATGTTGAAGCCAAAGCCCATGGTCACATCGGGGTTAGGATCGCCAAGCTCAGTCTTGTCGTTGGCATCGATCTTACCATCGTGGTTGACATCCACAAATTTCAGATCACCCGGCTTGATGTCTGTTCCCTGCAATGAGTTGGCAGCGTTGCCGCCACAGTTCTTGTCGAGATAAGCCTGAATGTCGGCTGCATTCTGCATCACGCCCTCGGTCTTGTAGCCATAGAAGTAGCCAATTGGGTGTCCTTCTTCCATACGTGCCATGATACCTGTGTTCTGAGCAAGCAAGTCATTACCGCCTTCATTGTAATGGTTGGCATTGTTGATCTTGGTAACCTTGTTGCTGTTGTAGGCCATGTTCCAGTTCACGCCATAGTTGAAGTCGCGGCCAATCTTGTCGTTCCAGTTAAGTGCGATTTCAAAACCGGTATTACGTACGGTACCGGCGTTCTGCCACTGCGTAGAGAAGCCTGAGGTTCCTGGAACCTGAACCTGTACGAGCAGATCCTTCGTCTTCTTGTAGTACCAGTCCATCGTAGCGCCCAAGCGACCATTCAGGAAGCGGGCATCGATACCGAGGTCGGTCTGCTCAGAAGTTTCCCATTTAAGATCATCATTGGAAAGACGGCTCAAATAAGCACCCTGAGTAGAATTCTCCTTGGTGTTTCCGAAGGAGTAGTTGCCGTAATCTCCATAAGAGAATGTAGCCAGATAGCCAAAGGCATCGCCAATATTCTTATTACCATTCTGACCCCAGCCGGCACGGAACTTCAAGAAGTCAAGCCAAGAAGCTGTGGGTTGCATGAATTTCTCGTTGCTGATCACCCAACCGGCTGAGAAAGAGGGGAAGTAGCCCCATCGGTGTCCGTCGGCGAAACGGGATGAACCATCAGCACGGAGAATGGCACTGAACATATAAGTCTCGTTGTAGTCGTAGTTGATACGGCCGAAGTAAGAGTTTGCTGTCTCGTCAGTATAAGGAGTACCAGTGACAGTAGCACCACCGTTACGGTCTTTGGTCAGCGAGAGATAGCCATGCTTGAAGTCACCATAGATGCTGCTGGTAGCCATACCTGTCAGACTCTCACCCATACCCGGACGTGTCTGATAGTACTCGGTACCGACAAGAGCATCGAAATGATGATTGTTCAAAGCAAACTTATAGTTCAGCGTGTGGGTCATACTCCATGTCCAGCCAAGACCCATCTGTTGGTTGGTCTCATCCGTTGTGCGGAAGCCATCCTTGTTGGTAGTGTTAGCACTGTAGATAGGTAGGAAGTAACGATAGGAGTAAGAGTTCTGACTGTAGTTGACCTGCCCACGATAAGTGAGTCCCTTGATAGGCTGAACTTCAATATAGCCGATAGCATTGAGCGTGAAGTTGCGGCTCTTATTGTTGGCGCTCTGACTGTTGACCAACTGATAGATTGGGTTGAGGGTATAGGAGTTATAGTTCATCCAGCCCTCGGTACCGGATTTCTTCAAGTCGTCAGAGTCAAAATAGTTGCCATCCTTGTCATAAACAGGTACGCAAGGATTGGCACGCAAAGCGGTAGAAAGGACATTGCTGTACTGGTTGCCAATCTGGATACCTTGCTTCTCACGATGCTGGAAGTAGAGGTTTTCGCCGAACTTCACCACGTCCAGTCCTTTGTCGTTGCGGTAGAGGACATGCTCTGAATTCAAGCGGATGGTGAAACGACGGAAATCGGACTTTGCATAGTCGCCGCCGAGGATACCGTCCTGATACTGATAACCAACACCTGTAGAGAATCTGCTACGGTCGGAACCACCGGTGATGTTGATGTCATGATTGGTGGTGATAGCATTCTTGTTACGCAGAATGTCTAACCAGTCAGTACCAGCATTTGAACCATCCTGATAAGCTTTCAGCAGGTCTGCATCGATATACTTTGACCAGTCATAAGCTGATCCGCCATTGTTCATTGATACCATGTCCTGCACCTGCATGTACTGCTTAGCGTTCAAGAGTTTAGGGATGCGATACATGTTCTGCCAGCCGATGTTGCCATCATAGCTGACGGAAATCTTGCCAGCTTTACCTTGCTTGGTAGTGATAAGGATCACGCCATTAGCACCGTTGGCACCATAGATGGCTGCAGATGCTGCGTCCTTCAACACATCAATGCGTTCGATGTCAGCAGGATTGAGGTTATTGATGTCGCCGCCAGCTACTCCATCAATAACATAGATAGGCTTGGTATCACTGTTGGTACCAGCACCACGCACTGCTACTTTGAAACCATCACCAGGCTGACCGGAAACGGCCGTAATGTTCACACCCGGAGTTTTGCTCTGCAAAGCACCGAGCACCTGAGTGGTATTCATCTTTTCGATATCTTCACCCTTGACCTCTACAGTGGCGCCGGTGACGAGTTTCTTTTTCTGTACACCATAACCGACGACGACAACATCCTCAAGAGTCTTGTCGTCGGCCTTCATAGTGATGGCAAGGTTGGATTGGTTGCCCACGGCAACCTCCTGTGTCTTATAGCCTATGTAAGAAACGACAAGCGTGGCACCAGGCTTGACGTTTAGCGTGAAGTTGCCATCAAGGTCAGTGACAGCACCGTTCTTAGGATTTCCCTTCTCCACAACACTGGCACCGATGACAGGGCCATCTACGTCAACGACATGTCCGGTGACTTTCTTTGCCTGCTGCACAGCTTGCGCCATTAGGCTTGGTGAGGCTGCATGTACACAGGGGCTATAGGCAAGTCCCAAAGCAGTGCAGGCACCCATCAACAGCATGGTTTTGTTAAGATTAAAATTCATACTACTTCGTTCTAGGTTTTTTCTTTGATGATGATTGGGTTCTTGAGCGCGATAGTATTGACTACGATCGCTTGCTTGTCCTATTGTCCGGCAATAGGATGGTTCTTTTTCAGGGTGATTCTTGCATAATGGATAATTGGTTCTTAATTATTTTGACTTCGATTGTTGCTATGGCTGACGACCAAGGTGACTCCAATTAGTTGGTTTTTAGTGCTCCTTAGGTTTTCTCGTCTGTTTACAATCGCAAAGATACGGTTTTATTATATAAATCCGTAATATTATCTTTGCTATTATTGATACTTTTTTATCTAAGTGAATAAGTTCTAAAAGGCAAGATAAGCTTGTTGTATTTTATTATCCAATCTTGATACTATATTGTATATTCCAACAGACAAGAAACATTATTTCAAAGGGTTGTATGAGTTTGAAAGCAACAAAAGAGAGTACAAAGAAGTGTACTCTCTTTTATATATTATAGTATTATTTATATATGATAGTATCATTAGAGCGTCTCTAATACTCGTTTGAGAACCACCTCGGCGGAAATCTCGCGGTTAGCAGCCTCAGGAATGACAAGGCTGTGTGGGCTCTCGATGACATCGTCGGTGACGATAAGTCCACGGCGCACGGGCAGACAGTGCATGAAATATCCATAGTTGGTCCAGCTCATGTGCTCGCTGTCGATGGTCCAACTGGCATCTTTGGACAGGATCTTGCCATAGTTGCCCTTGTTCTTTACGCCTGGGCAACTCCAATTCTTGGCATAGACAAAGTCAGCGTCCTCCAAAGCTTTGTGTTGATCGTACTCTACTCGAGCGTCACCAACAAACTTTGGGTCAAGCTCGTAGCCTTCGGGCTGGGTGATAACAAAGTCTACGTCAGCGGCATTCATCCATTGGGCAAACGAGTTGGGAACGGCCTGTGGCAGGGCACGGCAGTGAGGAGCCCAGGTAAGGACCACCTTTGGACGCTTATGCGAGGGTTGGTTGGATGGGTTGGCGTTGAGTTCAGTCCACTTCTCATGGATGGTGATCAGGTCGGCAAAGGCTTGAAGCGGATGCACAGTGGCGGTCTCCATGGCTACTACAGGGCGGCCGGAATACTTCACGAATTGGCCGACAATGGTCTCGGCGTAGTCGTAATCGCGGTCACTGAGTCCGGCAAAAGAGCGTACAGCGATGATGTCGCAATAGCAGCCCATCACGGGGATAGCTTCCAAGAGATGCTCGCTTTTGTCGCCGTCCATGATGACACCTCGCTCAGTCTCGAGTTTCCATGCACCGGCATTGACATCGAGTACGATGACATTCATGCCGAGGTTCATGGCAGCCTTTTGTGTGGAGAGGCGCGTGCGCAAGGAGTTATTGAAGAAAATCATCAGCAGTGTTTTGTTCTTGCCCAACTGCTGATAGGCGAAGCGGTTGGCTTTTACCTCTTCGGCTTCTTTCAGAGCGGCCTGCAAGGGGCCAAGGTCTTGTACGTTGAAGAATGTTTTCATAAATAAAAAATTATGGGCAACGGCACAGCCGCTGCTTACAGAACGACATGCGTGATGTATTATATAAAGGAAAGGAGAACGGGGGACAGGATGGCCGGGCCTGTGTTAGCCGTTAGGGGCGCACCTGTCCGTTGCCATTGATGAGCCACTTGTAGGTGGTCATCTCTTCCAGTGCCATAGGGCCGCGGGCTCCCAGTTTCTGCGTGCTGATGCCTATCTCGGCACCAAGGCCGAACTGTGCGCCGTCGGTGAAGCTTGTTGGCGCATTGACATAGACGCATGCAGCGTCGACGGCTTGCTGAAAATGCCGGGCGGCAGCTCGGTCGTCTGTGACGATGCTCTCGCTGTGTCCGCTGCCATAGGTGTCGATGTGCTCAAGCGCTTCGTCGATGGAGTCGACAGTCTTTATGCCCATCTGCATGCTCAGCCATTCTGTGTTCCACTCGTCATCGTCAGCAACAGGAACGAGCAGGTCGGCGGGATAGCGTCCTTGCAGGGCAGCATAAGCACGCGGGTCGGCATGTAGCTTCACCTGCTTATCGGCTAAGGGCTTTACCAGTTGTGGCAGATCGCTCAGCCGTGAGGAATGGATGATCAGACAGTCGAGGGTATTGCATACCGAGCAGCGGCGCGTTTTGGCATTGTCAATGATGCGTTGTCCCATGGCCACGTCGCCCCGCTTGTCGAAATAGCAGTGCACGACGCCAGCCCCCGTCTCGATGACCGGAACCTTTGCCGTGTCGCGTACAAAGCTGATGAGCCGCTTGCCGCCACGGGGTATACAGAGGTCGACATAGCCAACGGCCTGAAGCAATGCTGCTGTTGCCTCGTGGGTAGCAGGCAGCAGGGCCACGATGTCGGGACTGACATGTACCGACTCCAGTACTCGGTGGATGAGGTCTACGCCAGCCTGACAGGAGCGAAAGGCATCCTTACCACACTTCAAGATGCTGGCGTTGCCACTTTTCAGACAAAGGGCAAAGACGTCGAAGGTGACATTGGGACGGGCCTCATAGACCACGCCTATGACACCGAAAGGCACGCTCACGCGTCGAAGATCCAGCCCGTTGGGCAGTGTCTTGTGCTTGAGCACTTTGCCCAAGGGTGAGGGCAGCGTGGCTACATGGCGCATGTTGTCAGCAATCTCTTTCAGGCGTGCGGGTGTCAGCTGCAAACGGTCATACATGGGATTGCTCTTGTCTATTGCCGCCAAATCTTCACGGTTGGCAGCCAGTAAAGTCTCAGTTTCTTTCTCTATGGCATCGGCCACAAGACACAGCAGACGGTTGCGCAGTGCTTCATCCATATTGGGCAGGGACTTGCTGGCCAGCTTGACTCGGTGGAATATATCTTCTAACATAGTGTTTTACTCCTTATTATATATAGGAGATTTCTATCTATTATATATAGGTGCTTTCAATCTCCACATATATGTTGCTTCACTCCATATACATATAATCGTAGTGCACAAGTGGGCGTACTTCGTGCTTTCCAATGTTGTCGCGTGCTTCATTCGCATTGTAAGCACTGCGTCCGACGGCAACAAGTTTTTTTTGCTCATCAACGATGCTCACGATATCGCCCTCCTCGAAATCTCCCTCAATCTTTGTCACTCCGACAAGCAACAGGCTTACGGCCTGCTTGCCACGCAGGGCTTCGGCAGCCTTGGCATTGACGTAGACGACACCTTTGGCGAAGCTCTCGCTGTGTGCAATCCACTTTTTCACGGTAGACGTGGGATTGGGGTTGGGCCGGAACTCAGTGTGCATGGTCTGTTGCGGATGCTGGGCCAAGTCGATGAGGATGTTGTCGGTCTTTCCGTTGGCGATGATAACCTTGATGCCTTCGTCTGCCACTTTGCCTGCAATATGCGCTTTAGTGACCATTCCGCCACGTCCGAAGCCACTCTTTTGATTGATAATATATTCTCCCAAATCGCGGTCGTAGTTGACCATTGGTATGACGCGCGTGCCGGGTTCCTTCGGATCTCCGTTGTAGATGCCGTCGACGTTGCTCAGGATGACAAGCGTGTCGCAATCCAGCATGGAGGCGATGAGTCCCGAGAGCTCGTCGTTGTCGGTGAACATCAGCTCGGTGACGCTCACCGTGTCGTTCTCATTGACAATGGGGATGACACCGTTTTCAAGCATCACCTGCATACAAGCCCGCTGGTTGAGATACTGGCCGCGTGTGGAGAAGCTCTCTTTCATCGTGAGCACCTGACCTACATGGCAACCATACTCACGGAAAAGGTCGTAGTAGAGTCCCACGAGTTTCACTTGGCCAAGAGCAGAGAAGAGTTGTCGCTGCTCTACGCTGTCGAGCTTGTGCTCTACGTCAATCTCGTTGCGCCCGCAAGCCATGGCACCCGATGACACGAGGATGACCTCGTAGTCGTGGTGCCTTAGCCATACGATCTGGTCGACGATGGCCGACATCCTCGTCACGTCGAGTTTGCCGTCATCTCGTGTGAGCACGTTGCTGCCCACTTTCACTACTATTCTTTTCATTGGTTGTTATTTCAAACTACCCTTGAAGCCTTCTATCACAGCATGGGTGAAGCCATTGGCCTCAAGCGTGTTCAGCCCTTTAATGGTCATGCCGCCGGGCGTGGTCACCTTGTCGATCTCAGCCTCGGGATGACATCCTTCGGCGAGCAACGAGCCAGCGCCTTTGATGGTTTGTAGTATAATGTTCTTGGCATCATCAGCCTTGAAGCCTAGTTCCACGCCGGCCTCGGAAGCTGCCCGGATGAAACGCAGTACGTAGGCAATGCCGCATCCTGCCATTGCCGTTCCAGCTCCCAAGAGATCCTCATCGACGACCATGGTCTTGCCCAAAGCGTTGAAGATGTCGAGAACCGGCTTCGGGCTTGCGGCAGCCTTGTCGTTGGGAGAGAGGAAAGTCATCGACTGCCGGTGAGCGATGCCGATGTTGGGGATAGCCTGACAGATAGCCGGCACGTCGCCACCGCTGATAAGCCATGCCTCAAGCTGATCGAGCTTGATGCTGGCTGCCATGTTCACGATGGTCTGCTTGCTGTAGTCGAGTTCCTCTTTGATCTCGTCGATGACGCCCTTCACCACCTTAGGCTTCACGGCGAGTACGACGATGTCCGCCACGGCGGCCGCCACTTTGTTGTCGGTGGTCACGCTGGTGCCCTGCTCGGCAAATGGTTTGAGTTTGCCTTCATGAGGATTGGCCACGGTGATGTCCTCGGGCTTGAACAAGTCGGTCTTCAATAAGCCGGTGGCAAAGGCTCCGCCCATCTCACCGGCTCCAATTACTGCGATTTTCATAATATGAATGGTATACCTTATTATATATAGTACTATCTAACAGATTTCCTACATGCTGGCGAAAACACGCTTGAGACGATAGATGAAGTCGTCGGCATCGGCCTTGGTCAGGCAAAGCGGCGGAAGGATGCGCAGTACGTCGGTGCCGGCAGCTCCCGTGAAGACGTGTTGCTCGTAGATGAGCTTGCTGCGGACCTCTTTCTGCGGCACGTCGAGCACGAGTCCAATCATCAGTCCGCGTCCACGCACTTCCTTGATATGCGGCTCGGTCTTTTGCAGTTGCTTCAGCTCGTCGATGAAATATTCGCCCACCTCATGGGCATTGTCAACGAGATGTTCCTGCTCGAAGACGTCGAGCACGGCCAAGGCTGCGGTACATGCCAGATGGTTACCGCCAAATGTAGTGCCTAACTGTCCGTAGACGGGCTGGAACTCCGGTGAGATGAGCACGGCAGCCATGGGGAATCCATTTCCGATACCCTTGGCGACAGTGATGAGGTCGGGACGTATGTCGAGCCATTGATGGGCAAAGAACTTGCCCGACCGTCCGTAGCCACACTGTATCTCATCGCAGATGAGCACAGCACCATATTTTTTGCAGGCCTTGGCAAGTCCCTGCGCAAATTCCTTGGTGGCGACATTGCATCCGCCTACTCCTTGGATGCACTCCAGGATACAGGCGCACACATCGCCCTTGGCAAGCTCGCGCTCCCAAGCCTCCAAATCGTTGTAGGGCAGGAAGGTCACATGACCATTGTCGTTGATGGGTGCCACGATCTTCGGGTTCCCCGTTACCTCTACGGCCAGTGAGGTGCGGCCATGGAAAGCTTTCTCGGCAGAGAGCACACGTGTGCGGCCATTGTGGAAGCTGGCAAGCTTCAGCGCATTCTCGTTGGCCTCAGCACCACTGTTGATCAGGAAGAGCTGATAGTCGTCGTAGCCGCAGATCTTGCCCAGCCGCTCGGCAAGCTGACGCTGTAGCAGGTTGATGACACTGTTGGAGTAGAAGCCAAGCTGGTTGAGTTGCTTGGTGAGCATGTCGACATAGTGAGGATGGCAATGTCCGATGCTGATGACAGCATGGCCACCATAGAGGTCGAGGTACTCCTGGCCTTTGTCGTCCCATACATGGACGCCTTTGCCCTTGACAATGTTGACATCATATAATGGATAAACGTCGAATAGTTTCATGTGATTGATTATATATAGTTAGAAAGCCGATGGCTTAAGCCTCAGTCCTGTGGTCTCATCGAGGCCAAACATCAGATTCATATTCTCCACCGCCTGTCCGACAGCACCTTTAAGCAGGTTGTCGATGCAGGAGGTGACGAGAAGCTTGCCGTCGATGATGTCGCAGTGGACGTGTGCCTTGTTGGTGTTGACCACCTGCTTCAGGTCGAGCGGCTTGTCGACATAGTGTGTAAAAGGTTCCTCTTTGTAGAAATCCTTGTAACCTTGAACGATTGTCTCTGCGTCCTTGTCAGTACGGATGACCTCAGTGGCAAAGATGCCGCGGGCGAAGTCACCCCGGTAGGGGATGAAGTCGATGTCAGAGTCGAGATGTCCTTGTACCTGACAGATGCTTTGTCGAATCTCGGGAATATGCTGGTGAGTGAAAGCCTTGTAGATGCTCAGATTGTTGTTGCGCCACGAGAAATGGGTGGTAGCACCGGGCTTTACGCCGGCTCCCGTACTGCCCGTGATGGCGTTGACGCTAACCGCCGAGTTAATAAGCCCCATCTTGGCAGCAGGCAGCAAGCCGAGCTGGATGCACGTGGCAAAGCAACCGGGGTTGGCGATATGTCGAGCCGCGCGTATACGTTCGCGGTTGATCTCAGGCAGGCCATAGACGAAGTCATGCACAGCCGGTGTAGGCTTGGTGGCGGCGACATCGTCAGCGGGAAGTCCGTTGGTTGGCGCAAGACGGAAATCCTGTGCCAGATCGATGATCTTCACCTTGACGGGCACGTTGTGCTCAGCGAGGAATCGCTCGCTCTTGCCGTGGCCGAAGCAGAAGAAGAGCACGTCGACATCGTCGAAGGGCATCTCGCTGGTAAAGCGAAGATCAGTATCGCCGTAGAGTCCCTCGTGCACGTCGGTGATGAGGTTTCCGGCGTTGCTCTCGCTGTTGACGAAGACGAGCTCCGCCTCGGGATGGTTGATGAGCAGGCGGATGAGCTCTCCTGCCGTATAGCCGGCCCCGCCAAGTATACCTATTCTTATCATGATCTTTCCTCTCTTTTTATTCTCTTTCTCCCGGATGCATGCCATAGTAGGCGCGCAGCGGTGTGGAGAGCACTTTGATGAATCCCTTGGCATCGTCGGCCGTCCATCCGTGCTGCATCTCGCCGTATTCGCCGAGTTTCGACTTGGTGAGGTCGTCAGGCGAGTCAACGCCTACGGTCTCGAAGCTGTAGGGACGCAGCTTCAGTATGGCGGTGCCATTGACGTGACGCTGGCTACTGGTGAGGAAAGCCTCCATGTCGGGCATGACGGGTTCGAGATACTGGCTCTCGTGGAGGAACATGCCGTACCAGTTGCCAATCTGGTCTTTCCAGTACTGCTGCCATTTCGAGAGCGTAGACTTTTCGAGCAGGCGGTGTGCCTCGATGATCAGCTTCGGAGCGGCAGCCTCAAAGCCGACGCGTCCCTTGATGCCGATGATCGTATCGCCGACATTGCAGTCGCGGCCGATAGCATAGCTGGCACCGATGGCCTCGATCGCCTGAATAGCCTCTACCTTGTCGGTATACTCCTTACCATTGACAGCTGCAATCTCGCCCTCCTTGAACGTGATGCGCAGTTCGGCTTCCGGTTCTTTGGCGGTGACATGCTTGAGATAAGCCTCCTCGGGCAGTCCTTGTGTAGGGTCGAGGAGCTCGCCACCGCAGATACTCGTGCCCCAGATGCCAACATTATAGGAATACTTCAGCTTGGTGAAGTCAGCAAAGAAGCCGTGCTCGTTGAGGTAGTCTACTTCCTCTTTACGCGAGAGAGCGTGGTCACGAGTGAGCGTGATGATCTTCACGCCGGGTGCCATGACGAGGAAGGTCATGTCGAACCGTATCTGGTCGTTGCCGGCACCAGTAGATCCGTGTGCGATGGCGTCAGCACCAATCTCCTTGGCGTATCGTGCGATAGCGATAGCCTGGAAGATACGCTCCGAACTGACCGAGATAGGATAGCAATTGTTGCGCAGCACGTTGCCGAAGATCATATACTTTAGGCTCTTTTCGTAGTATTCATGCGTCACGTCGAGTGTGACATATTTCTTAGCCCCGAGCTTGTAAGCGTTTTCTTCGTTTTTCTTCAGCTGTTCGGCACTGAATCCGCCTGTGTTGGCGCAGGCAGCATATACGTCCCAACCCTCTTGGGTGAGCTTCATGACTGTGTATGATGTATCAAGTCCGCCTGAATAGGCGACGACGACAGACTTAGAGCCCACCCCCGCCCCCTCCCGAGGGAGGGGAGTTGCAATACCCTTACTACTGTTATTAGCCATACTATTATTTTTTATATTCTTCTTTTCCATCTTTTTATTGTTTAAACCTTGTTATTATATAAGTTTTACGAATCCTCTCCTCGTGCATTCTGAAGGACTTCCACTTCCTTTTGTATAGCCCTTGCAACGGCATCAGGATCACTTAATATCTGATCATTAGTGAATCGGATGACTGTAAATCCCTGACTCTGCAACCATGTCGCGCGCTCCTCATCAGAGAATTGTTGACCGGGGAGTTGATGGTATCCTCCGTCTACTTCAATGACCAGTTTCACTGAGAGACAACAAAAGTCAACAATGAACTGTCCAATGATGTGTTGTCTACGGAAGCGAACTCCTAATTGTCTATGTTGGAGAAATGCCCACAGAATGCTTTCTTCTTTAGTAGGGTTTCGTCTATTCTCATGTGCAAACTCTTTTAGCAGCCCATAGTAAGCACAATCAGCCGTTTGGTATTGTTGCTTTCGCCTGTTATTCTTTTGCTTACCATCCTGTTGCTCATCCCCATTATTACTCTTGGCATTTTCCTCCATCTTCTCCTATATTAATTATGTATTATTTATATTATGTATTGTGGTTTTGCCATTCCCCTCCCTCGGGAGGGGTTAGGGGTGGGCTCCATTCCCCTCCTTCGGGAGGGGTTAGGGGTGGGCTCCATTCCCCTCTCTCGGGAGGGGTTAGGGGTGGGCTCCATTCCCCTCCCTCGGGAGGGGTTAGGGGTGGGCCTCTATTTGTCGGATTCGTTTCACGACATCTTCTGGTAGCTTCACCGGCAGTTGCTCTTCCGGGTCGAAAAGCATGGCGGTGCAGATGCAATAGCGGCGGTTGGTGCGGTGGAGGATGTCGCTGTTGATGCACCCCTCGCATCCTCTCCAGAAGCTCTCGTCATCGGTGAGATCGTTGAAGGTCACCGGAAGGTATCCCAGTTGCGTGTTCATCTTCATCACTGCCGACCCGCTGGTCAGCGAGAAGATCTTGGCATGTGGCCATCGGACGCGTGCGAGCGTAAAGGTAAGATTCTTGATGCGCTTGGCTACTCCTTTTCCTCGGAAGTCAGGGTGTACAATCAGTCCCGAGGTAGTGACATAGTGTTTATTGCCCCATGTCTCGATGTAGCTGAATCCGGCAAACTTCTCGCCTTGCAGTGCAATGACAGCTTTGGCTTCTTTCATCTTTGTGGCCACGTACTCCGGTGAGCGCTTGGCGATGCCGGTGCCGCGAACCTTGGCTGCGTCGGCGATGGTTTTCAGTATGGTGTCGACATATTTGATATGACTCTCGTCGGCCACCATCACTTTGATTTCTTCCATGGTGTTGTTATCTATAATCTTGTCTTATCCGAATGTTTATTCCAACATGATGTCGTTCAGACAATCAGAGATGGCTTTTCTGTCCGTTCCCTCTTTGAGTACGATAATAATGGTGTCGTCACCGGCGATGGTTCCCAAGATTTCGGGGATGTCGCTGTTGTCGATGTTGTAGGCGATGGAGCTGGCATATCCCGGTCGTGTGCGTATGACGCCGATATTGCGTGAGAAGCGTATCGACTGAAATCCGGAGGCTCCCATCATCTCGTTGGCCGGTAGTGGCTTGTGCACTCGCTTATACATTGTCTCGTTGGGCAACACGTAGACATAGTGCCCGTTCATGCTGGCAGCTTTAGCAACCTTCAGCTGTTTGAGGTCTCGGCTTAGCGTGGCTTGTGTGAGCAGGAATCCTTCTTTCTTCAGGTCTACCAGCAATTCCTCCTGGCTGCCAATCTCTTTGCTGGAGATGATCAGCTTGATAGCTTCGAGCCGTCTGTCTTTAATCTTCATGTACTGGATATTTATTCTTTAAACGGTTGCAAAAATACACAAAATAATCATATAATCCAAATAAAAACACGGTTTTCTACAGAAAATTATAATATTTCGTCGAAGTAATGTATATCAGCTGTAATATTTATCCATAATCGCCGTTTTGCTGAGTTGTTTCAAGCATGGCAGGAAACCGGTGGGCTGATTGCGCTGAGTCAATATATTGCTGAAGTTTTTAGTGCTATTGTCCGCTTTTCTTTGGCAGATTGGAAACTTTTTATTAAATTCGCAACATCAAGCATACACATTATATGATATAATCATTCGGAAGATGACACAAGAAGAAAAGACAAAGATAGAAGAGCGCATCGTGGATGTGCTGAAAACAGTATACGATCCGGAGATCCCGGTGGATATATGGAACCTTGGCATGATCTATAAGATAGACGTGAAGGATGATGGCACGGTCGATATGGACATGACTTTCACGGCACCATCCTGCCCTGCCGCAGATTTCATTCTTGAAGACGTCCGCACTAAAGTAGAGAGTGTAGACGGCGTGAAGGCTGCCAATGTCAATCTGGTCTTTGACCCCGTATGGGATCAAAGTATGATGAGCGAGGAAGCAAGAGTAGAACTGGGGCTGGACTAAGGCCCGGTTGAATGTTCAATGTTGAAGGATGAATGAGAGCAATGTTGAATGTTGAGTGAAGAATGATGGAAGGAATAGGATGTCTAACAAAACTTTGATAGCTATGAGAAAGAACATATACTTTTTATCGGACGCACACTTAGGGTCGCTGGCTATTCCTCATCGTCGTACCCAGGAACGCCGGCTGGTGCGTTTCCTTGACAGCATCAAGGACAAGGCAGCCGCTGTGTATATGCTCGGTGACATGTTTGACTTTTGGAACGAATATAAATATGTGGTGCCGAAAGGCTTTACGCGTTTCTTAGGTAAGATATCGGAGTTGACGGACTTGGGCGTGGAAGTGCATTTCTTCACCGGCAATCATGATATTTGGACGTATGGCTATCTCGAGGAGGAGTGCGGTGTGATCCTTCACCGTCACCCGTTGACGACAGAGATCTACGGCAAGGAGTTCTATTTGGCACATGGCGACGGACTGGGCGACCCAGACAACAAGTTCAAACTGTTGCGCAAGATTTTCCACAACCGTGGCTGTCAGCGTTTGCTCAACTTCTTCCATCCCTGGTGGGGCATGCAGCTGGGGCTCAACTGGGCCAAGCACAGCCGGCTCAAGCGTGCCGACGGTAAGGAACCGCCATACATGGGTGAAGACAGAGAGTATTTGGTGCTGTGGACAAAGGAATACATGAAGACGCATCCCGACATCGACTATTTCATCTATGGTCACCGTCATATAGAGCTGGAACTGACGCTCAACCGCAAGGCACGGATGCTGATTCTTGGAGACTGGATCACGCAGTTCACCTATGCCGTCTTCGACGGCGAGCATCTGCTGCTTGAGGAATATGTCGAGGGGGAAAGCAGACCGTAATGAACGTTGTCTGACAGAGAAAAATGACAGAGTAAACGATACGTGACGACCGGAACAATCAAGCAGAGCGGTCGTCACGGATATACAGAATTGTCGTCGCGGTTTAACCAATAGACAAAAGCGGCCGTCACGGAAAACGGGATGATCGTCATGCTCAAAAAAAAGCAGGACGACCGTCGCATACGATCTTTTTCGGGATTTCCCGGTTTCCAAATTGATAAATGATTGTGGGAGTGAACGAGATATCTATTGTATAATATCAATATTTTTTATCTCTAACCTTCTCTGAGAATTGATTTTTAGGAAGCAATGCAATAATTGCTCTGAAAGAACGGAATTTTAAGCAAGAATAGTAAATGCTTATTAATCAGCATGTTGTGAAGATCCTGTTTTGAAAACTTTTCCTTAACGCTTAAAAAACGGATTTTTACCATGTCATCTCACTGAGATGACCGTATCATCTCACCGAGATGACCGCATCATCTCACTGAGATGAGTCGCTCATCTCAGTGAGATGATGCGGTCAGGTCGGTTCTTCAACGCCTTTTTTCGTCATTTTCTGTCATCAGTCCCCATTTTTGCTTTCTATTTCGAAAGTTTCTATTGACAAGGTTTTTTACTTTTTGTAAGATATTATCCAAGTCAAGAGTGGACGCAACAGTTCAGCCTCTCTTGTCCTAAGACAGTATCAATATGTGCAAGGATACTGGGAGGATCATTCTGTTCCGGCATTTTGACGTTTTCAAAGGCCTTTCTTAGCGGTCGATGCGGCCGTTGCCTCCTTGCATTGCTGCGAGGATCTCCTGCTCGCTCACTAAGTTCTGATCACCGGGAACGGTATTTTTCAATGACGCGGCAGCTGTGGAGAACTCCAGACAATGGCGGTCGTCATCAGGCCATCGGTGGCGCGCATGGATAAACGCGGCAACCCACGCGTCGCCCACGCCCATCTGATCTACGATGGGCTGGATGTCGTAGATGCGCGAGGTGTATATTTCGCCGTTAGCCCACAGCACGCCGGCATTGACATGATGCTGGAACGATAGTTGGTTGCGGTGCGCCATGAGCATGCGCTCGGCACGCGGGAACATCTTGTGGAGCCTGTCGAAATAGCGGCGGTAAGCGTCTATGTCAAACTGATAGCTTTCATCCAAAGCAGTGAAAGGAATGGGATCGAGCCCACTGGCCACGTACCACTCGTTCTGGTCGCCAAAGATAAACGAGCTGTACTGCATGAGTTCGTCGAGGGCTTTTCGGGCGTTGGCTCCCGGATATTTCCACAGGTTGGCGCGGTAGTTGATGTCGCAGGTGAGTTCTACACCGCTCTCAAAGGCCCGATGCACGGCATCCATCGTGGTGTCAAGGGCATCCTGGCTGGTAGCGCAAGTGATTCCCGAGCAATGAAACAATGCAGTCTCCTTCAATATCTGTTCCCAGTTGATGTCGCCGAAGGATAGGGTGTTGAATGCAGAGTCGTCACGGTCATATACCACTCTCGATGAGCGCATGGCTGCAGATGGCTCGAAATAGTAGGTGCCCAACCGCTTGCCACCCTTGACCGTATGGCTCACGTCGACACCGTATTCCCTCAGGTGCATGAGTGCCGCCTCGCCGATGGCATTGTCGGGCACACGGGTGACATACTCCACGTCGTCGCCGAGCATTGCCAGACTCACTGCCACGTTGGCCTCAGAACCGCCGTAGTTGGCGTCAAAGGAGTTGCCCTGTGTCAGCCTCATGGCACCATGCTTGGACAGGCGCAACATGATTTCTCCGAATGTAACAATCTTCATATCCTTTTCTCTCCTTATTATTACTTGGCAGAAAACTTGCTTGATAATATAAAACTAAAAAAGGCGGACAGCCCGTCGTGAGCGTCCGCCTTTGAGTTGGTTGCGATATTACTTCTTCTGTGCCTCTACGAGGTCGCGGGTGTCGCGGGCAATGACAATCTCTTCGTCGGTAGGAATCATCACCACCTTCACCTTGGAATCGTCGGCGGAGAGGATCTGCTCCTTCGAGCGCACATGGTTGCGCTCCTTGTCCATCTTCACGCCGAGGTACTCCAGACCGGAGCAGGCATCCCAGCGCACGCCTTCCTGGTTCTCGCCCACGCCGGCGGTCCACACGATAATGTCGACACCGTTCATGGCAGCAGCGTATGCGCCGATGTATTTCTTGATGCGGTAGTTGTACATCTGCAGTGCGAGATGAGCGCGCTCGTTGCCTTCGTTGTCGGCATTCTCGATCTCACGCATATCGCTGGAGATGCCGGTGATGCCGAGCACGCCGCTCTGCTTGTTGAGGAAATCGGCCATCTCCTGAGGTCCCATACCGGTCTTCTGCATCAGATAGGTGACAGCCGACGGGTCGATGTCGCCTGAGCGGCTACCCATCATCAGTCCGGCCAAAGGAGTCAGACCCATGGAGGTGTCGATGACCTTGCCATACTTCACGGCAGCCACGCTGGCACCGTTGCCGATATGGCAGGTGATGATCTTCTGCGTCTTGATGTCCACGCCGAGGAACTCGCATACGCGCTGAGAGACATAGCGGTGAGAGGTGCCGTGGAAACCATAGCGGCGCACGTGCCACTTGGTATAGAACTCATAAGGCACAGCATAGAGATAAGCATACGGCGGCATGGTGCTGTGGAAAGCATTGTCGAACACGGTCACCTGCGGTGTACCGGGCATGAGGGCATCGACAGCGCGGAGGCCGGCCAGGTGACCCTTGTTGTGCACCGGCGCAAGGTCGATGAGGCTCTCAATGCCTTTCTCCACCTCGGGAGTGACGATACAACTCTTCTCAAAGAGGTCACCGCCCTGCACGATACGGTGTCCCACGGCGTCGATCTCGTCGAGGCTCTTCAGGCAGCCGTACTTGGGATCCACGAGGAGGTCAAGCACGAATTTCACACCTTCTTTGTGCGACGGCATGTCGTGCATGATCTTTTCCTTTGAGCCGTCTTTCAGCGTCACTTTGACAAAAGCCTCGTCGAGACCGATGCGCTCTGCGCCACCCTGTGCGAGAACGCTCTCGTCGGTCATGTCGTATAACTTGTACTTAATGGAACTGCTACCGCAGTTCAGAACCAAAATCTTCATCTTAATGTTGAGTGTTGAATGGTGAGTAATATCAATGTTGAATGTTGGAAGCATTCATCATTTCTTGGCATCCATTGCCTGGCATGACGTGATGGCGACCATGTAGTAGATGTCATCGACAGAGCATCCGCGGCTCAGGTCGTTGACTGGACGGGCAATACCCTGTAGGATAGGACCAATGGCGATGGCACCGCCAAGACGCTGAACGAGCTTGTAGCCGATGTTGCCCACTTCGAGGTTAGGCACTACGAGCACATTGGCATGTCCGGCGATAGGAGAGCCCGGTGCCTTGAACTCGCCCACAGAGGGCACGAGTGCGGCGTCGGCCTGCAGCTCGCCGTCGACTTTCAGCTCTGGATATTTCTCGTGAGCGATCTTTGTGGCGTCGACAACCTTGTCGATGATATAGACGCTCTTGCCTGTAGTCTTGTCCTTGGCATCCTTGGCGGAGCCTTTGGTGGAGAAGCTCAGCATGGCCACACGCGGATCCTTGATGCCTGCCACGCTCTTTGCGGTATCGGCGGTGCAGTAAGCAATCTGAGCCAGCTGGTCGGCAGTGGGGTTAGGCGTGACAGCTACGTCGCCCATGACCACGATACCGTCCTCGCCATATTGCTTCTGGTCGGTGATGAGCAGCATGGCGCCGCTGACGCAAGTCACTCCTGGAGCGCATTTGATGATCTGTAGAGCCGGACGCAGCGTGTCGCCTGTAGTGCTCAGCGCACCGGAGATCTGACCGTCAGCGTCGCCGGTCTTGATGATCATGCAGCCAAGATAGAGGTTGTTCTTCGTTACCAGCTCGCGGGCCTGCTCTACGGTCATGCCCTTTTTCTTGCGAAGCTCAGCCAGCAGGGTGGCATACTCCTCGGTCTTCTCGCAGTGCTGCGGGTCAACGATAGTAGCCTTGTCGATGTTGGCGAGGCCCCACTCTTTGGCTTCCTTGCGGATGTTTTCGGGATTGCCGATCAAGATCAGGTCGGCCAGGTCGTCGGCCAGTACACGGTCGGCAGCCTTCAGAGTGCGCTCCTCTTCAGCTTCGGGGAGCACGATGCGCTGCTTGTTAGACTTAGCACGCGCAACAATTTGCTCTAATAAACTCATAGTGTCGGTAATATATTAGTTTTGGTATGTCGATGTTACAAAGTTACGGAATCTTTGCGAGGTGACCAAACAGACGGCAACAAATCAATAAATCCTAAAATCCGCAAGCAATCTCAATGACAATCTCAATTGCAGTAAAGAGCGTGAACACTATGCATCATGATAGTATGAGCGTGAATTTTGTCCGATTTGTGCACACCATCCCCTTACCCCACGATG
>NZ_VUNG01000048.1 GCF_009695775.1 Hallella mizrahii | reverse complement strand
AGCAAACAAAAGGAATTATACGACATTGTGTTGCAAAATGACGCTAAAAAATAACGCGTCTTGAGAGAACTGTATCTAACTGACCATAAAATCGGTCTTGGGTGGCGCAAAATAGGAAAACAGGAGAAGAAACCGCAAGGGCTGCGTTCGTTGATCCTCTCCAGTACGCTGCCGCAAAGTCAGCTGTGGGGCAAAGAACAACATCGGCTCATCACGTTCATGAGCGAGAAAGACCAAGAGGCGATCGCTGAGGCTGAGCGTACCGGCAATTTCCAGTCACCGGCATACCTTGAAGCCAATGACCATTACGTGGCACGCCATGAGTTTGTCATCGGGCCCGACACGCCGGAGTGTATGAGCCGCAAGAAACGCTTTGGCAATGAGGCTTATCTCGTTGCCTGGGGACCAAACGAATACAATCCGACCGGAACGCTGAAGGACTTCAACTATACCGACCGCCTCTGCGAAATCTCCTGCCCGACGCTTGTCGTCAGCGGAACCAATGACCTCTGTACACCGTACATTGCCAAGACCATGTACGACAGAATACCAAATGCCAAATGGGAACTCTTCTACGGTGCGCGCCACATGGTGTTTACCGAGCAGACAGATAAATACCTCAAGATGATGACCTCCTGGCTGATGACAGAGTAGGCAGACACAAACGATTTGGCAGACACGACAGTAACATAAAACGAGAGAAGTAGTATCCGCGCAATCAGATCATGGACGGGTGCTTGACAGTGATGTTACAGAGGTCGTAGAAAAGCAATACAGAAAAGAAAAAAGTGCTTAAAGTTTTGGAAAGAACAAATCTTTTCTTTACCTTTGCAGTGTTATACCATGTTCTTACAGACTAAGACATAATAACAGAAACATAAATATATAGTAACCTTTAAATTTAGCTTATTGAATTATGGCAGAAGAAAACAAGCAACAGCCACAAGAGGTAAAAATTGAGCTCAAGCCGGAAGTGGCTCAGGGCGAATACTCCAACCTTGCTATGATTAACCATTCCAGCAGCGAATTTATCATCGACTTCGCTCACATGCTGCCCATCGCTCCTCCTCAGATTTTCAGCCGTGTGATCATGGCTCCCGAGCATGCCAAGCGCCTGCTCTTTGCTCTGCAGGAGAATCTCGTCCGCTACGAGAAAGAGTTTGGAGAAATCAAATTGCCTCAGGCACCGCAGCCTGCTGACGAGGGTCGCACCATCGCACCCTTCGGTACTGGCAAAGCATAATATTCAGCCGTTGGCTCATCGTCTCTCCCCGGGAAATCGGGGAGAGTTTTTTGTTTCAGACAGTGCCTTCAGATGTTGCGATGTGCTGTCAGCTGTTATTAAATAATCTTAAAATTGCTTTTGCCGCCACTTTTTGTTTTATATATATTAGGTAGTTTGACGCTTTATTTGTACCTTTGCACCCCGTAACGGGTTAATTGTATTCGAGTTGTAATATCCCGAGATACACTAATCCGATAATGCGTTGATTTAGAAGAAAATAAATATATAAAATTAAAAAGTAAAATTATGCCTACTATTCAACAATTAGTACGTAAAGGCAGAAGAGTACTGGCAGACAAGAGCAAGTCGCCGGCTTTGGACGGATGTCCTCAGCGTCGTGGCGTTTGTGTTCGTGTCTATACCACGACTCCTAAAAAGCCTAATTCGGCAATGCGTAAGGTTGCCCGTGTTCGTTTGACCAATCAGAAAGAAGTCAACTCCTATATTCCGGGAGAAGGCCACAACCTTCAGGAGCACTCTATCGTGCTGGTGCGCGGTGGTCGTGTGAAGGATCTTCCTGGTGTGCGTTATCACATCGTTCGTGGTACTTTGGATACCGCCGGTGTTGCCAACCGCACACAGCGCCGCTCTAAGTACGGAGCTAAGCGCCCAAAGGCAAAGAAGTAAAGAATCAACGCTAAGAGCCGGGGGCCGAGAGAGTGCTCTCTCCGGCCAGGGCTCAAAGCCTATTCAAGTAAAAATCCACTTTTTTAATCAGTTTTGCTGGAGAAGTTAAAACAGGTTGAGTAAATGCCCAGGTGTGGGCGTTGAAGATCATTTATGACAGCCCCATGCAGAATGAATATTTTTAATTAAACAATGAGAAAAGCAAAACCAAAGAAGCGCGTGATCCTTCCCGATCCCGTGTTCAATGATCAGAAAGTATCTAAGTTCGTCAACCACTTGATGTATGACGGTAAGAAGAGTACTTCCTTCGAAATTTTCTACAAGGCACTTGACATCGTCAAGGACAAGATGGCAAAAGAGGAGAAGGCTCCTCTGGAGATCTGGAAGACTGCCCTCGACAATATCACTCCGCAGGTGGAGGTGAAGAGCCGCCGTATCGGTGGTGCTACTTTCCAGGTGCCTACAGAAATCCGTCCAGACCGTAAGGTCAGCGTGGCTATGAAGAACATGATCGCTTTCGCACGCAAGCGTGGCGGCAAGAGCATGGCCGACAAGCTCGCTGCTGAGATCATGGACGCCTACAACAACCAGGGTGGCGCATTCAAGCGTAAGGAAGACATGCACCGTATGGCTGAGGCTAACCGTGCTTTCGCACACTTCAGATTCTAAGTTTCAACACACTTTAAGGTTAAAAAGAAAAATGGCTAATCGCGATTTACATTTGACGCGCAACATCGGTATCATGGCGCATATCGATGCAGGTAAGACAACTACCTCGGAGCGCATCCTCTTCTACACCGGAAAGACCCATAAGATTGGTGAGGTGCATGACGGCGCTGCCACGATGGACTGGATGGCACAGGAGCAGGAGCGTGGTATCACCATTACTTCCGCTGCAACTACTTGCCAGTGGACTTGGAATGGCAAGACCTATAAGATTAACTTGATCGATACTCCGGGACACGTTGACTTCACCGCTGAGGTTGAGCGTTCGCTGCGTGTGTTGGATGGAGCTATCGCTACTTATTCCGCTGCTGACGGTGTACAGCCTCAGAGCGAGACAGTGTGGCGTCAGGCTGACAAATACAATGTTCCCCGTATCGGATATGTCAACAAGATGGATCGCTCCGGCGCTGACTTCTTCGAGACTGTCCAGCAGATGAAGGATATCCTGGGTGCTAATCCTATCGTAATCCAGATCCCTATCGGCGCTGAGGAGAACTTCAAGGGTGTCGTAGACCTGATCAAGATGAAGGCTATCCTGTGGCACGATGAGACCATGGGCGCTGAGTATGAGGTAGACGAGATTCCTGATGATCTCAAAGACGAGGCTGAGGAGTGGCGCGACAAGCTCCTTGAGGGCGCTGCCGACTTCGACGATGCTCTGATGGAGAAATATATGGATGATCCTTCGACCATCACTGAGGATGAGATCATCGCTGCAGTCCGCAAGGGCTGCGTTGCCATGGAGTGCTGCCCAATGCTGCTCGGTTCTTCTTATAAGAACAAGGGTGTGCAGCCGCTGCTTGACTATACTTGCGCATTCCTGCCTTCTCCCGAGGATACTCCTGCTATCGTAGGTACCAATCCTGAGACTGGTGAGGAAGAGGATCGTAAGCCTCTCGAGTCTGAGCCTACTGCCGCTTTGGCATTTAAGATCGCTACAGACCCGTTCATGGGCCGTCTGGTATACTTCCGCGTATATTCCGGTAAGGTTGTGGCTGGCTCTTATGTCTACAACCCACGTTCCGGCAAGAAAGAGCGCATCAGCCGTCTGTTCCAGATGAACTCTCATCAGGAGATTCCTATGGACTCTATCGACGCTGGTGATATCGGCGCAGGCGTAGGTTTCAAGGATATCCGCACGGGTGATACGCTCTGCGACGAGAACCATCCTATCGTTCTCGAGTCCATGACCTTCCCTGACACGGTGATCTCTGTCGCTGTCGAGCCGAAGAGCCAGGCTGATATGGCCAAGATGGACAACGGCCTCGCCAAGCTGGCTGAGGAAGACCCAACCTTCACCGTACATACCGACGAGCAGAGTGGTCAGACCATTATCTCTGGTATGGGTGAGCTTCACCTCGATATCATCATCGACCGTCTGAGGCGCGAGTTCAAGGTTGAGTGTAACCAGGGTAAGCCGCGTGTGAACTACAAAGAGGCTATCACCAAGACCGTTGAGGGCTGGCGTGAGGTCTACAAGAAGCAGAGTGGTGGTCGTGGTAAGTTCGCTGACATCATCGTCACTGTAGGACCTAAGGATCCTGACTACAAGGAGGACGATTTGCAGTTCGTCAATGAGGTCAAGGGTGGTAACATTCCTAAGGAGTTCATCCCCTCTGTACAGAAGGGCTTCAAGGATGCCATGAAGAATGGTGTGCTCGGTGGCTTCCCAATGACAGACCTGAAGGTTGTGCTTACCGACGGTAGCTTCCACCCTGTGGACTCTGACCAGATCTCCTTCGAGCTCGCTGCTCACGCTGCTTTCAAGAATGTCTGCCAGAAAGCAGGTCCCGTGCTCATGGAGCCTATCATGAAGGTAGAGGTTGTCACTCCTGAGGAGAACATGGGTGATGTCATCGGTGACTTGAACAAGCGCCGTGGTATGGTCCAGGGTATGGAAGAGGCTCGTAGCGGTGCGCGCATCGTGAAGGCTATGGTGCCTCTGGCAGAGATGTTCGGTTATGTGACCGCTCTGCGTACCATCACTTCTGGCCGTGCTACCAGCACCATGGAGTATGATCACCATGCTCCTCTGTCTCAGTCACTGGCCGACCAGGTACTTGAGGAACTCAAGAGATAACAATTTTGAGCGAGGTGCCGCCTAGCGAATGACTCTTAGGCGGCATACCTCCTCAATCTTACACATTATTATATATAATCATTAAATTAAAGACATGAGTCAGAAAATTCGTATCAAGCTGAAGAGCTACGACCATCAGTTGGTCGACAAATCAGCTGAGCAGATTGTCAAGGCTGTCAAGGCCACGGACGCTATCGTTAGCGGTCCCATTCCATTGCCAACCCACAAGCGTATCTTCACAGTCAACCGCTCTACCTTCGTCAACAAGAAGAGCCGCGAGCAGTTCCAGCTGTCAGATTACAAGCGCCTCATCGACATCTACAGTGCCACTGGCAAGACCGTCGACGCACTGATGAAGCTTGAGTTGCCCTCTGGTGTGGAAGTGGAAATCAAGGTCTAATACCTTGCAGTATGTTCAAGAAGAATTTTATCATTTACGTTAACACAAAACATTTATTGAAATGCCAGGATTAATTGGAAGAAAAATCGGAATGACATCCGTGTTCAGTGCCGACGGTAAGAACACACCGTGCACTGTTATCGAAGCTGGTCCTTGTGTTGTTACCCAGGTTAAGACCGTTGAAAAGGACGGTTACAAAGCCTATCAGCTCGGTTATGCTGAGGCTAAGGAGAAGAGAACCAACAAGCCTATGGCAGGTATCTTCAAAAAAGCCGGTACAACACCAAAGAAGCACTTGGCCGAGTTCAAATTCGACGAGGAGTATAACCTCGGTGACACCATTACAGTTGAGCTGTTCAAAGACGCTAAGTTCGTTGACGTCATTGGCACATCCAAGGGTAAAGGTTTCCAGGGTGTCGTGAAGCGTCATGGATTCGGCGGTGTCGGTCAGAGCACTCACGGTCAGGATGACCGCGCCCGCAAGCCGGGATCTATCGGTGCCTGCTCTTACCCTGCAAAGGTCTTCAAAGGCATGCGCATGGGCGGCCAGATGGGAGGCGATCGTGTTACCACTCAGAACCTCCGTGTATTAAAGGTGATTCCGGAGCAGAACCTGCTCATCGTGAAGGGTTCTTTCGCCGGTTGCAATGGTTCAACAGTTTTAATTGAGAAGTAATGGAAGTTAGTGTTTTGAATATCAACGGTCAGGAGACCGGACGCAAGGTGGCCCTGAACGACGCCATCTTTGGCATTGAGCCTAACGATCATGTCATCTACCTCGATGTGAAGCAGTATCTCGCCAACCAGCGCCAGGGCACTGCCAAGGCTAAGGAAAGAAGCGAGCACGCTGGTTCTACCCGTAAGCTCGGACGCCAGAAAGGTGGCGGCGGCGCACGTCGTGGTGACATCAACTCACCGTTGCTCAAGGGTGGTGGCCGCGTTTTCGGTCCTCAGCCCCGTGACTATGGTTTTAAGCTCAACAAGAAAGTAAAAGTTCTTGCTCGTAAGTCTGCTCTGTCTTACAAGGCTCAGGAGAATGCCATCATCGTGGTGGAAGATTTCAATCTTGAGGCTCCTAAGACTAAAGATTTTGTAAATATCACTAAAAATCTTAAAGTTGACGGCAAGAAAGCTCTCGTAGTTTTGCCAGGTATAAATAAAAACGTATATTTGTCCGCTCGTAACATCGAAAAGGCTGAAGTGATGTCAGCTGATCAGATCAATACGTACAAAGTTTTGAATGCTGATGTGCTCGTCGTCGCAGAAAGTTCTTTGAAGACTATCGACAACATCTTGGATAAGTAAAAATTAGGAGACAAAGTATTATGGCATATATCATCAAACCCCTGGTCACAGAGAAGATGAATAACATTACAGACAAACGCGTAAACCGCTACGGTTTCGTCGTTCGCCCAGAGGCTAATAAGCTCCAAATCAAGAAAGAGGTCGAGAGTCTGTATCATGTTACAGTAGAGGATGTGAACACAATGCGCTACGCTGGCAAGCGCTCAAGCCGCTACACCAAGGCAGGCTTGATCCGCGGTCAGAAGAA
Organism: Hallella mizrahii; assembly: GCF_009695775.1. Lineage (GTDB taxonomy): Bacteria > Bacteroidota > Bacteroidia > Bacteroidales > Bacteroidaceae > Prevotella > Prevotella mizrahii. Next base: position 15,913 of record NZ_VUNG01000048.1, on the reverse strand, counting down.
CGCATTCAAGAAGGCTATCGTCACCCTGAAGGATGGTGAGGCCATCGATTTTTACAGCAATATAAAATAAAAAATGGCAGTACGTAAATTCAGCCCGGTAACTCCGGGTACAAGACACAAGGTTATTGGCACGTTCGAGGAGATTACTGCATCCGTGCCAGAGAAGTCTCTCGTTTACGGTAAGCGTTCTACCGGTGGTCGAAACAACACCGGTAAGATGACCATGCGCTACATCGGCGGTGGTCACAAGAAGAAGTATCGTCTGATCGACTTCAAGCGAGAGAAAGATGGTGTTCCTGCTGTAGTAAAGACAATCGAGTACGATCCTAACAGATCGGCTCGTATTGCTCTTCTGTTCTACGCAGATGGTGAAAAACGTTACATCATTGCTCCTAACGGACTCAAGGTCGGTGACAAGCTGATGTCTGGCGCTGAGGCAGCTCCTGAGATCGGCAATGCTCTCCCACTGGCTAACATTCCTGTCGGTACCGTGATCCACAACATCGAGTTGCGTCCGGGACAGGGTGCACGCCTGGTTCGTTCGGCTGGTAACTTTGCTCAGTTAACTTCTCGTGATGGCAATTACTGTGTCATCAAGCTTCCTTCCGGAGAGACTCGTCTGGTTCTCTCCGCTTGCAAGGCCACTGTAGGTAGTGTCGGTAACTCTGACCACGCTCTTGAGCAGTCCGGTAAGGCCGGTCGCTCTCGTTGGCTTGGCCGTCGTCCTCACAACCGTGGTGTCGTGATGAACCCTGTCGATCACCCGATGGGTGGTGGCGAAGGACGTCAGTCTGGTGGTCATCCACGCTCTCGCAAGGGCTTGTATGCTAAGGGTCTCAAGACTCGTGCACCTAAGAAGCTCTCGAACAAGTACATTATCGAAAGAGCTAACAAGAAGTAATCAAGTAATTAGAGCAAATTATGAGTCGTTCACTTAAAAAAGGTCCTTATATCAACGTTGCCCTCGAAAAGAAAATTCTCGCTATGAACGAGAGTGGCAAGAAGAGCGTCGTTAAGACTTGGGCCAGAGCATCCATGATTTCACCCGATTTCGTGGGTCACACTGTTGCTGTCCACAACGGTAATAAATTCATCCCTGTCTACATCACTGAGAACATGGTCGGACACAAGCTCGGTGAGTTCGCTATGACACGTCGCTTCGGCGGACACTCTGGCAACAATAAGAAGTAATCAGGGCAAACCATTTAAAATGAGTAAACAATAATGGGAGCAAGAAAACATATCGCGGCCGAGAAAATGAAAGAGGCCCGCAAGAACATGTACTTCGCCAAGCTCAAGGGTGTGCCTTCTTCTCCACGGAAGATGCGTTACGTAGTAGACATGATCCGTGGCATGGAGGTCAACCGCGCACTTGGTATCCTGAAGTTCTCCAACAAGCATGCTGCTGCTGACATCGAAAAACTGCTTCGCTCAGCTATTGCCAACTGGGAAACCAAAAACGACCGTAAGGCCGAGGATGGTGAGCTGTATGTCAGCAAGGTCTTCGTTGATGAAGGCGTGACCATGAAACGTATGAGACCGGCACCGCAGGGCCGTGGCTATCGCATCCGTAAGCGTAGCAATCACGTCACTCTCTTTGTTGATGCCAAAACTAATGACGAAAAATAATAAATAGAATGGGACAGAAAGTAAATCCAATAAGCAACCGTCTGGGTATTATCCGTGGTTGGGACTCAAATTGGTTCGGTGGCAAGGACTTCGGTGACAACCTCGTTGAGGACAAAAAGATCCGTCAGTACCTTAACAAGCGCTTGGAGAAAGCCAGCGTTTCACGCATCGTCATCGAGCGTACTTTGAAACTGGTTACCATCACTATTTGCACTGCCCGTCCGGGTATCGTCATTGGTAAAGGTGGTGCTGATGTCGACAAACTCAAAGAGGAACTCAAGAACCTCTTCAAGAAAGACATCCAGATCAACATCTTCGAGGTGAAGAAGCCAGAGCTCGACGCTAACATCGTCGGTCAGAACATCGCAAGCCAGATCGAGCATCTGATGGCTTACCGTCGTGCTATCAAGATGGCGGTTCAGAACACAATGCGTGCTGGTGCTGAGGGTATCAAGATCCAAATCTCCGGCCGTCTGAACGGTGCCGAGATGTCTCGTAAGGAGATGTACAAAGAGGGACGTACTCCTCTGCATACATTCCGTGCCGACATCGACTACTGTCAGACAGAGGCCCTCACAAAAGTAGGCCTGCTGGGTATCAAGGTGTGGATCTGCCGCGGTGAGGTGTATGGCAAGCGTGAGCTCGCCCCCAACTTCTCTCAGGAGAAGAACGAGCGCGGACGTAACGGCGGCCGTCAGAACCGTGGTGGCCGTAGAAGAAACAATAACCGCTAAAAGTAGAAGCTACAATGTTACAGCCAAAAAGAGTAAAATATAGAAGACCTCAAGACGGGCGCGGCAACAAAGGCAACGCCCACAGAGGTACTGAGCTGGCTTTCGGAACCTTCGGCATCAAGACACTTGAGGCTAAATGGCTCGACAGCCGTCAGATCGAGGCAGCCCGTGTAGCTGTCAACCGTTATATGAATCGTGAAGGTCAGGTGTGGATCCGTATCTTCCCTGACAAACCTATCACTCGCAAGCCTGCTGATGTCCGTATGGGTAAAGGTAAGGGTGATCCTGCTGGATGGGTAGCTCCCGTAACTCCGGGACGTATCCTCTTCGAGGTAGAGGGCGTGAGCCTGGCAGTGGCAAAAGAGGCACTGCGCTTGGCCGCTCAGAAACTCCCAGTCAAGACTAAGTTCGTCATCAGACGCGATTTTGATAAAAACGCTTAATTATGAAGATTAAAGAAATTACAGAACTCGCCGACAAGGACCTGCGCGAGAAGCTGGAGCAGACTGAGGCAGCTTTGAATCAGATGAAGCTCAACCATCAGGTAACTCCGCTCGAGAATCCATCCACGATTAAGGCTACGCGTCGCGACATCGCACGGATGAAAACCGTGCTCCGCCAGAGAGAACTTAATAAATAATTCACGGACAGATGGAAAAGAGAAATTTAAGAAAGGTAAGACAGGGTGTGGTGATCAGCGACAAGATGGAAAAAACCATCGTCGTGGCTGCCAAGTTCAAGGAGATGCACCCTATTTATGGTAAGTTTGTCCAGAAGACTAAAAAATACCACGCTCATGACGAGAACAACGAGGCTCATGTAGGTGACACTGTTCAGATCATGGAGACTCGTCCACTCTCTAAGACTAAGAGATGGAGATTAGTACAAATCGTAGAAAAAGCTAAGTAATCATGATACAGGCATTATCAAAACTTACAGTATGTGATAACAGCGGCGCACGCGAGGCAATGTGCATCCGTGTTCTCGGTGGTACCGGCCGTCGTTACGCCAGTGTGGGTGACGTCATCGTTGTGGCTGTACAGAATGTCATCCCTTCCAGTGACTTGAAGAAAGGTGCAGTATCTAAGGCTTTGATCGTTCGCACGAAGAAGGAAATCCGTCGTCCCGACGGATCTTACATCCGCTTCGACGACAACGCTTGTGTGCTGCTTAACAACGCTGGTGAACTTCGTGGAAGCCGTATCTTCGGCCCCGTGGCTCGTGAGCTTCGCGCTGTCAACATGAAGGTCGTCTCCCTCGCACCTGAGGTGCTTTAATTCTAAAACGTACACGAATGAATAAGTTACATATCAAAAAAGACGATACCGTGATTGTCCGCACCGGTAGTGATAAGGGCAAGACCGGTAAAGTGCTCAAAGTGCTGGTTAAAGAAAACCGCGCCATCGTGGAAGGCATCAACATGGTGTCAAAGAGCACAAAGCCTTCAGCTAAGAATCCTCAGGGTGGTATCGTTAAGCAGGAGGCTCCTATTCACATCTCTAATTTGGGACTTATCGACCCGAAGAGCGGCAAGGCTACTCGTATCGCTATCAAGCGAGAAGGTAAGACAGTCACTCGTATCGCTAAAAAATCAGGGGAGGAGATTAAGTAATGGATACAGCACAGTTAAAGAAAAAGTACAAGGAGGAGATCGCTCCTGCACTGCAGAAACAGTTCAACTACTCTTCAGCTATGCAGATCCCTGTTCTGAAGAAGATTGTCATCAACCAGGGCTTGGGTGATGCTACTCAGGACAAGAAGATCGTGGATGTAGCCATTAACGAGATCACCGCAATCACAGGTCAGAAGGCTGTGGCAACCTACTCTAAGAAGGATATCGCCAACTTCAAACTGCGTAAAGAGATGCCTATCGGTGTCATGGTGACTCTCCGTCGCGAGCGCATGTATGAGTTCCTTGAGAGACTCGTTCGTATCTCTCTGCCTCGTATCCGTGACTTCAAGGGTATCAATACCAAGTTCGACGGTCGTGGTAACTACACATTGGGTATCACTGAGCAGATCATCTTCCCGGAGATAAACATCGACCAGGTTGACCGCATTCAGGGTATGAACATTACCTTTGTGACTTCTGCCAAGACTGACGAGGAAGGTTTCGCTCTTCTGAAGGCCTTCGGCCTCCCATTTAAAAACGCTAAAAACGATAAATAAGTTATGGCAAAAGAATCAATGAAAGCCCGCGAGGTAAAGCGCGCTAAACTCATCGCTCGTTACGCTGAAAAGCGTGCTGCGCTGAAGAAAGTTATCGCTACTACCAACGATATCGCAGAGGCTTATGAGGCTGCCCGTAAACTTCAGGCTATCCCTAAGAACGCTGATCCTATCCGTCTGCACAACCGTTGCAAGATCACCGGTCGTCCAAGAGGGTACATGCGTCAGTTCGGCATCTCACGTATTCAGTTCCGCGAGATGGCTTCTCAGGGCTTGATCCCAGGAGTCAAGAAGGCTAGCTGGTAACTCACCTTTCACTACAGGTTGGTGGCTGGCTAGTGGGACGCCAGCGCCTGACCTGATTACAAGATCATTTTTTTAATATTGTCGGGGTAGTCCCGATTAATTAAACATTTATATTTATGACAGATCCAATTGCCGATTATCTGACAAGACTCAGAAACGCTATCATGGCTCACCATCGTGTGGTCGAAGTTCCTGCGTCTAACTTGAAGAAGTCTATCACAAAGATTCTCTTCGAGAAGGGTTACATCCTGAACTATAAGTTCATTGAAGATGGCCCTCAGGGTACTATCAAGGTTGCCTTGAAGTACAATCCTGAAACCAAGCAAAACGCTATCAAGTGTTTGAAGCGCGTCTCTACTCCTGGTCTTCGCCGTTACACAGGATATAAAGACATGCCGAGAGTAATTAACGGACTGGGTATCGCCATCTTATCTACGTCCAAGGGTGTCATGACCGACAAGGAGGCTGCTGATCTTAAGATCGGTGGTGAGGTTCTTTGCTATGTTTATTAATAGGAGGTTACAAGATGTCTAGAATAGGAAAATTGCCAATTCACGTACCGGCAGGTGTTACAGTTAATTTCGACGAGAAATCTTCTGTTGTTACTGCTAAAGGTCCTAAGGGTGAACTCTCTCAGCAGATTGATCCTTCTATTAAGTTTGATTTCCAGGACGGTGTCATCACACTTTCTGTCGACGAGAACAGCCCCGTCGACTACAAGCAGAAGCAGGCTTTCCACGGCCTCTATCGCGCACTGATCAACAACATGATCGTTGGCGTGAGCGAGGGCTTCAAGAAGGAGCTGGAGCTTGTAGGTGTTGGTTATCGTGTCAGCAACCAGGGCAACCTGATTGAGTTCTCTTTGGGTTATACTCACCCTATCTTTATCGAGCTTCCTAAGGAGGTGAAGGTCGAGACAAAGTCTGAGCGTAACCAGAACCCTCTCATCACTCTGGAGTGTGCCGACAAGCAGTTGCTGGGTCTCATTTGTGCTAAAATCCGTTCTTTCCGCAAACCTGAGCCTTACAAGGGTAAGGGTGTCCTGTTCAAGGGTGAAGTCATCCGCAGAAAGTCTGGTAAGACCGCTGCAGCTAAGTAATTTTATAAGAATTTACTATTATGACAACAAAGAAAGAACAAAGACGAATTAAGATAAAGTTCCGTATCCGCAAGCACGTCAACGGAACTGCTGAGCGCCCACGTCTCAGTGTATTCCGTTCTAACAAGCAGATCTATGCTCAGGTGATCAATGATGTAGATGGCCGTACTTTGGCTTCTGCTTCTTCTCTGGGTATGGAAAAGATGCCTAAAATCCAACAGGCTGAGAAGGTTGGCGCATTGGTCGCTGAGAAAGCTAAGTCTGCTGGCATTGAGGCTGTGGTCTTCGACCGCAATGGTTACCTCTATCATGGCCGTGTACAGGCTTTGGCTGATGCTGCACGTCAGGGTGGTCTTAAATTTTAATCGATTATGGCAATGAATAAAGTAAAAGTAAATAGTGACGCAGAATTGAAAGACCGCTTGGTTGCTATCAACCGTGTGACGAAGGTTACTAAAGGTGGTCGTACGTTTACATTCGCTGCCATCGTCGTTGTTGGTGATGGTAAGGGCGTGATTGGCTACGGTCTGGGTAAGGCTGGTGAGGTTACTGCTGCTATCGCCAAAGGCACTGAGGCTGCCAAGAAGAACTTGGTGAAGGTTCCTGTACTCAAGGGTACTGTTCCTCACGAGGTTGAGGTGAAGTTCGGTGGTGCTATCGTTCTTCTGAAGCCGGCCGCTGCCGGTACTGGTCTGAAGGCCGGTGGTGCTATGCGTGCTGTGTTGGAGAGTGCTGGTATCACAGACGTCATCGCAAAGTCTAAGGGCTCTTCCAATGCCCATAACTTGGTGAAGGCTACTTTCGCAGCTCTCTCTGAGATGCGTGATGCTTATCAGATCGCTGGTGAGCGTGGCATCGCAATGGACAAAGTGTTTAACGGTTAATAGGGTAACAAAACTATGGCAACAATCAAAATCAAGCAGATTAAGAGTCGTATTGGTGCTCCTGTCGATCAGAAGCGTACACTCATCGCTCTTGGCCTCCATAAGATTTCTCAGGTGGTCGAGGTTGAAGATACTCCTAGCAACCGTGGCATGATCCGCAAGGTGTTCCATTTGGTTGAAGAGGTGAAGTAATAATCTTTAAATTCAGACGAAATCATGAAATTACATACATTAACCCCGGCTAAGGGTTCTACCCACTCTCGTCGTCGTATCGGTCGTGGTCCAGGTTCTGGACTTGGTGGTACTTCTACCCGCGGTCATAAGGGTGCTAAGGCTCGTTCTGGCTATAAGAGAAAGATTGGCTTTGAAGGTGGTCAGATGCCTTTGCAGCGTCGTGTTCCGAAGGCTGGCTTCAAGAACATCAACCATGTTGAGTTCTTCCCTGTCAATCTGTCTACACTTCAGAAACTCGCTGAGGAGAAGAACCTGGCAAAGATCGGTGTAGCAGAGCTTGTTGCAGCTGGTCTGACTAATGGTAAAAAACCTGTTAAAGTTTTAGGAAATGGGGAGTTGAAAGCCAAGATTGATGTCGAGGCTAACGCTTTCTCTAAATCTGCAGAGGCAGCTATTCAGGCTGCCGGTGGTAACGCAACCAAAATCTAACAATGAAAAAGCTTATAGAGACACTGAAGAACTGTTGGAGGGTTGAAGATCTGCGTCAGCGGCTTCTTATCACCCTTTTGTTTACGGCTATCTACCGTTTCGGTTCATTTGTAGTATTACCGGGTATTGATCCGGGTAAACTCGATCAATTGCAGTCGCAAACCAAAGGTGGCTTGATGTCACTGTTGGACATGTTCTCCGGTGGCGCATTTTCCAACGCATCTATCTTTGCGCTTGGTATTATGCCTTACATCTCGGCTTCAATCGTTATGCAGTTGCTCGCCGTCGCTGTGCCTTATTTCCAGAAGATGCAGCGTGAAGGCGAAAGCGGGCAGAAAAGAATTCAATGGTATACTCGTGTGCTGACAGTAGCTATCTTGCTCTTCCAGGCACCGAGTTACCTGATTAACCTGAAGATGCAGGCCAGCCAGGCGCTGGCAAGCGGTATTGCTTGGCCTGTGTTTATGGTGCCCGCTACCTTTATTTTAGCCGCTGGTAGTATGTTCATTCTTTGGCTGGGTGAGCGCATTACTGATAAGGGCGTAGGAAATGGTATTTCTTTGATCATCATGTTGGGTATTATTGCCCGTTTGCCTCAGGCTTTCATGCAAGAGGTCAGCTCTCGTTTCACTGCCATCTCTGGTGGTGGACTTGTGATGTTCATTGTTGAGATTCTCATTCTTTATGCTGTCATTATGGCTTCAATCCTGCTTGTCCAGGGTACACGTAAGGTACCCGTGCAGTACGCAAAGCGTCTAGTTGGCAATAAACAGTTTGGTGGAGCAAGACAGTATATTCCTTTGAAGTTGTTTGCTGCTAATGTGATGCCTATCATCTTTGCTCAGGCTTTGATGTTCATTCCATTGGCCATCGTTCAGTATCAGAGTGACGGTGCTTCCTGGTGGGTACGCGATATGTTGAACAATAGAAGTTTAATGTACAACATTGTCTATGTGATTCTTATCATCGCTTTCACCTACTTCTATACGGCTATAACTTTGAATCCTCAACAGATGGCTGAGGACTTGAAACGCAATAATGGATTCATACCTGGTGTGAAACCCGGTCATGACACTGCTGAGTATATCGACACTGTCATGTCGCGCATCACATTCCCTGGATCTCTGTTCATCGCTTTCATAGCCGTCATGCCTGCTCTTGCAGGATTGCTGAACGTGCAGGATGCTTTCTCTCAGTTCTTCGGTGGCACTTCCCTTCTGATTACAGTAGGTGTGGTCATCGATACTCTGCAGCAGATTGAGAGCTACTTGCTGATGCGCCACTACGATGGATTGCTGAATGCAGGTCATACCAGACCGGCAGGTGCAGTTAGCGCATATTGATTTAGTCTCTTAGAATGAAAATATTTCTTAAGACTGAAGATGAAATAGACCTCATGCGAAAGGCCAACCGTCTCGTCGGTGCGACCTTAGCTGAGGTTGGTCGTCATATAAAGCCAGGAGTCTCTACGCTTCAACTGGATCATATAGCAGAGGAGTTCATACGTGATCATGGTGCTACACCAACGTTCAAGAACTTTCCCAATCCTTTTGGAGGGCCTTTTCCTGGCTCTATCTGTACTTCGGTCAACAATGTGGTTGTCCATGGAATACCCAGTGACAAATGTATTCTTAAGGAGGGTGACATTATCTCTGTAGATTGTGGTACTCTTCTGGATGGATACAATGGCGACAGTTGCTATACTTTCTGTGTAGGTGAGGTGAGTGATCAGGTTAAAAAACTGTTAAAGGTCACAAAGCAAAGTCTATATAAAGGTATAGAGCAAGCTCGCCCCGGCCATCACCTTGGTGACATAGGTTCTGCCATCCAAGATTATTGTGAGTCTTTCGGCTATGGTGTGGTGCGGGAGTTAACGGGTCATGGGATTGGTCGGGAGATGCATGAAGATCCTCCTGTTCCTAACTATGGATCGCGTGGTAATGGCGTGTTACTGAAATCAGGCATGTGCATAGCCATTGAACCGATGATTACGATGGGTGACCGCAAGATTTGGCTGCTTCCCGACAAATGGGGTATCATTACACGGGATGGTCTGCCTGCCGCTCATTTCGAGCATACGATAGCCATACGTAAAGATGGCGCCGAGATTTTATCAACATTCGAAGAAATTGAACATTTAGAAGAAGCTTAATATTATGTCAAAGCAGTCAGCAATAGAATTGGACGGTACTGTTATCGAAAGCCTTTCCAATGCCATGTTCCGTGTGGAGTTGGAAAATGGAGTGAAGATTATTGCTAACATCTCTGGAAAGATGCGTTTGCACTATATCAAAATTCTCCCTGGAGATAAGGTTAAAGTGGCTATGAGTCCTTACGACTTGACCAAAGGTCGTATTGAGTTCCGATACAAATAATTTTTTTTATATATCTGACGATATGAAAACAAGAGCATCATTGAAGAAGCGCACGCCCGACTGCAAGATTGTACGTCGTAAGGGTCGTCTTTTTGTTATTAACAAGAAGAATCCTAAGTATAAGATGCGTCAGGGCTAAGTTAAAAAAACGTAATTAGGTGCTAATGTCCCAATTAATTAGTACCTTTGCGTGCTTTTTAGCAAGAAGACACTATTTTTTTAATTATTATTTTATTCAACTAATGGCAATAAGAATTGTTGGAGTAGATTTGCCCCAGAATAAGCGTGGCGAAATCGCATTGACTTATATCTATGGTATAGGTCGAAGTAGTTCAGCAAAGATATTGGATAAGGCCGGCGTGAGCCGCGACCTGAAAGTCAGCGAATGGAATGACGATCAGGCAGCCAAAATCCGTGAGATTATCGGCGCTGAATTCAAGGTGGAGGGTGACCTCCGCTCAGAGATTCAAATGAACATCAAGCGCCTGATGGATATTGGTTGCTATCGTGGTGTTCGTCATCGTAATGGTCTTCCCGTTCGCGGACAGAGCACAAAGAACAATGCTCGTACCCGTAAGGGTAAGAAGAAGACTGTTGCTAATAAGAAGAAGGCTACCAAGTAATTAAGAGGAGAAATTAATTATGGCAAAGACAAAAGCAACATCTAAGAAAAGAAACGTCAGAGTTGACGCTATGGGACAGCTTCATGTCCATAGCTCGTTCAACAATATCATAGTATCTCTTGCCAACAGCGAGGGTCAGGTGATTTCTTGGTCATCTGCTGGTAAGATGGGCTTCCGTGGCTCTAAGAAGAACACACCGTATGCTGCGCAGATGGCAGCTGAGGACTGTGCAAAGGTAGCTTATGGTTTGGGCCTCCGTAAGGTGAAGGCTTTCGTGAAGGGTCCGGGCAATGGACGTGAGAGTGCTATTCGTGCCGTCAACGGCGCTGGTATCGAGGTTACAGAGATTGTAGACGTTACACCGTTGCCACACAATGGCTGCCGTCCTCCCAAGCGTCGTCGTGTTTAATTTACGTGGTACAATAGTTAAATTGAGATTAAATTATGGCAAGATATATAGGTCCAAAATCTAGAATTTCACGCCGTTTCGGTGAGGCCATCTTTGGTGCTGACAAGGTTCTTTCTAAGCGCAACTTCCCCCCGGGGCAGCATGGCAACGACCGTCGCCGCAAGCAGTCTGAGTATGGTATGCAGCTGGCAGAGAAGCAGAAGGCTAAGTATACTTACGGTGTCTTGGAGCGTCAGTTCCGCAATTTGTTTGACAAGGCAGCTAAGGCTGACGGTATCACTGGTGAGAATCTGCTTCAGTTGCTCGAGAGCCGTCTTGACAATGTCGTTTATCGTTTGGGCATTGCTCCTACACGTGCAGCTGCTCGTCAGATGGTTAGCCACAAGCACATCACCGTTGATGGTCAGGTAGTGAACATTCCTTCTTATCAGGTTAAGCCTGGTCAGATCGTTGCTGTTCGCGAGAAGGCTAAGTCTCTTGAGGTGATCGAGGCTGCTCTTGCAGGCTTCAATCACAGCAAGTATCCTTGGTTGGAGTGGGACGAGAACACCAAGAGTGGTAAGTTCCTTCACAAGCCTGAGCGCGCTGACATTCCTGAGAATATCAAGGAGCAGTTAATCGTTGAGTTGTACTCTAAACAATAAATCATTAAATTAATGGCGATATTAGCATTTCAAAAACCTGATAAAGTAGTGATGCTGGAGGCTAACGACCACTACGGAAAGTTTGAGTTCCGCCCTCTCGAGCCTGGCTTCGGTGTTACCATTGGTAATGCTCTGCGACGCATCCTTCTTTCATCGCTGGAAGGCTATGCTATCAATACTGTGCGTATCGCCGGTGTTGAGCATGAGTTTTCTTCCGTGCCCGGTGTCAAGGAAGATGTGACCAACATCATTTTGAATCTCAAGCAAGTTCGATTCAAACAAGTAGTAGAAGAATTCGAGAACGAGAAAGTTAGTATCACCGTTGAGAATTCCACCGAATTCAAAGCCGGTGATATCGGTAAGTATCTGACTGGATTTGAAGTGTTAAACCCTGATTTGGTGATTTGTCATTTAGACTCCAAGGCAACCATGCAGATCGACCTGACCATCAATAAGGGTCGTGGCTATGTGCCTGCTGACGAAAACCGTCAGTTCTGTACGGATGTCAATCAACTTCCGATCGATTCCATCTACACCCCTATCCGTAATGTGAAATACAGTGTTGAGCCTACTCGTGTCGAGCAAAAGACCGATTATGACAAGCTTATCATTGAAGTCACAACGGACGGTTCCATTCATCCGAAGGATGCACTAAAAGAGGCTGCAAAAATCCTCATCTATCATTTCATGCTCTTCTCTGACGAGAAGATCACTCTTGAGAATCCAGATCAGGACGGAAATCAGGAGTTTGATGAGGAAGTACTGCACATGCGTCAATTGCTCAAGACTAAGCTTACCGACATGAACCTTAGCGTACGTGCCCTTAACTGTCTGAAGGCTGCTGACGTCGAGACACTTGGTGACTTGGTACAGTACAACAAGACCGACCTCTTGAAGTTCCGTAACTTCGGTAAGAAATCGCTCTCAGAGCTTGATGATTTGCTCGAGAGTCTGAATCTGTCGTTTGGAACTGACATTTCAAAGTATAAATTGGACAAGGAGTAATTCTGGTCCCTATTCATTCAAAAACAAATGAGACACAATAAAAAATTCAACCATCTGGGTCGTACTGCATCTCATCGTGCTAGCATGTTGGCAAACATGGCATCTAGCTTGATCATGCACAAAAGAATCACTACGACTCTCGCAAAGGCCAAAGCTTTGAAGAAGTATGTAGAGCCTTTGATCACACGTTCTAAGAACGACACCACCACAAGTCGTCGTGTTGTCTTCCGTTATCTGCAGGATAAGTATGCAGTGAAGGAGCTTTTCGGCACAATCGCTGCTAAGGTAGCAGACCGTCCCGGTGGCTATACTCGTGTGATTAAGCTCGGTCTTCGTCAGGGTGATGCCGCAGAGATTGCTTTCATCGAGCTTGTAGACTTCGATGAGAATATGGCTAAGGCTCCTAAGGCAGAGAAGAAGACTCGTCGTAGCCGTCGCTCTACCAAGAAGACGGTCAAGGCTGCTCCTGCAGAGGAGAAAGCAGAGACTGCTGAGGAGAAAGCTCCTGAGGCAGAGGCACCAAAGGCTGAATAATCTCTTTGAGAATCATTCCTTTAAGGTAATACAAAAGCACTCGCTCTTTCATTTGGGCGAGTGCTTTTTTTATAGGGATTCCCCTAATACGAATAGGGAAAAATGATTTGGAGATTACGCCATTTTTTCCTAATTTTGTTGTGTCAATTTTAAAAGGACATGATTATGAAGAAGACGTTTCTACTGTTTATATGTATGTCTGCATTGCTTTATAGTTGCGACTCGTATACGGGTGCCGGTGCTTTTTCAGGGGCTCAGATTGGATCTATCCTTGGTTCTGCGATTGGTGGTATTTCGGGAGGTCCCCGTGGGTCTGATATCGGTACGATTGTAGGCATGGCCAGTGGGGCTGCTGTAGGTGCTGCTGTAGGGCAAGCAGCCGATCAGCGACAGGCTCAGCGTGTTAGTGACATACCGCACAGGCGATCAGTTGAACGTGATCGAGCCCCTTATCAAGATCGCTATGGTCAGTTAGTTGTTCCGGGCAACGGCAGTCAGTATAGCGACTTGTCAAGTAACCAAGAATCAGTATCAGATTCAGCCAATTATGGCAGTGGATTTGACGGCAGCAACAATCATGATGACCGTATCTACGATTTTCAGTCGAGTGATTATACGGGTAACTATAGTGCCCGTCAGCCTCAGACCACCTTGCCTGAGCATTCGAGCGTAGAGCATCTTACAAAGGGGCTTACCTATACGCCGTCTCTTGACATCCGCAATGCGCGTTTCATTGATGACAATGAGGATGGTACGATACAGCGGGGCGAGCTTTGCAAGATCATTTTCGAGGTATATAATGTTGGCAACATTGCCGTTACGGATGTAGTTCCTACTGTCATTGAAACAAGTGGTAATAAGCATATATATATATCGCCAAATATGCATGTAGAGCGTATCGACCCGGGTAAAGGTATTCGTTATACAGCTATTATCACTTCTGACAATGGTCTGCGTAATGGTACGGTACGTTTTTGTGTCAGCGTTGTGCAAGGTAATCGCAATATCTCAAAGGTGAGCGAGTTCAACATTCCTACGTCAAAGGTATATGCATCGGCTCGTTAAATCAGTAATAGAATCAATATTCATCCCTGATACTTGCGTGGTATCAGGGATTTTTGAGTCTGCCGCTCAATCACCGAACCAGTTCTTGACTTTTTGAAACACGTTGCGCCATATTGACGGATCTTCTTTCTTTGTTCCTGATTGTGGGCGAGAAGAAGTCTTTTTTTGATTATTGGGCATCCCTGGATGATGTGCAGCCATCATGTGCTGTCTTTCTTTCGCTTGTTGGCTGGCAGTCAATTTCTGTTTTTCATCTTTCTCTTCTTCTATGGTAGCCTTAGCTTCTTTTATTTCTGCCAGTCGCTTGGCCGCCTGTTGCTTTCTTGCCGTCAAGTGTTTGTCTTCCATTTCATGCTCCTCGTCGGCTTTTTTATTCCATTCCTTGATGAAACTGTAGCGTGCTTTGGAGAAGTCAAATTCAAAGTCCGGCATACCCGTTTCAACATCGTCCAGACGGTAGGGCGGGTTGTTGCCCGACATGCGTTGCACTTCCACCATGGCCAGTCCTTGTGCGAGCATACCTAACTGCGCTGCCGCACCATAGCTTAGGTCGATAATGCAGCCTCGTCGATATGGTCCGCGGTCTGTGACCTTGACGATGATGCTTTTCTGATTTCTGAGATTAGTGACCTTGAGCAGAGTACCGAAGGGTAGAGTTCTGTGTGCGCAAGTCAGGCTGTCGTGATGCAATCGTCCACCGTCAGCTGTCCTTGCTCCCGTAGCCTTACGGGAGTAATATGTGGCCTTGCCTTTCTGCGTACGGTGCTGCGCCGATGCCGAGAGCGTGAGCAACAGCAAGACCAAACAAGCGAGTCTATGCATATGCTGATGCTTCATTGTGGCAAAGATACGAAAAATATCTGAGAATCAAGTAGTTTTAGGTAAAAAGATGATGGGCGCTCGTCAATATGTTAGGCATGGCGACAGTGCTAGGGATATAGGCCAAAGGGCTACTAATTCTGTATAAAGGTCATCTGCTGGGATCTTGTTTGGAAAAAGATAAATAGAGAGTAAGCTAAGCTATGAATACTAAACGGCATTGTCACCTCAAATCAGTCCACAACACTATGCTAATAGCAAAACGGGCTTTAGATAAATATTGATAATTTTTGTATCACTCTGAATGTTGTAAATTCCTATTTAGGAAAAAACGTGTACCTTACCTAGGAAAAGGATTCCGAGGTTAGATACATGGCGATGTTCCCATGCCAATGGTTTTGGAGGGTAGTGAAGATTGTGTTGTTGCCCCATGATATTACTTTCTTTTGCTTTTCGATACTTCGTATGAAGTCAGCAAATCACTTTTTCTTTGTTCAAATAGAGGAATAATTAAAAAAATATGTAAGTTTGCAGTAGATTATAAATCCATACCTGTTCATAGATACTAAGGTTGGCCTTTTACGTAAGTAATCCTTATAAATGATGCAACCCCCAAGATTATCTGATTTCCAAAGACTGACAACGTTGTTTATGCTTGTCTTTACCCTTGTTGCCTGTGACAAGGGTATGTTTGAAGCACATCCTTACGATTCCAATTATAAGGGTGGCTCACAGCTAAACGTGAACAATATCTCACGTATTGAGAGCGCCTTTCGCTACCGTGATAGCGTCAGGGTAGCCTTTATCAGTGACACACATTTATGGCATAAAGAATTCAAGGAAGAAGTGAATTCCATTAACAGCAATGAAAGCATCGATTTTGTTGTTCATTGTGGCGATTTGACCGATACTGGAACTACGCGTGAATATGAATGGGGATGGGATATTCTCAAGA
>NZ_VUNG01000047.1 GCF_009695775.1 Hallella mizrahii | reverse complement strand
GCAACAAAGCTAATCACTTTTTAGTGAAAATCGTAATGTTTGAGCGCTTTTTCAAATGCGTTCGAAGAACGCATCCCCCAGTTATATCGTGCCTTTGTTTTAAAGACCTCTAAAAGTTTGCTGCAAAGTTACACAGAATCCGCCAAATAACCAAAAAGCGATGTCCCATATACTGGAACACCGCCTTCGTTATATTTTTAATACCTATTTTCTATGCTATTCTCCTTCCAATCGCGTGGGGGAACTAAAGGCGCATGCCGTTGTTCTCTGCCCACATCCATGCGGCAGCACTTGCTGCACACATGATACTCATCATCAACATATACATCTTTTTACCTCGCTTTCTCATTATACTATAAACCAATCTTTCTTATTCAATCTTTTACCTTTTCTTCTTCCTTATCCTGAATCGTGTCACCCTGTCTGTCATCCTTACTTCTTCAATCTTTCTTCTCTACCTGAGGAACATCTACCTTACCTTCTTCTTCCTTACTAGCACCTATTTTCTTCTATGACTAATACCCTACTCTACTAATACCTTTCTGCATTTACTAATACCTTTCTTCTATCACTAACACCTATCACGTTTCCTGAATCAATCTTTCTTCTTACCTTTCCCAAAACTAATCTTCTACCTATTCGTACATCCTGAATCATCTTCTACCTGTCGTCCTGAATCATCTTCTACCTGCGTTCTCTCTATTTTCTCTACTAACGTCGCATCCTGACGAACTTCTTACCTTGTATATTTCTCTCAACTTTTCAAATATCTCTTGATGTCCTTGCGGCCATCCTTTTTTCCTTTTGACACTGCAAAGATAGGACGATTTTCGCAATGCCACAACGATTTCTCTATCGTTTTTATGCAAAAAGAGGGGATTTTTGACCTATATCAATAAAGTGTGTGCGCACACAACAACTTTTCAGTCCAGAAGCGCAGAGCAATCGTTTGCACAGCAGCCACCGAGGAAGATGATGCCAAGACCGCCATTGAAGACAACAGAAAAAGACCGGAACAAACAAAAAAGACCATGCCCCGATGCTCTCCGCAGCGTCCTACACCTTATTATATATATAGGACTCTAAGAAAAGCTTCGGGGCATGGCCCAGAAAAGATACTACCGGCCTACTTCCAGGCGGGGACTTTCTGTCCCTTGGGATAGAAGGCAGCCAGCTTGACGTCGAAGATCAGCGTGGAGTAGGCAGGAATCGTGCTCTGCGCCGTCTCGCCGTAGCCAAGGGTATAAGGGATATATACCTCCCAACGGTCACCGACATGCATGTTTTGCAAAGCTGTCGAGAAACCGTCAACAACAGCGCTGACAGCAAACTTTGTCGGCGTGGCCTCATCCATGGAAACGGCATGACCCAAAGAAGAGTCAAACTGATAGCCGTCGGGATAACTGGCAGAGGGGATCAGCCGACCGGTATAGTGTGTCCGCACGGTGTCGGTATAGATGGGGCTGACCGTTCCGGTTCCCGTCTCTTTGACGTGGACGATGATATAGTCGGTGTTCTTGGACTGCAATGAATCCTCAAGGCTCCAGTTCTTGATGATCTTCCAATTGGCGTTGCCAGCCTTGACGCTGTCCTGCGCCTTGGCGTAGAGAGCGTCCCAATAAGTCGTGTTCTTACTCTGCCAATCGTCAAACTCCGAGCCGGTATCGTCGCTCTCCGAACAGGCGGCAAGTAGCATGCTGCCTGCCACAACGGCAAGCAGAGCCCCACTCCATTTTCTGATGACACGCTTGATGCTGATGTTCATTCTTTACTTTTTGTGTGATTACTTGTCAAGACCCTCAATCTCCTTGCTGAGTTTCTTCAGCACACTGGTGATGCTCACGCGGTCCTCAATGATCTCGCGTAGCTTCTCCACGGGCACACGCTCCTGCTCCATCGAGTCGCGATAGCGCAGGGTGACGGTGTTGTCCTCCAGGGTCTGTCCGTCAACGGTGACGCAGAATGGTGTGCCGATGGCATCCTGGCGGCGATAACGCTTGCCGATAGAGTCCTTAGCTTCGATATGTGTGGTGAAGTGGAACTTCAGGTCGTTGACAATCTCCTGTGCCTTCTCGGGCAGACCGTCCTTGTTGACAAGCGGCAGCACGGCGCACTTGATAGGGGCCAAAGCCTCGGGCAGGTGCAGCACGACACGGCTGGAACCATTCTCAAGCTTCTCCTCCTCGTAAGAGTGGCACATGACGCTGAGGAACATACGGTCAACGCCGATAGAGGTCTCCACGTCGTAGGGTACGTAGCTCTCATTGGTGTCGGGATCGAAGTAGCGCATCTTTGTGCCGCTGAACTTCTCGTGCTGGCTCAGGTCGTAGTTGGTACGGCTGTGGATACCCTCGACCTCCTTGAAGCCGAACGGCATCTTGAACTCGATGTCAGTGGCAGCGTTGGCGTAGAAGGCAAGTTTCTCGTGGTCGTGGTAACGATAGTTGTCGTTGCCCATGCCCAGAGCCTCGTGCCAGGCCAGACGGGCTTTCTTCCAATATTCAAACCACTTCATCTCGGTGCCGGGCTGGCAGAAGAACTGCATTTCCATCTGCTCGAACTCGCGCATACGGAAGACAAACTGACGGGCTACGATCTCGTTGCGGAAAGCCTTACCGATCTGTGCGATACCGAACGGCAGCTTCTGACGCGTGGTCTTCTGCACGTTGAGGAAGTTGACAAAGATACCCTGGGCTGTCTCCGGACGGAGGTAGACCTTGCTTGTGGCACCGGCTGTGGAACCGAACTCTGTGGAGAACATCAAGTTGAACTGACGCACGTCGGTCCAGTTCTTCGTACCACTGATAGGATCTACGATACCCTCGTCAAGGATGATCTGCTTGAGCTCCTCGAGGTTGGGTCCCTGCATAGCCTCGGTGTAGCGGGCATGGAGGTCATCACGCTTCTTCTGATGCTCAAGGACACGCGGATTGGTCTCGCGGAACTTCTTCTCGTCGAAGGCATCGCCGAACTTCTTGGCAGCTTTCTTCACCTCCTTGTCGATCTTCTCCTCATACTTGGCGATCTGATCCTCGATTAGCACATCAGCACGATAGCGCTTCTTCGAGTCGCGGTTGTCGATGAGCGGGTCGTTGAAAGCGTCGACATGACCACTGGCCTTCCATACGGTCGGGTTCATGAAGATGGCAGCGTCAATGCCCACGATATTGTTGTGAAGAAGCACCATGCTGTCCCACCAGTACTTCTTGATATTGTTTTTCAATTCTACACCGTTTGGTCCGTAATCATAGACGGCTGCGAGTCCGTCAGGATAGATGTCTGAACTGGGGAATACGAAACCATATTCCTTGCAATGACTCACAATCTTCTTGAAAACATCTTCTTGTGCCATAATTCTATTACTTTCTAATAAATTATACTTTCGTGCAAAGTTACTGCTTTTTCTTCAAAATACTCTTTCCAAGAGCGTTAAATATCAGGAAAAGGAAAAAATCCTAACCAGCGAACGCCGGTTAGGATTTCTTCACTTGTGCGCCTGACAGGACTCGAACCTGCACTGCGTGAGCAACTAGATCCTAAGTCTAGCGCGTCTACCAATTCCGCCACAGGCGCATGAAAATAATCGTAGTGGATGCAAAGATACACATTTTTTTCTATATAACAAGAAGAAGCCACAGAAAAGTGATAAGCGTTAACACTCGCTGAGAGCTTTGGCCATCTCGTTCAGGCTTAGGCACTGGTCACGCCGAATCGTCGTACGGGCGTTGTGATGCTCCCATGGGGCCAGCAACAGCAGGCGGCCTTCGGCACAAGCTTGCATCGAGCGGCCTGTGGGCTTGGAGTAGTCAGTGAAGCCATTCTCACGTAGATGAATGAGCGAACAGCCCTGGAGAAACAGGCTACGCATGATGGTCTTTTCGCCCGGCGAGATGCTCGGAGAGATGAAGACTACGCCACGCGCTGCATCCTTCAGGCACTGCTGACGCTGCGCTTCGATCTGCTCAGCCGTGAGACGGCGCGAGCACTGCACTACTTTCTTCTCGGGATAGTCGAGGAGAAAGCGGTTGCCGATGGCAGAAAAGCTGTAGCCGGCATATTCGAAGTTGTGCTGCACACGGAAGAGGTCACGGTGCTCACGCTTCATCATCAGGCGGTAAGGGTTGTCGTGAAGATAGCGGCGCCACCGCTCCATCTGCCCTTCATCATTCAGCAGACGGTCGTTGTAGCCAAGTTGCCAGAGCATATTACCGTCTTTGTGGCGCTGTTCCTTGGGATTCACCTCTTCGTGGAGAATGATACGGCGAAAGGCTGCGTTGCACGATTTCTTAAAGCCGCCGACAACATTGCCAAGATGCCGCGCCATCCTCTCATGGACAAAGAGAATGCCATGCAGGTGGTCGGGCATGAGCTGGAAGTCGACAATGGAGATCTCAGGCACGAAGTCAGGGATATGCCGCCATGCATCCAAGACGGCGAGGCCTAAAGGACTGGGAACAATATGAGGATAGTCGAGGGTATAGCGCGAAGCCGTCGTGTGACCCACTACCTCGCCAAGCCATGGGTAGCGGTTGACGGTGGTCACTGTCAGCAAGTAGATGCGGCGCGCGTGATAGTCGTTGAAGGGGGCGCGCAGCATGGAAGGCTTCAGAGGACCGGCAAAAGGCTTGTGCCGTAGGTATTGTTCCTCATTCATAGGCAGGGGGATTATAGGATAACAAAAGGAGGACTGGAATCACAAAGGGAGGACTTGTATCACAAAGGGAGGACTTCGCCACAGGCGAAGCAAACACAACGACTCACGCGAAGAAACAGCAACTCAAGAGCAGAGGCAGAGCAGCTAAGGAGCCAAAGGGCAGAGCCGGAAGGCAGGAAGTCGCCGGGGAACCAAGGGCAGAACAGAAAGGCAGGGGGCTGCTCTTTTTGCGTTAGCGGTTCGGTTTGCCTTGGCTGTGCCAAGGCCCGGTTGCTTGCCCGGTCGCTGTCACCGCTCCCGAGCTCTGGCTCGCCCCCTGCTTCCCGTCTCTGCTTCTTACTTCACGTTGTCCTCTTTGATAAGATACTCGGCGATCTGCACAGCATTGAGGGCTGCGCCTTTTCGGATCTGGTCGCCAGTGAGCCAGAGTGTGTTGCTGTTATCGTCGGCGAGATCCTTGCGGATACGACCCACGTAGACATCATCTTTGCCAGCACTCTCCAGCGGCATGGGGTATACATAGTTCTGAGGATCGTCGACGACGGTAACGCCGGGAGCATCCTTCAGAGCCTCACGGATCTCTTCAACACTCAGCGGCTTCTCGGTTTCAAACCACACGCTCTCGGAATGCGAGCGGAGCGAGCTCACACGCACACATGTTGCAGAGGTGCGTACATCGGAGTGCATGATCTTGCGAGTCTCGTTGTACATTTTCATCTCCTCTTTGGTGTAGTCGTTGGGTGTCATCTTGTCGATCTGCGGAATGACATTATAGGCCAGCTGATGGGGGAACTTGTTGATGGTCGTCACATGTCCCTGCTCTACCATCTCCTTGTATTGCTGTTCCAGTTCCTTCATAGCTGCGGCACCGGCACCGGAAGCACTCTGATAGCTGGCGATATGGATCTTCTTGATATGAGACAGTTTCTCAATAGGCTCCAGCACGACGACCATCATGATCGTTGTACAGTTAGGGTTGGCGATGATGCCGCGTGGGCGCTTGAGCGCATCAGGTGCGTTAACCTCAGGCACTACCAATGGCACGTCGTCATCCATACGGAATGCGCTGGAGTTGTCGATCATCACAGCGCCATACTTCGTGATGGTTTCCGCAAACTCCTTACTCGTACCGGCGCCGGCAGATGTAAAGGCGATGTCCACACCCTTGAAGTCATCGTTGTGCTGCAAAAGTTTCACCTCATAGTCCTTGCCTTTGAAGTTGTAAAGGCGGCCGGCACTACGTGTAGAGCCGAACAGCACAAGGTCATCTACAGGGAAATCACGCTCAGCGAGAATACGCAGGAGTTCCTGCCCCACTGCGCCACTGGCACCGACAATAGCTACTCTCATAATCTATTCCTTTCTCTTTAATTTATTAAATTTAATACAGACATCTTGCAGAAAATGTATTGCAAAAGTACAACTTTTCAATCAATTAGACGAACAATATGTAATATTTTTCAGTGTTTGAAAAATAATTGCTACCTTTGCGCAAGAATTATGTAGGAATATAGAAGATCTATGCTCAACATTGCGTCATACTTCCCCATCACCAACCCCACGTTGATTTTCTTCGTGGTATTGCTCATCATTCTGTTGGCCCCAATCATCATGGGCAAGTTGCGCATCCCACACATCATCGGTATGGTGCTGGCAGGTGTGCTTGTTGGTCAGTATGGTTTGGACATTCTCTCCCGCGATGCCTCCTTTGAGCTTTTCGGACGTGTAGGTCTTTACTACATCATGTTTCTGGCTTCTCTGGAGATGGACCTCGACGGTTTGCAACGCAACAAATACCGTGCACTGGTCTTCGGCCTGCTGACCTTTGCCATTCCCTTTGTGATGAACTATTTCACCGGTATCGGCCTGTTAGGTTATACGACGGGAGCCGCTCTACTGTTGGCCTGTATCATGTCATCACACACACTGATCTCCTACCCCATCGTCAGCCGCTATGGCTTGCAGCGCAAGCCGAGCGTTGTCATCAGCGTAGGTGCCACCATGGTGAGTCTGCTCTTGGCCCTTATCGTACTGGCCGTCATCGTAGCCTCCCATCAGGGTGGCGGTGGCATTGCCTTCTGGAGTTTCTTTATCTTAAAGATGGCACTCTACTGCGCCGACCTGTTTTACGCCGTACCCCGGCTGACGCGATGGTTTCTTCGTCGGTACAGCGATGCCGTCATGCAGTTCATCTTTGTCATGGCCATGCTCTTCCTCATGGCGGCACTTGCTGAGCTCATCGGATTGGAGGGCATCTTCGGTGCTTTCTTCGCCGGTCTCATCCTCAACCGCTACATCCCCCAACTTTCGCCACTGATGAACCGCATTGAGTTCATCGGCAACGCACTGTTCATCCCTTATTTTCTTATTGGCGTAGGCATGCTCATCAATGTGCGTCTGCTCTTTGCCGGTGGGAATATCATCTGGGTCGTGGCATGCTTTGTCGTCATCGGCACGCTGAGCAAGGCCGTTGCCGCCTATCTTTCCGGCATTCTCTTCCGTCTGCCACTGTCGTCAGCGCACATGATGTTCGGTCTTTCATCAGCTCATGCAGCCGGAGCCATTGCCATAGTGATGGTAGGCATGGGATTAAAGACAGCAGAGGGCCGTCCCCTTGTCGATGAGCAGATGCTCAACGGAGTAGTCATCATGATCCTCTTCACCTGTATCATCTCTTCGATTGTCACCGACCGTTCCGCACAGCGCATCATCGTCCGAGACAAAGAGGTGGCGCACGATGAGGAAGCCCCCACGACTGTGGAGAACATTCTCGTACCAGTGAAATATCCTGAGTATGCCAACCGCCTCGTCGACTTGGCACTGATGATGCGGTCAGCGAAGCGTCCACAGGGTATTGTGGCACTGAACGTCGTGTATGATGACATTAACATCCGCAAGAACCAGGAAGCCGGGCAACGGCTGCTGGACCAGGTCAGCCACTACGCCGCAGGTTCCGATGTCCACCTACAGACCCAGGTACGCATTGCCGCCAACATCGCCAACGGTATCAAACACGCCTTCAAAGAGTTTCAGGCCTCAGAGGTCCTCATCGGTATGCACACCCACGCCAACGTCAGTCCTAAGTTTTGGGGCGAGTTCCACCAGAGTCTGTTCAACGGTCTGAGCCGTCAGATCATCATGGCACGTCTCAACCATCCTATCGCTACGCTACGCCGTATACAGGTTGCCGTACCCTCCCGTGCACAATATGAGCCAGGCTTCTACCGTTGGCTGGAGCGACTTGCTCGACTGTCAGAGAATCTGGAGTGTCGCATTGTCTTTTACGGACGAAAGGACACGTTGCAGATGATCAACGAATATGTCAAAAACCGCCATGCCTCGTTGCGTGCCACCTATATAGAGATGGAGCACTGGAACGAGATGCCTAAGCTTGCCGCTACTATCGCCGACGATCATCTCTTCGTCGTTGTCACCGCCCGCAAGGGTACTGTGTCATTCAAAGCTGCTCAGGAGCGGCTTCCAGAAGAGCTCACGAAATACTTCAAAGGCAAGAACCTGATGATCATCTTCCCCGACCAGTATGGCGACGACAAGATGCGCATGACCTTCGCCCAGCCACAGCACACTGAGGAGACCTCAGCCTACGCTGCCCTGCGCGACTGGATGAAAAACAAATCGCTATTACCGACAAGTCTCACAGAGAAGAGAGACAAGAAGAATAGAAAATAATCACTGGACATCTTTGCCCTTTCAAAAGATTATTAGTATTTTTGCACAGACTATATATTCAAGTTACTTAAGGTTAGAAAATCCATACGATCATGATAGACGTTAAAGGCATTACCAAGTCATTCGGCAAGCTACAGGTACTTAAAGGCATTGACCTGCATATCAACAAAGGTGAGGTAGTCAGCATCGTCGGCCCATCAGGAGCCGGCAAGACCACCCTACTGCAAATCATCGGCACACTCGACAAGCCCGACAGCGGCACTGTCGTCATCGACGGTGTGGACGTGGGGAAACTCTCAACCAACAAACTCGCCGATTTCCGCAACGAGCACATCGGCTTCGTGTTTCAGTTCCACCAGCTTCTGCCGGAGTTCACAGCACTGGAAAACGTGATGATCCCAGCCTTCATCAACGGCAAGGGACGCAGAGAAGCAAAGCAGCGCGCCATGGAATTGCTTGACTTCATGGGACTCGCTGACCGCGCCGGACATAAGCCCAACGAGCTCTCCGGTGGTGAGAAACAGCGCGTCGCCGTAGCACGAGCCCTTGTCAACCATCCTGCCGTCATCCTCGCCGACGAACCCTCCGGCAGCCTCGACTCCAAGAACAAGGCCGAGCTCCACCAGCTCTTTTTCGACCTGCGCGACAAGTTCGGTCAGACCTTTGTCATCGTCACCCACGACGAGCACCTCGCCTCCATCACCGACCGCACTATCCACATGGTCGACGGACAACTCGACAACGAGAATACCATGGAATAGCTTTCACGTGCCACCCCTCGTATCTTGCACCGAAAGATACTATAATTTATTGAATCTCACACAGACACACAGATCCACGAAAGAACTTAAATTCCAAGACACAGAGAAGGCTACACCTTAAAGAGAGCATAGAGAGAATCCGACGGGAGAGCAGAGAGAGACTGGAAGAAACGAACAAGAAATTCGATGTTTGCCCGCTCTATAGACTCGATATGGTGAAACCATCTCTGTGAGCTATATAGCCATCTCTTTGAGCTATATATAATAATAAGGTGTCGACCTCTGTGTCTCAGTGTAAGATAAAGCATGCCACCCTGTGAATGGATAAGGGAAGGCATAAACAATAGTTACTACCCCTTCTTAGTGAGCTCGAGCCCATTGTCGCTAATGGTGATCAGCTGTTTCTTGTAGAGGTCACCTACAGCCTTCTTAAATACCTTCTTGCTCACTTGAAACTCTCGCTTGATGTCATCGGGGGTGCTTTTGTCGCTGAAGGGGCAATGGCCGTCGTGAGCCTTGATCCATTCGAGCAGTGTCTCAGCGAAGTCAAGGGTCTGCCGTCGTCCTAACGGTTGCAATGATACATCGATCTTTCCGTCCTCACGCACATTCAGTATGTAGCCTTTTACCCTGTCACCCGTATGGATATACTGGAAGACCTGATCCTTATAGACCAGTCCTGCATAGCGGTTGTTGATGATCACCTTAAAGCCTAATTCGGTCTTCTGCCACACAAGCAGATCTACCTCTACGCCCTTATGCAGTCCACCGTCATTATCCTGGCGCACGTCGTGGAGCCAGCGATCCACCTTTGCCGTGGCAGCCACGCGATAACTGTCCTTGTCGACATAGACATACACGATATAGCTCTCCCCGATCTCCATGCGGCGTTTCTGCTCACGGAAGGGGCAGAAGAGGTCCTTCATCAGTCCCCAGTCGAGAAAGGCACCGTACTCATTGACCCACGAGCATTTCAGATAGGCAAAGTCACCGACCTTCGCCAACGGCTTCTCGGTGGTGGCGATGAGCCGTTCATCCTGGTCGAGATAGACAAAACAGTGCACATCACTGCCTGCCTTCACGTGCTCGGGCACGTATTTCTGCGGCATGAGTATCTCGCCCTCCTTACCACCATCAAGGAAAATGCCGAAAGACTCCTTTCCGCCATAGGCATGAGGGTTAGGGCGCTCAGCCACACGCGTCATCTTCAGCGTATTATAGTTTCCAATCTTGATTTCTGTTTCCATCATCATTATGAGTGTTATGCTTGCTTTTGCTTATTTGCAAAGGTAATGCAAAGTTTTGGAAAAAGCAACGATGAACGTAAGGAATTTCCCTCACACCTCACAATGCTCTTGTTTAAATTAGTTTAAACAGTACTAGACCCTTTTGCGGTAAAAGGTATTTTTTATACTTTTGCACCCGAAAATATAATTCACAACATAAAATCGTTTGCAATTATGGGAGCAGCAGGAAACAAAAAGCCTAAGAAGGCAAAGACTGCCAAGCACGCACCCCGCTACGAGATGGAGGACAGTATGTCCTCAAGCTTGACAAAAGGAAAGAAGAAGTGCCTGCACTAAACCTCGCACTCCACTTCCTAAAAAGATCCGGTATCATACATAGATGCCGGATCTTTTTCACTCTATGAAGAAATATACGTATACCATTCTCAGATTGCTTATACCATTATTATATAGAGGGCTAACTACAAAAAAGACATTGTTACATAGACATCTACACAGAAAAAACAGCTAAAACAAAAAAAACAAAGAAAAAACACCAACATAAGAAAAAAAGTATTAACTTTGCATCAAAAGTAAACATCAAAAAGCATTTAAACAGATCGATATAGTAGGAATACCAAATCAATTAATTTAAATAGTTAAGATTATGAGAAAATTATTCATCGCATTGGCTTTTGCAGGTTTCGCTATGAGCATGAATGCTCAGGAAACAGTTCCTGTACAACAGTACAGCGTGGCTACCAACTCCTTCTGGAGCAATTGGTTTGTTCAGGCTGGCGTGGACTGGAGCGCTTGGTACAGCAATGAAGAGCACGGTCTGGGGCTCTCCCACAGTCCGTTTAAGAAGTTCCGCAGCAACCCGGGTGCTTCTGTCGCTATCGGTAAGTGGTTCACACCGGGCCTCGGACTCCGCACCAAGCTGCAAGGTATCTGGGGCAAGGCTGTCACTGACGACAACAACGCCGGCAATGGCATGAAGTACTGGACACTGAACGAGCAGGTGATGCTGAACATGAGCAACCTACTTTTCGGCTACAACCCCAACCGTGTGTGGAATGTGATTCCCTTCGCCGGTGGCGGTTTCTCCCGCAACTGCAGTGCCAACAAATACGCTATGCAGCTGAGCGTAGGCTTGCAGTCGTCTTGGCGCTTGAGCGACAAGACAAGCATCTATGTGGAAGGTGGCTGGAACCGTATGGAGGAAGACTTCGACGGCTACACCACCAACCCAGCCTTCTATAGCAAGGAGCAGAGTAAGCGCGGCTGGGGAAGCAAGGACAATCACCTCTATGCCGAGGTGGGTCTGACCTTTAAACTCGGCAAGGCAAAGTGGAACAAGGTGCCTGACGTGGACGCTATCAATGCCATGCGCCAGAGCGAGGCCGATGCCATGCGGGCTCAGCTCGACGACGCTAACGCTGAGAACGCACGCCTGCAGAAGCTGCTCAGCGAGAAAGCCAATACGCCAGCCCCTGTGAAGCCATTTGTCACGACACCAGTGTCGGTGTTCTTTAACATCAACAGCAGCGAGATCGCCTCGCAGAAGGATCTGGTCAACGTCAAGGCACTCGCACAGTATGCTAAGGACAACGGCTGCAAGATCAACGTCACCGGTTATGCTGACAGTGCCACGGGGGCTGCCGAGATCAACCAGAAGCTCTCGGAGAAGCGTGCCGCTACCGTCGCTGACGAACTCGTGAAGATGGGTGTGGACCGCGCCAACATCAATACTGTCGGTAAGGGTGGCAACAACGACCTGTCTCCTGTTTCCTTCAACCGCCGCGTTATTGTGCAGGTGGCTGAGTAGGCCCTTCCCTAGAGCCCTTCCCTAGCCCTCCCCAAGGGGAGGGAATGGAGAAACCCACAAGGACGGGCAGGAAGCTTTAGGGATGCTTGAGAGGCTTTAGAACAAGGCTAAGGCTCTTAGTAAAGACAAAAAAAATAACCGAATATCGGGAATGTTCCTGATATTCGGTTTTTTGTTTATAGACTTCGTATATATTCTTTATATTCGGTTATCTTCTTAATTCCATCGAAGATGGAGCGTTAAAAACAAAAAAGATAGTTCTGTGGACTCTGTATGGCAAAGCCATCTCTGTGAGAACTATATATATAATAAGGAGTCAATCTCCGTGGCTTTGCGTGTGAGAAATTACTTTCAAGGGGGATAGGGCGGCCACGATGGGCCACCCCTACACTGTCACCCTTGCGCACGATTGGGTATTGTCGATTGTGATGTCACCCTTGCATACGAATGGGGTATTGTCATTCCCTCCCCTTGGGGAGGGCTAGAGAAGGGCTCCATTCCCTCCCCTTGGGGAGGGTTAGGGAAGGGCTTTACTTCCCTTATTCCCCCAGCATCAGCTCGATCTCCTGCTGCTTGAGGATGCAGAGAATCTTATGGCCGTCGGGCGTGTAGTTGACATTACCGCAGAGGAAGAGGCTGTTGACGATATTCTCCATCTCTTCGTTCTGTAGCACCTGACCGTATGGAATCGCGGCGGCACGTGCCATCGTCAATGCCAGTTGATCATTGACCTTCTGCAAAGCCTCATCACCCGTAGCATGAACACCGTCAAGCATGTCGTGAAGCAGATCCATCACGTTGATGCCGTCCAATCCTTCCGGCATGGCATTGACCGACCAAGTATTTCCCCCAAGGCTTGTGAGTTCAAAGCCCATCGCCTGCAACTCCGGCATGACCTGCCCCAAGGTCACCTGCTGCTGTGCCGTGAGCTGCAGCGACTCAGGGAAGAGCACCTTCTGTGCCCGCATTTTCTTTGCCTCCAGCTGTTTCTGATACTTTTCAAAGAGGATGCGGATATGCGCCCTGTGCTGATCCACGATCATCAGTCCCGACTTGACGGCAGTCATGATATACTTCCCCTTATACTGATAGTGTGAGGGAGCCTTTTCCTCGAGCACCTGCTTGGCACCAGTTGCAGCACTCTTCTCCTGAGGGAAGAGATTCTCAGGCTCAGAAGACGGCACATCGTTGAAAGACGATGACGAGGCACCGCTCATCAGCGCATCGAAGTCTGCAAACGCCGATGTCGTGCCGCCCATGCGGGAGGCGTGGAAGCCTTCAGAGCCCATCTGAGAAGCATGAAAGCTCTCTGAGCCCATACGGGAAGGATGGAAGGCACCAGAACCGGCAGAGGAAGGAGCCGGTGCCGTGAAAGGATTGTATTGCGGGTCGAAGTCCACCTTCGGCATAGAAGCCCCATTGTCGGGATCAAAGACAGGAATGTCGGGTTTGCCCTCCGTGTCGAAGTCCAGCGTGGTAGCATTGCTGAAGATGCCCACAGCATCCTTGACAGCAGCGTTGAGGATCTGCCACACCGCCTGCTCGTTTTCAAACTTTATCTCAGTCTTCGTCGGATGGATGTTGACATCGATATCTTTCGGCGAGATATCGAAATAGAGGAAGAAAGGTACCTGCTCACCTTGAGGGATCAGGCGGTCAAAGGCCGCCATCACCGCTTTGGCAAAATAAGGATGGCGCATATAGCGTCCGTTGACAAAGAAATACTGATGTGCGTTTTTCTTTTTTGCCGACTCCGGCTTGCCCACAAAGCCATGGATGCCACAGAGCGACGTCTCCACCTTCACGGGCAGGAGATCCTGGTTGAGACGGTTGCCAAAGACGTCGACGATGCGCTGGCGCAGCCCGCAGGCACGCAGGTTGAGCAATTCCGTGTCGTTGCTGTGCAGACGGAAGACGATGTCGGGATAGACCAGCACGATGCGCTGGAACGCCGTCAGGATATTGTTAAGTTCAGTATTGTTGGACTTGAGAAACTTGCGTCGGGCAGGCACGTTGAAGAAGAGGTTCTCCACCATGAAGTTAGAACCCTCGGGACAGGCACACGGCTCCTGCCCCGTCACCTTGCCACCGGCGATGGACAGATGCGTACCGATGTCCTCACCCCGTTGCCGCGTCTTCAGCTCCACCTGCGCAACGGCAGCGATCGACGGCAGAGCCTCGCCTCGGAATCCCATGGTGTGGAGATCGAAGAGATCGTCGGCCTTGCGGATCTTCGACGTGGCATGGCGCTCAAAGGCCAGGCGCGCGTCGGTCTCGGACATGCCTTTGCCGTCGTCGATAACTTGAATGGAAGTACGTCCGGCATCGACAACGGCGACATCGATGTGCTTGGCACCGGCGTCGACAGCGTTTTCGACGAGTTCCTTGATGACAGAGGCGGGGCGCTGGATGACCTCGCCGGCCGCAATCTGGTTGGCTACGGAGTCTGGAAGAAGTTGGATAATATCACTCATAACGTCATAACATCAAAACAAACAAAACGACACACAGGAGGATGAGCACGATCAGCAACAGATGGCCCGAGAACAAGCCCGGCCGGCGACGGCGCACACGGCTGTCGGCGGAAAGGAAGGTACCCCGCAGAACCTCGGGACGGAAACGGCGCAGTGCCTCTGCGTCATCATCTGTTGAGCACTCCGCTGCCCTACCCTCCTTGGGCAGTTGACCTTCAGCAGCCAGTTCTTCACGGGCGTGCTCCTCCAACTGTCGCAGACGCTCCCTCCGCTCATCGTAGTAGATGAACGTATGATGGAAGGGACGGGGGCGACGGGAAGTGAAGAACATAAGCCGATATGATTAAGACCGATCGTTACTATATTATTTATTGCTCACGCAAAGACATAGAGTCACGGAGCAGCTCAGCATTCCTCAAAATGGCGAAGCTATCTCTGTGAGCTATAATAATAAGGAGTTGCTCCGCGTTTCTCTGTGGCTCCGTGGCTCTGTGTGAGGGAAGAATGGGTATTGCCATTCCCTCCCCTTGGGGAGGGCTAGGGAAGGGCTCCTATCGCTTACGTGCTGTCTTCTTCGGTGGTGGCACTTGATGACTCTTCGCCCCGGCAGCAGCCGGCGCAGGCGCTTCCGCCTTTTCCGAAACGGCATGATTGCCGAGCTGCTGGATCGGCGCGGCATGGCGCTTGATGTGTTTCAGCTCCGTACCCGAAGCCTTGGGTTTCCAGATAAACACATCGTCCTTGTTCTTCGGCCGTATATCGTCAAACCACGCAAAGACATCGAGTTTGTCCTTGCCAGGAGGAATCTGTGTCATCGGATAGAGTGTCCCCTGGGCTTTCGGCATCCAGATACGTTCGAGCTTGCGCTGGTCGTTGACAAAAGAGCGCATGGTATCGGTCTCGATATAGTTGAGTCCGATCAGCGTGCTGTCCTTGTCATCGACGGGGTAGAAGATGGCCCGCACGTTGCCCACAGCATCGCTTCGCCGGATCTTGCCACCGAGGAAATAGGCAAACATATTGGTGGAGGACACCTGGTTGTAGTGTATGGAGTCCTGCATGAGTTCGATAGAGAGTGCTTGGCCGAGGACATGAGCCTCCCGGATCGTGGTGTCGTTCATAAACGTCAGGATCTTCTCGCCCAAGAGCTGCCGTTGCCCGTTCCAGAGTATAGGATCACGATACATCGTCATGCACGAGTCCTTGGAGTTGAAGACCAGGGAGTCGCACACAGCCTGCGCGTCGTTGCGGAAGATACGTACCCGAGGATAGCAATGCACCTTGCGGTAGGCCGAGTCGGTGTTGATATGGAAGGTCTCCACGCGCATCGTGTCGCCATGCATCCACAGCGTGTCGGGACGGGAGTAGTCCATGACGAGGGCACGCCCCGTGGCGAAGCCTCGCCCGGTCTTCTCGTTGTAGACGACGAGGTGAGCGGTGAGCTGATTCTTGTTGCGCTTGTCGACATACACCACATTTCCCCGCCCATAGTTGCGTCCGGTCTTGCTATTATAGAATAAGGTGTCGGCAGTGATGGTCTTCTCCTTGTTGACAACCGTCGAGCGACCATAGAGGTCAGCCTTATCCGTTTTGGTATTGAAGTAAGCGTCGGTGGTGGTGATCACGTTCTGCCCGTTGACGATGCGTGAGGCACGTGGCGTACCCTGCCCCTTGTTGGGGGTGTACTGTCCGACGACATGTGCCCGCGAAGTGCGGGTGTCGTAATAGAGCGTATCGGTGGAGACACGTGTCTTGGGCGTATGGAGCTGCACATCGTAGTAAAAGACCGCCTGCTTGGTCTGAGTGTTGTACTCTCCCCAGTCAGAACTGAGCTTGCTCGATCCGTCGATGAGTCGTCCGCCACGAAAGAAATACGCGTTGTTGTAGAGCCGGTCGTAGTTGAGCGAGTCGGTGTATAATGTCTGTCGGGCATGATGGAGCACGACATTGTTGCGTGCCTCCATGAGCTGCTCCTCACCGTCGTACCATGCACGCTGACAGGTGAGCGTGATATTGTCCTGCGGCTGACGGAAATGCACATGTCCCATGGCCCGTACAGAGTTTGTCGTCTGGTAGAAATAAGCCGAGTCGCACGTCAGCGTGGCTCCCCGGTGCCGGAAGTGTACATGTCCCTTGACGATCTGCGCGTCGGGATTAGGCCCGTACATGTCGAACTTCAACTCATCGGCATGTACGAGATAGACTCTGTCGTCCACCGCCTTGCGTTTGCGTGGTGCTGCAAAGGCGGTCAGCATACAAAGTGCAAAGAGGCATAGAGCCGTAAGGGAAACGGCTCCATGCCTATATGATAAGTGTTGGAAAAATCTGCGGAACGTCATCTGATCCATCCCTGATATTGAAATTTACAATCTTTATAGCGGTCGTTGACTCTGACATAGGTATGCTTGATCTTGTCGACGACCCAGTCATTGAGCACCTTCTCCCGCTCTTTGGCCAGAACGACATCCTTCATCACCTGGAAGTCTTCTGTGATGGTGGCACGGTGTCCGTCCACCCGACTCTTGAGTTTGATGATGCACGCCACGGTCTTGTTCTTGCTGTTGATACGTGTGAAGGGCGCGGAGATCTCACCGACCTTCATCGTGTCGACGACACGTGCGATCTCTGTGGGCAGTTCCTTCATCTGGAAGCGCGAGGTCATGCCGTCGGCAGTGCTGTTGGACATGAGCCCCTGGTTGTTTTTGGTGTCCTTGTCATCAGAGATATAGGAGGCACCGGCCTCAAAGGTAAACTTGTTGGCAAGGATGTCGGTGCGAATGGAGTCGAGGCGGTGCTCGGCGGCATCGATCTCGTCCTGCGACACCTTAGGTCTGAGCAGGATGTGGCGCACATTGATCTTGTCGCCACGCTTGTCAATGAGCTGAATGATGTGATAGCCGAATTCCGACTCCACGATCTTCGACACCTTCTTAGGATCTGTCAGGTTGAAAGCGACTTGAGCAAAGGCAGGATCCAGCATGCCACGGCCCATGAAGCCCAGCTCACCACCCTGACGGGCAGAGCCCGGATCCTCGGAATAGAGACGTGCCAGAGTGGAGAAGCTTGTCTCACCATTGTTGACGCGCTCGGTGAAACCACGAAGCTCGTCTTTGACACGGTTGATCTCGCTCTGCTTGATCTTCGGAGAGACCTGTATCACCTGTACCTCCACCTCTGTGGGCACATAAGGCAGACTGTCTTGAGGCACTTTGCGGAAATAGCTGCGCACGTCGGCTGGAGAGACCTTGACATCTTCGACGAGTTTCTGTTTCATCTTCTGGATGAGCTGCTGGTTCTTAAACTCATCGTGCATGTCGTTGCGGATCTCATTGATGGACTCCTTGCGGTACTCTTCGAGTTTCTCCTGGCTGCCCGCGATCTCTATCCAGCGGTTGAGCTGTTGCTGCACACCGGCAGCGATCTCAGACTCACTGACTTCAATGGAGTCGATCTCGGCCTGATGGAGGAAGAGTTTCTGCACGGCGAGCTGTTCGGGAATGGCACAGTCGGGATTGCCTCCCCACGTCATACCTTCCTGCTGCCCCTGCATACGCATCATCTCCACATCGGACTTGAGGATGGGCTCATCACCCACTACCCACACGACTTCGTCGATGACACTGCTTTCGGGAATAGGAGTCTCTTCCTTGCCCGTACTGTCATGTGACGTAGAATCTGAAGCGCCACGACTCCAAGAGCCCGACAGACCGGGCACTGTGGTCATGGCCGAAAGAGAGGCCGCAGCCAACAAGAGTGCTGCGACAATGGGAATATGACGCTGATTGATGATTTTCATATTGCTTTTTCTGATCTGTTTCTTACTTGACCGTGTCGACGACAGCCTCGTTGACGGTAACAGGATACTTGCGGCGGAGCTGCTCTACCCACTCTTTCTCCAAGGCATCCTGATAATCAGCCACGACGAGCTCACGCACGTCGTCCATCTCTTTGGGTGCCTTCAGCTTCTTGCCGTACACAGCCATATAGGGATAGTCCTTGACAGGTTTGGCGATCGTGTCCTTGCCGAAGACTTCTTTGTCCACTAAAGCATTGTCGCCCATGCGGAAGATGCCTTTCTCCACACGGATACGCAACACGGAGTCGGCGTTGAAAGTGGTGCGAAGCTTCTCTGCCCACTGGCTGAAGGGCAACTTCTTCACGGTGTTCTTCACATTAGCTATATCCTCCTGCGCCCGCGTGCAATAGGCGATGCCCTTGAAGCGGGGCGCGTCCCAACGGTAGCGCTTACGGTTTTTGCGGAAGTACTGCTCCAAGCCAGCCTCATCGTTCTTGGCTTTCTCCCATACCACGCTGTCGGCAATGGCAAAGAGCAACAGGCCATCGTGATATTCTTGGATGAGATACTTCAGATTAGGATCTTGCTTCTCCATCTCTTTCCGCTTAGCCGCCAACACAGCGTCGGGAGTGGTATGGTGCTCTTTGGCCAGTGTGTCGAGTTTCTGATTGATGATCTGCTCACGCAAGTTGCGCTGGTCGATGAACCGGAGAATGTCAGCGCGCTGGCTGTCGTAAGAGAAGAACAGCTGATGGCCTTGCCGCAAAATGATATGCCAGCCGGCCGGTGAGAGGAAAGGCTTGCTCATCTGGCCGTCTTTCAAGCTCCACGCCTGATTCTCAAATTCCTGGAAGGTCTGTCCCTTGACAATCCAAGGCAACTGTCCTCCCTCACTGGCTGAACCGGGATCCTGAGATACTTTGCGCGCCAACGCGGCAAAGTCAGCTCCCTGCTGCAAAGCGGTATAGACCGAGTCGATACGCTGTTTGGCCACCTTCTCCTCATCGGGTGTAGCCTTTTGCTTCATGGCGATGAGGATATGCGACACACGCACCATGCCGCCGTTGCCGTCGATGCGCTGACGGGTCTCCTCGTAAATCTTACGGGCCTCAGCCTCTATGTCCGTACTGTCGATCATTGCCGGACGGATCTGCTGGTCGCGATAACAGGCAAACTCCTTTTGATAAGACGACAACGTGTCGAGATGTGCATCCTTGGCAGCCTCCACCTTCAACTTATAGTTGACAAACAGTGGCACGTAGTCGCGCACACTCTTGCGGTCGAGCACACCATTGGTGTTATTCTTTTTATAGGAATACGCAAACTCAGAGCGAAGAACCGGATGACCGTTGATGGTCATGATGACGGGATCGTCGCTCTGAGCAAAAGAGAGGGTGCCACACAGCAGCATGGCGCCCACAAAGAGATGTTTCCTTGAAAGAAAATTGTTCATGCAAAGTAATGATTACTCAGGGCGTGAGTAGTTCGGTGCCTCACTCGTGATCGTGATATCGTGAGGATGGCTCTCAAGCACACCAGCATTGGTGATGCGGGTGAACTTAGCGTCGTGCAGGCGTACGATGTCAGGAGCACCACAATAGCCCATACCAGAGCGCAGGCCACCGACAAGCTGATAGATCACCTCCTGTACGGTGCCCTTGTAAGGCACACGGCCGGCAATACCCTCCGGCACAAGCTTCTTGGCATCGCGGATGTCGTTTTGGAAATAGCGGTCACGGGAACCGTTCTTCTGCTCCATGGCTTCCAAAGAGCCCATGCCACGATAACTCTTGAACTTACGACCGTTGAAGATAATCGTCTCACCAGGACTCTCCTCGGTGCCGGCAACAAGTGAACCGATCATGACACTGTTGCCACCGGCAGCCAATGCCTTGACGATATCACCCGAATAGCGCAGGCCACCGTCAGCGATCAAAGGCACGTCTGTACCCTTCAATGCGGAGTAGACATCATAGACAGCACTCAGCTGAGGCACACCGACACCGGCAACAACACGCGTGGTGCAGATAGAACCCGGACCGATACCCACCTTGACAGCGTCTGCGCCATTGTCAACGAGATACTTGGCGGCCTCGCCAGTAGCAATATTGCCGACGATAACATCCAAGTTAGGGAAGGCAGCCTTCACATCATGGAGCTTACCCACCACTCCCTTGGAGTGGCCATGAGCGGTATCAATGACAATGGCATCAACACCAGCCTCTACCAAGGCCTGTGCACGGTCGAGCGTATCAACAGTGACACCGACACCAGCAGCAACACGCAGACGGCCCTTGTCGTCCTTGCAGGCCATCGGCTTGTCCTTGGCCTTCGTGATATCCTTATAAGTGATCAGACCCACGAGATGGTTGGCATTGTCAACCACGGGGAGTTTCTCTATTTTGTTTTCCTGAAGAATCTGTGCAGCAGCGGACAGATCTGTGCGCTGGTGTGTAGTGACCAGATTCTCTGATGTCATCACGTCGTCAACGAGTTTATCCATGTGACGCTCGAAACGGAGATCGCGGTTAGTGACAATACCCACGAGGTGGTTTTCTTCATCAACCACAGGAATGCCGCCGATATGATAGTCGTGCATCATATCCAAAGCATCCTTGACGGTGCGGCCGCGACGAATCGTGATCGGGTCATAGATCATACCGTTCTCTGCACGCTTGACGATGGCCACCTGACGAGCCTGCTCTTCGATAGACATATTCTTATGAATGACACCGATACCACCCTCCCGTGCGATGGCAATGGCCATCGACGACTCGGTCACCGTGTCCATAGCGGCCGTGACGAAAGGAACGTTGAGTTCGATGTGACGTGAAAACTTGGTTTTCAACGACACTTCCTTAGGAAGCACTTCTGAATAAGCAGGAATCAACAGGACATCATCAAATGTGAGTCCGTCCATCACAATTTTATCTGCAACAAATGATGACATAAAACGATTTTTAGAAATTTATTGCGTGCAAATTTACCAATAATTTTCCACATAGCGTAGCTCTTACTGTCTTTTTCTTAAGGCTTTAATGCTATTTAACGCCCATTTTCCGTAGTGGTGAAGGCTGTGGTTTCATGAGAACAAAAGCCCCCGACCGTCAAGGATGCTGCACGGCCGGGGGAGAAGATCGAAAACAAGGAAAAGAAAAGCGGACTATCTCACTTGCTTGACAACCCTGACGGAGCCGTCGGACAAGTGCTGGCGAGCGACCGTCACGCCCTGAGGAAGAAGACCACCCAGGCGTCGCCCACTCAGATCGTAATACTCACTGGTCACCACCCGGGAATGGGAATCGAGGGCGATCTGCCCTACTGCCGTGACAGGCGTCGATCCGTCGTTGCTGACAAACACGTCACCGATGTAGAGCGGGCCACTGCCATTAGTCCAGAAGCCGGCAATAAAGATATGACTGGGATCGACCGCCACGCCTTTCTCGTTGGTCATCTGATGCAAGTCGATCACCACCTTTTGTTTGCCAGTGAGCTCGACGATGGCCGGATTGGTCCAATAATTATTCTGGTCGAAAAGGCGGAACGAAGAAAAGACAGCAGCTGGCTGTTTCAGCTCCACCACTACATATTTATAAGCACTCAGGTCGAGGGGCGCGGCATACTGCCAGCCACCAAAGCCATAGGTGCCCGTCAGGAGATAGCCGTCGCTGCTGCGGAACGTGCCTTTCTCCCAGATGCTGGGATTGAACTTACCATCGACGAGTGGGAAATGCGTCACCTTGACGTTAATGTCAAGCGTGAGGCTGTTGCCAAAGACGTCGGTGTAGGTCACGCTGACGGTGGCCTCGCCGGGTGTGGTGCCTGCGACGATGGCCCCCTGCTCCACGCTGGCCACTTCGGGACGGGAGCTTCTGATCACGCAACTGCCCACCACATTGGTTTGCAGGCCAGAGGCGGAAACGAGCGTGACGTTGAGTGTCTGCCGCTCGCCGGGCAACAGTGTCAAGCGCGTGGTGTCGACACGAAGGTCCGCCATGGTCAGGTCGGCTTTGCTGAATGTCTTCAGGGTGCCGGGAGCATAGAAAGCGTCCTCGGAGAAAGTGGGCTCTGTGGAGAACCAGTCAATATCCACATGTCCTCCATTGGCTTTTGTGGCCTGGTTGAAGAGGTAGAAGCGGTTGCCGACGAACACCTTGAGCGTGTAGCGCATCTTCAGCGTGGGACCAAAGGCGTGCCACGTGGCGTTGTCGGTACTGTAGTAGAACGTTGCCGTGGCGTTGCCGAAATTGGCACGGGCCCGCAGATAGACCACGTCGGCACTGATCTCAGGTCCTTCCTGCCGCTCTTCGGCAACGGTCCGGCCATTGTCGTCGTAAGCCGAGTGCATGGCGACAAGATGACGTTTGCCGTTGGAGGCAGCAATGCCAATGTAGGCATACGGGTCCTGGAAGACGGCCAGTCCGGCCACATCACCGTCGGCCATGCCACTGACATCGATCTTGACCGTGCCATAGCTGTCAGCCACCTGCCGGGCGGCCGTGCCCTCAGCGGCTGTACCGAGGATGCGTGTGGTGAGTGAGTTGCGGGTCTGCATGAGGTCGGAGGTGACGCCTGTGGTACGAAGCCGCAACCAGCCCGGTCGCTCAAACAGACTCCATGCCGTGGGATCGGCGTTGTGGTTCCATTCCCACATCTTGCCGAGAGAAGCCCCCGTGAAGGTCTCATTGGCCGTCAGCGTTGCAGCAGGATAAGCCTGTCCCACATTGGGTTTGGGATAGGCTTTTCCATCCTTGGACACGTCGACGCCGTCGTTGCCGATCACGGGCCAGCCGTCTCTCCACACCACGGGTTCGAGATAAGGCACACGTCCGATGGCACCGGCATCCTTGAAGAGAATGGTCCACCACTCACCGGTCTGTGTCTGTACCAAAGCGCCCTGATGGATATGCTGATGGGCGAAGACACGTGTAGGATGCTCTTCGTAGGGACCCATCGGCGCTTTGGAGCGGAAGATGGTCTGTGAGCCCTCGGTACCGCCATAGGTCGCATAGATATAGTAATAGTCTCCGATATGGTACATATGACTGCCCTCACAGCCATTGCCCACACTAATGACCTTCTTGCTCTCCTGTGCCTTGAAATCAGAGGAGAGGCGCGTGACGGTGATGTCACCGATGCCGCTGGCTACATAGATGTTGCCGTCGCCATCCGGACCATCGTCGAAGAGAAAGCCCGAATCGTAGTAGAAGCCATCGAGCTTCTTCATCTGCCACACTCCCTCGGGATCTGTGGCGGTGAGCATGAAGTCGCCACCGTCATCGCCAAAGGCAATGAAGTTGAGAA
Source organism: Hallella mizrahii (assembly GCF_009695775.1). GTDB lineage: Bacteria > Bacteroidota > Bacteroidia > Bacteroidales > Bacteroidaceae > Prevotella > Prevotella mizrahii. Next base: position 511 of record NZ_VUNG01000047.1, on the reverse strand, counting down.
AAAATTTTCCGTCGTGGTATTTCAGGCTCGGTGCCCACTGGCCCTGACTGTAATGATTCTTACCGTTGAGCAGGTTGTAGGCATCGGAATTGTTGATTTGCAGTAACGGATTGGCACAGTACTGCCAGTTGACCAGGTCGTGGGACTTGAGCAACGTGATACCCGGGAAATGGAACATGGTCGTGGAGGCATAATAATAGGTGTCGCCCACGCGGATCACATCGGGATCGGGGAAGTCGGCATTGATAATCGGATTGACAAAAGTGCCATCGCCGCGGTCAGCGGTATAGCCCTGGGTGTAAGCGGGCATGGCATAGTCGCGACGGGCATAATCGCGATACCACTGGAAGCAGGCCTCTCCACACGCCTCAGCGACCCCCTGAAATAAAGAAACCTCCATTTGAGACACTATACAATTTGGCCCTTGCTTTGCCGTTTCTGGCTTAACAATGGCTTTCTTTCGTAGAAAGCCCGTTTAAGTTTCCCCTTGTTTTAGTCTCTGTATAATTAT